>CAZWFE010000016.1:0-53070 GCA_964633145.1 uncultured Phaeobacter sp. | reverse complement strand
CGAACATCGGCGGCATCGCGGGTCAGTGCGGCTAGTCGATAAAATCCATGTACCATTTTCGAATACGGCATCATCAGAAACAGGGTGAAAACGACAGCTAGGTGTAGCGGCAACAGGACGTCAATCAGATCACTGTCACCCAGCCAATATAGCGCAAGGCCAGAGGCGCTGACTGCGAACAACAGCACTATAAATGCCATTTCGCCTGCCCACACTTTAGCTGCCCCTAAATTTGGATCTGCTTTGGTTTTTAAAACGGCTAATCCCGCGGTTCCAATGCATAGCATGATCCCCCCTGGGACGCCCAAGATTTTGGGCAGGCTAAATGGTCCGTATGGGGCTGACATGTCCAGGATATAATGCATCAGCGTGGCTGAGGACGTCGATGCAAAACACAGTAAAAACCCATAAAGTGTGAAGTGGTGGAAATATTTGCGCCAGGGTGTAAACGCATCCTCATTTTCGAAATTGCATCCATCCCCATGGCCACCTGTCAGGTTTTTCAGTTTGCCAGCAGATGTGATCGCTGCTGCAAAATCACGCAATGTCACAACAGGGGACCCGATAGAGCGCCAGTACCTAGTCAGGGATATACCCATTGCCATCAAGGGGAATAAAAATGCGGGCATAAAAATTGCGACCATCACAGAATGCGACATATAGGCATAAAACCCATCGCCATGACCCAGGTCAAAATGCATGATCGCATAAAATACCGCAGTCAGCGAAAATACAAAAAGGGCTGCGATACCCATTCCCGATGTATTGATCACTGAACCTAGGGCTTGGGGGTATGAATGTTGGACCCAACTATCATGGCGCACTTCGGCCAGAATTTTGGGCAAGTTCAGGTCAAATTCGTGCGGCGCGGTATATTGGCATGCATAATAACAGCCACGGCAATTATGACACAGATTGGCAAGATGGGTAATATCGCCGTCGGAAAACGCGCGCGACGATGTGATGGCGGGAAATACCGAACAATACCCTTCGCAATATCGACAGGCGTTGCAAATTTCGATTTGGCGGCGGGCTTCGGTTGTTGTTTCATTTGACATAGTTTGCTGCCCCTTGTCCTGCTAGCCGACCAAATACGGTTCCAATGGTCATGCCAAAACCGGCCAGATATCCTTGGCCCAAAATAGATCCCGCCATAATTTCGCCGGCGGCCCATAGGTTTTCAATGGCGCCGCTCTGCGATTGAACTTGGGCTGTTTCATCTACCTTTAACCCCAGATAGGTAAAGGTAACGCCGGGCCGTAGTTCATAGGCGTAAAAGGGCGGCTGTGAAATCGCCCGCGCCCAGTTGGTTTTGGCAGGCGTAATTCCCGTTGTAGCCAAGCCATCCAATTCAGTTGGTGTGAATGCCCCGTCCTGGCAGGCGGCGTTAAAGCCGTCGATTGTTTTGCGCAACTCAGTTGTATTCAAACCCAGCTGCTGGCCCAGACCTTCGATGGTGTCGGCTTGTATCGGGGGGAAAACAGATGGCATAAATAAATTCAAAGATCGCGCATCAATAATGGCATAGGCCACCTGATCGCGCTCAGCGGCAACCAAGCGCCCCCAAATGGCGTATCGCTTGGGCCAGACGTCTTCTCCTTCGTCGTAAAATCGTTGCGCATCTTTGTTCACGACAACAGAAAAGGGAACGCAATCCAGTCGTGTTACAATACCACCGTCGTATTTGGGCGCGCGCCCATCAATTGCAACCGCATGGCATTGGGTTGGATCACCCACGCTGTCAATGTCTTGGTCCAACAGATCCTTTAGGACAACGCCACGATTATACGGCGTACCACGGATTAAAAAATTCTGGGCTGCGGGGCCCCATGCGCGGGCCAGCCAATCCAAATCGGCCTGAAACCCACCCGAGGCAACCACGACAGCACATGGTGTAAATACGTGGGGCTGTCCGGACAATGTTGCCGTAACTGTTTCAATTTTGTTGTCCATTCGATCCAAATGATCAACATGTGCGTCATAGTGAATGTCTACGCCCAAGGTTTCAGCCGTGCGATACAGCGCATTCACCAATGCCTTGCCCCCGCCCAAGAAAAAGGCATTCGTGCGTCCAAGCGACAGCGTTCCAGACAGTGACGGTTGAAACCGAACGCCTTGCTGTTGCATCCATTCATAGCAATCTGGGGATTGTTCGATTGTCATTTTTGCCAATGTATCGTCGGTGTTGCCTTTGGTCACCTTCAGCAAATCTTGGTAATATTCGTCCAATCCATAGCTGTCTGACAACACACCCAAGGGACCGTCATGCATACATCTGAAATTACGTGTGTGGCGGGAATTGCCACCGCGATATGTTTTGGGTGCAGCTTCTAATATAACGACGGATGCGCCTGTTCTGCGCGCGGTGATGGCGGCGCATAGGGCTGCGTTTCCACCCCCAATGACCAACACATCTGGCGATAAATTCACAGAGGGATTGTTTTTCATCTATCTATCTACCTTGATCGCGGTTGGTGTTGATTTTTTGTGCTTGTTAAAATTGTATCCACGTGTATACAATTTAACCGGATACTTCAAGGTTACAAAATGTCAAATTCACAGACAGCATACGATAAATTGATTCAAGCGATTGAAAACGGTCAAATCGAACCCGGGACACGGCTGTTGGAAACAGAATTGGCCACCAGATTTGGCGTCAGCCGGACCCCAATACGCGAAGCAATCCGCAAGCTTGAGGCCGAAGGCATCGTTCGCCACATGCCGCGTGTTGGCGCAGTTGTCAGAAAGTTGGGCCAGCAGGAAATGGTCGAACTGTATGAAATGCGCATTGTTTTGGAAACGACCGCGGCCGAAATGGCGGCGCAGCATGCGTCTGTTGCTGAAATTTCCACTTTGGATGCATTGAATCATGATATGGCCGCATCAGACGACATTTTCAACGTGGCCCAGATCAATCGCCAGTTTCATTTATGCATTGTGGATGCTGCAAGAAATCAGTTTTTGACCCATTGCTATAATGATTTGTCCAATACGCTGATGTTATTGGGCAAAACGACACTTGAATCAAAACAACGTATCGAAATTGTTTATAAACAGCATGTGGATATTATTCAGGCGTTGCGTGATCGCGATGGCGTAGCTGCTGCCTCGGCGATGCGGGTCCATATGCAAACATCTTTGGCACATCGCCTAAAGGCTTATCGTGATATTGCGTAGGTTCATATTTTCGCACCTGATTGCCCTTGGTGGGGCAGGGGTGTTTTTGATGCTGGCCTTGCCATTGCCATGGTTGTTTGGCCCTATTTTTTCATCATTATTGGCGGCACTGTTGGGGGCAAATTTGTTTGCGTTTAAACCGCTTAGCAATGGAATGCGCACCATCTTGGGCGTGGCCGTCGGCGCCGCCGTGACCCCGGCATTTTTTTGGTCATTGTCTGGCATGGCGTCCACACTGGTGATTGTTCCGATCCTGACGATGTCCATCGGGGTGATTGGCGTGATCTATTTCAAAAAACTATTGGGGTATGATTTTCCGACCGCCTATTACGCATCTATGCCAGGTGGTCTGCAAGATATGATCCTGTTCGGAGAAGAGGCTGGCGCCAATGTTCGATCAATTTCGCTGATCCACGCAACGCGTGTTTTGGTTATTGTTGTGACACTGCCCGCGATTTTGACCACATTTTGGAACGCGAACCTTATGACGGCACCAGGTGCCCCAATCGCGACGTTTGAAATGGACCAACTGGCGATCTTGGTTTTTTGCGGTTTATGTGGATGGCAGACTGCAAAACGGATTGGGATGTTTGGGGCGTCTATTTTGGGCCCACTGATATTCGCGGCTATCGCAAGCCTTTTGGGTTTTTTACACACACGTCCCCCCGCAGAGGCCATTTGGGCCGCGCAATATTTTGTGGCCATGGGGATTGGTGCAAAATATGTGGGTATTACTGGGTTTGAAATTAAACGTGACGTGTTGGCGGCACTTGGATTTTGCGTGATTTTGCTGCTCTTGACAGCGTCTGTGGTCGAGTTTGTCGCCTTTTTTGAAATGGCCCCACCGATTGAGGCACTGTTGTCGTTGACACCCGGTGGGCAAGCCGAACTGGTTGTGTTGGCATTGATCGTTGGCGCCGACATGACATTTGTTGTAGCGCACCATTTATTGCGGATTTTTGTGGTTATCCTTGGTGCGCCAATTGTTGCGGCACTTATCCCTGCAAAACTTCGGGATTGATCATGTGGATGGGATTGCCTGCGGCAAAGGCCGCCACCTGATCAAAAATATCTGCAAATTGCAGGTCCAGTTCGTCCTCGGTGACGAAACCAATATGCGGTGTGCAGACGATATTCGGGTGATTGATCAATGGATCGTTTGCATCCGTGATCGGTTCGACATCAAACACGTCGATCGCAGCCATGCCCGGCCGCCCGGCGTTTAGTGCATCTAGCAATGCGTTGGGTTCGATCAAACCTGCCCTTGATGTGTTCACAAACACAGATCCCGGCTGCATTGCACTGAAATCATCAGGGGTAATGATGGATCGGGTGTCCGGAACCAAACGGACGTGAACTGAAACCACGTCTGAATTTGCAAAAAATGCTGCACGACTGGGGGCAACGGTTTTACCGTCTGCCTGCGCGCGTGCGCGGCCGGCATCAGACCCCCACCAAATGACATTCATACCAAAGGCTTGGGCATAGGTTTCAACGCGCTTTGCGATCCGTCCATACCCATAGAGCCCAAGTGTGCGCCCATAAAGGGATTTGCCAACACCCATTTGCCACTGGCCGGCCCGCATATTGGACATCTGCTGGGGAATTTGACGCATCGCGGCCATGATCAAAGCCCATGTGTGTTCGGGCGCGGCAAAGCTTGGGGCGCTGCCTTTGTTCAGATTGGAACATAATAGCGTGCCGTTTTGTGTACAGGCTGCAACATCAACATGCGGATAAACGCCACGCTGCGAAATCAGCCGCAAATTGGGCAGATCTTTCAACAATTCGGCGGTAATTGGCGTGCGTTCACGAAACAATGTGACGGCGTCGAAACCGGACAGCCTGTCGGCCAATGCACTTTCATCATCAAGGTGATCATTGAAAACAGTTACGTCCAGACCAGCCAATTTTTCGAAACATGGCAAATGCCGCAAGGTATCAAACCAATCATCAAGGATCGCGATTTTCATGACTGCCCATCCCAAATGTTTGCGGGAACAAAAACATTACCCGCCGCCAGCTTGCGGCATGTGCGCAGCAGACCCGCGGACCTATGTTCAAAGCCCTGATCGGTGATGTCAAAATCAATGATGACATCCATCGACCCCATCGCATGTTCCAAGGTGACCTTGACTGGACCCTGATCTGGCACGTTTGCCAACCCGTCCGCGACTGTTGCCGGTGTCAAAACACACGATGCAAGGCATTGGCTGCCCGTCACGGCCATTGTGGGATGTGATTTCCACGGCATAAAATATCGTGTCGCGATTGTCCCACCATCACGAGCAGGTGCCAAAATGCCAAATTTTGGTGTGACCGATTTGGTCACATCCCCCATGCCCATTGCGGCGCCCGCCTGAATGCGGATCTGTTCCATTCGCGCGAAAAAATCAGTGTTTTCGTCCAGTTCCTGACAGGTTTCGTATCCTGTCAGCCCAAAGTCGGCAGCGCGGGCAATGACCATAGGCATGGCAACATCCATACAGGTTACATCGATGCCATCGAACCGATCGACCAGATTGCCTGTCGGTAAAAATTTCCCAGTCGATGATCCTGCAACCTGCATGAAATTTAGTTCTACAGGGGCCGCTGTGCCCGGAACGCCATCGATTGCAACATCGCCCGAATACAGGACTTGGTTGCCGTCTGTTTTGACGCGTGCCACCACCCGTGCGCCTGTGTTCACAGCGCGGATTTTAATCGTCGTTTCACCTTGATCCGCAGGGAACAGCCCCATTTCGATTGCCGCTGAAGCGACACCAGACAAAATATTGCCACAGGTCGGTTTGAAATCAACGGTTTGATCGTCGACAGATACTTGAGCAAAGAAATAGTCAATATCGGCCCAATCATCATTTGATTTTGACAGCATCGCCACTTTGGTCGTCACAGCGTTACCGCCGCCGATCCCATCAATGTTTAACGGGTGCCCTGATCCGACCGCCGCCACCAGCACTTTGGCCAGTGTATCACGATCGGTGGGCAAATCCGCCTGATTGAAATAGGGGCCACGCGATGTGCCACCGCGCATGAAAATGAAAGGTATAGATGTTTGTGTCATGAAAGCGGCCATGGAAGGTTGACGTAAGATTGCAAAACCCCAGCAGGGAAGTCGCGGTTTAGCACCCATGCCATTGCAAGCATGAATGCAATTCCGAAACCTGAGAGTAGGGCGGTTTTGACCCAATTCAATCCCGCGCGGATTTTTAAGAAAGACACCAAGAACACAGCAAGTGCGATGATAAACCCGGTCAGGGATGTTAAAATCAGCAAGAACGCAAACCAAGCCAGCGTGGGCCAAAGGGCAAATTCGGATTCGGCCGCTTCTGATGATTTTTCACGATCTGCAAATATGATATGTGTTTCGGGTGCCAGCATCATTTGTATCAGCAAAATCAGCGCGCCGATCATGGAAATGCTGGCCACGAAAAATGGGAACACACGGTCGGTTGCTGCATAATCAGGGATGGATCCCACATTAAACAGCGCATAACCAATAAACCCGATGATGACCAATAAAAATACCAGTGGTGCGCGTTTGCCGCCGGATGGTACTTCGCCCTCGGCAAGAATGTTTTTGGCTTGCCGCAGTCCCACGACAACCGATACGATTGTCAGCGCCAGCAGGATCATCACGATTGGTGAAAAGACGTATGACAGACCATTTTCCCAACCTGCTCTGAAACGGATATTGGCGATTTGGGTCGCGTTGTTTGAATAATTTTCCACTGGCGTTGCCAGAACAAAACCAATCAAAAATGCCGGACGCGACCAATCAAATCGACGCATCATGATCCCCAAGAAACCAATACCGAACAGGACAACCAAATCCATCAAGTCTTGGCCGCTTTGAAATGCAGCAAATGAGATTACCATAAAGATGAAAGGCGCCAGCAATGCAAAACGGATGTTGGTTAATTTGGAAATTCCACCCGACAATGCGATGCACAATACTGTGCCGATGACATTTGCCAAAGCCAATAGCCAGACAATTGAATAGGTAAAATCAAGGTTATTTTCCAAAAGCATCGGGCCCACGTCAATGCCATTGCCCAGCAATGCCAATGCACCGATAAAAATGGCCATTGATCCTGATCCTGGGATACCAAACAACAGTGTTGGAACCAGCCCTCCGCCCTCTTTTGCGTTGTTCGAACTTTCTGGTCCGATGACACCGCGCACATCGCCTTTGCCAAAATTTTGCTTGTCTTTGGCAGTTTGAACCGTATGGCCATAGGCAATCCAATCGACAACTGACCCACCAAGCCCAGGAATGACACCGACGACAACACCAATAATGGAACACCGCATTGATAGCCATTTGTTGGCCCACCAATCTTTGATCCCCAGTATCCAGCCACCCCCCAAGTTTTGAGTGTTTGAAATGGCTTTGTCTTTGCGCAGCAATGCGATGACCTCGGGGATCGCAAAGATACCCAAACCAACAATGACCAATTTCAGCCCATCTGTAAAATAGGGGTAATCATAGCTGGACATGCGCAGGGCGCCGCTAAATGGGCCTTCGCCGATGATGCCAACCAGCAAACCCAACCCCGCAGCGACGACACCTTTGATCGCGATACGACCGGCTAGAATGCCCACCATTGACAGGCCAAAGACAGACACCATCAGCAATTCTGGGCTTTTGAACATTAACACGATGGGGCGTGCAACCAGAATAAAGATCGTCAAAAACGCAGCGCCAACCAGTCCACCAAACAATGATGATGCGAATGCTGCGGATAGGGCGCGCGCGGCTTGGCCTTTGCGGGCCATTGGGAAACCATCCAAAACGGTGGCCTGTGATGCTGACGACCCTGGGATCCCCAT
Source organism: uncultured Phaeobacter sp. (assembly GCA_964633145.1). Classification (GTDB taxonomy): domain Bacteria; phylum Pseudomonadota; class Alphaproteobacteria; order Rhodobacterales; family Rhodobacteraceae; genus CAJXSD01. The sequence continues at coordinate 45,060 of CAZWFE010000016.1, read as the reverse complement.
CAATACAGATGCAAAGGTGTCAGATGTTGGAATGACGGCAATCATCCCAATCATTAACGCAAGCCCAAGGACAGGATCCATTCCAAACATGAATGGCAGCAATAACGATAGCCCAGCAATACCGCCAAGGCCCGGGAATATTCCGACGGCTAACCCCATAAGGACGCCCAAAGCAAGATACCCCAAGACCATGGGCTGAAGGATTTGTGCCCAAGCAGATGTCAGCGCTGGGATCGCATCTAGAAAAAGTTCCATGATTTCCCCACTTCAAAAATTACAAAAGCACCCCCAAGCGGGGGTGCTCATAAATCTTTGAAGTTATTGCAGATCGACGCCGAAATCTTCTTTCAGCCAGCCTTTTACGAATGTCTTGGCATCTGCTTCGACTGTAATTGCATCGCTTAGGGCGTTTTTGGCTTTCACACCGGTATGCATGGGGTATTTGCCCAAACGCTTGGCCGAAATTTCAGCGAAATCAGGACGTGCCTTGATTTTTGCGAATGCATTGCTGAATGTATCGATGATTTCCTGATCAGTGCCGTTTGGCAAGAATGCGATTTTCTGTAGCGGGAAGCCGGTCACAAAGAATGCTTTCCATGTGTCCCATTTTACCCCAGATGTTTCACATCCGTCTGTTGCTTCGCAGACCTCTTTGAATGTTGGCAGATCGGGGAATGTTGGGTCACGAACAATGTTGCCATCGTCGTCCAGCGCGCCCCAAGTCATCATTGGTACCGCTTGGCCGGATTCGACCAAAGGCATCGATCCGCTTAGGTATGATGACGATGTTTGGTAATCAATTGTCGCTTCGCCGCTTTCGAACATTTTGCGACCATCTCCGCGGCCTTTGATGCCCAAAACGTGTTCAACATTCATGCCCAACATATCCCATGCCAAGGATGGGATCAGGTCCAGACCTGTTGCGCCTTGGTTGCCATAGATGAATGTCATGTCTTTCAGGTTATTGGCGCTACCGTCAAATTTTGCGCCAGCTTCTGCATTCAGATATGCAACGCCGCCGGTGCCGGATGCCATGACTGGATTCCAGTCTTTGTATTCATAACGCACGCGTGGATCATCCAACAAATATGGGAATTGTGTTGATCCTGATGATCCAAACATGACGGTGCCGTCACCGTTGGTTTGTTCTTGGAACCAGTTGGCGCCTTTGGTTGACCCTGCGCCTGGCATGAACTTGACCACGACTGTTGGGTTGCCTGGTAATGCTTCGGACAATAGGGGCGCAAAGAAGTTTGCCCATTTTGCGGACCCGCCAGTTTCAGAAAATGGAATAATCCATTCAACTGTTTTGCCTGACATATCAACGTCAGCAGCAGCGGGTGCTGCGATTGACAATGATGCCGCCAATGCGATTGCTGCGCGGCGTGTGAATTTTGTGTTAAACATTGGTCTCTCCTCCCAAGTTTGATCATGTGGCCGAAAGAATTCGAAACACATAATCAGTGTGTTGATTCTTGCACTATGATCGATCAAACTTGCGTGAAACTTTCATAAGGTAAAAAAATGCGGATTACAGTCATCGAGGACAATGTTGGTCTAGCACATGGTATCGCGCATTGTTTTGTGGATCAGGGACATGCGGTGAATATGCTGCATGACGGTCAGGCTGGATTGGATTTCTTGCTGCAAGAGGAAACAGATATCATTGTGCTGGATATTAATCTGCCAACCATTGACGGACTGACGCTGCTGCAACGATTGCGCGCATCAAAAATTATGACGCCCGTAATTTTATTGACTGCCCGCGGAGAGGTCAGCGATCGCGTGCGTGGTTTGGATGCAGGTGCAGATGATTATTTGGTAAAACCATTTGAAATGGACGAATTGGACGCGCGCATCCGCGCGATTTCACGTCGTAAATCCAAGGTCGAAGGGGAACGTTTCGAATTCGGGGAATTAACCTATGATAAATCGACGCGACAACTGTTCGCGCATGATCAAAATATTCCCTTGCCACGACGTGAATTGGCCGTGTTTGAATGTTTGTTTGATCGTCAAAATACTTTGGTGACGAAATCGCAGCTGGCTGATTTCGTTTACGGCGTCGGCGCAGATGTTGATGAAAAGGTGGTCGAGGTATATGTGTCACGTCTGCGTAAAAAACTGGCTGATTTTAATGTTATGATCCGGTCTGCTCGGGGGTTGGGGTACACGATGGACCTGCCTAAATGAGCCTGCTGAACGGATCATTGCGGATCAGACTGCTGGTCTTGATTTTAGTGCCGCTGATCCTGGTCTCGATGCTTGCTGTGTATATGCGGTTTGAATCTGCGCGCAAAACAGCCGAAAGTATTTTTGACCGCAATTTGGTGATGCTATGTCTGGCCGTTTCGCGCGATGTCGCAAATTCAGGCGGGGACAGCCTGTCGCGAACCACCACAAGTTTACTGAAAAATGCGTCGGGTGGTGATTTATATTATCATGTCTACGGTCCGGACGGCAGTTTTGTAACGGGGTATTCATCCCCGCCCGTGGTGCGCGATGCGGATACGTTAAGTTTTGATATCCCGATTGTTTTTGATGCCACACACCTAGGTCGCAGCGTGCGGGCCGCAAGACTGGCAGAAAATGTATCGATCGGTGGTATTACTGGGGCATCGGTTGTAACGGTTTGGCAACCTCTTGAACCGCGCCAAGCGTTTGCCAAACGTATGGCAAGTCAGGCCGGGATTTTGACTGGGCTGATTGTATTAAGCGTGGCGGGGTTGGTGTTTTTTGGTGTCCGGTTTGGTTTGCGGCCTTTGCGAGACCTTGAGGCGGCGATCATAAAGCGATCAAATTTGGATCTTCGTCCAATTGAACGGCGCATTCCCATTGAGGCGCAGGGCATTGTGGCACGATTAAACGATCTGTTTTTTCAATTGAATGAAGCAAATCGGTCCAAGGACAATTTGATTTCGAATACGGCCCATCAATTGCGCAACCCAATCGCGGCGATGCATTCCATGGCCTATGCGATTGTTCATGCGAAAAATGAAACAGATACCAAAGAACGTGCGGATGAATTGTTGGGTGAAATTCGTCGGGTCGCGCGGTTGACGGACCAAATGTTGTCTTATGAACGTATAAAAGGCGTCGAACATAAATTGCGCTTGATCGATTTGCATGCCGTTTTGCACAAAATAATTGAACCGGCGGCGTTGAAAACATTACAGCATGACGTGACGTTTGAATTCTTGCCAGATCAGGGGACGGCATTTGTCGAAATCGATGACATCCTGATCCAAGAGGCAATCTTTAACTTAGTTGCCAACGCCTTGGATCATGGGGGGGCACAATTAACGACGATTAAACTCCGCACTCGGGTGCATTCTGATCATGTTGAAATAGATGTGGAAAATAATGGTGCGCCCATTCCTGCGCGCGAAACATCATCACTGTTCGACAGGTTCGCACAATGCATAAACAGTAAAGGTGCAGGTTTGGGATTGTCCATTGTTGCGGAAATCATGTCAATTCACCGCGGTACGGTCACATTAACCCAAAATGGATCGGTGTCATTTGTCTTGTCCCTGCCATTGGCCGCAGACGCCGTTTAACGACACCGCCGTTACGCAGGCGTGTTTTAACTTTGTTAGTTTTCGTAACGTGTCGCGCCGCGCCGATGCGGGTCAAAGCTAAGGCGGACATGCACAGGGTGGTGGGCCCGTTGGGCGCATTTTTGCAATGCACAGGTCTGACAGCTTAGCCCAATTGGTGTCGTTTTATAGTCAGAGGGCGCGTTCGCTGAATCAAAATATGTAATATCCTTTGCAAAATTGATGTCGCACCCCAACACAACAATCATACGTCTGTCTTGGGTTTTTCGCGAATAAACCGACCGGTGTGTGGTTCGTGCCAATGTGGCGTATCGGGTTCCATCTGCCAATTCTACCATCTGTGTGGTCACCACATCCGGGTTTTGATAGGCGCTATGGATGTTCCAAACCGCACATCGACCGCCCAGATCCGCCAGCGCGGCGTTGATTGGGTTGATGCGTTTTGTGATATTCCCCGCACGATCAAGGCGAATAAAAAACAGCGGTATGCCCTGTTTTCCACTGGCCTGTAGGGTGGTCAAGCGCTGGGCGGCTTGTTCAAATGTGACGCCAAAACCCGCAGCAATGCGGTCAATATCATAGTGCGTTTTTTTTGCCAGCGTCCAGATTTCGTCATAGGGCATTAAAATCGCCGCGGCGATATAGTTCAATAATTCGTTCGTCAGGCGTTCTTTGGTATCTGATTGTTTAATGTCATAGGCCAGCAAATCTTGCGTGGCTTCAATCTGGGCGACGACATAGGCCAATTGAAACGTTCGGTTCGGGGCATCCAAGCCCTCAGAGAGGTGAACGGTTTTTTCCGCATCGTCAAAGTTCATCAAAGTGTGCGTTTTATGCGAAAGTTTTAGAACCTCGGTTTTGACGCCATGATGATCCGTCAGATAGGTTTTTATCGCGAAATATAAATCATCTTGGGTTGTTGCCAACTTTTCGCGAATCTCTTTCGCAATGGTTTCTAGCTTTGGAAAATAATTTCGGTTGCGTTTGAAAAAATCATAAATCCCCATCTCGCCTTTGGATTGGCCGGCGGCCGTGCCATCGTCGGGTAAATTTTGTTGCAGATATTCGGCCAAGCGCTGATAATCTTGGTAAAGATGTTTAAAACGATCTACGAATTGTGGCGCATGCGTCAGTGCGGCGCGTAACTGCGTCAGGTCAGGCTCAGTATCAATAAACATTGGATCGCGGACCATCAGGCGCAGCGATGCCAGGTCATCTGCCTCGGCTGTTTTTGCCAAATCTTGTGCTTGCAGGCCATATATTTCTGTCAATGACATCAATACCTTGACTGTTAAACTGCGCTGGTTGTTTTCCAGCAGGTTCACATAGGCAGCGCTGACACCAATAAGCTTGGCAAGATCGGCTTGCGTTTGGTTGTGTGCGTGCCTGAGTTGCCTCAGTTTGGGGCCAATAAAAACTTTTTCCATATTAACAAATTAACCAAATATGCAGTTTGTTGCAATCAATAAAAACAACACAACACTAATTTTCTTGCGAATTTTTCATTCAGATTGTTCATTAATTACATTCATGTGGTTTGTTTCAGTCTAGGGAGGGCGGTGCAAATCCGAATTTCGTGGAGGAAATAAAAATGATTAACAAAGTTACACGTCGTTTCACACTGGCTGCGGTATCATCCGTGGCAATGCTTGCAAGTGCTGGTCAAAGTTTTGCCGCCGATTGGAAACCGCAAAAGCCGGTTGAAATGGTTATTATGGCTGGGCAAGGCGGCGGCGCAGATCGTATCGCACGTTTATTCCAATCAATTATTCAAAAAGAAAACTTATCTAATATGCCCATTCTGCCCGTAAACAAAGGCGGCGGGTCAGGCGCCGAGGCATTGCGTTACCTGAAAGATAAAGAAGGTGATGCCCATGTTATCATGGCGACATTGAATTCCTATTACACAACACCGCTACGCACGGATATTGGTGTGGACATCGAAGAATTCACACCACTGGCGCGGATGGCCATGGATACTTTTGTACTATGGGTCAATGCAGACAGCGATATTCAGACACTGGATGATTACGTCGCCGCCGTTAAGGCAGCAGGTGGCAGCTGGAAAATGGGTGGCACAGGTACTGGCCAAGAGGACAGCCTTGTGACAGCTATGCTGGAAAAAGAATTTGGCATTCGCCACACATATGTTCCCTTTAAAGGGGGCGGAACGGTTGCTAAAAACCTTGTTGGAAATCACATCGATGCGACTGTGAACAACCCGGCCGAGCAGATGGGTTTCTGGCAAGCTGGAAAAGTACGCCCAATCGTTGCGTTCACGCCCGAGCGCTTGGATGTATTCCCTGATGTTCCCACGGCCCGTGAATTGGGACATGACCTTGTTTATTGGATGCAGCGGTCGTTCGTGGCACCCAAAGGAATGCCCGCAGAGGCAGTCGAGTTTTACACCGATATGTTGGTCAAGTTGGGTCAAACAGCTGAATGGCAAGAATATGCATCAAGCAAAGCGCTGGTGTCGGATATGATGACTGGCGACGAGCTGCAGGCATATTTCTTGGATGAGCGTTCCAAGCACGGCACAATTCTGGCAGCGCTAGAGTAAGCAAAACAAAGCAAAACAAAAATAAATGGTCCGGCCAAGTGCCGGACCAACATTCAACAGGTGTATAAAAATGAGTTTTGATCGCATTGTTGCAGGCGGATTGGTTGCGCTTGCATTATATATTATGAGCCACGCAATTTTATTGCCAATCGGCTGGAATGGCCAAACAGGTGGTCCAGGTGGTGGCGCATTCCCGTTTTGGGGATCTTTGATAATATTGATTTGCGGTATTGGTGTGTTTGTACGCCCTGCCGGCAGCGAAGCCAGCTTGGACATTGAGTTTGACAAAACGATGGTCAAGCCGTTGCTTGCTGTAATTGCCTCAATCGCTGTTACGATTGCTTTGATACCGATCATTGGGGCCTATCTTGCATTGCCAGCATTTTTGTTTTGGTACACTAAAATTTTTGGCAAGCACAGCTGGACGTTATCAGTATTATTATCGTTGCTGACGCCTGTGGGGTTATTCTTCTTCTTTGAAGTAACGCTAAAAATCTTACTGCCCAAGGGGATAACAGAGCCGTTCTTTGTCCCACTTTATGCTATCTTCTTCTAGGTTTTCGAGGTCTTTCTATGGAACTTCTATCGCTTTTGGCGGATGGCTTTGCTACGTCCTTGTCGCCGCTTAATCTGTTTATCGTTATACTGGGGGTCACGGCAGGACTGTTCATTGGCGCGATGCCTGGTTTGGGGTCGGTCAATGGTGTTGCCATTGTTTTACCGCTGACTTTCATCGTACCGCCGACATCTGCTATAATCTTGCTCGCGGCTATTTATTATGGGGCCATGTATGGGGGCGCTGTTTCAGCGATCTTGCTGGGGATACCCGGTGCATCCACCGCTGTGGCCACGACATTTGATGGCCGACCCATGGCACAACAGGGCCAAGCGGGCCTTGCGCTGATCGCCGCAGCCGTCGCATCATTTGTGGGTGGCACAATATCAGTTGTACTGTTTACGCTGTTTGCGGCCCCATTGGCGGATGTCGCACTTAGCTTTGGCCCGGCCGAGGAATTTGCCTTGGTTCTGCTTGCCTTTACAACATTTGTTGGACTGGGCGGGGATGATGTGCTGAAAACCATCATGATGATTTGCTTGGGGCTTGTGCTGTCCAGTGTTGGGCTGGATCTGATATCCGGTCAACCACGCCTGATTTTTGGTGATTTGCCAGGGTTCTATTCTGGAATTTCATTCTTGGTATTGGCCATCGGAACCTATGGTTTAGGTGAAATCCTGTATACCATTGAAACATCTAAAACGACGCCGACTGTAACACCTGCCAAAATATCGCTGCGTGAACTTTGGGCTGGGTTAAAGCGTATGAACCAGTTGTGGAAAACCATGTCATTTGGATCATTATTGGGGTTTTTTGTGGGCATGTTGCCCGCAGCTGGCGCCACACCAGCCGCACTGATGTCTTATGGTTTGGCCAAACAATTCTCGAAAAAGCGTGATACATTTGGCAAAGGTAACATCGAAGGCGTCGCCGCGCCTGAAACCGCCAACAACGCGGCATCTACGGGCAGTTTGTTGCCCATGCTGACGCTTGGCATTCCTGGCTCGCCAACAACTGCGCTGCTGCTTGGTGGTATGGTGATGTGGGGGCTGGTCCCCGGCCCGATGTTGTTTATTGAACAACCCGATTTTGTCTGGGGTTTGATTTCATCCTTGTACACCGCCAACTTTGCAGCTGTGATCGTAAACATTGCGTTGATCCCAGTGTTCGTGTGGGCATTGCGGATGCCATTTACGGTGCTATGTGCCTTGGTTGTGGTGCTTTGTATCGTCGGTGGCTTTGCACCATCGCAAAAAATGCACGATGTTTGGTTAATTTTTGCCTTTGGTGTCGGCGGTTATATTCTGCGCAAGGCTGAATATCCCCTTGCGCCGCTGGTTCTGGCCTTGGTTTTGGGGCCGTTGATGGAAAAAAGTTTCCGCCAAAGCCTGATTTCAGAGCAAGGCAACATCTTGGTATTCATCGAACGGCCACTTTCGGCAACCTTCATTGTATTATCTGCGATTTTCTTTGTGTTGCCTGTCGTCTCGGCAATCTTTTCTAAAACGAAACACCGTTTGCATGTGCCCAGCAAGCGGCCAAAGCTGAACAAAAGTTCATAAGGAGCGTTCCAATGAAAACGACATTATCAGATCTGATCGCCCAACATCCAGATGCGGCCCCTGCTTTGGGCGCACCGGGCCGGGAATGGCTAAGTTATGCTGGTTTGCGCCAGCAAGCGAAAACCGTCCAAGATGCGTTGCGCAGTTTTGGGGTATCCGCCAAAGACCGTGTTGCGATCGTTTTGCCCAATGGCTCAGATATGGCATCCGCGTTTATCTGTGTGGCCCAAGCGGCCACAACGGCGCCATTGAACCCAAGCTACCGCGAAGATGAATTCGCATTCTATCTTGATGACTTAAGCGCCAAGGCGATCATTCTGCCGGACACCTATGATGGGCCTGCCTTAGCCGCGGCCCAAAAATTGGGGTTGATGATCATTCGCTTGGTTGCCAAATCACGGGCAGGCGAATTTTCATTGCATGGCCCACAGGCAAACCCTGCCAGCCCAAGCAGCCCTGCTGCTGATGATATTGCATTGATATTGCACACATCCGGGACAACATCACGACCCAAAATCGTACCATTGCTGCAATCTAATGTCGCGGCATCGGCGCAAAATATCGCGCAGTCTTTGGCGCTGACGCCGGATGATCGCTGCCTTAATGTTATGCCGCTATTTCACATTCATGGATTGGTCGCGGCCGTTTCGGCCACCTTTGCAGCAGGTGGATCCATTTATTGTACAGAAGGGTTCAACGCCATGAATTTCTTTACCATGATGACGCAAGCGCGCCCCACATGGTACACGGCTGTGCCGACAATGCATCAGGCGATTTTATCACGCGCCACACGCAATGCTGATGTGATTGCCGATATTCCACTGCGGTTCTTGCGCTCATCCTCGGCATCACTGCCCGCGCAGGTGATGGAGGCATTAAACAAGACATTCAACGCCCCCGTGATCGAAGCCTATGGCATGACCGAGGCGGCCCATCAGATGTGCTGTAACCCGCTAGATCGCCAAAAACCGGGGTCCGTTGGCAAAGCGGCTGGGCCCAAGGTTGCCATTGCCCACGAAATTGAAAACCATCTGATCGATGGCACGGGCGAAGTGGTCATTTCAGGCCCGAATGTCACCCCTGGCTACGAAGGTAATCCAGAGGCAAATGAAAAGAATTTCTTTGATTACAATGGGGAACGCTGGTTCCGCACCGGCGATCAGGGTGCGTTTGACGCAGACGGATATTTGGAACTGACCGGTCGATTGAAAGAAATCATCAACCGCGGTGGCGAAAAAATTTCACCGCTTGAGGTGGATGGCGTTTTGATGGATCATCCGGCCATTCAACAGGTGGTCACCTTTGCTTTGCCCCACCCGAAATTGGGTGAAGAAGTCGCCGCCGCCGTGGTGTTGCGCGATGGGCAGTCGGCTGATGAAAAGGATATTCGTGAATTTGCAGCCAAACATATGGCAGATTTTAAAGTCCCACGCAAAGTTGTCATCATGGATGAAATCCCCAAAGGTGCGACAGGTAAAATGCAACGCATCGGCATGGCCGAAAAACTGGGTCTTGTTGCCCAGGCATAGGAGTTGACAGAATGAAAATTTGTATTTTCGGGGCAGGGGCCATCGGCGGCTATATGGGTGTTAAACTGGCCCAAGCTGGTGCAGATGTCAGTTTGGTGGCCCGTGGGCCCCATCTGGCTGCGATGCAGAAAAATGGTTTGACCCTGATCGAAGAGGATCAGACAACAAATGTTGCCGTGACCGCATCGGACAATCCTGCGGATTTAGGGGTGCAAGATTACATTATCGTCACGCTCAAGGCGCATTCCGTGCCGCCTGTGGTTTCGAAAATGGCCCCATTGATTGGCGAACATACGACGATAGTGTCTGGCGTAAATGGGGTGCCGTGGTGGTATTTTCACAAATTGGGTGGCGATCTGGATGGCACGCGGTTGGCATCCGTCGATCCTGACAATGCCCAATGGGACGGGTTTGGGCCGGATCGCGTGCTGGGCTGCGTCGTTTATCCCGCAGCCGAGGTGATCGAACCAGGTGTCATCAAACACATCGAAGGCAACCGGTTTTCATTGGGCGAACCGGATGGATCAAAATCTGATCGGGCCGTGGCCCTGTCACAGGCCCTATCACAGGCGGGATTAAAGGCACCTGTGCGCCCAAAATTGCGTGATGAAATTTGGGTCAAGCTGTGGGGAAACCTATCGTTCAATCCGATTTCAGCACTGACACATGCCACATTAGATGTGTTGTGCACGGATGAGGGCACGCGGCAGGTTGCGCGCAATATGATGGTCGAGGCGCAACAGATCGCAGAAGCTTTGGGCGTGAAATTCCCCATTGATGTGGATCGCCGCATTGCGGGTGGGGCGGCTGTTGGGGCGCATCGTACATCCATGTTGCAAGACCTTGACCAAGGACGGCCTATGGAAATTGATGCCTTGGTCACATCGGTGCAGGAATTGGGCCGTGTGACAGGGATTGCAACGCCAACCATTGATACGGTTTTGGCGCTGTTGCGATTGCGGGCGCGTAGCGCCGGTTTGTATAGCTGATAATTTCGTTAGCTGGATTATTATGAAAGGGCGCCGCAGATTGCAGCGCCCTTTTACATTATCTGACTGAACCGATCTGAACCTAGAAATCAACTTCGATGGCCAAGCCTTTGGATTTGGCAAGCTCTACGACCTTGGATGCAACGGCAAGGTCCTGCAGCCCAACGCCTGTTCCATCAAAAATGGTAATGTCCTGATCTGACTGTCGTCCCGGATGCGTGCCATTTATAACGGCGCCAACTTCGGTAATGTCGCTTTGTTGTATCAATCCCGATCCGATGGCATGCTGTGCCTCGCCTATGGTGATGGATTGGGCGATTTCATCTGTAAATACGCGGGCATCGGCCAGAATGGCTGGGTCCAATTCTTGCTTGCCCTTGGTGTCGGTTCCCATACAGGCAATATGACAGCCTGCGCTGACATGAGCGCGCATCAAGGATGGGGCAAAGGCGGATGTGATGGAAATGATGACATCGGCTTGACGCATATCCTCTAGGCTGGCCTCTTGGAACGCAACGCCAGCCTCTTGGGCGACCTTTGCGATATTGGGTAGCATTTCGGGGTGGTAATTCCAGCCTATTACCTTGTCAAAATTGCGCTGTTCCAGTGCGGCGCGCAGCTGAAATGTGGCCTGATGACCTGCGCCGATCATGCCCAAAACTTTGGCATCTGATCGCGCCAAGTGTTTGATCGACACGGATGATGCGGCCGCTGTGCGTAGCGCCGTCAACAGATTGCCACCGACCATCGCGGTGGGCATGCCCGTGTCCGGATCAAACAAAAACACGGTTGATTGGTGATTGATCAAGCCCCGTTTTTCCAAGTTATGTGGCCAATATCCACCCGCCTTTAGGCCCAAGGTCAAACCGGCTTGGTCAAATCCCCCCTTAAATCCATATAATGCATCTTGGTGTCCGATCGCTTCGCGAATGACGGGGAAATTATATGCGTTTTGCGCCGCCATTGCGGCAAAGACCTGTTCGACCGCGTCAAAGGCATCGGCACGCGTCATCAATTCAGCGATTGATCGTTCTGGAACGATAAACATCGCATCCTCCTGTTTGTATTATTGGCAGGCACACTAGGGACCTGCCAGTCTTGAAATTTGGGATTAATATGCGCGACCGCGTGCGGACACTGGCCAGACCGTTTCGACCGTTCCATTGCGCACACCAACGTACCAATCGTGAACGTTTGCGGTCGGGTCGCAATGCCCGGGGACCAGTTTCAATTTGTCATTGACCTTTAACACGCCTTGGCTGTCCATCACGACACCATGTTCATCGGAACATTTGATATATTCAACATCATCGCGCCCGTAAATAAACGGCAAACCGCTGTCGACTGACTGCACCTTTAGGCCTGCATCGACGATTGCTTTGTCGGCTTTGGCGTGGCTCATGACGGTGGTCAGAATGAACATGGCGTTTTCCCATTCACCTTGGTCAATGCGCTTGCCATCTTTGTCCAGAATGCGGCCATAGTCTGCATCCATAAAGGCATAGGATCCACATTGCAGTTCGTTGTAAACGCCGGAATTTGATTCAAAGTAGTAAGAACCGGTCCCACCACCGCCAACGATGTCGCACGCGATCCCATGGGTTTTCAATGTGTCAACCGCATCCTTGACCATGGCGACGGCTGCGTCAATTTTCGCTTTGCGGTCTTCATAGCTGTCCATGTGCTGCATCGCGCCTTGGTATGCTTGAATGCCTGCAAATTTTAAACCCTCGGCCGCGTCAATCGCTTGGGCAATTTCAACAACGGCGGGGGTGGTGGTCACGCCACAGCGCCCTGCGCCACAGTCGATTTCGACCAAACATTCGATAACGGTGCCATGGCGCTGGGCCGCATCGGACAGTTCGGCCACATTGGCGATATCATCTACACACACGATTGCGCGTGCGCCCAGTTTTGGCAGGCGTGCCAGACGGTCAATTTTGGCAGGCTCGCGCACTTGGTTAGATACCAACACATCGCGGATCCCACCGCGGGCGAATACTTCTGCTTCGGATACCTTTTGGCAACAAACACCACAAGCCCCGCCCAAGGTTTCCTGTAGCTTGGCAATATCAACGGATTTATGCATCTTGCCGTGAACGCGGTGACGCATGCCATGGGCCGCTGCATAATCCCCCATTTTTTTGATGTTCCGCTCTAGCGCATCTAGGTCCAAGACCAAGCACGGGGTTTGGATGTCACTTTCGTCCATGCCGGGTTTGGCGGGGATGTCAAAGCCAACTTCGTATTCGTCAAAATTTTGTACGTCTTTCATTGTATATATCCTTTGCTTACGCAGCTGTTAGCCACGGTAATTTGTCCAAATCCACATTGCCGCCGGTAATAATCAAGCCGACGCGCTTTCCCTGAAACGCTTGGGGGTTTTTCAAAACGATCGCCAAGGGCACCGCCGAGGATGGTTCAATCACCATGCGCAGGTGTTTCCAGCTCAGTTTCATGGCATCGATAATTTCCGCATCACTGGCTGTGTAAATTTCGCTGACGTGGTTTGACACGAAATGCCATGTCCGTTCTTTCAACGGGACCAACAGGCCATCGGCGATGGTTTTGGGGGCATCGTCTGCGATGATATAGCCCGCTTTGAAACTGCGATAGGCGTCATCGGCCTGTTCAGGTTCTGCGGCAATAATTTTTGTTTCGGGGGCCAGCGTGGACAGGGTCAGACAGGTGCCTGACACCATTCCACCGCCGCCGATTGGGGCCACGACCATATCCAAGCCGCCGGTTTGTTCCATGAATTCCTTGGAACAGGTACCTTGGCCGGCAATCACCCGCGGGTCGTTATAGGGATGCACAAAATCGCCGCCCGTTTGCTGTTGTACCTGTGCGAATGTGGCCTCACGCGATGTGGTTGACGGTTCGCATTCGGTGATGATCCCGCCATAACGGCGCACTGTGTCTTTTTTCGCTTGGGGGGCGGTGTGGGGCATGACGACGTTGCACGGGATTCCGCGACGCATTGCAGCATAGGACAGGCAGGACGCATGGTTGCCCGACGAATGGGTGGCCACGCCCAATTTTGCCTGCTCGTCTGTCAATCCAAACACGGCATTCGTGGCACCGCGCACTTTGAATGCGCCCGGTTCTTGGAAATTTTCGCATTTGAAAAACAATGTCGCCCCTGTCAGTTCATTCAAATAATCCGACGTGCGCACAGGCGTTTCGCGAATGATCGGTTTGATCCGTTCATGGGCGTCCAACATGTCCTGATAGGTTGGGATTTCAAAGGTTGCGTCTTTCATCATGCGGCATCCTTGTGTTCAAGTTTGCTGTTCGTGGTGCGGTAATACTCTTGCGCCGCGGCCACGCCCGATCCTAGGCTGATGTTTAGGCCCAGATCGACCATACACATTTCAGCGGTCGCAATGCCGGATAGGGCCATGACATCGGTCAAACTGCCCAAATGGCCGATGCGGAATACTTTGCCCGCGACATCGCCGAGGCCTACGCCAAATGCCACGCCGTATTTTTCCGCCGCAAGCGTCACAATATCGGTGGCGTTGAACCCGTCAGGCGTGCGAATTGCGCTGACTGTGTCTGAATAAACCGATGGATCCGCTGCACATAGGTCCAGCCCCCAGGCCCGCACCGCCGCGCGTACGCCGCTGGCGATGCGATTGTGACGGGCAAAGACATTGTCCATGCCTTCGTCCAGCAGCATTTTGCAGGACTGGTTCAATCCATTCATCAATCCAACCGCAGGGGTATAGGGATAGGCGTTGTTATCATAGCTTTTGGCCATGTCGTGAATGTCAAAAAATGTGCGCGGTAATTTTGCGGTTTTGGTTGCTGCGATTGCTTTGGGGCTGAACCCAACAATGGCAAGGCCCGCGGGCAGCATGAACCCTTTTTGCGACCCAGTAACGGCCACATCCACGCCCCAGTCATCAAACCGAAAATCAACCGACGCGATTGAGGAAACGCCATCGACAAACAACAATGCGGGGTGATCTGCATCATCCATTGCGCGGCGCACGGCGGAAATATCTGACAATACACCTGTTGCGGTTTCGTTGTGTGTCGCAAGCACAGCTTTGATTTCATGACCTGTATCAGCCGCCAAAATGTCGTGGTAACGATCTGCTGGAATGCCGTGGCCCCATGCGGTATCTACGATGGTAACGTCCAAGCCGTGGCGCTGGCACATATCGATCCAGCGATGGCTGAACATCCCGTTGCGCGCAACCAACACTTTGTCACCTGCCGACAGTGTGTTGGTCAAGGCGGTTTCCCAGCCGCCTGTGCCTGAGGAAGGGAATATAAATACCTCGGCTGTTTGGGATTTCAAAATTTGTTTCACAGCGGCGCGCGCTGGGTGCAAAATTTGCCCAAACAACGGCGAACGGTGATCGATGGTTGGCATATCGCATGCTTTGCGCAGCTGTTCTGGAATGTTGGTGGGTCCCGGAATGAAAACTGGATTTTGAAAGCTCATTGGTCGTCTCCTGTGTAATACAGACACAATACGGCGAAAGTGCCGGACTGGATATATTTTTAGAATTTTGCAGGGTTGGTGGGATTTTATAAAAAATATAATCTTGTCAGATACTTATATTTTTCATATTATGAAATTGTTTTTCACTTAATCGAAATGTGTTGCTATGGACCCGTCAGATTCACCCCAAAAACACCCCCGTCGTGCGCGTGGCCGTCCGCGGGGGTGGGTTGATAAAACCGAACAAAATACGATCAAATCGCTTGATCGTGCATTGAATGTCTTTGCCTATCTTAGCGAAGAGCAGGGCAAGCCGTTAACCGTATTGGCCGAGGAAACGGGCCAATCGCCGGCAACGGTTTATCGCATATTGATTACATTGCAGGGGCAGGGGTTGGTGGAATTTGATCCCGCTGAACAGGTTTGGCATATTGGTCCACGCGCCTTTGTGATTGGGTCACGGTTTTTGCGGCGAACCAGTTTGGTTGATCGCGCTAGGCCTGTGATGCGGCGCTTGATGGAAATTACCGGTGAAACAGCCAACTTAGGCGTTGAACGTGAAGGTATGGTTTTGTTTCTAAGCCAAGTGGAAACCCACGAAAGCATTCGCGCCTTTTTCCCGCCTGGAACATTGTCGCAAATGCATGCGTCGGGAATTGGCAAGGCGTTGCTGGCAAATATCGAGACAACCCTACAGGCAAGATTGTTGCGGGATATGACATTGACACGCTACACCCCCCATACAATCACCACTGTCGAGGGTATAATACAGGATCTGGCAAACATCAGATCAGCTGGATACGCGTTGGATAACGAAGAAAAAAACCTAGGCATGCGATGTATTGCGGCGCCTGTTTTTGATTATAATCGTGAAGTTGTTGCAGGGATATCCGTATCCGGCCCCGTCAGTCGGCTGAGCATGGAAAATGCAGCGGATTTGGCGCAGCACGTAATGTATGCGGCGGCTGAATTAACGTCAGCGATTGGCGGAACAACGTCATAGGTCACAAAACGGTTATATTAAGTCTGGACTTGTGGCCGATGCGCGTCATATCGTTCAGTGAAAAATTAAAACAGGGTGTAATATCATGAAGCTATTTTCGACAACATGTCTGGCATTGACTGTGCTTGCAACAACGGCCTATGCCGATACCTGTGCCACTGGCAAAACGCTGACCGACGGTAAATTGACGATTGCGACCGGCAATCCGGCCTATTACCCATGGGTCATGGATGACGCACCAGAAAGCGGTCAGGGTTTTGAGGCTGCGGTGGCCTATGCCGTGGCGCAAGAAATGGGCTTTGATCAGGGTGACGTGGTTTGGGTGCGTTCGTCTTTCGACGAGGCGATCCAGCCCGGCGCAAAGAATTTTGATGTTAATATCCAACAATATTCAATCACGCCAGAGCGCGATCAAGTGGTTGATTTTTCAAAACCGTATTACACAGCACCCATGGCAGTTTTGGTCGGACCCGGTGCGGTGGATACACCTGCGACGATGGCGGCGCTGAAATCGCTTCAGTGGGGGGCGGTTGGATCAACAACTGCCGTGCCGAAATTGGACAAAGTCGTGCAACCAACCAAGGCGCCGTTGCTGTATGGTGATAATGCTGATGTCAATGCAGCACTGTCCGCCAATCAGATTGATGGGGCACTGTTTGATTTGCCAACCGCGCTGTTCCTAAGTGCGGTTATGATCGAGGGATCCAAAGTGATCGGCCAATTCGCACCCGACTCTGGAGATAACCCTGACCAGTTTGGCATGCTGATGGAAGAGGGCAATCCGTTGAAAGAATGTGTCGACCAAGCGCTAGATGCATTGGGCGAAAATGGCACACTGGCTAAAATTGAGGCACAGTGGTTGCAGGATACAACCGGGGTTCCATTGATCCAATAATATGACCAAACCGTCATCAAAACCTATGACGCGGCGGCAGATGTATGAACGCCATCAGCGCCGCAAATCTATAACAATTGCCACGGTCAGCACAGCCGTGGCAATCTTGTGTTTATATGTTTTTGTCCCGATGACACCTGGCTGGGATAAAGTCCAAAAGAGCTTTTTCAATTGGGAGGTATTGCAAAAAACCTTTCCCAAATTGCTGGACGCATTCGTTGTCAATATTATGATTTTCGCGTGGTCTGCACCGGCGATTGCGGTGCTGGGGCTGCTGATTGCGCTGGCGCGGAATGCGAAATCGCCTGCGATGTTCCCACTGCGGATTTTGGGGGCGGCGTTTACGGATGTCTTTCGCGGTGTGCCTGTTGTCTTGACTGTTTACTTGATCGGATTTGGTATCCCTGGGTTGGGGCTGCCGCGGCCGTGGAATTCGCCCTATCTGTGGGGATCAGTCGCACTGATATTGACGTATTCTGCCTATGTGGCCGAAATTTTCAGATCGGGCATCGACAGCGTGCATCACAGTCAACGCGCCGCCGCGCTGTCATTGGGGCTAAGTGAACGGCAGGTCATGCGCGATGTGATCTTGCCGCAAGCGGTGCGCAATGTGGTGCCAAGCCAGATGAACATGCTGATCGCCCTACAAAAGGATGTGTCGCTGCTTAGCTTTATTGGTCCTGTCGAAATTTTCAGACAGGCGGGCGTGTTCAAATCGCTGTTGGCCAATTTTACACCCTATGTCGGTGCAGCCATCATTTTCTTGGTGATCACGATACCCGCCACGCGTTATGCAGATTATCTAATGGCACGACAAATGCGGGAACGGCGATGAAACCCAAGTTACAGTTAAAAAACATCACAAAGTATTTTGGCGAAACGGCCGTTTGCAACGGGATTGATTTGGACGTGCATGATGGGCAAACGGTCTGTTTGATCGGCGCATCGGGGGGTGGTAAATCCACGTTATTGCGGTGCATCAACCTGCTTGAACCCATCGAAGACGGAGAGATTTTGTTGGACGGGGACGATATTTCAGTCCCCGGTATCGACCCACAATCGGTGCGTGCGCGTATCGGTATGGTGTTTCAAAGCTATAACTTATTTCCCCATATGACCGCCTTGGACAACGCAATGCTTGCCCCAAAACGTGTGTGGGGCAAATCAAACAAAGACATCCAAGCCGAGGTGGAACATCTGTTTGAAACCTTTGGCCTGGCTGATCGGATGCGCCAATACCCTGACCAACTGTCAGGCGGGCAACAACAGCGCGTGGCCATTGTGCGCGCGCTTGCCATGCAGCCCGAGGTAATGTTGTTTGATGAAATCACATCCGCGCTGGATCCCCAGTTGGTAGGCGAGGTTTTGGATGTTTTATTGACCCTAAAATCGCAGGGTATGACGATGGTTTTGGCAACCCATGAAATGGGATTTGCACGTCAAGCCGCGGATAAAGTGTGTTTCCTACAAGGTGGCAAGATATTAGAAGAGGGCCCGCCAGAGGCGATTTTTGAACACGCCCAAGAACCCGCAACGCAAGCATTTTTGGCCCGTGCGTTAAAATAGGTGGTCGTGACCGCATCGCGCATGACAAATATTTTGTGTCGGACAACTGTTTTGGCGACGGATTTCCACCTGTGCCGCGTAGAATAGGGGACATAATATCCGTCAGGACGAGGATCAAATGACAAAATATTCAAAAACACAAATCACGCTGCATTGGGCTCTAGTGGTGCTGTTTGCAGCCCAGTTCATTTTCCATGAATCTATCAAAGCAGCCTTTGACAAGGTGATAGATGGAATGGCCGTATCCTTTGATCCGCTTGTGGCGGGGCATGTTGCGGGGGGCATCGCGATTTTATTGCTGAGCGTTTATCGATTTTATGTGCGCCAAACCACGGGTGTCCCAGACTATCCCCATCAGGGATCGGACCTAACCAAAAAACTGTCTGGATTGGTTCATATGGGCACCTATGCGCTGGGTATCTTGATGCCGATTTCGGGTATTGTTGCTTGGTTTAGCGTCAACCAGAATGCCGCCCAAGCGCATGAGGTCATGAAATTTGCATTTTTGGCCCTGATCGCGCTGCATGTCGCAGGGGCGTTTTCGCATTTGATTTTACATAAAAATAACATTTTCAAACGCATGTGGCCATAAACTAGGGGGCGCGCGGCCCCCTAATATTATGCAACGTGATCAAGTGCGAGCTTGGGCGTGCAGCCCAAGGCATAGCACACATCGCGGGTCAGTTCTGGGCGGTTGAGGGTGTAGAAATGCAAATCCTCAACGCCGTGATCGATCAGGTCACTGCATAATTCCGAACAGACAGCGGTTGCCAATAAATCACAGCGGTTGTCACGCGTGGCTTTGTCGAATGCTTCGGCCAACCATGTAGGGATTTTGGCGCCACAGCGCGCGGCAAAGCGTTGTACGCCCGCCCAATTTTCAATCGGTAAAATGCCTGGAAGGATTTTTTTGTGAATACCCGCAGCTGCGCATTTATCACGGAACCTTAAAAAATCCTCAACATCAAAGAAAAACTGCGTTATTGCCTCGGTCGCGCCTGCGTCCAATTTGCGTTTCAGCCATGCAATGTCTTGGTCTTGATCCGCAGCTTCGGGGTGTTTTTCAGGATATGCACCTACGCGAAGTGTAAACAGATCCAGATCTGCCAGCGCTTGGATCAATTCAACAGAATCTGCAAACCCATCTGAATGTGGAACAAAATTGGCCTGACCCTTGGGGGCATCGCCACGCAGGGCCACAATGCTGGTCACGCCTGCCTGGTGATAGGATTTGGCGATGTCCAGTGTTTCTTGTTTCGTGGCATCCACGCAGGTCAAATGCGCGGCCACGTTTAATCCTGTTTCGCGGTGCAATACGCTGACCGCTTCGTGCGTCAGGTCGCGCGTGGTGCCCCCCGCACCATAGGTAACAGACACGAATTCAGGGCTTAGCGGTGACAGGGTCTGTACAGTATTCCAAAGCCTGAACGAGGCTTCAAAGGTTTGTGGTGGGAAAAATTCGAATGAAATTTTAGGCGTGGGCATCTGATATAATCCTTATGACTTAATTACAGCTTGCCATAGCGATTGAAATGAAGCAAATTCATAAAACTAAACATCTTTATGAGTTTGATATGAAAATGCACATCGAGCTGCGTCATCTACGGACGGTAAAAGCTATACATGAAACTGGCGGTGTTGCCCGCGCGGCTGATACTTTGAACATTACCCAATCCGCGCTTAGCCATCAGATCAAAAGCCTTGAGGAACAAACAGGCGTTGAATTGTTTGTGCGGCGTTCAAAACCGCTGCGTCTGTCCGCGGCAGGCCTGCGGTTTTTGCGGCTGGCCGAACGTGTGTTGCCCGAAATTGATGCGTTACAACATGAATTTAGCGAATTACGCAGTGGACGATCGGGCAGGCTGCATATTGCGATCGAATGCCACGCCTGTTTTGAATGGCTGTTTCCGGTCTTGGAACAGTTTCGTAAATTATGGCCTGATGTCGATGTTGATATTCGTCCCGGATTGGCCTTTGACGCGCTGCCTGCACTGCAAAAAGAGGATGTGGATCTGGTCGTATCCTCGGATCCTGAAAATCTGGCTGGTGTGACCTTTACCCATCTGTTCGACTATGCGCCGGTTTTTGTGGCGTCGTCCCAGCATGCCTTGGCCCAAAAAACATATATCGAGGCCGAAGATTTCCGCGGCGAAACATTGATCACCTATCCCGTTGATCGCAGTCGGTTGGATTTGTTTAACCAATTGCTGATCCCTGCCAAGGTGGAACCAGCCCATGTGCGACAGGTGGAATTAACGGCTGTTATTTTGCTGCTGGTGGCATCGAACCGTGGGGTTACCGTACTGCCAGATTGGGTTGTCCGCGAGGTGAAATATCATTCCGATTATATCACGCGCCCACTGACCCAAAACAAAATCACGCGCGGCCTATATGCGGCCACGCGTGATGTGGATCTCGAAAAACCCTATATGCGCGATCTTATCCAGCTAGCCGGTCAAGAGGCGCAGAAATTGCAAAATGCGTAATTAAACGGCGCTGATGTCAGATGCCATTACACGGCCATCACGACCATCACGTACTTCGTAGTTTACTTTTTGATTTTCGTTTAGGCCTTGTAGCCCAGAACGTTCAACAGCTGAAATGTGAACGAAAACGTCTTTGCCGCCATCATCAGGTGCAATAAATCCAAAACCTTTGGTTGTGTTAAACCATTTCACGGTGCCTGTAGGCATGTCCCGTGTCTCCTTCTATTAGTCACCTCTGAAATGCGAGGCCCATGATACAACGGCATTACTACGTCCGTCTTAATAGAAGTCGGAGGGGTCTTAATATCGGTGGTCACGCCTATAGTGTGGTTTTCGCACTGGAAAAAGCAAGGGCAATCGCTATAAAAAACGCGGAATTCATGAAATAGGTGTAAATATGCAAATTTTTGGGCTGAAAAACTGCGATACATGCCGCAAAGCCAAGAAACATTATCCAAATGCCACGCTTGTTGATGTGCGCCAAGACCCGTTAGAGGATGCGATCTTGGCGCGTGCGATTGCGCAATTTGGTGATTCTATTGTTAATCGGTCCTCAAAAACATGGCGCGACCTGACCGATGCGGACCGCGCCCAAACCCCAGAACAGATCATTCGTGCGCATCCTGCGGTGATGAAACGCCCGCTGATTTTGCATGACGACGATCAGTTGACCCTTGGGTTCAAACCCGCTTAGCGGCACGTCGCCGCCACAGCAGATTGCCCGAATAAATTGCCAATGCGGCCCAAATTAACGGAAACGCCACCTGTTTTTCCCAGCCAAAGGGTTCGTTGAATATGAACAGCGCAGTTACAAAAATAAACGTAGGCGCGATATATTGCAGCATCGCGATTGTGGTCAGTGACAGCAGCTTTGCCCCATTGGCATAGATAATCAGCGGAATCGCGGTAATCGCGCCAGAGCCCACCAACAGCCACGTAGTACCCCATGACAGCGATGCAAAGCTGTTTTGCCCCGTCCACGACAGATAGGCGACATAACCAATGGCAAAGGGGCTAAGGATCAAAACCTCTAGCAAAAAACCTTGGTTCGGGCCGATGGGCAGGGATTTTTTGAACAGTGCATAAAACCCCCATGTCACGGTTAAAACCAGCGCAATCCAGGGCAGTTTGCCCAGTTCATAGGTTAATATCACCACCGCCAGTAATGCAAAGGCGATCGACACCCATTGTGCAGGCCGCAGGCGTTCGCCCAGAATAACAAAGCCCAATACGATGCTGAACAGCGGATTGATATAATACCCCAAGGCCGCATCCAATGCCTGATCGGTGGCAATCGCATAGACATAGGTCAGCCAATTGACCGAAATCAAACCCGCCGTCAGGGCCGCCATGCCCAAAATGCGCGGCTGACGCAGGGCTTGGATCAAATCACCGGTGCGGCGCAGCACGATCAGGATCAATGCCGCGACAGGAACCGACCACAACACACGGTGGGCGACCACTTCGGATGCGGGGACATGGGACAATGCCTTCATATACAGGGGCAATCCCCCCCATAACACATAGGCGGTCACGGCAAAGGCCAATCCTCGGGGGCTGTCATCAGGTTGGGGCATGTGGGGTACAATTTTGTTGTTATGCAACAGTCATGCCCTGAATTGTCCAGATGCACAAGGCCTGCAAATCGGGGCTGCGGACCTATTGCGGGCAGGCGGCGGTAATGATGATTTCAACCTTTAACACATCGCGGGCCAGTTTGGCCTCGCCGCAGGCGCGTGCGGGCGCATGCCCATCGGGAACCCAGGCATCCCAAACGGCGTTCATTTCGTCGAAATGGACCATGTCAGACAGCCACACAACGGCCTGCAAAATATGCTGCGGCCCCGATCCTGCCTGTTCCAGCAGGGTTTCGATCCGTTTTAGGCAATCTTGGGTTTGTTCCGTGACGCTTTCGCCACTGCCCACCTGACCACACAGATAGACCACGCCATTATGTTTGACGATCTTGCTCATCCGTTGGCTGGTTTCCATCCGTTCAATCATGTTTTTATCCTTTGTTCTATTCGGGATCTGTGTCCATCAACGCCAATTCCCCCAATGTGACCGGTTTTAGGGGCGGGCGGATGCGGTAATATCCGGTGTCATCTGGGGTTTGGTTGTTTTCTTGGGCCAGTATCTGCGTCACGGTTAGCCCGCAATATCGTCCCTGGCATGGTCCCATCCCTGCGCGGCCAAAGGCCTTGGCCTGGTTTGGGCCTAGACAGCCCATGCGCGCGTAATCGCGTATTTTGCCGGCCGTGACCTCTTCGCACCGACAAATGATCGTGTCATCTGCGGGCAACAGGGCAGGGGCATAGGGCGGATAGGCGCGATCCAGAAATGGCCGTGCCGCCCGTTCGCGGGCCAACTGTCGCAACAGTGGATCAGCTTGGCGGGTCAGTTGTTCTGGGGTATGCTGTCCCGACAGCTGGGCGATTTTCAGGGCGCATAACTGGCCCATGATTTCCGCAACTTTGGCGCCGCCGATCCCCGCGCTGTCGCCTGCGATGAAAATACCATCGCGCTGTGTTTGGCCCCAATCATCGCGTTCGGGGGCAAAACAGCCTTGGGTTTCATCCCACACATGGGGAATGTCCAGTGATCGCGCAATCTGCGTATTCGGCACCACACCGTGATGCAGATAGACGGTCTGACAATCTAGCCTATGCACGGTTCGACCTGCGCGGAATGTGATGCCCGTGGCATGGGTGTCACCCGTAATTTCAATGTCGTGCGCGCCGGTATAGCGTGGCACGCCCGCGCGTTTAATCGCCCACAGCATACCCAGCCCTTTGGCCAGATAGGGCCAGCCGCGCAGCGCACCCAAATAATGGGACAGGGGTTGGATGAAATCGCGGGTGGTTTGTGTTTCGATCATTGCCTGCGGTGGCGTTCCCGCGCGGATCATTTGTGTGGCCAGCAAATACAGCAGTGGACCAGTTCCAACCAAAACCGCATTTTGCGCAACCATGCCAGATTGTTTCAACAATATTTGCCCAGCCCCCGCGGTCATTACCCCCGGTAATGTCCAGCCTGTGATCGGCATGGGGCGTTCGATGGCGCCGGTGGCTAGGATGATGTAACGGGCACTGATCCGCTGCGCGCGACCATTTTGGGTGTATAGGACGTCATATTCGTTTTCGATCGACCAAACCACTGCGCCGCGCAGATGGGTCACGGTGCTGTTGGCCAATTCCTGCGTTAATGTCAGGCCATGGGCAAAATCGCGGCCCAAAATATCACCACGGTTTTGGGATGCTCGGTCGACATCGCGGTAAATTTGCCCCCCTGCATTTGGTTGTTCGTCCAGTATGGCAACCTGTAATCCCGCCTGCGCCGCCTGCGTGGCGGCCGTCAGTCCGGCGGGGCCGGCCCCAATGACAATCACATCATAGGTCATCCCAAGCCTCATAATTTGGACGGCGGATCACCATGTTTTCTGCAACTTGGGTCATGCAGGCCTGTGTAATGACACCGTCAATCGACACTTGGCAATCAAAACAGGCGCCCATCATACAAAATGGCCCCCGCGGGCTGTTTGACACAGGGGTATTGCGAAACGATGTTACCCCCACCGACAACAATGCCGCCGCCAGATTTTCGCCCAATGGCAAATCATAGGTCACGTCATCAAACTGCACGGGAACACAGTCGCGCGGTGACAGGTTACGAAAGGTTAAATCGGTCTTCACTGAATACCTCAAGGTTAGGGGCGTTTTCGGATTTTTCCAGCCACTGCGGCAACAGTCGGGCATGCGCGGCGGCCAAGGTGATGCCGCTGTGACAGGTCACCAAAAACGCGCCGGGCATGTCTTGGCTTTCTTGGTAAATGGGCAGGCCGTCGGGCGATAAAACACGCAGCGCGCCCCAAGATCGCACCAGCTGCGCCTTGGCCAATGCGGGATAGGCGGCAATGGCGTCGGCGGCCAAGCCTGACAGCCCGCTTTGCGTGACGCGGTCATTGTGGCCCACCTCTTCGTTGGTGGCGCCAATTTGTATGCCGCCTTCGTCGACTTGGCGCGCAATCAGGGATGGGCGGTTGATCAGCTTGGGCAGTTTTTCGGTAATCAAAACCTGACCGCGCTGGGGCCGAATGGGGGCCTTAAACCCCAGTTTTGGGCCCAATGTGGCGGCACCCAGACCTGCGGCCAAAATGACCTTGGCCGCGGAAATGCGCGTACCATCGCTGCAAGTGATGTCAAAGACGTCTGGTTTTTGAATGTCTGATACGGTTTTGCCATTGACCAATCGTCCGCCCATACGTCGCAGATCGGCGGCCAAGGCCATCAATAGTTTCAATGGGTTTGCATGCCCGTCTTGGTGGTGCAAAATTGCGCCGACCACTTTGGGGCCAATGTGCGGTTCCTCTTTGCGCAGGGCATTGTGGCCCAAAACTTCGTATGGGTAATCACCGCCAAGTTTTGCTTTCAACACTTCGTAATCATCGACTGTTTTTTGCAGGCTTTCTTCGGAAAAGTGCAGATCATATCCGCCACGTTGTTCCAGCGGAACATCCTGACCCGTGTTGTGACCCAGTTCTTGGGCAAATTCGGCCCAAAGGGCGGCAGATTGTTGTGACCATTTCGCATAACGGGGCTGGTTCATGCCCTTGGATTGAACCCACACCAAACCAAAGTTGCCGCGACTGGCCCGAAATGACCCGTCGTCGCCATCAATAACCGTTACGGTTTTACCGGCGCGTAACAGTCCCCAAGCGACGGACAGCCCAACAACGCCGCCGCCGATTATTGCATAATCAGTTTCCATGTGTGACCTCGGCTAAGGTGCAGGGGCGCGGGTCAGCCCCCCTGCATTTTTTAACGATTTAGATCAATTTGCAGCCGCTGCAACCTGATCAAGGATCGCTTGACCCCAATCTGCGCCCACGTCTTCTAGGACGGCGGGCCAAACTTCGGCGCGGGCCTTGGCAGCCATTGCGGCCAAATCAGCATCGGTCAGCTGGGCAACAGTGGCGCCCAATTCATCCACCAAACGCTGTTCATTGCGGCCCTGATCTGCTTCTGCCACTTCCCAACGGGTGGCTTCAAAGGCGGCTGCGTTTGCTTTCAATGCGGCCTGATCTTCGGCGGACAACTCGGCAAGGCTGCTGTTGGAAATGATCATGTACCACACTTCGAAATGCGTGTTTGCAGGGATATAGGTTTTGGTCACATCGCGGAACGATGCGTAATACCCTTCGGCCCCTGATCCGATGACACCATCAACAACTCCAGTTTGCACGGCTGTGAAGGCCTCGGAAAATGGGATGGGGGATGGGATATAGCCCAAGGCCTGACCGGTCAGCTGGAAACTTTTGATACCAGGGACGCGCACCTTGATGCCGTTTGGTTCGACCGAGCCTGGATTTGCGTTTTCCACATTCAACGCGATACCGCCGAAATACACGGGATAGGCGGCCAGCATGGTGATGTCTTGTTTTGCGTATAGGTCAGCCATGACATTGCGCACAACACCACCGGGGCCATAAACGGCACGCGCCTGATCCCAGTTGCCCGCCATATAGGGGAATGAACTGATCTGCATGCGGCGATCGGCTGCTGTCGCGGCAGGTTGCGTTGCCATATCAATTGCGCCCACACTGATGCGTTCTTGCACGGTTGTATAATCGCCCAGTGCTGATGCCGGGAAAATGTTGATGTTTACATCACCGCCGGTTGCCTCGGACACGGCCGCGGAAAAGGCGCGTAATTCAGTGTCGATGGTTGCACCTTGGGGGCGAACGTGACTCATTTTCAGGTCAAGCGCGCTGGCATAGCTGCCCAGTGCCATAAGTGCCGCTGTTGCGGTCGTTAGTAGAGCATGTTTCATTTTTGGTCCTCCTTGTTGTGTGACAGATTCATGCGGGATTAGGGCGCCACGTTGTATCCAAACAGACGCGGCAAAAACAGGGATAGGTCGGGCCAAAGCGATGTTAAAAACACCACGGGGACATATCCGAATAAAATCAATTTCATGGCTGGTGGGATCACTTTGGTCACTTTGACCTGACCGATCCGCGCACCCAGATACAGGATCGACGCATAGGGTGGGGTCACACCGCCCATCGCCGTGTTGACACCCATGATGGCGGCGAATTGCACGGGGCTGACCCCAATGGCCTGCATCAGCGGCAACAGAAGCGGCGCAATCAGAATGATGGCCGTGACATCATTGACAACCATGCCCACCAAAAACAGCAGGATGTTGATCAAAATCAGCAACAACACCTTGTTTTCGGTAATGGCAAAAATGCCCTGAACCAATTGCTGTGGGATGCTTTCGTAGACAAACATCTGGCTTAGGATCATGGAAAACAGGATCATCATCATGATCGCGCCCACGGCGGTTGCGGCCTCTTTGCTGGCAGATAGGAAATTTTGCCACCGCAGCCCTTTGTAGATCAAAAAACCCACAGGAATGGCATAGATTACGGCCACGGCGGCCGCCTCGGTCGGGGTCATGACACCGCCATAAATGCCGCCCAAAATGATCACAGGCATTAACAATGCAGGAAAGGCATGGATGCCGCGCTTGGCCACTTCGCTGCTAAGTTCAGATAGGTTGGGTTTTTCATCTAGGATCAGATCAAATTTGCGCGACATGACCAGATTGATGACCGAAAACGCCACCATGATCAGCAATCCAGGGCCCAGTGTTGCCAAAAAACAGGCCAAAATGGATGTGTCTGTGACCCATCCATAGACGATCATGGTCACGGATGGCGGGATCAACAGGCCCAAGATCGATGAATTGGCGATCAGCGCTGTTGCATATTCTCGCGGATAGCCGCGTTTTTCCATTTCGGGAATCAACAGGGGACCAATGGCGGCAATGCCGGTCAAACCCGATCCCGAAATCGCACCAATCACGGCGCAGGACACAGCTGCCACAACGCCCAAACCACCGCGTACATGACCGATAAAGGCATTTACAAACCGCAAAAGCGATGCGGCGATCCCGCTTTCGGACATAACGGTGCCTGCCAGAACAAACAGCGGAATGGCCAGCAATACGGGGTTGCCCATTTGCTGGAATCCCCACAGCATCATGCCCTTCATCGTGACGTCACCGATGAAATACATCACCATCAGCGCCGCACCGAAACAATAGGGCAGCGGGACGCCCAGCGTCAAAGTGATCACCAAAATAGCAATAGCAATAAGTGCGATTTCAATCATGACTGGGCTCCGCCGCGTAGGGATTTAACATGGTTCAGCAAATGCACAGTGGTATAAAGCATCATGCAAGCGATCCCCAAGACCAATGCCACATCGGAATAAAAGGTTGGGATATACAGTGTCGGGCTTTCGCGCCAGACACGCCATGCATAGCGGGTATAATCCCATGCCCATGACAGCAACCATAGCCCTACGATCAGGCTGATCACTTCGCCAACGATCGCCAAAATCACTGTGCCGCGTTCAGATTTCACAAAGATTTCCAACACATTCGCGCGGATGTGCGTGTTTTCGCGTGACGCATTCACCGACCCCAAGATATACAGCCATAGCGTAGGGTATAGCATTGTCTCTTCCAGTCCCATGACAGGGACTTGTAAAACATAACGTGTGATAACTTGTACAAATTGTCCTAACGCCACGATGCAAATCAATGCCGTCAGTATATAGCTTGCAAATCTGTCCATGCTTGCGTGTTCTCGTCTCGGTTGCGCCAACGGTGCTATCTGACTGGACATTTTGCATAAAATCAATTTAATTATATCTGTAACATCATAAATTTGGTTTATACCCATGCATTTGTCTTTTCGGCAATTGGCCACATTTCGTGAGGTCATGCGATCAGGATCAATTTCCCAAGCCGCGCGTGCCGTTGGGCGCACCCAGCCAGCTGTTTCAACCATGATCCAAACCCTTGAGGATCAGCTGGGGTTTCAACTGTTTACCCGGCTACAGGGCAAGCTAAGCCCAACACCAGAGGCCCATTTTTTCCTTGAGGAATGCGAAGAAATACTGTCCAGAGTTGAACGCGCTGAACGGACGTTGGAACGCATTGGGCGGTTACAGTCGGGTAAATTGCAGGTGGCCTGCCATCCGGCGGCGTCCAGCATATTTTTACCCCAGATCATGTCAAAATTTTTGCATGACCGGTCTGATTTTCAGGTATCCCTGATTATGCGTTCATCCGACATGATCGAAGATTTGATTGCATCACAGCAATATGATGTTGGATTTTCTGAAACCCCCCAGCCGCGCGCGTCGATCCATCAAATTGATTATGATGTGGAATGCCTGTGTGTTCTGCGTTCAGACGATCCATTGTCACGCTTGGATCATATTACCCCCCATGACCTTGAGGGGCGGCCCATGGCGGTTTTGTTCGACCAACACAGAACCGCCGTTCAGACCGAGGCGGCGTTTCGCGATGCTGGTTGCCATTTTAATAAGCGCATTGAACTGCGCACCTTTCTGCCTGGTTTGCAGTTTGTCGCCGCAGGACAATGCGCGATGGTGTGCGATATGGTGACGGCCTATAGCTATCTGCTGCAATCCCCTGATCAAAACAAATTAATCTTTCGTCGCTTTACGCCGAAAATTTCCAACAGTGTTTCAATACTGACACCCGGCTATGCGACACAGTCCAAGGCAGCGCAATTGTTCATAACCCAATTACAGCAGGCCGTGTCGGACATGATCGACACGATGTCCGAACTGATTTCAGGTTAGTTTTGAAACATCCATGTGTCGCGAATAGTGTGTCATATGTCCCAATTCTGTTTTCCTTTGGGCAGGCTGTGCATTAGGCTGGGATTGGTCAGACGCAAAAGAAAGGGCGCCTTATGCAGCTAACTTTGTCAGATGTTTTCGCAGCCCGGGCACGCATTGCAGGGATCGCGGACGCGACGCCAATGATACCGTCGCCCTATCTTGCTGCGCGCTTTGGTGCTGAATTTTACCTAAAGTTAGAAAACATGCAGCCCATTGGCGCATTTAAATTGCGCGGGGCCTATAACGCTGTTGCCAGTTTGCCCCATGATGTGACGGGTGTGACCTGTTGTTCGACGGGCAATCATGGGCGCGGTGTGGCCTATGCGGCGGCACAGCGCGGCATTCGGGCCGTGATTTGTATGTCCAATCTGGTGCCCCAAGCAAAAATTGACGGCATTCGCGCCCTTGGGGCCGAGGTGCGCATCTGCGGCACCAGCCAAGATGACGCGTTGCGTGCCAGTCAAGAATTGGCCCGTGACCAAGGTTTTGTTGAAATTTCCCCCTTTGATGATCCCAATGTGATCGCGGGGCAGGGCACAATCGGATTAGAAATGGTGGAACGTGTGCCAAATCTGGCCACGATATTGGTGCCCCTATCTGGGGGTGGTTTGGCCGCTGGCGTGGCGTTGGCAGCGAAATCGATTAATCCAAACATCCGTGTGATCGGCATTTCCATGGATCGCGGTGCCGCCATGCATGCATCGATCCAAGCCGGCCATCCTGTCGAAGTCGAAGAGGTCGCAAGCCTAGCTGACAGTTTGGGCGGCGGCATTGGATTGGACAACGTATTATCCTATCCGATGTGCCGTGACCTGCTGGATGATATCGTTTTGGTCAGCGAAGAGGAAATCCGCGACGCATTGCAGGTGCTATATTTCGAAGATCGCATTATCGCCGAAGGCGCCTGTGTGGTCGGTATTGCAGCGCTCTTGGCGGGCAAAGTTGTCCCGCAACTGGGACCAGTTGCGACCATAATCACTGGCCGCAATTTGGATATGGACTTATTTTCCAAAGTCATCATGGGGCATGATGTGACTTTGGGTACGAAAATACTGAAAGGCAAACCCTATGGACAATAACATCCGAATTTATACCCAAGCGGAATTACATGCCGCTGTCGGTTTGGATTTGCAGCTGGTCGATGTGATTGAACGGGCCTTTGTTGCCTTGGCGTCCGGCAGCGTGGTGATGCCCGATATCCTAAGCATGGATCTGCCCGATGTGCATGGCGAAGTTGACGTGAAAACCGCGTATATCCCGGGCTTTGACGGCTTTGCGATTAAAATCAGCCCTGGGTTTTTCAATAATCCATCCTTGGGGTTGCCCAGCTTAAACGGCTTGATGGTTTTACTGTCTGCGACAACGGGAATGGTGCAGGCGGTATTTTTAGATAATGGTTATTTGACCGATATTCGAACCGCAGCGGCAGGCGCTGTTGCCGCACGCCATTTAGCGCCGGCACAGGTCACAACTGCAGGTGTGATTGGGGCAGGTCTGCAAGCACGGTTGCAAATACAGGCAGCACATCTGGTACGCCCCTTTGACAAGGTGCTGGTTTGGGGGCGCGATTTTGGCAAGGCCCAGAAATGTGCGATGGATTTATCCCAAAGCTTGGGCATCGATGCACAGGCCTGTCATCATGCACAAGAGATCGTCGAATCGTCGCAATTGGTGGTGACGACAACGCCTGCGAAAACACCGATCATTCAGGCGGACTGGCTGCATCCGGGTTTGCATATAACGGCCATGGGGTCCGACCAAACTGGCAAAACCGAGTTGGATCCACATGTGTTGGTCGGTGCAGATTTATACGTTTGTGACAGTATTCGCCAATGTCTAGTGTCCGGCGAATTAGAGGCAGCAGAGCAGCAAAAACTATATTCTGCCGAACAGGCAATTGAGTTGGGCGATATTGCAGCAGGTCATCATATTGGGCGGGTTTCTGACAGTGCAATCACGATCTGTGATTTGACCGGAACTGGTGCACAAGACACGGCAATCGCAACCCATGTGTCACATCTGTTGTCCGGTGCTGGCACCGTTGTGCGCAACTGATACGCGTTCGGCGGCGGTATCAATAAACCGCCGCGACCATATCTGATCGTCGTAGGGTTATTTAGGTTTATTTGGAAATTTTGGAGCGGGTGATGAGATTCGAACTCACGACATTTACCTTGGCAAGGTAACGCTCTACCCCTGAGCTACACCCGCGTCCTTGGGTAAGCGGTGTTTAGTAATATCTGCACCCGCCTGCAAGAGCAAAAATAACGAAATTTGATTTTTTTTCAGTTTCACGTCTGGGGGGTATAGGCACCCGTAATATAGCCATCATCGCTATAGAGCACTGCCAACGAAAATTGGCAGTTTTGGGTTATGTGCGATTTGATCTGGCGTTCCAGTTTTCCCAACAGGTTTTGGGTAAATTCAGCATCCCGATGGGGTTTGGGCAGCAGGCTGACATTGATCAAAATATGCGTGTGATGAAATATCTGCGCAGGATAGGCGCGCCCTTTGCAGATGCCGGATGACGGATCTACGGATTGAATGACCTGTTCAATACCGCGCAAAATGGCGGTGGGGTCGATATTCAAATCTGCGCTATATTTCAAATCGGCATGTGGCATCGCGTTGATCCTTGGTGGGGTGGGGATGGGCCAATTCGGTTTCTTGGATTTGGCCCGATCCGTTGGTTTGATTTATTCCAATTCGATTAGCAAATCTTTGGCATCAATCTGCGCACCAGGGGCGACATAGACGGCTTTGACCACCGCGTCGCGTTCGGCATGCAGGCCGGTTTCCATTTTCATCGCCTCAATCGTCAGCAACAAATCACCGGCATGCACCTGCTGGCCCACGCTGACCGCGGTTGATGCAATGACACCCGGCATCGGGGCGCCGATGTGGTTCAGGTTGCCCTGTTCTGCCTTGGGTTTGGCCGCGGTTTGCGATTTGACCAAACGGTTCGGCACGCGGATCACCCGCGGCTGACCATTAAGTTCAAAGAACACTTTCACATCGCCATCCTCGGTCGTTTCACCAACCGCTTGCAGACGAATTTCCAATGTTTTGCCGGGATCAATTTCCACACTGATTTCATCGCCCGGTTCCATGCCATAGAAAAATGTTTTCGTGGGCAGGGTCCGCACAGGGCCATAGGCGCGGTGGCGGCCCATGTAATCCAAGAACACCTTGGGATACATCAGATAGCCGTTCAAATCCTCATCGTCGATGGAGACACCTTCTAGCTGGTGTGATAAATCGGCCCGGGTTTTTTCCAAATCAACTGGGGACAGGTGCGCGCCAGGGCGGTCTGTGTTGGGCGCTTCTCCTTTTAATATTTTGGCAACGATGGCTTTGGGGAAACCGCCATGGGGTTGGCCCAAATTACCGCGCATCATATCAACGACGCTATCAGGGAATGCGACATCCGTTTCAGGGTTTTCCACGTCTGCACGTTTCAATCCCTGCGCTACCATCATCAATGCCATGTCACCCACCACCTTGGACGATGGGGTCACCTTGACAATATCACCAAACATTTGGTTCACATCCGCATAGGTTTGCGCAACCTCGTGCCAGCGCTCTTCTAACCCCATGGAACGTGCCTGCGCTTTGAGGTTTGTGAACTGACCGCCGGGCATTTCATGCAGGTAAACCTCTGATGCGGGGGCGGATGTGCCGCTTTCGAATGCGGCATAATGTGCGCGAACTTGTTCCCAGTAGTCACTGATTTCGCGTACTTTTTCAATATTTAGGCCTGTGTCACGATCGGTGTGGCGCAATGCCTCGACCACGGATCCCAAACACGGCTGCGATGTTGATCCAGCAAAGGCATCCATTGCCACATCAACTGCATCCACACCTGC
This sequence comes from uncultured Phaeobacter sp., assembly GCA_964633145.1. Classification (GTDB taxonomy): domain Bacteria; phylum Pseudomonadota; class Alphaproteobacteria; order Rhodobacterales; family Rhodobacteraceae; genus CAJXSD01. Next base: position 11,303 of record CAZWFE010000016.1, on the reverse strand, counting down.
GTCAGCGGCGGCCAGAATGGTCGATGCCGCAATGCCTGATGTGTCATGTGTATGGAAATGGATGGGCAGGCCAACCTCTTCCTTTAGCGCTTTGACCAGCACCCGAGCGGCGGCGGGTTTCAGCAGGCCAGCCATGTCTTTCAGGCCCAAAACATGTGCGCCTGCATCGCGCAGATCACGGCCCATTTTGACATAGTAATTCAGGTCATATTTCGCCCGATCGGGGTTCAAAATATCGCCGGTGTAGCAAATAGTGCCTTCGCAGACTTTGTCCGCCTCGATCACCGCATCCATAGCGACGCGCATGTTTTCGACCCAGTTCAGGCTGTCGAACACGCGGAACACATCGATGCCTTTGGCGGCCTCAGCCACGAAAGATTGCACGACATTATCGGGATAGTTGGTATAGCCCACACCGTTTGATGCGCGCAGCAGCATTTGGGTCATCACGTTTGGCATCGCCGCGCGTAGGTCGCGCAGACGCTGCCAAGGGCATTCCTGCAAAAACCGATAGGCCACGTCAAAGGTCGCACCACCCCAGCATTCCACCGAAAACAATTCCGGCAGGTTTGCAGCATAGGCAGGGGCCACCTTGATCATGTCAATCGACCGCATGCGGGTGGCCAACAGCGACTGGTGACCATCGCGCATGGTGGTATCGGTGATCAACAATTGACGCTGTTTCAGCATCCAGTCGGCAACGGCTTGCGGGCCCTTTTGTTCCAGCAGGTTGCGCGTGCCATAGGCCAGTTGATCACCATGCACGGGCGGTTTGGGATCGCGCAGATCGGCCGCAGGCGCAGGACGGTCGGTGGTTTCGGGGTGACCATTGACGGTGATATCGGCGATATAGGTCAATACCTTGGTCCCGCGGTCCCGGCGTTTTTTGAATTGGAACAATCCGGGCGTTTCGTCGATGAATTTGGTGGTATATTCGTTCGACAAAAATGTTGGATGTTTCAACAGGTTTTCGACAAACGCGATATTTGTTGCCACCCCACGGATCCGAAATTCGCGCAGCGCACGATCCATCCGCGAAATCGCCTTTTCTGGTGTTTGTGCCCAAGCAGTCACTTTGACCAGCAAACTGTCGTAATATCGTGTGATAACCCCACCGGAATAGGCGGTGCCACCATCCAAACGAATGCCCATGCCCGTGGCCGAACGATAGGCCGTAATGCGGCCATAGTCGGGAATGAAATTATTTTGCGGATCCTCGGTCGTGACGCGGGTTTGCAGGGCATGACCGTTCAGGACGATATCGGCCTGCGATGCTTTGCCTGTGGCCTCGGCGATGGTTTTGCCCTCGGCAATCAGGATTTGGGCCTGCACAATATCGATGCCGGTGACTTCTTCGGTCACGGTATGTTCCACTTGGACGCGGGGGTTTACTTCGATGAAATAAAATTCACTGCTGTCCATATCCATCAAGAATTCAACCGTACCGGCGCATTCATAATTCACATGCGCACAGATACGGCGACCCAGATCGCACAGGGATTCGCGCTGCTCTTGGGTCAGATAGGGGGCAGGGGCGCGTTCGACGACTTTCTGGTTGCGGCGTTGCACGGAACAATCGCGTTCCCACAGGTGATAAATTTCGCCGTGTTTGTCGCCCAAAATCTGCACCTCGACGTGGCGGGCGCGGATGATCATTTTTTCCAGATACCCTTCGCCATTGCCGAATGCGGCCTCGGCTTCGCGGCGGCCCTCTAGGACTTTGTCTTCCAGCTCTTCTGCGTTGTTGATCGGACGCATGCCACGACCGCCGCCACCCCATGACGCTTTCAGCATCAATGGAAACCCGATTTCGCTGGCCTCGGCGCGGATGGCATCCATGTCATCGCCTAAGACCTCGGTCGCGGGGATGACGGGAACGCCCGCGGCGATTGCCACTTTGCGTGCGGATGCTTTGTCACCTAGGGCGCGCATTGTATCTGCCTTGGGCCCGATAAAGGTAATGCCATTGGCCACGCAGGCATCCACAAAATCGGGATTTTCCGACAACAGGCCATAGCCAGGGTGAATTGCATCGGCCCCGCATTCGCGCGCCACGCGGATGATTTCGTCAATTGACAGATAGGCGGCCACGGGTCCCAGCCCTGCGCCAATGCGATAGGCTTCGTCTGCTTTGAACCGGTGCAAGCTCAGCTTGTCTTCTTCTGCGAAAACGGCAACGGTTTTCTTGCCCATTTCATTTGCGGCCCGCATGATACGGATGGCGATTTCACCGCGGTTGGCGACCAATATTTTCTGGAACTCTGGCATGGCGTTTTCCTGTCGTGGAATGGTCATATATATTGACCATTTTTGATTAAGGTCCGATTTTTATGCGGATGCTGCAATGCAGAGCGATGTCTGTCAACGTGTATTTGTAATATTTCTGTAACAAATGGCGGCTGAAATTGTTATCATATTTTGTGATCACAAAAATGCATAGCGGATGGGTGCTTTCCCTTATTTTTGTTGCGCAAATCGCACCATTTCCGCAGCTTTCGTACTTTGTTCAGTGGTGGGCGCTGGGGGGCATGATTTTGATAGGTCACATTGTATGACGTAAATTGCCCAAGAATCGGAACGATGTTTTTCGATGTCAGCGCTAGCATAAAAAAACCCTTGGAACATTTGCGGAACATGTCTTTTCAATGGAACTTAGTTTGGGTAATGTCAGCACATGACACAGTATGATGAAAATGATGCTTTCGAAGGGGCCAGCCTGTCTGCGCGTGCAATGGCTGCGCGGCCTGCGCCCTATCTGGATGATTTGAACCCTGCGCAACGGCAAGCCGTTGAGGCATTGGATGGTCCCGTTTTAATGCTGGCTGGTGCTGGAACCGGTAAAACCAAGGCGCTGACATCGCGCATTGTGCATTTACTGGCGCAAGGGCGCGCGCGGCCCAATGAAATCCTGTCGGTCACATTTACCAACAAAGCCGCGCGGGAAATGAAAAACCGCGTTGCCAGAATGTTGGGCCAAACGGTCGAGGGCATGCCATGGATGGGCACATTCCATTCGATCTGTGTCAAATTGCTGCGTCGCCACGCCGAATTGGTCGGGTTGAAAAGCAATTTCACCATTTTGGACACCGACGATCAGATCCGGTTGATCAAACAGTTATTGCAGGCCAATAACATCGATGAAAAACGCTGGCCTGCGCGTCAATTGGCGGGCATCATTGATCACTGGAAAAACCGTGCATGGATTCCATCCAAGGTTCCCAGCGCCGAAGCATCGGCATTCAATAATCGTGGTACCGAAATTTATGATCAATACCAAACCCGTCTGCGCGAATTGAATGCGGTCGATTTTGGGGATTTGCTGCTGCATGTTGTGACAATTTTTCAAAATCACGCAGACGTGCTGGACCAATATCAGCGTTGGTTCAAATATATTTTGGTGGACGAATACCAAGATACCAACGTCGCCCAATATTTGTGGCTGCGACTGTTGGCGGGTGCGCATAAAAACATTTGTTGCGTTGGCGATGATGATCAGTCCATTTACGGCTGGCGCGGGGCCGAGGTGGGCAATATTTTACGCTTTGAAACCGATTTCCCGGGGGCTGTTGTTGTTCGATTGGAACAAAACTATCGTTCAACCCCGCATATTCTGGCCGCGGCTGGCGGTGTTATTTCTGGCAATTCCAACCGTCTGGGCAAAGAATTGTGGACCGATCTGGACAGCGGCGAAAAGGTACGCTTGATCGGCCATTGGGACGGCGAAGAAGAGGCGCGTTGGATTGGCGAAGAGGTCGAATCAATGCAACGCGGTACCCGCGGACTGGCACCCTTTGGTTTGGACCAAATGGCCATCTTGGTCCGTGCCAGCCACCAAATGCGTGCATTTGAGGATCGGTTTTTGACCATCGGTTTGCCCTATCGTGTGATCGGGGGGCCGCGGTTTTACGAACGCATGGAAATTCGTGATGCCATGGCCTATTTCCGCGTGGTGGTCAGCCCTGATGATGATCTGGCCTTTGAACGGATTGTGAACACACCAAAACGCGGTTTGGGCGACAAAGCACAGCAAAAAATCCAAGCCTGCGCACGTACGAATGGTGTATCATTGATTGATGGCGCACGGATTTTGTTGACGGACAAGGGCATCACAGGCAAGGGCGCGGTCGAATTGAAAACCCTAATTGATGGGATTGATCGCTGGGGCCGGATGGCGGGGGATGCGGATGTCACCCATATGGAATTGGCCGAAATTATCTTGGATGAAAGCGGCTATACCACCATGTGGCAAAACGACAAAACGCCCGAGGCACCCGGCCGGTTGGAAAACCTGAAAGAATTGGTCAAAGCCTTGGAAAATTTCGAAAATCTACAAGGATTTTTGGAACATGTCAGTTTGGTCATGGATAATGAAACCGATGACGGCGGGGAAAAGGTATCGATCATGACCCTGCACGCCGCCAAGGGTTTGGAATTTCCTGTTGTATTCCTGCCTGGATGGGAAGACGGGTTGTTCCCGTCCCAACGATCGATGGATGAAAGCGGTGTCAAAGGGTTAGAGGAAGAACGCCGCCTTGCCTATGTGGGTATTACGCGGGCAGAACAGATTTGCACGATTTCCTTTGCTGGCAATCGTCGGGTGTTCGGACAATGGCAATCATCGCTGCCATCGCGGTTTATCGATGAATTGCCCGAAGATCATGTCGACGTTTTAACACCGCCTGGTTTATATGGTGGCGGATTTGGTGCGGCAGGTATGCAATCATCCTTGCACGATCAAGCGGCCAGCGCGAATGTTTATAATTCACCTGGATGGCGGCGTATGCAGGCGCAATCGGCAAATCGCCCAATCAGCCAAGCGCGTGAAACACGCACGATGACGATCGACGCAACGGCTGTGCCCGTGTTTGGTTTGGGCGATCGCGTGTTTCATCAGAAATTCGGATACGGCGCCGTGATCGCCACCGAAGGTGACAAACTGGAAATCGCCTTTGACAAAGCGGGCGTGAAAAAGGTGGTGGCCAAATTCATCACAGGTGCGGACGACATTCCATTTTAATTTCTGATCCAGTGCACACTTTGTCGTTTTTTTGATTGATTGGTCTACAATATCTTGTAGTCTGACCCTATCAAGGTGCTTGCTATGCAAGAGAATTGGGAAGCCGGTGTAACCCCGGCACTGCCCCCGCAACGGTGAGGGTGGAAGATCTACAAACCACTGATCAATGATTGGGAAGGTTGTACATCGCGGCAAGTGCCATCCACCCCGAGTCCGGAAACCAGCCTTGGTATATTGTCAACCTACGGTGGGTGGGATTGGGCAGGTTGGGTTTCCTGATCTCTCTGATTCTATGTGCCGTCCCAAGCCACGGGGTGTGGCGTAAGGATATTGAAATGTTTTATCATTCATCAACACTGGTGATTGGGGGTGCGCTATGACAGCCGTCGCAATCCTGAAATCGCTAAATTCATTTCCAAATACAGCGGGTCAGTCCTATTCCGCAGCCCAGGCAGGATTTTTAGAATGGGTATTTGCATTGCCAATCAGCATCTGTCCGCGGATGGCGGCACAGCAGGCCTTGGATGGAATGGATAATCAACCGGTCATTTCTGACGCAGGCAATTATTTCTATGATTTTGTAAAACAGGCAGCAAAGTCTGAGCCACTGCCGCCACGCCGCCGTGGCGGACGGTTGCGGCGCAAGGCCACCGTTCACTCGGCCACGCTTCACTAGCTTGAAACAAAAAAACGGCGACGCAGGGAGGAGCGCGTCGCCGTTTTTTTTCACAGCAGGCGGGAGGAGGTACCTGCGTTGTGGCGGGCCAGAGGCCCAAGTATTCGGTGATCATTCTAAGGGAGGAGAAAGTTTGATCACCTATGTGGACGAGCAAGGGAGGAGACGCTCGTCACGCAATTCTTATTTCAGGCCAGCTGCCTCAAGTGCGATCGCACGAATTTGCGAACGACCAATTCCTAGGTCTGCCAATTCACGTCCGCTTAGGCCGCTTAGTTCGGCGACTGTTTGTTTGTAAACGCGGCGGCGTTCCATACGGTCAGCCACTTGGGCCAAAACATGTGCTAGACGGGCAACCAATGTTGCGGTTGTTGCTTGTGTCGATACTGCGTATGCCATTTCATCATTCCTTTAGCATTTCGGTTTAGCGCTATCATTCATCGTCGTTTCTTGCGCTGTTGAACCTAATATGAACCTTATGCTGCGATTGCACAATAATCAGTTTGACAATGCCGCTATGCAGCAAGCGCATGGTTTTAATTAATAAAAATTCTGAAATTTAGGCAAAAATCGTGAATATGGATTTTTGCGGCATTTTTTTTCGCGCAAAAGGTGCAAGCCATTTGTCCGTTGATTGTCTGCTATGCAGTCTGCGCAATCAGTCACGAAACTGTCATCAATGGGCGGGTGATTTAATGTGCGCCCAACTTGATTGGGATTCGAAAAATATATTGGGGCTGTTGCAGCGATTCTGGCGCCTGCGGGAATCGGGCGCGTTTCACAGCCATCAGCGCGGCACGATCAAGCACGCCATATCCCGACGATTTCGTCACAGATGCGTTCAACAGCCGTCCATTGGGTGCGACAGATACCTGCAACATCACACGCCCACGGGCGCGGGTTCCCTTGGGGTAAAATTTCTTGCGCTCGATCGCATTGTGAATTTGCGCGGCCCATGTGGCCGTGTCTGATTTAATCTTGGCGCTGCTGTGATTGGGCGCAACTGATTTTGACTTGGGCGCGGTACCGGCAACCGCGCTGGTTCCGCGCCCTTTGGCGGATTGGGCAATTTGCGGCAGGCTGTTTGGTCGCGGTTGGGGCCGTGTTTTGGGGATGGGGGGGGTATTGGTTGTTACACTCAGCTGCGCGGTGGCTGTATCCAGCGCGGGTTGCGACACGCCCATAGGTGCGCGTTGGGGCTGGGTTGCGCGTCTGGGTGGTTGGGCATCAGATGTTGGTGTCAGCTGATCGTTGCGTGGGGCCGCACTGGAATGCGCGGGGCGGTTCGGCAGGACCGCGATCTGTGCAATGGCTGGGTCTATCACGGGTGGCGCCATCAAGGGGGCAGGTGTGTTGGGTATGATTTCATCTGCCACGGTTTCAATGAACATTGGGGCAGCTTGTGTCACCAAGGGAACGTCTGTGGCGCGTTGCGTGACCTGGGCGGTCAACATTTGGTCTGACTGTGGTGTTGGCAGGGTTTGTGATGGTGTTTGATCCATGACCTCGGGGGGCTGTGTCCATGTCTCGATCATCTGGGTCGTTTGTGCGCTGGCTGCTGTGACCGTAATACGATCAGCCCCCTGTGCGCCGCCCGATCCGGTATCGCCCCCCTGTGGCGCATAGGTCCAAAGGACCACGGCCACATGCGCACCCAGCGCCAGAGCGCCAAATATGATCCAGTCTATCAGTTTCATGTGTCAGGGACCGTGGTCGGATCAATGACCATTTGAACAGGTCCAAGTCCCATTTGTTCCAGACGTGACAGAATGCCAACCAATGCGTGTGCGGGCAGGGCTTGGTCGGCCTCAATGATTATGGGGCTGGGCGCGTTGGCTGCAAGTCTGGTCCAAGCTTTATCGTTGTCAGCACCCAGATAGATCAAGCCACCATCGGCCGGCACAAATACATAATTCGGATCACTGGCCCGTTCGTGTGCGCGGTCGGATTGACCCACGGTGGGACGGGTGATCGGGCGATCGGGTCTGGGCGCCAAGGTGGATGTTATCAGGAAAAAGATCAGCAGTAAAAATACCACGTTGATCATGGGTACAATATTTTCGCGTGTTGGTCTGGTGGGGGCGGATTTGAACTGCATGTCACCGCCCCACCAAAACCAAGCTGTCTATCCCATAGGGTTGCAATGCTGTGATCGTATCCACCACATCCTGCGTTGTGGCCCTGTCGGCGGTTTGCACGATTACGGCATCGCTGGGTGATGTCATAAGCGGGCCCAAGGCATCGCCCAAGTCGTCCAAGGTGATGTCAAACCCGTTTAACTGCACGCGTCCTTGGCCCAGCAATGTGACCAGCCGCGGCGGGCCTTGGTAATCTGTCGCGGGGCTGGTGGTGCCAGACGTGGTCAGATCAATCACAACATCCGTGCCAAACCGCGCCGCCAGCATAAAAAACACCAGCAACAAAAACACCACATCAATCATGGGTGTTAAGCTGGGGCGTTTTCTGATGGGGGTGCGGGGCAGGGTGATCATGTTATCGCTGCTCTAAAAACAGACGTGTTGCCATATCTTCGATGTCGGCCTGAACATTGGCAATGATGCTGTCAAACCAGCTTAGCAACACAGATGCGGGGATCGCAACGGCCATGCCGGCGGCGGTTGTCAACAGGGCTTCCCATATGCCGCCGGCCAATGCGGCGGGGTCGGCTTGGGCGCCGCTGTCTTGCAGGGCTTGGAACGCGTCGATCATGCCCAAAACGGTGCCCAGCAATCCGATCAGCGGCGCAATGGTGACGATCAAATCAATCAATCGCAACCCCTGCCGCGCGGCGTGCAGTTGTTGGTTTGCGATGCGGGTGCATTCCTCTTTCGCCATGTCATGGGAATAGTTGGGATGTTCAATGGCCGCAATCGTGCGGATCAACACGACGGATCGTATGTCCGTTGGGTTGCCTGTTTGTGGCGCTTTGCCCGTTGCGGCGATGGCCTGTGCCGATCTGCGTTGCCATATTCCCAAGCGTATAAAGTGAGATAGTTTCCACATACCCACCGCGGCCAATACAATTGACAGAACAAATATGGCCCATAGCGCAGGGCCGCCCGTGTTTAGGGCGTTTGAAACGGTTTCGATCATGGTGCGCCTTTCTCTGCGTTCGGGGCGATGACGTTGAGCGGTTGAAAAATCACCCCTTGGTCGGTTCGTTCAAAATGGGCATCAATCATAAAGACGTCGCGCAAATTTTCCGGCGTAAGGACGCTGGCGGGCGGGCCAAAGGCCACCAATCGACCGTGGTGCAACAGGGCCAATTTATGGCAGTACCGTGCCGCCAAGCCCAAATCATGCAGCGATGCAATAATGCCGTGCCCCTGTGCCGCCAAATCGGCAAAGATTTGCAGCGTCGTTAACTGGCTGGCTGGATCCAAGCTGGCCGTGGGTTCATCTGCCATGATGATGGGCGTGTCTTGGGCCAAGGCACGTGCGATTAAAACCCGCGCTTGTTCGCCGCCTGACAGGTGAATGGCGGTGCGATCGGCAAAGTTGGTCAATCCCAATTGGTCCAATGCGGACTGTGTTTTCGGGTCATCGCGGCGCACGGGGCCATAGGGGCTGCGGCCCAGGCCAACCACATCGCGCACACTTAGCCCCCATGCGATTTCGCGCATCTGTGGGATCCATGCGGCCTGTTTGGCCCGTTCGGCCGCAGGGATTTGGGTCAGTGAAGATTGTCCAGAATGTGCCACCAATCCCAGCGCTGCCCGCATCAGTGTGGTTTTGCCCGCACCATTGGGGCCGATCAATCCGATCAATTCGCCCGCCTGCACGCTTAGGCTAACACGATCAACCACTGGACATTGCCCGCGCAGGACCGACAGGTTTTCGATGCTTAGCAATGTCATGACATATCCGCCCGTGTTTTATAAATCAGATGTAAAAACAGGGGCGCGCCCAAAATGGCCATCACAACACCCAGTTTCAAATCGCGGTCGGGCAGGATCAATCGAACCAATAAATCCGCGGCCAATATCATCACCGCCCCCCCAAGCGCCGAGGCCCACATCAATGTCGACGGCCGTGCCTGAACCCATCTGCGCAGGATATGGGGAATGACCAAGCCGACAAATCCAACCGCCCCTGCAACCGCTGTTGTGGCCCCGATCATGGCGGCTACGCCTATGACCAACATCAAACGGGTACGGGCCAGATGGATGCCCATTGTCGCGGCGGTATCTTCGCCCAAGGATAGCGCATTCAGCGCAGGGCCAAGTGACAATACCATCGCACCGCCAATGATACAAAACGGCAGCGCAATCCACACATGGTCAAAGGAACGGTCCGACAGCGATCCCATCATCCAAAACACGATTTCTGCCGTGGCATAGGGATTGGGCGATAGGTTCAATACCAGCGATGTCATCGCCCCCGACAATGCGCTGATGGCGATGCCTGCTAAAATCAAGCTTAGCGATCGGCCCTGACGGCCCGCCAAGGCCAAAATACCCAAAACCGCCAGCACCGACATGCCCAAGGCCGACATGGGCAGCGCTAGCCAAAACAGACCCGCGAACCCCGTTTGCAGCGCAATCACCGCGCCCAAGGATGCCGCACCTGAAATCCCAATCAATCCGGGTTCGGCCAAGGGGTTGCGCAAATATCCCTGCATGGCGGCACCCGCCAATCCCAATGTGCCCCCGACCAGAACGGCCAAAATCGCACGGGGCAGGCGGATGTCCTGCATCACGGTGCCCAAGGGGCCATCACCCGTCATCAGCGCAGATAGGCTGTCACTGATACTGGCCGTTGTATGACCCACCAGCAGCGATGCGGCAAACAGCAGCGCCAGCAGGATCGATAGGATCGGGAATAACCGCATTACTTGGCTCCTTTATCGGGGTGGGCGCGTTGCAAATCAGCGACGGCATCCAAAACGGCAGGCGTGCCGCAGACCCATTTTGCCCCCGTTTGCGTGATTGATTTTAGCGGTGTCAGGGCAGGGTGGCGCAGAATTTCTTCGGATCTGGAATGTCCGGGATAGGTGGATCCGGTGATCACCAGATCGGGTTGCAACATGACCAAGGTTTCCAGTGGCAATGTGCCGCCCCAGCTGATGCCCGCTTCGGTGGCGATATTGTCGAAACCTGCTGCGGATAAAATATGGCCTGCCATGGTTTCCGCACCCGTGGTATAGCCATTCGCAGAATACAGCGCCGCGCGGGGGCGTTGGGTGATCCCGTCTGTTAACTGGGCCAAACGATCATCAAAATCGCGCAGCATTGTATCGGCCCGCTGTGGATGGCCCAACAACTGCCCCATGCGGGCGATGTTTTGGCGGATATCGTCAAAATTCTGTTCAGGGGCAAAGATTTCAACCGTGATCCCCAAGGATCGCAGCATTTGAACCGTACCCTGTTCGGTATAGGTGCCCGCCAGAACCAAATCAGGGGCCTGCATGAAAATCTCTTCGGCATCGCCAGAATTAATGGCAAACCCTTGGGCGCGCTGGGCCATGGGGGATGTGCGCGGATCGGTTGCGATTTTGGACAAGGATGCAATCTGATCCCCATCAGCCAATAACATCAACAGCTGATCGGTACACAGATTCAGCGACACCACGCGCTGTGGGTTGCCATAGATGGGGGCGGCCCCGAATAA
>CAZWFE010000015.1:34953-53747 GCA_964633145.1 uncultured Phaeobacter sp. | reverse complement strand
TGATCGCGCAGGCAGAGATGGCCTTGCCGATCCATCTGGCATCCATGGCTGGTTTAATGCGCCATCTGCTGGATCAATACGGCGAGGACATTTGGCCTGGCGATATCTTCATTGCAAATGATCCGCATGTTGCTGGCGGCACACATCTGCCCGATATCAATCTCGCTATGCCGATCTTTGACGGCAATAAACTGCTGGGTTTCGTCGCCAATATCGTTCACCACGCCGATGTCGGCGGGGCCTATCCGGGATCGATGACCGGCGGTATTGACGAAATTTACAAGGAAGGTCTGCGCATTCCTATCATCCGGCTCTATCGCCAGGGCGAATTGCAGGATGATGTGATGCGCCTCTTGCTGCTTAACATGCGCCTACCAGAGGAACGTAAGGGAGACCTGAATGCGCAGATTGCAGGCGTCCGGCTGGGAGAAGCGCGGTTGCGGGACATGCTGCAACGGCATGATGCAGGCTTCATTGAGCAATTGTTTTCCGAGATTGTGGACCGCACCACGCTTCGAATGCGGACCGCCATCAGCGCTCTGCCTGACGGGACCTACACGGCCGAAGACTTCATGGATGATGATGGAGCAGGCACCTTTGATATCAGAATAGCCGTTGAAATTCGAAAATCTGGGGAAAACATCATTTTCGATTTCACCGGCACTGATCCTCAAGTCCCAGGCAATTTCAACCTTACCTTCAACGCAATGCAATCGGCGGTATGCTACTCGCTGAAGGCGTTGTTGGATCCCGACGTCGATAATAACCAGGGCATTTTTGATGCGATCGAGATAATCGCTCCAGAGGGATCCTTCGTAAACTGTTTGGCACCGGCCTCCGTCGCTATGCGAGCCAACACCTGTCAGCGGGTCGTAGACGTTGTGATGCGGGCGCTTGCGGAAACTGTGCCAGATCAGGTGACGGGCGCTGCCAATGGCGCCAATACCAGCGCAGTTTTTGCAGGCACAGATCCGACGACGGGAAAACCCTATGTTTATCTCGAAACTCTGGGCGGCGGGATGGGCGCGCGGGCAACCAAAGACGGCAAGGACGGTGTCCAGGTGAATATCACCAATACGTCCAACCTGCCCATCGAAGCCATCGAGACGGAATACCCGTTGCGGGTCGAAGCCTATGCGCTTGTTGAAGACACAGGCGGCGCGGGAGAATTCCGCGGTGGAATGGGGCTGCGCCGCTCAATCCGACCAATCGGCCACAGTTGCGAACTCAGCAGCGTGGGTGAGCGATTTCGTCATCAACCTTGGGGCATCTTTGGCGGATTACCCGGACAGGCAGGACAATTCAGGCTTGAGAGCGACAATGGCGAGGTCACGGCCCTGCCGTCCAAGGCATCCGGCGTGCGCCTTAATCCGGATCAGACCGCCGTGATCGAAACCCCCGGCGCTGGTGGGTACGGGCAGCCACAAAACAGGGCACCGACCAGACTCGATGAGGATCATGCGTCTGGAAAGTTCTCATCCAAATTCATCGAAGACAACTACAAAAACCGGAAATAACCGGTCTAAACTTAACCAAACAGAGAGGTCATTATGAAAAATAGATCAATTATCGCGGCCGGATTCGCGCTTGCGTTCACCGCAGGCACAGCCTGTGCCGACACAGTCAAATGGGACATGGCCAACGAATATCAGGACACGTCCATACATGGTCAGGCGCAGAAAGTCTTTACCGAAACCGCTGCTACAGCATCCGGTGGCAGCATCGAAATCACGAACCATTTCGGTGGCTCCATCGGCTATAAGTCTAAGGAGCATTTTGATGCGGTCGCAGACGGCGCATTGCCAATCGCGAACACCTCGATGGGGCAGGTTGCAGGCATCGAACCAATGTTCCTTCTGTCGTCACTGCCCTTCCTCGTGGGAAGCGCTGAAGACGCCCAATTGCTATGGGAGACCGCAAAACCAGCTTATGACGAGGTCTTCGCGCGAAACAATCAAATCCTGCTCTATGCATCGCCATGGCCACCTGCTGGCATCTGGGCCAAGAGGTCCGTCGATTCTTCAAAAGCGCTGAGCGGGCTGAAAATTCGGGCCTGGGACGCCTCTGGCACGCAGACGCTGCAGGGGGCTGGCGCCGCGGCTATTCAGATGAGTTGGGCCGATGTCGTGCCGCAACTGGCCACCGGCGGGATCGAGGCCGTGTTGACCTCTGCAGAGGGCGGAACAAACGCAAAATTCTGGGATCAGGGGCTGACCCATTTTTCAGCGGTAAATTACTCTATGTCGCTCAACATGACACATGTGAACAAAGACGCCTGGGATGCGCTAACTGATGATCAACGCGCCGCGCTAATGACGGCTTCTGAGGCTGCTAGCCAAGCGGCCTGGGGCGCACTTAAAACCCGTGTGGAGGAAAACTACGCCGACATGAGCGCTAATGGCATTACAGTGGTGTCAGCGGTCCCTGCGGATTTTCTTGCGGCGCTTTCAGCAGCGGGTGACGCAGTTTATGCGGATTGGATCGCAAAGGTCGGCGACGCAGGTCAAAAAATACTGGATGACTTCCGCGCTGCACGGGATAACTGATTAGCAAGTACAGTCTGGATGGGCGCCAGCGGTGGCGCCCATTTTCCACTGATCTGCGAAGGGTACGGTGAGGATCATGATAAATTGGCTTGTCAGAATGAATGATGCGCTCAGCAATTTGGCGATTTGGGCTTCGGGGCTTTTGCTGCTCTATGTCGTAGGCCATGTCTCGGTAGAGATCGTCGCGCGTAGCTTTTTCGATTTCTCAACCCATTCGATGGATGAATTTGTCGGCTATGCTGTGGGGGCCATGACATTCTTGTCGCTCGCCAACACATTCCGCGCACGCAAACACATCAGAGTTTCGATCTTACAAGCTTTCGTGCGTGGCAGACTTGCTATCGTGGTCGAAATCCTCTGCATCGTTCTGACCTTCGCAATTACCGCCTTTCTGGCCCGGTATATCTTCAGAACATTTGCGCGAGATTGGAACCGGGGCACCGTAAGCCCGACCCTAACTGAAACGCCTATCTGGATCATCGACGGTGTGATATTGCTGGGGCTAATCCTCTTTCTTTTGCAGCTCTTGACCAGCCTCGTGTTGACCATTCGCGACGGCGTAACTGAACCTGCACCGACCGAGGCATGACCCATGGAGAGCCTTTTTATCGCTTTCATCGTCTTGCTTTTGGTTATCTTTTACCTGGGATTGGGGGTCTGGGTTTTTGCCGGGCTCCTGCTCGTCAGCACGACAGCGCTAGTTCTTCTGGTTGATATGGATCTGCACCGTATAGGTACGATTATGTCACCCCTTGTAATTCGGAGTTCTACCGCATGGGAGCTCTCGGCCATTCCAATGTTCATCTGGATGGGCGAAATCATGTTGCGTACGGATATCTCTGACAGGTTGTTCAAGGGACTCTCGCCGCTGACTTATCACCTGCCCGGCCGCCTTCTTCACACCAACATTGCCGGTTCAGCGCTTTTTGCCGCCGTAAGTGGATCAAGCGCAGCAACCACAGCGACCGTGGGCAAAATCACTATGTCTGAGTTGAGCAAACGCAACTATGCCAAGTCTCTGGTCTATGGCTCTCTAGCTGGGGCCGGCAGCCTTGGACTGTTGATCCCACCGTCAATCGTTATGATTGTTTACGGCGTTCTGGCCGAAGTTTCGGTTGCACGCCTCTTCGCTGCGGGGGTTTTTCCAGGGCTAATGCTGGCAGGTCTCTATGCCCTATACGTTGGTACGGTCAGCCTCGCACAGCCCGACATGGTACCAGCCGAAGAAGACCCACCCGGTTGGCGAGATATGGTCCTAGGACTTTGGAACCTGATACCTATCGCCATCTTGATCTTCATAGTTCTAGGCTCAATTTACAGCGGCATAGCGACACCATCCGAAGCGGCTGCAGTTGGCGTGGTGACCACCATCGCCCTAACTTTATTGACCGGACAATTCGGTTTCAAACTGGCCGTCGAAAGTATAATATCCTCCGTCCAAACAAGCTGTATGATCGCGGTTATTCTCATTGCAGCAGGCTTCCTATCGACAGCAATGGGTTTCTTACATGTCCCACAGGACGTTGCGACAGCAATCGCTTCGTTCGACCTAACCCCATACCAGCTAATCGCAGTACTGGCGGTGTTCTACGTTATCCTGGGCATGTTCCTTGAAGGCATCTCCATTACTGTGATGAGCTTACCGATCACATTGCCACTGATCATCTCTGCCGGATTTGATCCGATTTGGTTCGGGGTCTTCCTTGTGATCATGGTTGAGCTGGCTCAGATCACGCCACCGATCGGATTCAATTTGTTTATCATTCAGGGCCTAACAAATACGCCAATTCTACGAGTCGCGCTCTATGCTGCGCCGTTCTTTGTTTTGATGTGCATTGGCGCAGCGCTAATCACGGTCTTCCCTGAGATTGCTCTCTGGCTCCCACAGGTCTTATTTGAGTGACCATCGCAAACAAGCTTTGTCGTTTACCTATCCGAGCGGCATAAATGCTGGAAAGCGCCTAGTCAGGTTTAAGCAATTTTCGAGCAGTCTGGACGTTGCCTTTTGTTTTCATTTCCACCACTAAAATATTAGTTCTATTCTGTCAGGCCTTGCATTTTATTGTGCGAAAGGCGCTATAACATCTGGCTGGGGCTACCCACACATTGAATCACAAAAAGCACATGCGGCAGATATAACACTAGGGACTAAGTGCATCGACCCTACAACGGTGAATATCTTTATAGGAAGGCCCCTACGGACTAGTCACACGACTTAGCCTAGCATGATTTTGACTAGGTTATCTTACCAGGTAGCGACTAAGAAGCCATGGACCACGTTACAGATACGATGTGATCGTTCAAGGGGAAATACGTGTTTCATTAGTATATATACGAATGTTGGATGGGTTTTCTAAGATATCGTCAAATAGAAACTTACTAAGTAATTGACCAACACATCTAAATGAAGAAATCAAAGAACTGCATAATTTAAAAAGGTGTTCATAAGGTTATTAAGCAACCACTAAGTCACAGAAAGACTGTGTTCTTTTACTAGGGTCGAGACACAGTGTTTGAGCCCAGAATCCCACCCCACAAACACGTCTAAAAGTGTGTATTTGGTGTGTTTTTGTAACACACACGCATAGCGCTAGTGAGGCAAACATAAGCTATTGATTTCATTGATATAAATGGTGCCCAGGGGCGGATTCGAACCACCGACACAGGGATTTTCAATCCCCTGCTCTACCCCTGAGCTACCCGGGCACCGGAACAGCCAATGGCTGTGGGTGATGGCGTTCTAAGCCTTGCTTGGTAAACTGTCCAGAGGGTTTTTCAAAAAAAATCCAAAACACGATAAAATACTGCGATCTAATCTATTTTCATTTGTCAAATGCACTGGGGGAACGATATTACTGCGCCTCAGAAAGCTTGGTCACCTGATCCAACAGCCGTTCACGGGCGGATGGCAGGTGTGGTATCCCCAAATTTACCGCCACTTTGTTCTCTAAAAAATATTGCGTTAGTTTCAGGCCCTCTAGCGCGAACTTTGGCTCATGTACCAAGCCTTTGGCAACATCAGGCAGCGGCAGCAAACGGTCCGCCCATTCACCAGCCCCCAAGCGTGACACCGCGCGGCCAGATTTTGGTGATACATAGATCAAATCCTGCGTGGCCCCCGTCACGGCACAGCATGACAAATCCAATCCATATCCCAGATGCCCCAACAGGGCCAATTCCCAATGAAAATAGCCATAAGCAAAGGCCTGCGGCACAGATAATATATCAAGCAGCGCATTGGTTTGAACATATAGATCAGGCATCGGATCGCGTTCCGGCAAAATGCGTTGTAACAGCGCTGCGACCGCGGATAACCCTGCCAACGAAAATCTATTCTGCATTGCGATGCTGCGTGATTTTATCAGATCAACCGTAAAACTGCCCAAATGATCCGAAAGCCGCGCGCGCCATGTCACATCCAACACTGACCCCGGCTGCAAAATGGGGCGGTATTTGCGCGACACACCCCCTTTGACCACACCGCTGTGGCGTCCATGATCCTGTGTCAGAACATCCAAAACAACGGATGTTTCGCCAAAGGCCCGCGTCCCCAAAACTATGCCATGATCGCGCCATTCCATGGTCAGTGATAATGCACGATTCGCGGCACTTGGCTAGCCCATCAATTCCAACAGATGTATACCGCTAGGCGATTCAATTTCGATCGTCCACAAATCAGGGTCACGCGCAGCCTGCCGCGATAACAGATCATCAATCTCTTGCTCAGCGCCGCTGTCGTACAGTGCCCATTCGCGGCGATCCGCCATCAAGTCATAGGTCTGCGCATAGACGCGTGCCTGACCATCCAGCATGTTTACTTTGATCAATACCGTTCCAGCCGTGTCATCGCCGTGTCGCAAGACATAGGCCGGAATATGCGCCATATTCAAATGTTTCAGATAGGCTTGGACCCAAAATTCCGTGGTCAGACGCGTCATGCGTTTCCGTCTTTGAAATCTAGGCCCATTTCGGAATAACGCTCGGCCTCTTCCAGCCATTTTTCGCGAACCTTGACCTGACAGAACAGATGCACTTTGCGGCCCAAGAACTGTTCTAACTCTTCGCGCGCGGCTTTGGATACGGCTTTGATGGTTTCACCTTTGTTGCCCAGAACAATGCCTTTGTGGCCATCGCGAACGACATAAATAATCTGGTCAATGCGCGCACTGCCATCTTTGCGCTCTTGCCAGTTTTCTGTTTCGACAGTCAATTGGTATGGCAATTCCTGATGCAAACGCAGCGTCAATTTTTCGCGCGTCATTTCCGCAGCAATCATGCGCATGGGCAGATCAGCAATCTGATCCTCGGGGTATAGCCACGGGCCATCGGGCAGTTCGCCTGCCAACCACTGACGCAATGCATCCACACCGTGGCCGCGTTCTGCCGAAATCATAAACGTCTGTTCAAACGCAAAGGCATCATTCATTTTTTGCGACAGCGATAGCAATACCTCGGCCTGAACACGGTCGATTTTGTTAATGGCCAGTGCGACGCGGCGACCGGTTGCGATATTTCCCAATTCTTCTAGGATCCGCTCAACACCTTCGGTAATGCCGCGGTGCGCCTCAATCAACAGAACGATCACATCGGCATCTGCCGCCCCACCCCACGCGGCGGCCACCATCGCGCGATCCAAACGGCGGCGCGGCTTGAACAGACCGGGCGTATCAACGAACACAATCTGGCTATCGCCCTCAATCGCGACACCGCGAATACGGGTGCGCGTTGTTTGCACCTTGTGCGTTACGATCGACACCTTGGCACCTACCATACGGTTGGTCAGGGTGGATTTACCGGCGTTTGGTTCGCCGATCAGGGCAACAAATCCCGCTTTGGTCATTTAACTATGTATCCAGTTTGTTCAACAACGCCTTGGCGGCAGCTTGTTCCGCTTTGCGTTTGGTATTGGCCGTGGCCGTTTCTGTTTCGCCCGTTTTTAACACAGCTTGGATTTCAAAAACAGGGGCATGATCTGGCCCGCTGCGCGACACCACGTGGTATAGGGGTGGCGGCAGTGATCGTGCCTGCGCCCATTCTTGTAAGCGTGTTTTTGCATCGCGGGCATCTGATTTTACACGGTGAACCCGATCCCCCCATAACGCAAGAACGGTTTTTTTAGCCACGCCAAAGCCTGCATCGATATAGATTGCAGCAATCACTGCCTCCATCGCGTCGCCCAACAGGGTATCTTTGCGCCGGCCACCAGATTTCATTTCTGATCGCCCTAATTTCAGCACTGCGCCCAAATCAATTGCACGCGCCACATCGGCACAGGTTTCTTTGCGGACCAATGCGTTGAAACGCGGCGCAAGGGTCCCTTCGGCAGCGGTGGTATCCAGTTCCAACAGGGCTTCGGCCATGACCAAACCCAAAACACGATCGCCAAGAAATTCCAAGCGTTGGTTGTCTGAGCGCGTCTGACTGGCAATGGATGGATGCGTTAGAGACTCAAGTAGAATTTCCAAATTTCGAAACTCATACCCCAATCGCTGTTCAAACGCAGCTATGTCACTAGATCGCTTCACTGAACCGCCTTGAAAAACCGATCTGATCGCCATGTCCAGAAAAAGAACATAGACCGACCTGCTGAAGAAAACATAATGCGGTCCGCACGACCGATCAGATCCTTGAACGGAACGAAACCAACGCCACCTTGGATTTGGTCAACGCGGCTATCGGATGAATTATCGCGATTGTCGCCCATCATGAAATAATGGCCCGCCGGCACGGTAAATACCTTGGTATTATCAGTGAACGATGGGCCGATGTTCAACACAGCATATGATTTGCCTTCGGGATTGGTTTCGATGGCACGGGATTTGTTACACATTCCTCCATCGCCCACGGCCCCATTTTCGCACCGTGGCCGATTGCCAAATGCGCCCTGTGGTTCCATCGTCTCTGTAAACACACCCGCAGGCACCTGTTGCATTGGTACCCCGTTTAGATGAATGATACCTGCCTTAATCTGGATTTGATCACCCGGCAATCCGATCAGACGTTTGATGTAATCACGCCCTGTAACGGGATGGCGGAAAACCACCACATCACCGCGTTCGGGTTCGCTGGCCAGAAAACGGCCGTCACCATTTTGCATAAATCCGCAAATATCACTGGCATCAACATCCAAACCAACCGCAGGAATTTTCACACTGGGACAGGACGCATAGGAATAACCATAGGCCATTTTATTGACAAACAGGAAATCACCGATCAGCAGTGTATCCTTCATCGAACCGGATGGGATCCAAAACGGCTGGAAAAACAGGGACCGAAACACCCCTGCAATCAACAGGGCGATGACAACCGTTTTGATGAGTTCCCAAATACCGCCACCGGAACTTGCTGTCTTATCTGCCATGATGAAATCCTATCTTAAATCATTGGGTGCTATATGATGGGGCCGACCGCGCGTGTCAAGGAATGCATCACGCAATTGGCCGTGCCTCAATCACCACGAACGCCTGCGCCCAAGGGTGATCATCGGTCAATGTGACATGCACAATCGCCTGATGCCCATCGGGGGTCATATCGGCCAAACGCTGCGCGGCCCAGCCGGTCAGGGTCATCACGGGTTGGCCCGTTGACAGGTTCGACACGGCCATATCGCGCCATGCGATCCCCATCCGCAACCCTGTGCCCAGGGCCTTGGAGCAGGCCTCTTTCGCGGCCCAGCGTTTGGCGTATGTGCCAGCCTCGTCCAGACGGCGGCCGGCTTTGGCCTGTTCGCGTTCGGTAAACACGCGGTTGCGAAACCGATCACCGTGGCGGTCCAATACGGCCTTGATCCGATCAATATTGGCCAGATCTGTGCCGATGCCCAAAATCATGCGCGCGCATCATCCATCAAACGGCGCATTTCGCGGATGGCGGCCTCCAACCCCACAAACATCGCCTCGGCCATTAGGAAATGACCGATATTCAATTCGACCACTTCGGGCAAGGCCGCGATGGGTTGGACGGTTTCATAGGTCAAACCATGGCCTGCGTGTACCTCAAGCCCCAGCGAATGGGCAAATGTGGCCATATCGCGCAAACGGGCCAATTCCGCATCGCGTTCGGCAAAATTGCCCTCATAGTGGTAATCGCAATAGGCACCGGTGTGCAATTCGACCACTTGCGCGCCAATGCGATGGGCCGCACGGATTTGATCCGCGTCAGGGCCGATAAATATTGACACCCGTGATCCCGCATCACGCAGGGGCGCGATAAATTTGGCCAAGTAATTATCATCGCGCAGCACGTCTAGGCCGCCCTCGGTCGTGCGTTCTTCGCGCTTTTCGGGAACAATGCAGACCGCATGGGGTTTATGACGCAGCGCAATCGCTTGCATTTCCTCTGTTGCCGCCATTTCAAAATTCAGCGGCACGGTCAGATCAGTGGCTAATGTGTCAATATCGCCATCGCGGATGTGGCGGCGATCTTCGCGCAGGTGGGCGGTGATGCCATCTGCGCCCGCCTGCTGGGCCAATATTGCCGCACGCATCGGATCAGGATAGGCAGACCCACGCGCATTGCGTACAGTCGCGATATGGTCGATATTCACACCCAGACGTAATTTGGACATTTCACTCTCCTATAGCAGTGATGCTAATGTAGATCCTTTTCCCGCTTTTTCGCCTGAATTGATAGCAATTTTTTACGCAACACGCCACGTCTGCGGTTTTGATAAGCCGTGATCAGGGGCAAAGACAGATAATAAAACACCGCACCCGTAATAATCCCCGGCATCAGCCCACCGACCAGATAAGGCAAAAACACCTCATCATAGAACAAATGCAGATTGGCCCAGTCGGCCCGTTCGTCCGTAAACATGGCCATAAAGTTATGTTGCAAATCATGACTGGCGTTTACGAATTTTCCAACAAAGGTGGGGGTATGATCGCCCGAATGGTCGAATTGCGTTCCCAACAAAAAATGGCCCGTTTTCAGGGACACAACCCCAATAGGGATATAGGTCAACGGATTGCCAAAGAATGTTCCAAGCAGTGCCGCCAAGATATTACCATTGATCAATCGCGCCGTCAGCGCGGCCACAATGAAATGAAACGCATAGAATGGGGTAAATGTTGTGAAAACACCTGCCGCCACCCCCCGCGCAATCCGTTGGGGCGTGTCGGGCAAACGATGCAGTCGATGGCGTACATAATAAAACGCGCGCGCCCAACCACCCTTGGGCCACAACAGCTCAAAGAGGATTTTCAGAACCGGTCTTTTGTCGCGTCTTTTAAAGACCACAGGTTATGTCCCGTCGGGTTACAGGTTTCAGGTTTTGTCTGTCCGCCGCAGACGTGTGATGGTGGCGACCTCGGGTTCCGCCTCAAGGCGACTAAGAACCGACACCAAGTGTTCCACATCACTTAGATCGACAGAAATGTCAATTTTGTAAAAATCCGGTTTCCGATCGACAAATTTTAGATCCGAAATATTCGCACCTGCTTCGCCAACCACCGTACACACACGACCCAGAACACCTGCATCATTGCTGATCGTCAGTTGCAATGTCACGGGATAAATTGCCGCATGCTTGCCATCGTGCCAGTGCAAATCGACCCATAGTTCGGGTTTTTCTTCGAAACGCTCTAGGCTGTCACAATTGATGGCATGCACCGAAACCCCTGATCCGGCGGTCAAAATCCCGACAATGCGTTCACCAGGCAGGGGTTCGCAGCACGGCCTGCGGGTAAAGGATTGGCCCGTGTTCAAACCAATCACCGCACGCTGATGATCCACATGGGTATTTTTGTCATCTTTAATATCTGGGAACAAAATACGCACTGTTTCCCGCGCGCTTTGTTCTGCGCTGCCAAGCCGCGCCAGTAACTCTTCGCCCGATTCAAGGCGCAGTTTTTTGGCTGCCGTTTCGATCAACTTGTCCGTCATTTTTTTATCATAATGATCAAATGCAGACCGCAGCAGGTCACGACCCAGGGTGACATGACGCCCGCGATCCATTTCGCGCAAGGCGCGGCGAATCGCGGTTTTGGCCTTGCCCGTTTCGACCAGATCCAACCATTGGGACACAGGATGCTGCCCCTCGGCTGTGATAATTTCAACGGATTGGCCATTGCGCAGCGTGGTCCAGATGGGCACGCGCATGCCATCTACCTTGACCCCGACACAGGAATTACCAATGCGCGTATGAATGGCATAGGCAAAATCAATGGGACAGGCCCCTTTGGGCAATTTGATGACATCCCCCTTGGGGGTAAAGCAAAACACTTGGTCGGCAAACATTTCCAGTTTGACGGCTTCAAGGAATGCCTCATCGTCGTCTTCGTCAACTTCGCTTACCAGTTTTGTGATCCATTTGACCGGATCGACAGTGAATGGGTTTTTCGACCGCACACCATCGCGATATGACCAATGCGCGGCGACGCCCGCCTCGGCCACTTCGTGCATTTGGAACGTTCTGATTTGCACCTCAACGCGTTTGCCATCGCGGCCCGACACGGTGGTGTGGATCGACCGGTATCCGTTGGTTTTGGGCTGGCTGATGTAATCTTTGAACCGGCCAGGCACCGCACGCCAGCGTTGGTGGATCACACCCAAAATACGGTAACAATCGGCGTCAGACGCACACAAAATGCGGAATCCATAAATGTCGGACAGACGCGAAAAAGGCAGATCCTTTTCCTGCATTTTGCGCCAGATCGAATAGGGTTTTTTCTGACGACCATAGACATGGGCGGCGATCTCCGCCTTGTCCAATTCCAAACGCATGTCACCTGTGATGCGTTCGACCACATCGCCTGACGCGGCGCGCAGATTTTCGAACCGAACACGGATAGAGTCCCGCGCCTCGGGATTTAGCACTTGGAACGCCAGATCTTCTAGATCTTCGCGAATGGATTGCATCCCCATACGTCCAGCAAGGGGCGCATATAAGTCCATGGTTTCACGCGCCTTTTGCACCTGTTTTTCAGGACGCATTGACCCAATGGTGCGCATGTTATGTAAACGGTCGGCCAGTTTGACCAAAATAACGCGTATGTCTTTGGCAATTGCCATGAACAATTTGCGGGCGTTTTCAGCCTCTTTCGTTTCGACCGATGATAACTGCACATTGGTCAGCTTGGTCACACCATCGACCAAATCCGCAACTTGGGGGGAAAATAATTCAGCCACTTCGGCTTTGGAGGCTGGGGTGTCCTCAATCGTGTCGTGCAGCAGGGCTGTGATGATCGTCGCATCATCCAGTTTTTGTTTTGCTAGAATTTCAGCAACGGCAACTGGGTGCGAAAAATAGGGTTCGCCAGATTTGCGAAACTGGCCATCATGCATGCGTTGGCCATAATTATAGGCCGCAATGATTTGCGACCTGTTTGATTTTGGATTGTAGGATGAAACCAGATCAGCCAGGTTTTCTGCACTTAGCATTTACATAACCCTGGCAAATGTAATTATTCCTGCCCCTGCGCCGCCATCAACGCGCGTAGCAATTTTTCTTCGGACATGTCGTCCTCTTCTGGCTTGTCTGCTTCGCCGGACATCAACAAAGCCATAGAATCATCCTCTGGCTCATCAACCTCGATCTGGGTCTGGTTTGATTCGATCAGACGTTCACGCAGTTCGTCGGCGGTCTGTGTTTCTTCGGCGATTTCACGCAGCGACACGACAGGGTTTTTGTCGTTGTCACGATCAACAGTCAAAGGGGATCCAGCCGAAATTTCGCGGGCGCGATGCGCAGCAAGCATGACCAGTTCAAACCGGTTTGACACTTTGTCGACGCAATCTTCTACTGTGACGCGGGCCATAATAATCTCCTAGATGTTCGATCGATACAGAACGCGTCTAATACGCGCGATATCCCAAAATTACAAGGCCATTATAGGGGTTTAACCTCATCTTTCAAATTTTGCGGCGTTGCGGCATAAATTTCGGCAATCGTCCGCCCCAACACGGGGTGGCGCCACTGCGGTGCAATGTCCATCAGCGGCCCCAGAACAAAGGCGCGATCTTGCAATCTGGGATGCGGCACAATGGGCTGATCGGGGGCCTTAGTCATTTGTTCTGAAAGCGGTAATTCCATCCAACGGGTCTGCGTGGCGACATCTGGCAAGACCTGATCACCATAGCTGATCAAATCGATATCAATCGTGCGCTGCCCCCAGCGTTTTTCGCGCACACGGCCCATTTCGTGTTCCACCCGATGAAACAGCGCCAGCAGATCGTAATGCGGCAAATCGGTGCGAATCACCAATGCCGCGTTTACGAAATCTGGGCCAGCGCCCGCTGGAAAGGCGGGTGTTTGATAAAACCTACTAATTGACGTTACGTTAACGTAATTACTCTTTAGGTTGTTTAACATTTCTGTTAATACAATCACAGAATTGTTACACTGCCACTCTTGGTTGCTACCAACGGATGCTATACAACTTATACCCAAACGCATAAAATCGATACCCATATTCATGAAATCCTATACTTGCAGTCAGATAGTTTTTTTTTACATAAGCGTCATACTTGGCCGAAACCATTACTCACGCGGCAATTCGGCGGACAAGATATAGTTGGAAGGAAATTTAATGTTTTACAAGGACGAACGGCTTGCGCTGTTTATTGACGGATCGAACCTCTACGCAGCTGCCAAGGCTTTGGGCTTTGACATCGACTATAAACTGTTGCGGACAGAATTTATGCGTCGTGGGAAATTACTGCGGGCGTTTTATTACACTGCCCTGCTGGACAGCGAAGAGTATTCACCGATTCGTCCACTTGTCGATTGGCTAAACTATAACGGGTTCACCATGGTCACCAAAGCGGCCAAGGAATATACCGACAGCCAAGGCCGCCGCAAAGTCAAAGGAAACATGGACATTGAATTGACCGTGAACGCGATGGAGTTGGCGCCCCATGTCGACCACATCGTTCTGTTTTCAGGCGACGGTGATTACAGACCCCTGATCGAAAGCCTGCAGCGTCAAGGTGTACGCGTATCGGTCGTATCAACAATCCGTACCCAACCCCCAATGATTTCGGACGAATTGCGCCGTCAGGCCGATAACTTTATCGAACTCGATGGGTTGCGCGACGTTGTCGGACGCCCCCCACGCGAAGGGGACGACACCCCCTATCTGCCAGAATAATCGGCACAGATACCAAACGAAAAAGGGCGCTTTCGCGCCCATTTTTTTGTCTTGATCCAGCGCCTTAGCGGCGTGAAAATTCTGGATAGGCTTCCATCCCCAATTCGGACATGTCCAAACCGTTGATTTCATCCTCTTCCGTGACTCGGATCCCCAAGGTCGCCTTAAGTACGAACCACAACACACCAGATGTCACCACAACAAAGGCACCGACAATCACGATCGAAATGAACTGTGTTCCATAGCTGGCGTCAGAGTTTGTGAATGGAACCACCATAGTTCCCCAGATACCCGACATCAGGTGGACAGGGATGGCACCCACAACATCGTCGATTTTCAGTTTGTCCAGGAATGGTACAGCGAACACAACAATCGCACCGCCGATGGCCCCAATGATGGTCGCCTGACCCAACGTTGGCGTCAGCGGTTCCGCCGTGATGGCCACCAAACCCGCCAAGGCACCGTTCAGGATCATGGTCAAATCCGGTTTTTTATACAGCAGCTGTGTCAGCAACAGGACCGCAACCGCACCACCCGCTGCAGCGGCATTTGTGTTTGAGAAGATGCGCGAGATATCGGCAACATCGCCAACGGACCCCATGGCCAACTGTGATCCGCCGTTAAATCCGAACCAACCCATCCACAGGATAAATGTACCCAAGGTTGCCAGTGTCAGGTTTGAACCAGGGATTGGCACGACGCGGCCGCCCTTGGCATATTTACCGATACGTGGACCCAAGATCAGCGCACCCGTCAGCGCAGCCCAGCCCCCGACCGAGTGGACGACAGTTGATCCCGCGAAATCCAAAAAGCCCATTTCATCCAAGAAACCGCCACCCCATTTCCAGCTGGCCTGAATTGGGTAGATGATCGCTGTCAAAACAACGGTAAAGATCAGAAATGGCCACAGCTTGATCCGTTCTGCCAAGGCACCCGATACAATCGACGCCGTCGCCGCACAGAACATCAACTGGAAAAAGAAATCCGATCCGGTTGAGGCATAGCCATAGTCGTCTGCATTTTCAGCGGTAATGCCCACGGCCTCTAACACGCCGGGGCCAAAGACGCCGGATAATACGCCATCAACCGACCATGTTCCCAGTGGGTACATCAGGTTATAGCCGATCAGGTAATAAAAAATTGCGGCCAGTGAAAACAGCGCTACGTTTTTTGTCAGCTGCATGGTCACGTTTTTCGACCGCACCAAACCTGCCTCTAGCATGGCAAAGCCCGCTGCCATCCAGAACACCAGAAATCCACCAATCAGGAACAACAGTGAATTTAGGATAAACACGCTGTCTGTTGGAACTGCCACAGCGACAGCATCTTGGGCTGCGGCGAAACTTGGCATCAGTGCTGTGGCGATCACGCCAAAGCCTGCCGATTTAAGTAATGTTTTGGTCATGTGTCTTGATCCTTTATCAGATTGCGTCGATGCCGGTTTCACCTGTGCGCACGCGGACCGTTTGTTCCACGTCCAGCACAAAGATTTTGCCATCGCCAATTTTGCCAGTGCGGGCGGCGGTCGTGATGGTTTCAACCACCTGTTCGGCCATGCCTGCATCGACAACCAATTCCAGTTTCACCTTGGGCACAAAATTCACCGCATATTCTGCCCCACGATAGATTTCTGTGTGTCCCGACTGTGATCCGAACCCCTTAATTTCGGTCACCATCATGCCCTTGACGCCGATGTCGGTCAGGGCCTGCCGGACGTCTTCAAGCTTGAAAGGCTTGATCGTTGCAATAATCAGTTTCACCTTGGTTTCCTTTCGTGAGCGTCAAAATTTGTTTGCACTTGCAGCAAAGTGAAAAAACGCAGCGATGGGAATGATTTTGCGGATTTTTCATTGGGTTTTCGCAAATTTTTGCTTATATTTTATGCCAAACACATTTTTTGCACATTATTTAATCGAAAAATGACTTCGGAAAACTGTTTTTTGCACCTAAACAATCCCAGCAAAGTTGGATAACATACAACCAAAAGGGTGTAGGCAGGCACAATGGCGGGACCAAAAGGCAAACAGCGACTCGTCGCAGACAAACGATACGACGGCGCATCACAGCCCCGCGCCAAAGCGAAATCATCAAAAAAACGCAACGCAAAAAAACCGAAATTCAAAAAACCTGCGTCCAGAAATGCATTTGTGCGCCTGATGAAACGCATTATTGGTGCCATCTGGACGATTGTGTTCGGCATATTTTGGCGTGGCTTTATGATCAGCTGCCTTATCTTGGCGCTTGGCATCGGATATTTTGCATCCAGCTTGCCACCCTTTGAACAAATGCTTGATGGACGCGCACGCGGATCTGTTACGCTGCTGGACCGCAACGGCGATGTGTTTGCATGGCGCGGGGATCAGTTTGGGGGCATCATTACAGCCGACACTGTGTCACCCCATTTGAAAAACGCGATCATAGCAACCGAGGATCGCCGGTTTTATTCGCATTTCGGTGTCAGCCCACGCGGCATGGCCAGCGCCATTCGCATCAACCTGCGCGAAGGCCGCGGACCGCTATCAGGTCATGGCGGATCCACGATCACACAGCAGACGGCGAAATTGCTATGCCTTGGCATTCCGTTTGACCCAAAACGCTGGAAATCCGAGGCCGCCTATGAGGCAGATTGCCGTGAAGGATCCCTATGGCGCAAAGTAAAAGAAGCGACATATGCCCTTGCGATGGAGGTCAAGTATTCAAAGGATGAAATTTTATCGATCTATCTAAACCGTGCGTTTTTGGGTGCCGGGGCACGCGGCTTTGAAGCGGCCGCACAACGCTACTTTGGGATTTCCGCTGCCAAAGTCACCCCACCCCAGGCGGCAATGCTTGCAGGATTGCTGGTCGCACCCTCACGCTATGCGCCAACCAACAATTTGGCCCGATCACAAGAACGCGCAAATTTGATCATCGGGTTGATGGAGGATCAAGCCTATATCAGCGCAACAACCGCACAAATGTCACGCGACAACCCCGCTGAATTATCTGACGCGGCCGAGGCCAAGGCAGGCGGGTATTTCGCGGATTGGGTGATGCAATCAGGCCCCGAATTTTTCACCCGCAACACAACAGAAGATGTGATCATCAAAACCACCCTAGATCAGCGGATCCAGAAATCCGCAGAAGAGGCGTTGAAATTCGTGTTCCAAGAACGTGTCAGCCCCGAATCCAAGGCACAAGCCGCGATTGTGGTCATGTCCGCCGATGGGGCGGTGCGTGCCATGGTGGGGGGCCGCAAAACCAAGGTGTCGGGCGCATTCAACCGCGCCACCCAAGCGTTGCGGCAAACAGGATCGGCCTTTAAACCCTTTGTCTATGCGGCGGCACTGGAACTGGGGTATTCGCCCTATGATACCATTGTGGATGAACCCCTGACGCTGAACATTCCTGGATCGGGTCCGTGGTCGCCCAAAAACTATACCGATGATTTCAAGGGGCCCGTCACCCTGACCCAAGCATTGCAGGACAGCCTAAACATACCTGCCGTCAAATTGTCCGAAGCCGTGGGCCGCGAAAATGTGCGCAAAATCGCATCAGATTTCGGCCTAAGCACAGATTTGGCCCAAGGTCCGGCAATTGCATTGGGCGCATCTGAATCAACATTGATCGAAATGGTGGGGGCCTATGCCGGTATCTTGAACGGCGGATCGTCGGTCACGCCCTATGGGTTGATCGAATTGAAATTGCTGGGCGATAGCACCGCAATCATGGGATCGAACGGCGGTATTGGCGAACGCGTCATCCGTGAACGCGCGGCGCAAGAATTGATTTATATGATGTCACAGGTCGTTGAAAACGGCACTGGCGCGCGTGCAAAAATTCCCAACTGGGAAATTGCGGGCAAAACGGGCACCACCCAAGGCGCACGCGATGCGTGGTTTGTGGGCTTTACCGCAGATTATGTTACGGGCGTCTGGATGGGCTATGACGACAACACGCGTCTGCGTGGGGTAACTGGCGGCGGTTTGCCTGCGGATATTTGGCGCGAAACAATGCTGCGGGTTACGGAAAAATCCGCACCCGTGCCATTGCCCATGGCACGCAACATCCAACGGCCCGCACCGACGCAGCCCATTGCCACCCCAAATGACACGGGCAATGGTGGTTTTATGGACAACCTGTTGAAACAGTTACTGGGAAACTAGGGCGACCCATTGTG
>CAZWFE010000015.1:0-34853 GCA_964633145.1 uncultured Phaeobacter sp. | reverse complement strand
GTTTTATGGACAACCTGTTGAAACAGTTACTGGGAAACTAGGGCGACCCATTGTGGGACGCCCATCCTAGGATCAGCGGTCTAGGATCAGGCGATTTTCGCCAGATCCTTGATCATTGCATCAATATTGCCACCATTGCGATCCAACAATGCGCCAATTTCAGACCGTTCCGCCAACAGCATATTGATGCCCTCGATGAACATGTTGAAAAACAACAAATCGCCCGACCGGTCAGTGACCAAAAACTGCACCTCAAACGGGGCCTCACCCTTTAGCTTGGCCAAGGTGGACACTTCATAGTAACTTTTGACGGCGCGCGATCCTTGCATTTCAATCTTGCCGCCGATGAATTTACGGAATTGCTTGCCGTATTTACGCGCCAGATATGCCGTGAATTCGTTGGTAAAGCGTTTCATCTGCGCGGCACTGGCCGCACGGGAATCCCGCCCCATCGCATAGCGTGCAATCGTTGGCACATCTGCATAGCGGATAAAAATCTGTTCAAAACGTGCGATCATTTGGCGTTCTGACATGCCAGAGGCAATCACGTCATTGATGTCATCCACCAATTTGCCAACCAATGCCTCAGCCTGCGCGCTGCTGGCAGCCCAAACTGGGGACGCACATGCCACAACGGCACCTGCCCCGATGGCGAACATACTGCGGCGGGAAAATTTATTCAGTTCCATACATTTCCTCAAAGGGATCAATAATATCTTGTGGCTGTGTACCTAGTTCATATCGTCTGTTTTGCAAATAGTACAAACGCGTCTGTGTATAACTATCGGCACTATCATACAGCACACTGTCTAATGCGTCACCGTATTCCACACGGGCTTCTAGCACCTTGGATACCGATGCAACGCGCAACAGCTTACTTTGCGATACGCTTAGTACACTGGCCAATGGGTCCATGACAAAATCAACCACTTTCCCCACGGCCCCGCGTTCGGTGGTCGGACCAAGACCTGTCAATTCGATATAGGCCCCTTCTTTGACGCCCCAAGTGGACAGCGTTTCGCCAAAATCTGTATCACGCGCAAAATGACCTTCGCGGCCAGCGATGTCGAAAATACCGCCAACACCGATCAGACTGTTGACCAGAAATATTCCCGTGGTGTTGATCGCCTCGGCGACATTGCCCTGCATCATATAATTCACAACATTTGCGGGCTGTGAAAGGTTGGTGGCGAAATTGGAAACGCCTTGCTGCACAGGTTTCGGTGTCAGGTCGGTATAGGCCAGCGCCGCAGGTTTTAATATCGCGCGATCCAATTCTTTGTTGAACTCATGCGCGCGGCGGTTCGTGCTTTCGTAAGGATCGGTAAATTCGACCCCAGCTTCGCGCTGCGTGCAGCCAGCGGCACCTATCGACAGGCTAGCAACAACAAGCACCGGAACAATCACACTCTTGGCCATGTCTCTTACGTAAACCTTTCAAAACAAATTTATATTCACTTAACCATCACAACCTGATCGCGAAAAAAAATCTTTCACTCGGCCATGTCTTATGCGACATATAGTGATTATTATGTGAAAGGCCACTTGGCTTTTGAAAATTTGAAGAAATTGGTTGGTTTTATGTCACACACTGCAAAACAACGCGGCCTAGACGAACTTAGGCAAGTGCGCGCCCAAAGTCGTGGATTATATTGGTTTGTCGGCTTGTTTAGCGCCTTGGTCAACATTTTGATGTTGGCGGGCCCATTGTATATGTTGCAGGTCTATGACCGCGTGCTGGGCAGCCGGTCCGAGGCGACGTTGATTGCGCTGTCTTTACTGGTGGCCTTTCTATACGGCATGATGGGACTGTTGGATTATTCACGCGGACGCGTCATGGGACGCGTGGGCGCAAGGTTTCAGGCGGCGTTGGACGAACGCGTATTCAATGCCGTATTACGCCGCGCGGCCATCGCGTCAGACGCCAAAACGTCAACCGGCCTGCGCGACCTAGAAGCGGTGCAAAGATTGCTAACCTCACCAGTCTTTACCGCGTTGTTTGACTTGCCTTGGACGCCGTTGTTTTTGTTTGGCATCGCGATTTTCCACCCTTGGTTGGGGGCCTTGGCCGTTGGGGGCGGATTTGTGTTGGTAGTGGTTGCAATCCTAAACCAGATCACCACCAAACATCCCCAAGCGAAAGCCAATCAAACAGGGTTTCAATCAGAAATGATGTCGGATCAACTGCGGACCGAAGCCGAAATGATCCGTTCGCTGGGAATGTCAGACGCTGCCTTTCAACGGTGGCAAGTTGCACGATCCGAGGCCCTGACAAACCACCTAAAGGCCGCCGATACAGGTGGTTTATTTTCATCCATGACCAAGACATTGCGCCTGTTTTTACAGTCGGCAATGTTGGGATTGGGGGCCTATTTGGTGTTGCAAAATGAACTGACAGCGGGGGCCATGATCGCGGGATCCATCCTGTTGGGCCGCGCACTGGCCCCCATTGAAATGGCCATCGGCCAATGGGCCTTGGTCACCCGCGCCCACAAAGGCTGGCACAGCTTGGCCGAACTGCTGGGCGAGGTTCCACCAGAACCCGAACGCACCCCATTGCCAGCCCCCAAAGCACGGCTGAGCGCACAAAACCTGACCGTCATCCCGCCCGGCCAGCAACAGGCCGCGTTAAAGGCGGTAAATTTCACAATCGAACCAGGCATCGCTGTTGGTGTTGTTGGTTTGTCTGGTGCAGGTAAATCCACACTGGCCCGCGCGATCACAGGTGTCTGGCGCCCAGCGGGTGGTAAAATTCGCCTAGACGGCGCATCGCTGGACAATTACGCACCCGAAGTTTTAGGGAAATATATCGGCTATCTGCCCCAAAGGGTGCAGTTGTTTGATGGTACAATCGCAGAAAATATCGCCCGATTATCCACGAATCCCGATGCAGACAAAATTGTAACCGCCGCCAAGAAAGCGGCCGCACATGACATGATTTTGCAACTGCCCGATGGCTACGACACACGCGTGTCTATCGCCGGCGGCCGTCTGTCAGGGGGGCAAATCCAGCGCATTGGACTGGCCCGCGCGATGTATGACAACCCTGTGATTTTGGTGCTGGATGAACCCAATTCAAATTTAGACAACATTGGAACGGATGCCCTAAACTTAGCCATTCGCACGATGAAGCAAGAGGGTAAATCCGTTTTAATTATGGCCCACCGCCCTGCCGCAGTATTGGAATGTGATAATCTGTTGCTGCTGGAACACGGCGTCTGTGTCGCCTATGGTCCCAAGGATGAGGTCATGCGAAAACATGTTCAAAATCACCGCGACATTGCCCAAACCAAGGTGGGGGGGCTGAAATGACCCAGTTTTCTGCGCGACGTGCTTTGACAATCGGACTCTTGTCAACTTTGGTGTTGGTTGGCGGCTTTGGCGGCTGGGCAGTGATGACCGAACTTTCAGGTGCGGTTATTGCCAGCGGCCAGATTGAGGTCGAACAAAACCGCCAAGTCGTTCAACACCCCGATGGCGGCGTGATCCAAGATATTATCGTGGACGAAGGTGACACGGTGCAGGCTGGGGATATTTTGATCCGACTGGACCCAACATTGGAAAAATCCGAACTTAACATCATCGAAGGTCAGCTGTTCGAATTAATGGCCCGCCGCGGCCGCTTGATTGCAGAACGTGATGGCAAGGATGCAATTACCTTTGATCAGCGTCTGTTGGATCGTGCGCAACAATCGGCCGACATTGCTGAACTGGTCCAAGGCCAAGAAAACCTGTTCCAAGCGCGGCGGGTGTCCATCAAAAAACAAAAAGAACAGCTGTCAAAACGGCTGGGCCAAATCCAAAACCAGATTGACGGCATCGCAGCCCAAAAGGCAGCGCTGGACATCCAGTTGGATTTGTTATCCCAAGAATTGGCAGACCAACAGACACTGTTAGATCGTGGGTTGGCGCAGGCATCGCGCGTCTTGGCGCTGCAACGCTCTCAGGCGGAACTGGCTGGGGATTTGGGCAACTTGACAGCACGCCAGGCCGAAGCTGAAGGCCGCATTACCGAAATCAACATCGAAATCGAAACACTGGACAGCAGTCAGCGCGAAGATGCCATTTCGCGCCTGCGCGATCAGCAATTCCGCGCGCTTGAGCTAGAAGAGCGTTACAACGCCCTGACCGAAAAACTGTCACGCATGGATATCAGCGCGCCGGTGTCTGGCATTGTCTATGGATTGACCGTGTTCACGCCGCGATCTGTCATTCGTGCGGCCGAACCCATTTTGTTTTTGATCCCCCAAGACAGGCCACTGGTTATCTCAGCGCGCGTGCCGACCACGGATATTGATCAGGTCTATGTTGGCCAAGACACAATTTTGCGGTTTTCCGCATTGGACCAACGCACAACCCCCGAATTATTCGGCCAAGTGACCAAAGTATCCCCTGACGCATTCCAAGATGAGGCATCGCAAACTGCGTTTTATCGTGCGGAAATCATTCTGAATGATGGTCAACTTGATCGTTTGCCCGCGAATGTAACCTTGATCCCGGGCATGCCGGTTGAAGCGTTCATTCGAACATCTGATCGTACGCCATTGGCCTATCTGGTCAAACCACTGGCAGATTACTTTGCCAAGGCATTTCGTGAAAACTAGGCCTTTTCTTAATGGGATTTAAGATGTAATTTCGCATCGATTTCAACGAAAGGATCCCAGATGAACATGTCATACGAAGAAACCCTAAAAGAAATGGGCGTGACCTTGCCAGATGCACCAATGCCAGCGGCAAACTACGTTCCATATGTTATTGTTGGGGACCTTGTATATGTGTCTGGGCAAATCTCGCAAAACGCGGATGGATTGATTGTGGGGAAAGTGGGTGACACCATGACCACCGAACAGGGTGCCGAGGCCGCGAAATGCTGCGCAATCAGCCTGCTGTCACAGGTCAAAGCGGCCTGCGATGGCGATCTTGATCGCTTGGTTCGCGTCGTGAAATTGACCGGTTTTGTAAACTCAACCCCGGATTACACAGAACAGCCGCAGGTCATTAATGGTGCCTCAAACTTTATCGGTGATGCCTTGGGCGATGCCGGTAAACATGCACGCGCAGCCGTATCAGCCGCAGCATTGCCATTGGGGGTTGCCGTCGAAATCGAAGGCATTTTCCAAATCAAATAAATATGCCAGACCTAGATTTTCTGACGCGCAGGCCGTTCGCACATCGCGGCCTGCATAATGCGGCGCGCGGCATCTATGAAAACAGCCGCGCAGCGTTTATTGCGGCTATAGACCATGGCTATGGCATCGAATTAGATGTACAAATGTCACGCGATGGCCAAGCAGTGGTGTTTCATGACGATACGCTGGAGCGGTTAACAGATCACACAGGGCCCGTTCGCGCGTTGGACGCAACGACCTTGGCCGATATCACGCTTGGGACATCATCGGACACCATCGAACCCTTGGGGGATATTTTGGCCCTGATTGCAGGTCGCGTGCCCGTGTTGATCGAAATCAAGGATCAAAGCATGACACTGGCCCAAACGGACGGCATATTGGAACGCGCTGTTGCCCATGCCGTTGCGCAATATGACGGACCAGCGGCGGTTATGTCATTCAACCCACATGCGATGCACCATGTTCGGGATGCAGAACCGTCAGTTATCTGCGGATTGACCACCTGTGATTTTTCGAAACAGGATTGGCCCACAGTGTCGGCAGATCGACGCCACCATCTGGCCGCGATCCTAGACTATCACGCGTTAAACGCATGCTTTGTGTCACATGACGTCAATGATCTTGCCAACCCTGCGCTGGTTCCTTTGCGAGAACACGGCGTGCCGATCCTATGTTGGACGGTGCGATCGCAACAATGTGCTGTGTCGGTAAAATCAATGATGGACAACATCACATTCGAAAATTTCTTAGCCTAGTCGCCCCTTGAACTTGGTCAGGTCTGCGACACATTTAGGGGCAAGGACAGGTTCATATGGCATTGCACGAATTAAAACTGGAAATCATCCATTCCCTGACGGACATCGCGCCATCGGATTGGGACGCATGTGCAAACTGGGCGCACCCTGACCAAGCCCCTGAAAACCCGTTTCTGACACATCGGTTTTTAATTGCGCTAGAGCGCAGCGGATCGGTAGGTGATGGCACAGGGTGGATGCCCCACTATCTGATTGCCCGGCTGCACGGTCAAATCGTGGGTGTGGCCCCACTTTATCTGAAACTGCATAGCCAAGGCGAATATATTTTTGATCATTCCTGGGCGCATGCCTATGAACGCGCAGGCGGGCAATATTACCCCAAACTGCAAATCGCACCGCCCTTTACCCCTGTCACGGGCCGCAGGTTTATGGCCCATCCTGATTTTCACGACACCATTCCCGCAGCAATGGCCAAAGCAGCCATCCAAATTACGGCCAACAACGGACTGTCGTCGCTGCATGCCACATTCTGTTCATCCGACGAATATGACACGCTTGCGGACGTGGGATTTTTGCAGCGCGAAACCCAGCAATTTCATTGGGTCAACCAAGACTATGAC
This sequence comes from uncultured Phaeobacter sp., assembly GCA_964633145.1. GTDB lineage: Bacteria > Pseudomonadota > Alphaproteobacteria > Rhodobacterales > Rhodobacteraceae > CAJXSD01. Next base: position 28,349 of record CAZWFE010000015.1, on the reverse strand, counting down.
AGCTTTGATCAGTTTTTGTCGGCCATGTCTGCCCGCAAACGTAAAAACATTCGCAAAGAACGCCAAACAGCGCAGGAATTTGGCGGCACCATCCGCCAGTTGCGGGGTGATGATATCAAACCGCACCACTGGGACCAATTCTGGCTGTTTTATCAGGACACAGGCGCCCGCAAATGGGGTCAACCCTATCTAACGCGTGAATTCTTTGATCTGGTCAACGACACGATGCGCGATGATGTCATGTTGGTTCTGGCCGAACGCGATGGCAATGCAATCGCAGGCGCATTGAATTTCGTAGGCCGTGATGCGATCTATGGCCGGTATTGGGGCTGTGTGGAACATCATTCGTGTTTGCATTTCGAATTGTGTTATTATCAGGCGATTGATTTCGCAATTGCCCACGGCCTGCACCGGGTTGAAGCCGGCGCACAAGGCGAACACAAACTGGCCCGCGGATATTTACCCGCCACCACATATTCCATGCATTGGATCCATGACCCCAAATTTGCCCAAGCGGTCGCAGATTACCTGCAAGCCGAGAAATCCGCCAATGCTGAAGAAATGGAAATTTTGACCAGCTATGGTCCGTTCAAATCCCTAAACGTCGAGGAACAGGAATAACAATGACAGCTTTAAACGCCACATCCCCCGACATCGCCGCACTGTTGCAAAATGGCTGGGCCATCAACGATGATCAAAGCGCCATTGAAAAGGAATTCAAATTCCCATCCTTTGTCGCAGCATTTGGCTGGATGACGCAATGCGCCATTTGGGCGGAAAAATTAAACCACCACCCCGAATGGTTTAACGTCTATAACCGTGTGCGGGTGGTGTTGACCACACATGACACCGGCGGCCTAAGCGATTTGGACGTAAAGCTGGCCCAAAAAATGGACCAGCTTGCATCAGGTTTCTAGATTTCGGCCAACAGCGCTTCGCCGCCAGATACATCACATTGACCGGGGCTGGGTTCGGGCAACAACACGGTGACAACGCCGTCTTCGACCATCATGGCATAGCGTTTGGACCGCCCGATCAACCCTGCGGGGGGCGCATCGAAATCCATGCCGATGGCCTTGGTCAATGTGCTTTCGGCATCGGCCAACATGGTGATGCCTGCCTCGGTTGCACCTGTGGCATTGCCCCATGCCTGCATCACAAACGGGTCATTTACGCTGATACAGATAATTTCATCTACACCCTTGGCGGCAAATTGGTCCTTGGTCCGGATAAAACTGGGCACATGCGCGGAATGGCATGTGGGCGTATAGGCGCCAGGTACCGCAAAAATGGCAACACGACGGCCCGCCAATTTATCCGATAATGCGACGGCCTCTGGGCCATTATCGCCCATGCGCACCAAACTTGCCTCGGGCAAGCGATCACCGACTGAAATCGTCATTTATTTTCCTTCTCTGCAATTGCGTTTTTCCATGATTACAATATAGGCTGCATCCAACAAGCATCCATAGGCAACAGGGCACAATTATGACGAAAACAGTAATCATTGGCGCAGGTCAAGCGGGATCAGCCTTGGCCGCCAAACTGCGCAATTCTGGATATACAGGCGATATTACATTGATTGGTGGCGAAACCGCCCCGCCCTATCAACGGCCCCCTTTGTCGAAAAAATATATGATGGGCGACATGGACCTAGAACGCCTGTACCTGCGGCCCATGGAATTTTACGCAGATCAAAACATCACATTGATGCTGGACACGCAGGTCACAGCCATAGATCGCGATGCCAAAACGGTTCAAACGTCACAAGGCTATATTGCCTATGATCAACTGGTCCTGACGACAGGATCGTGGCCCCGCAAACTGCCTGAAAAAATTGGCGGTACCTTGCAGGGGGTCTATGCCATGCGCGATCTGCGCGATGCGGATGCCTTGGCCCCTGAAATCAAACAGGGCGCGCGCTGTTTGATTATTGGCGGCGGCTATATCGGGCTTGAGGCGGCAGCCGTTGCCGCGTCCAAGGGCGTGCAGGTCACGCTGGTCGAAATGGCGGATCGCATTTTGCAGCGTGTCGCCGCCCCCCAAACATCCGATTATTTCCGCGCACTGCACACCGCAAACGGCGTCGATATTCGCGAAGGCGTGGGGCTGGATCACTTGATCGGAACCGATGGCCGTGTGACTGCGGCACAGTTGACCGATGGCAGCACCCTAGACATTGATTTCGCCGTTGTCGGTGTTGGCATTGCACCTGCATCCGAATTGGCCGAGGCCGCCGGCCTAGACATCGAAAACGGCATTCGCGTCAATGAATTTGGCCAAACATCCGACCCCGCGATTTGGTCGGCGGGCGATTGCGCATCGTTTCCCTATAAATCGGGGCGGATCCGATTGGAAAGCGTGCAAAACGCCATTGATCAGGCCGAAAATGTTGCGCTGAACATCATGGGGCAAAATGTGACCTATGTGCCGATGCCGTGGTTTTGGTCAGATCAATACGACACCAAATTGCAAATTGCAGGGCTAAACACCGGCTATGACACAGTCGTGTCACGCGGAAATGCGGATGCGCCGTCATTTTGGTATTACCGCGATGGCGCATTGTTGGCGGTGGATGCCATCAATGACAGCCGGTCCTATATGGTGGGCAAACGGTTGATTGAAATGGGTAAATCCCCAGATCCCGCCGTTATTGGGGATCCTGATACCGACCTGAAAGCATTGTTAAAAGCGTGAGGATCATCGCCGGCACATTCAAAGGCCGCGCATTGGCCGCCGTGGGCAAAGGGGACGCAGGCGCACATCTGCGCCCAACCACAGACCGCGTGCGCGAAAACATTTTCAACATTTTATCAGGCGGGCGATTTGGTAACCCGATTGATGACGCGCGCGTGTTGGATTTATTCGCAGGCACTGGCGCACTGGCACTGGAATCGCTGTCGCGTGGCGCACGTCAGGCCACGTTTGTGGACACGGGGCACAAATCCCTTAGCCTGATCCGCCAAAACATCGCGATTTGTCAGGCTGCAGACCAATGCAGCATCAAAAAAATGGATGCCACCAAACTGCCCGAAAATCCTGATGCGCCCTATGATCTGATTTTTCTGGATCCGCCCTATGGCAAAAAAATGGGAGAACGCGCGATTGCGCGGGCCATTTCCGGCGGTTGGATTGCCCCCAATGCCATAATCCTATGGGAAGAGGGCGGCGATATCACATGCCCCGCCGAACTGACCCAATTGGACATGCGTAAATATGGCGACAGCCGTGCCTATTTTTTGGAATACGACAATCAGTCGTAGGTTGGATGAAACCGGCCGCTGGGCGATAGGGTAAAGATTTCAAATCCATCCGCGGTGACACCGATCGAATGTTCAAACTGGGCCGATAATGATTTATCGCGCGTCACTGCTGTCCAATCATCGGCCAAAACCTTGGTTTCGGGACGACCCAAATTAACCATGGGTTCGATGGTGAAAAACATCCCCTCTTCTAGTACGGCACCGGTGCCCGGACGGCCATAGTGCAACACATTGGGCGATGCGTGAAACACACGCCCCAAGCCGTGGCCACAAAAATCACGCACGACAGACATACGCTGCGCCTCTACATAGGATTGGATGGCGTGGCCAATGTCGCCGAATGTGGCCCCAGGGCGCACAATTTCGATGCCTTTGAACAAGGCGTCGTGGGTCACTTGGATCAAACGTTCCGATTTGCGCGACAGTTTGCCGGCCACATACATCCGCGATGTGTCGCCAAACCAGCCGTCCACAATCACTGTGACATCGATGTTTAGAATATCGCCGTCTTTCAGTTTCTTGTCACCGGGGATCCCGTGGCAAACAACGTGGTTGACGCTGATGCAGCTGGCATGCTGATACCCGCGGTATCCGATGGTTGCCGATGTCGCGCCATATTCGTTTGTTTTTTCTTCGATCAAACGGTCGATTTCACCGGTGGTCTGACCGGGAAATACATGCACGGCGATGTCGTCCAAGATTTGGGCCGCCACTTGCCCAGCTTTGTGCATGCCCTGAAAATCTGCGCTGTCATAGATATCAATACCGTCGCGCGTTTTCCGTATTCCGTTCATCTTTCGTGACACGATAGTCGTCCTTGTTGTTCAGTTCTTGATCGGCGCAGGGCTGATATAGGGAACAGCCGTTCCAAGCGATAATCGCTCTGGCGTAATGTGGGTGTCAAAGCACAAAACCTCAAGCCCCTTTTTTGTGGCATCCGCCATGGCCGCAGCATAGGTGGGATCAATGTCGCCTGCAACACAGCAAGATGTGCAATCTGTGCGTTGGATCAGATACAGCAAAATCGCGCGATCGCCTTGTGTGATTTGATCGGCCAAGGCTGACAAATGTTTTGTCCCACGGGCGGTCACACTGTCCGGAAATTCGGCAACACTTGCCTGACGGCTTAGGGTAACGGATTTGACCTCAAGAAAAGTTTTTGTACCGTCCACGCCCGTCAGCAAAAAATCAACACGCGATCCGTCGCCATATTTGACTTCGGGCTGAAAATGATCGAACGGGATTGGAATTTGGCCCTGTTCCAGCGCCTCTTTTACGATGCGATTTGCAGCGGCGGTATCAATGCCGATCATTGTGCCATCGTCCCGTTCAATCAACCGCCACGCATATTTCAATTTCTTGCGAGGGTCATCATTGGGTTCGATCCAGACCTTGGTATCTGGTTCGATCAGTCCCATCATCGACCCCGGATTGGCACAATGGGCTGTGACCACAGACCCATCCGACAGCTGAACGTCGGCCAAAAACCGTTTATAGCGCTTGATCAAACGCGCAGGGATAAGGGGTGTTTGAAACTGCATAAAACTGGCCTATACCCATGTAATACAGAAATGAAAAGGCGAAAGCATGACAAATCCCACAGCAGCCATGTTGGTTATTGGCGATGAAATTCTATCGGGTCGCACGCGTGATGCGAATATGCATTATCTGGCTGGCCAACTGACCGCCAAGGGCATTCAACTAAAAGAAGTCCGCGTTGTATCCGATGATGCGCCCGCCATAATCGCGGCCGTACAAACATTGTCAGGCCAATACACGCATGTATTTACATCGGGCGGCATTGGCCCCACGCATGATGATATAACCGCCGATTGCATCGCAGCTGCCTTTGATCGTCATATCGATGTGCGCGACGATGCCCGCCAATTGTTGGCTGATTTTTACCGTGAAACGGGACGCGAATTAAACGATGCCCGCCTGCGGATGGCGCGCATTCCTGATGACGCGATTTTGATTGATAACCCTGTGTCCATCGCACCAGGGTTTCAGTTGGAAAATGTCTATGTGATGGCTGGCGTTCCATCTGTGTTCCAAGCTATGGTTGCCAGTGTTTTGCCGCAACTGACGGGCGGTCAGCCATTAATCAGCGAAAATATACGCGTCCTAAAGGGCGAAGGCGACATTGCCGCGCCTTTGGGCGAATTGGCCGCGCAATATGCGGATTTGCAAATCGGATCCTATCCATTTCAGCAAGACGGGCGCTACGGCACGAATATTGTGTTGCGCGGGACTGATCCTGATCGTTTACAATCTGCCATGGCTGAACTGAAAACCTTTGCCGAGGATGTGTAGCATGGCACTGTTCGATGTGATTGACGCGACATGGCCGGCCGCGCAAATGTGGCGCGATGGGGCGTTTGTGTTGCGCAATGGGCAGGGCGGCGGCAAACGCGTCAGCGCAGCCAGCCTGGTTGAAACGGATTTCAGCGATCACGACATTGATCACGCCGAAACAGCCATGCAACGTATGCAACAAGACCCGTTGTTCATGATCCGCAGTGGCGACACAGCATTGGATGAAACGCTTGGCGAACGTGGATATGACATCATTGATCCCGTGAATGTTTACAAAATCCCAGCCCAAGAATTGGCGCAGACCCGTCCGCCCAAGGTATGTATGTTTTCCGTTTGGCCGCCTTTGGCCATTCAAGCGGACATCTGGGCGCGCGCAGGCATCGGACCTGCACGTCTGGCCGTTATGGACCGCGCCCAAGGCCCAAAGACAACCATATTGGCGCGTTGGAATGACAAACCTGCTGGTACCGCCTATGTCGCCTGCCACGACCACACGGCCATGTTGCATGCGCTGGAAATTTTGCCCGCCCACCAACGCCAAGGATTGGGCCGTATCGTCATGAACCATGCCGCGTTTTGGGCGTTGGATCAGGGTATGTCCTATGTCACAACCCTTTGTGTGGACACAAATTTGCCTGCAAATGGTCTTTATTCTTCCCTAGGGATGAAAGTTGTGGAACATTACCACTATCGTATCAAAAGGACGTGACATGACAGACCCAAAGGGCGTGACCGCCTTAAATTTACCCGCGGTTGACCCATTGCCCGAACAAACGCAAAAATATTTCGATATTTGTCAGGATAAATTGGGCATGGTGCCCAATGTGTTACAGGCGCATGCCTTTGACATTGATAAACTGAATGCGTTTACGGGTCTGTATAACAATTTGATGTTGGCCCATAGTGGCCTGTCGAAATTGGAACGCGAAATGATCGCGGTGGTCGTATCCTCTGTGAACAAGTGTTTTTATTGCCTGACAGCGCATGGTGCGGCGGTGCGCGAATTGTCAGGGGATCCGGTTTTAGGCGAAATGATGGTGATGAACTATCGCGTGGCCGATCTGTCCCCCCGGCAACGGGCAATGTTGGAATTTGCCGAAAAAATCACAATTTCCAGTCATACAATAACGGAATCAGATCGTCAGGCTTTAAGGGATGTGGGCTTGGAAGATCGTGACATTTGGGACATTGCCAATGTTGCGGGATTTTTCAACATGACCAATCGCGTTGCCAGTGCGGTCGATATGCGACCAAATGCAGAATATCACGCGCAACATCGCTAAATCTTTCTTTAGCATTGCGATTTTTCTAGGCTTTGCGTGGGGCGCACAGGCCCAAAACCAGCTGAATTTACCGATCCCTGATGGGGCGCAGCAAACGAAATCACAATCGTTCGATAACACAGATGTGGTTATTCCGATCAGCGCGTGGACCGGTGACACAGGCGTGTTGACCCAGGTTGTGTCAGGCCAACTGCAACGTCAAGCATTCAAAATACCCAAATCAGGTCTAACAGAACAGCAAATCATCACCCCAATGATTGCATCACTAGAACAATCAGGTTTTGAACTGCTGTTGTCGTGCCAAGGATTGCAGTGCGGTGGATTTGACTTTCATACAGCCGCGCCTGTGCAACAGCCACCCGCCATGTTTATCGACCTGCGGACCTTTGGCGCCATCACCCTGCGCAATGCGAACGGGGACTATTTCTTTGGTGTGGTTAGCCGATTTGCATCAGACATTTACATACAAATTGATCATATGACGGCCGGTCATTTGGATATAGATGTTAAATACAAACAAATCGCATTGCGTTTACAAAACACACTGGATCGGACGGCCGATCCTGCCGAATATTCGAATACACTTGAACAAGGTGGGGCTATCATTTTAAGTGATTTAACCTTTGAAAGTGGGTCAGCCAAACTGGGGCAACAAAAATATCCAAGCTTGAACACATTGGCTGAATACCTGCAAAAAACACCTTCGGCTAAAATTATCCTTGTGGGTCATTCCGATGCTGTTGGCAGCTTGCAAGGCAATATAACCCTGTCACAAAAACGCGCAGCATCGGTGCGAACCCGATTGATTAAAAACCACCAGATTGATCCAGCACGAATTGTCGCCCAAGGCATCGGGTATTTGGCCCCGATTGCGCCAAATACCACCGATGAAAACCGTGATAAAAACCGTCGGGTTGAGGCGATTTTAGATCAACAATAGCCTAGATTGCCTGCCCTAAACCCAGCGCGACACGCAATCCCTGATCAATCGCGCGTTTCGCGTCCAATTCGCCAGCCACATCAGCGCCACCAATTATGATCGGTTGAACACCAGCATCCACCAGCTGATCCGCCAAGGTCCGGTTTGACACCTGACCCGTGCACAAAACGATTGTATCTGCGGGGTACACCTTGGGGTCAATGCGATCTGGGCCTTGGGTGACATGTAATCCCTGATCATCAATTTTTTCGTAATTCACACCACCCACCATTTTCACATTTTTCATGGCCAATGTGGACCGGTGAATCCAACCCGTTGTTTTTCCCAATCGCTTGCCCGGTCGTTCCGCTTTGCGCTGCAACAGGGTGACAGACCGCGCCGCTGGTGTTGGGGCGGGGCCGGCAGCCGCCAATCCCCCGCGATCAAGGGCAGGGTCGCCAACGCCCCATTCAACGCGCCACTGATCCAAATCGGGCGTTGTCGCCGTTGCAGGTGCGCCATGGACCAAAAATTCAGACACATCAAAGCCGATGCCGCCCGCACCAACCACAACCGCCCGCTGACCGGCGGTCACACGTCCTTGTAGCAGATCGGTATAGTGACACACGCTTGGATGATCCTGCCCCGCAATCTGTGGATCACGTGGGTGGACCCCAGTTGCAATAATGACATCATCAAATCCCTGCAAATCTGAAATTTGCGCACTTTGGCCCAGATGAACGGTGATATTGAATTCATCAATCATCGCTTGGAACCAATCCACCAATCCCCAAAATTCCTCTTTGCCGGGAACCTGTTTGGCCATATTAAGCTGACCACCAATTTTGTCGGACTGTTCAAACACGGTGACCTGATGGCCAATCTGCGCCGCCGTCATCGCCGCCGACAATCCCGCCGGTCCTGCACCCACAACTGCAACACGCCGTGGCGTATCCACGCGCGCCAATGGCAATTCCGTTTCATAACAGGCCCGAGGGTTGACCAAACAACTGCTGATTTTACCGCCAAATGTATGATCCAAGCAGGCTTGGTTGCATGCAATACATGGCGCGATTAGGTTCGATTTCCCTGACGCTGCTTTGTTCACAAAATCCGCATCTGCCAAAAACGGACGCGCCATGCTGACCATATCGGCGCAACCATCCGACAGCACCTGTTCGGCCACTTCGGGCGTGTTGATACGGTTGGATGTGATCAAGGGGATAGACACCTTGCCCATCAATTTTTTCGTGACCCACGCAAAGGCCGCGCGCGGCACGGATGTGGCGATGGTTGGAATACGCGCTTCGTGCCAGCCAATGCCTGTGTTAATCATGGTGGCGCCGGCCAGTTCGACCGCTTGGGCCAGTTGAACGACCTCATCATGGGTGGACCCGTTCGGGATCAGATCGATCATGGACAAGCGGTACATAATGATGAAATTTTCACCCACGGCAGCCCGTGTGCGGCGTACAATTTCAACCGGCAAGCGCATCCGATTTTCATACGATCCGCCCCAATCATCTGTGCGGTGATTGGTATGTTTGACAAGGAATTGATTGATAAAATACCCCTCGGACCCCATGATTTCGACACCGTCATAGCCCGCACGCTGTGCCTGTTGGGCCGTATGCACAATATCAGCGATCTGTTTTTCAATACCAGCCGCATCCAATTCATTGGGGGCAAAGGGGGAAATCGGCGATTTGATTGGCGATGGTGCAACACAATCAGGCCCATAGGCATAGCGCCCCGCATGCAAAATTTGCATGACGATTTTGCCATCACTGTCATGTACCCGCGACGTGACCATCGCATGGTTTGCAACGTCTTGATCCGAATACAGACCCGCCGCACCGGGGAAAACACCGCCCTCGGGATTTGGGGCAATACCGCCTGTAACCATCAACCCAACACCACCACGGGCGCGGGCGGCGTAAAATTCGGCCACGCGGTCCCAATTTTTTGTTTCCTCTAAATTGGTATGCATGGATCCCATCATCACACGATTTTTCAGCGTGGTGTGGCCCAAGTCCAATGGTTGCAGCAGCGTCGGATATTTTTGCGTCATTCGATTATTACCCTATTGCACGAATTTTAGTCAGTATGACCAAACGCCGGCGCGATGTCATTGATAACGCGGCGGCACATCAGATCAGAATTGCCCCCGTGGGTGACGCAGCAGGGTCAGATCGTTTACAATGATACGATTGTGTTGCGGGCTATCTATCATGACATCCAGCCAAATTTTCGAAAATTCGCCAACCTCGAACCGGTGAAACCCCAGATCAAAGGTCGCACACACATGGCCCCCTGATGTTTTGACGGCTTGGGTGAATGTCGCAACTGTGGCCGCATATCGCACATTCAAGCGCAGATAAAATGTCACCGGATGGTCCACAACCGTCATCACATCACATTGGAACAAGGTGAATTTTGTCATTCCCTGCGCCGCAGCATCAGGTACAGCAAAAGCCAACGACAAAAAATCCCCTGTGAATTCATAAATGGCCAGACCCAGCCCAATCGGGCCAGATCCCATCGCAGGGACATCAGCAAAAACGCTAATCTGACCATCTGTCCCATTGTAAAACAGTTTCGACGATGGACCAATGTCCATGCCAGATTGCGGGGACGATATTTGGGAAATCGCATTTGATTGGTAAAATTCAGCCGCGCGCCATGCCCAATCACAATTTAGGGGCAACGGCCCATGACCTGCGGTCATGAATGATGATACGCCATCCCAGTGACCCAAGTCGAAAATACCATTTGGGGGGTGTGGCGATACATCTGACATTGGGCGGCTTCCTTGTCCAAGTGGCTGGGCAATTATGGCCTATATTTCGGCTTGGGCCAAGGTTGCGTCATGGGTAAATAGCTGACGCTTTGTGCGGATCCTGAAACAGTCCACGACACCCCATCAAACACGCGTTGCGCTGTTTTTTGTGATACGGTTTTACCTGGGGCGCTGTATAAATTTGCCAAAACCAGATAATCATTATCATAGCTGACCATGCGCCAAAACGTTTGGTCCACGGGCTGCATCAGTTGCAAATCTGAATTCCTAAGTTGCGCTAATTTCATCGCACCATCAGACACACGCGTGATCAATTGATCACTGGACGTTTGCGGATCTGGCAATTTCGCCAAAGACAGCGCAGGCATGCGGCGCAGGGCTATGGTCAAAAACGTTTTATCCGTATTCTGACAGGGCGAAAATGCAGCAAAGACCAAACCTGATTGCGCTTTGGTCAGTTTAGGGCGCGCGCAATATTCGCTGGGCGCATTTATCGCCAAACCGTTTGATAATGTGATTTGGCTTGGTACCGGTGGTGCGTCGTCAGAACCGGTGTCATCGAATAATCCACCACATCCCGCCAATACCGTCAGAGCCAAGCCTGAGAAAAAGCGCATCGCCAATGACATCGTATCGTCACCCCTAGTTTGTTGTTTATCGCAAATTCGATCTGCGTATCAGGCAAACACCCAAATCCCAAAACTCGGGATACAAACAACATCGAAACGCCCAAGCCCAGCCGGCAGCGTTATCGCAACAGTAATCCCAACATCGGCCCACAAGGTCAATCAAAATTACCCAGAAATCCGACTTTTGTGCGAAATTTCCCCTGCATTTAGGTTATTTTACATCAGGTTCAGAATTGCAATTTCAACACAACACCCTTATTTGGAATGAAACGCCACGGGAAACAGAAAGCGACGCTTATGAACTGGATCACCAACTATGTCCGCCCCCGCATCAACTCAATCTTTTCGCGCCGCGAGGTGCCGGAAAATTTGTGGACGAAATGCGATGAATGCGGAACAATGCTGTTTCACCGCGAGCTGTCTGACAATCTAAATGTCTGTACACACTGTAATCACCACATGGCAATCACGCCACGCGATCGATTCAGCGCCCTGTTCGATGGTGGAATTTTTGTCGAGGTTAAGGTTCCCGAACCCATCACCGACCCGTTACAGTTCAAGGATCAGAAAAAATATCCCGAACGCATGAAAGCGGCCCAGAAAAAAACCGCCGAGAAAGAAGCGATGTTGGTGGCCGAAGGCGAAATTGGCCGCACCCCCATCGTCGCCGCCGCCCAAGATTTCGGGTTTATGGGCGGATCCATGGGCATGTATGTCGGCAATGCTATTATCGCGGCTGCCGAACGCGCTGTCGCACTGAAACGCCCCTTGGTTTTATTTTCCGCAGCCGGCGGTGCCCGTATGCAAGAAGGCATCCTAAGCCTGATGCAAATGCCGCGCACGACCGTTGCCATTCAAATGCTCAAAGAGGCAGGCCTGCCCTATATCGTGGTGCTAACGCATCCGACGACAGGTGGCGTAACGGCATCCTATGCAATGTTGGGCGACGTCCAAATCGCTGAACCCAATGCGCTGATTTGTTTTGCCGGCCCACGCGTAATCGAACAAACCATTCGCGAAAAACTACCCGAAGGGTTCCAGCGCGCCGAATATTTGCTGGATCACGGGATGCTGGATCGGGTCACACCCCGCACCCACATGCGCGACGAATTGATCACAATTATCCGCATGCTGATGAAACAACCCCCTGCCGTGGTCGGTGATCTACCCGCGCCAAGTGAAAATGCAGCGCAGCCAGAAACAGAGCAATCCAAGCAAAATGACTGACATCACATCTGACGCCATCTTGGACCGTATGATGGCATTGCACCCCAAGGTGATTGATTTGACCTTGGATCGGGTTTGGCGTTTGCTAGCGGCATTGGACAACCCACAAAACAAACTGCCCCCTGTCATTCATATCGCGGGTACGAACGGCAAGGGATCGACCCAAGCCATGATCCGTGCGGGCCTAAAGGCTGCTGGCAAGACAGCGCATGCCTATACGTCACCACATTTGGCGCGATTTCATGAACGCATCCGACTGGCGGGTGATTTGATTGCGGAAACGCATCTGACTGAAATTCTGGACGAATGTTACGCAAAAAATAACCACGAAAATATCACCTATTTCGAAATCACAACCTGTGCCGCACTGCTGGCAATGGCCCGAACACCCGCCGATTACACCCTGCTTGAGGTCGGGCTGGGCGGACGTTTGGACGCCACAAATGTGGTGGACAGACCAGCCGTGACCATAATCACCCCCGTTTCCATGGATCACGAAGGGTTCTTGGGCGATACATTGGCCAAAATCGCATCGGAAAAGGCCGGCATCATCAAACGCGGCGTCCCCGTCATTGTCGGCCCCCAACAACCCGAGGCGATGGACGTGATAGAAGCCACCGCCGCGCGATTGGGCGCACCCATTTTGGCCTATGGCCAACATTGGCACGTCGCTCGCGAAGGGGACCGTTTGGTGTACCAAGACGAAACAGGCTTGGTCGATGTCCCCCTGCCCAATTTGCCGGGCGCGCATCAATATGAAAACGCAGGTGCCGCCATTGCCGCGCTGCGGTATTTGGGATTTGACGACACCGCATTCGATGGCGCAGTGGCCAGCGCATTTTGGCCGGCCCGTATGCAAAAATTGGCCCGCGGCCCCGTGATTGATGCCGCACCGAATTGCGAAATATGGCTGGACGGCGGCCATAACCCCGCCGCAGGTCAGGCCATAGCAGATCATCTGAAAACATTGCCGGCACGCCCCACCTATATGGTCTGCGGCATGTTGAATACCAAAGACATTCAGGGTTATCTGCGTCCCATGGCGGACAGCGCCAAACACCTGTTCGCGGTATCCATCCCGGGCGAAGCAAACACACTGCCCGCCGCACAAACCGCACAGGCAGCAATCGATTGCGGCCTAGATGCAACCAGTGCCGACACCGTTTTGGATGCAGTCACACAGATTAACGCAACCGATCCAAATGCACGAATTTTGATCTGTGGATCGCTCTATTTGGCCGGAAACATCCTAAAAACGCACGAATAGCCCAAATTTTGACGGAAAACGAATCGCGATTCTTGACTGATTCGCATTCACCTGCGTATAGTGATTCGCAAGCAGTGATGTGTACGAGCAGTATTTGCATCACGGCTTATGGTTACGGGTGCATACAGGCATAATTGGCCCAGTTCTTAGCGGAACTGGGCCTAATAATTTTCAGGGCCCGCTTAATTGCCCCAATCCACTGCCTGCATTTCGCGCAATCGGCTGGCTGTGCGTTCAAATTCGAACACGCCCTCAAGGCACAGCATTTCGGGCCGCGCGGCGGCAGAACAAATCACTTTGGTTTTCGCCTCATACAGCGCATCAATCAGCGTGACAAAGCGTTTTAATTCGTTGAAATTGGTACGCCCCATCTGGGGAATATCATCAATCATAATCACACGCACGGTCTGCGCAATCGCCAAATAATCACCCGGCCCCAGCATTTGACCGCACAGATCAAAAAACGATAATCGCGCGACACCATTGTGGAATTGCGGGAAAATCAGATCACGCCCTTTGTGAACCAATCGGAATTCACGCGCCTGCCCGCCTGATAAATCCTGCCAAATCTCATTCATTTTCTGACGGGTCTCACCGTTCAGTGGCATGAAATACCGATCTTCGCCGGACAGTCTGTCCTGCCGATAATCGGTGTCACTGCGCATTTCATGAACAACCAATTTTTCGCAGATCAAATCGATAAAGGGTAAAAACAGCTGCCGGTTCAGGCCGTCTTTGTATAAATCTTGCGGGATACGATTGGATGTGGTGACAATGACCACGCCGGCTTGGAACAATTTTTCAAACAGCCGCCCAACGATCATGGCATCGGCGATATCCTTGATCTGCATTTCGTCAAAGGCCAACACACGCACCTGATCGATCACAGATTGCGCAACGGGGGCCAAGGCATCGGCAATTTCAAGTTGGCGTGCCTCATGCAGGGCGTTTTGGATTTCTTGCATAAATTCGTGAAAATGCACACGGCGGACCGGTACGGTTAAACTGTCCACAAACAAATCCATGACCATAGATTTGCCGCGCCCGACACCACCCCACAGGTATAATCCCTTGGGCGGCGGTGGCGCTTTGCGAAACAGGCCACGTTTTACAGGGGTTTCAACCGCTTGGCGGATGCGTTCAAATTCGGGCAATACCGCCCGCTGCACAGGGTCATCGCGTAAAATGCCTTGCGCGACACGATCATTATATAGCGCCACAATATCCGTCATATCCGTTGCATACCCCGTGCCAGTGCCCAAGAAAAGAGCGTATTGAAAACATTATTTGAATTGACGCGCCACCGTGAACCCACATACTGGGCGCGAGAGGATACCCCAATGACAAAAACGCCCCTGTTTACGCCCGTGTTAATTGTTGGCTGCGTGATCATTTTGGTCAGCTTTGCCGTTCGCGCCTCGTTCGGGGTGTTTCAAATTCCGATTGCGAATGAATTTGGCTGGCTGCGTGCTGATTTTTCGCTGGCGATTGCGATCCAGAATTTGGCGTGGGGGATTGGTCAGCCGCTGTTCGGGGCAATGGCCGAAAAAATGGGCGATCGCCGCGCCATTATTTTTGGCGCATTGATCTATGCCGCGGGGCTGGTGTTGTCATCCTTTGCTGTGACGCCCAGCGCGCATCAGTTCTATGAAATCTTGGTGGGCTTTGGCGTAGCAGGCACGGGATTTGGCGTTATTTTGGCGGTGGTGGGTCGCGCCAGCAGCGACGATAACCGATCCATGTCACTGGCCATCGCCACCGCAGCGGGCAGCGCAGGGCAGGTGTTTGGCGCACCCACAGCAGAATATTTGCTGACCTTTATGTCGTGGCAAAACGTATTTGTGGTCTTTGCTGCTGCGATATTGGCCACATTGATGTTGTTACCCGTCATGCGCGTCCCGCAGGTGGCCGATAAATCGCAACTGGACGCCAGCATGGGCCAAATCCTAAAAACCGCGATCAAAGATCCCACCTATACCATGATATTCCTAGGTTTTTTCAGCTGTGGGTATCAGCTGGCCTTTGTCACGGCGCATTTTCCAGCCTTTGTCACCGAAATGTGCGGGCCGATCCTGCCGGGGGGCATGCTGGATAGCGTAGGCATCAGCACAACATCCGCTTTGGGGGCCGTGGCCATTTCGCTGATCGGACTGGCCAATATCGCAGGCACGCTGACGGCGGGATATTTGGGTAAACGATATTCCAAAAAATATTTACTGGCGGGAATATATTTCGGGCGCACTGTGATTGCGGCATGGTTTATTGCAACCCCAATGACGCCTACGACTGTTTTGATATTTTCGGTTTTGATGGGGTCGCTGTGGCTGGCAACCGTTCCCCTGACCAGCGGATTGATCGCGCATATATATGGCCTGCGTTATATGGGAACGCTGTACGGGATCGTGTTTTTTTCCCACCAGTTGG
Organism: uncultured Phaeobacter sp.; assembly: GCA_964633145.1. Lineage (GTDB taxonomy): Bacteria > Pseudomonadota > Alphaproteobacteria > Rhodobacterales > Rhodobacteraceae > CAJXSD01. Next base: position 12,221 of record CAZWFE010000015.1, on the reverse strand, counting down.
GCAGTTTCATGGGCGTCTGGTTGGGCGGCAGAATGTACGACATCTATGGCAGCTACACAGCCGTTTGGTGGGTGGGCGTCGGTGTCGGCGCGTTCAGTGCGCTGATCCATTTGCCCGTTCGTGAACGGCCTGCAACCCTAACCCCCGCGTAAATCCATCGCGGTCACAACATCATCGGTATGGGTATAGGTCACGCCATGCCCCGCACCCGCCACAATGTGATGGGTGACATTCGGGTTCCACGCAGACAGCCGATCTTTGCACATCAGCGGGATGACAGTGTCACATTCACCCCAGATTGCGATCACGTCCGTTCCAGCATCGCGCAATGTGTTGTGATCGCGTTCAGTGGTCGCCGACAGCGCGCCACGCATGGATGCCAAAACAGACGGGATAAAACCACGATAGATCAGCTCTTTCTGTTGGCGATCAATGATATGGGCGACGGAACTGGGCAATGCGCGCTCGGCCTCGGTGCCAAGGATATGTTGACGGGCATAGCCAAGGCCAAACAGCCATGATCCCACGACAGGTACGCGCACACAAAATTTGGCCAAGGTGCCCAATTCATGTCCCATCCCCGCAGGGGCCAACAGGATCAATTTCTTGATCCGGGCCGGATAATCAGCGGCAAAGGCGGTCACCACCCAGCCCCCCATGGAATATCCAACCAAGTCAAAAGGTTCGCGCACATTCAGTGCATCCAATAATTCGACCAAATTTTGCGTGAAAAAACGGCGATCTTGGGGGGCCGATGGGCGATCTGAATAGCCGCGCCCAAAATGATCATAGGTCAACACCCGATACCCCTGCGCAACCAAGCGTTCGGCGATCCCTTCGAACACGAATGACGGGGTGGTCAACCCATGGACACAGACGGCCAAGGGGCCATTTTCGGGGCCATAGAACCGATAATGCACCGTCCCGTGGCGTAGGGTTACAAAATCACCCGGCGCATCAGCACGCGCCGCCGCATCCATTGGCAAACGCCGATGTTCGCGCCATTTTGGATAGGCCGCCAATCCGCCCAGTGCAGCCACAATGACACCGGTCAAAAACGCCATCATGATTTCGTCCGATACGCATTCAAAACATAGGCCGCTGTCATCAAATCCAAATGTGCCCCACCGCCATTTTTGAACAGGGTGATTTGATCATCACTGCCACGATGAAACAGGTCGGGCGCATAGTAATCAGCGACAATGTCATTCGCCGATATCACCCCATTGGCAATTGGGATTTTCAATTCGCCAATGTGATCGACCGTGGTGTCCAGACTGTCGACAAAGATATCCGCACGTTGCAGCGCCAGATCATCCACTTCGCGCATGTCGGGGCGATAGGCACCAATCAGGTCCACATGCTGACCGGGCCGCAGCCACGCGCCTTGGATCAGGGGATCGGTGGTCATCGTAGCACTGGTAATGATATCAGCTTGGGCCACAGCGGTTTCCAAATCGGCGCAAGCCGTGGTCCGATCAAATTCGGCGGCAAAGCGATGTGCCGCATCAGGGGATCGGTTCCATACCAGAAATTCAGCATCCGGAAAGCCCGCACCATAGGCCGCGCGCAATGATCGACCCACGGTACCCGCCCCCACAATCAGAATTTTGCGGCTGTCCCGACGGGCCAAACGCAGGGCCGCGCACAGGCTGTCGCCTGCGGTTTTCCATTTGGTGATCAGGTGAAAATCAATCAAGGCCTCAAGTTCGCCAGTGTCATTGGAATAAAGCGTCACGCCACCATTGATCATAGGTTTCCCCTGCGCGGGATTATCGGGAAAAACGGTCGCGGATTTCACAGCCAACCCCAGCCCATCAATCCAAGCCGCACGGTTTAACAACGTATCCTTGCCACGGTATAAAAATGTGTCAGAAATTTCGGCTTTGGGCAGGGTATGGCCATCGCGCAGGGCCTGGGCCAACCCCAGCCAATCCATAACCTGTTCGCCATCTTGAAATGAAATCTGTTCCATTATGCGGCCTCATCCGATGTTAATAATCCATGTTGGGTCAGGCAATCGGCCCAACCCTGTGGTGTTTCAAACAGGTGTGTGTGCCACCCACGACCCCGAGCTGTTGCAATGTTATCGGCCAAATCATCGGCAAACAACAGGTCAGCCCCCTGCAATCCGCTATCGGTTTCCAAGGCGGCATAGATGTCATTATCAGGCTTGATCAGCCCCATGCGGCCCGAAATATAGGCATGGTCAAATTCCAACAAAAACGGATATCGCTGCGCCGCGATGTCAAACGTATCACGCCCAAAATTTGACAGGGCAAACACAGGTATCCCACGCGCGCGCAATGCCCGCAGCAACCGCACCGAATGGGGAATTTCGGGTTCGACCATATCCGCCCAATGATCGCGCCACATCCGACATTCATCGGCCCATTGCGGATAATCACTGATCATGGCCTGCACCACGGCATCCAAACTTTCGCCGCGGTCCAATTCTTTGTTATAGTCAAAGACAGGTACCTGTTCGAAAAATGCACGCCTGCGCGGTGCGCCAATCAAACGATCATACACACCCAAAGGATTCCACGAAATCAAAACGTTCCCAATATCAAATACGACCGCTTTGACCATGTGTGCCCCCCCTTGGGTTGATGTTATTTTTTCTTGGCCTTTTTGGCGTCCACTTTGAATTCTTGGGGGATGGGCATTCGGTTAAATGCGTCTAACCCCGCGATTTTATACGCTTCGGCCAATGTAGGATAGTTAAAGGTGTTTTCGATGAAATAATCAACCGTTCCCTTTAGGTTCATCACCGCCTGTCCGATATGGATCAATTCGGTGGCCCCTTCGCCCACGATTTGCACGCCCAACAAACGGCGGGTTTTCAGGCTGACCAGCATTTTCAGCATACCGTGTTCCACGCCCATAATGTGCCCGCGCGATGTTTCACGAAACCTTGCCACGCCCACTTCGTAGGCGATGTCGCGTTCTTTCAGTTCCTCTTCTGACATGCCGCAGGTGGAAATTTCAGGAACGGAATAAATACCATAGGGAAACCATGGGCTTTCTTTCAATGTGGGGGTGTCCAACGCGTGACAGGCGGCAATACGCCCCTGTTGCAGCGATGTTGACGCCAAACTGGGATGGCCTATCACATCACCAGTTGCATAGATATGCGGCACCGTGGTTTGATAGGTGGCGCGATCCACCTCAAGTCGGCCACGGTGATCCGTTTCCAACCCCACAGCCTGCAAATTCAGTTTTTGCGTGGCGCCCATGCGACCGGCGGCAAATAATAACATTTCGGATCGCACGTGGCGGCCATTTTCCAACGATACCTCGACATGGGTGCCGCCATCTTCGATTTTGGAAACCCCGGATCCCAATCGCAGATCAACGCCATTTTCGGCGATATGATGGGCAAATTCGCGAATGGTGCCGGTGTCGATGAAATCCAGAAAACTGTCGCGCGGTTCGATCAATGTCACACGAATATCCAGCGCAGCGAACATGGTGGCATATTCAACACCAATAACGCCCGCCCCAATCACGGTCAGCGATCGCGGCAGATGATCAATTTCCAGAAATTCGTCACTGTCCAAAATGGTGGTGCCGTTGAATGGCACCCAGTCAGGGCGGAACGTTTTTGTGCCTGTTGCGATCAGGAATTTATCCGCCGTTAGGCGCGTGGCTTCGCCGGCTTCGGTTGAAACACACAGTTCATTTGGCCCCTCAAAGCGCGCCAAACCCAGCAGGGTTTCAACATAATTGCGATTGAATTGGTGTTCCAGCACATCCACTTCGTAATCTAGTGTTTTGTGCAACCGCGCTTTCAAATCTTCGGCGACAATCGCATCCTTGACGCGATAGGATCGGCCGTAAAAACTGCGCTCGCGCCAACCGGTCAGGTTCAGCACCGTTTCGCGCAGGGTTTTTGACGGGATCGTGCCTGTGTGGACTGATACACCGCCCAAGCGGTCTTTGCGGTCCACAACCAACACACGGCGTTTTAATTTACCGGCCTGAATGGCGGCTGCGCGACCCGATGGGCCGCTGCCGATCACGACCAAATCATAATGGGGTAATGTGTCTGTCATTTGCGTGTTCCTATGTTCACATCAGGCAAACGGCGCGATCATTCATCACTATAGAGTGCATCGGCATGGTATGTGATGTGATCTTGCATAAAGCTGGAAACGAAAAAGTAGCTGTGATCATAGCCCTGCTGCAATCTGAATGTGCCCTGATGGCGGCGTTCGGCGGCGGCCTGCATCAATGCCTCGGGGCGCAGCAGGTCGATAAATTGATCGTTGGTTCCCCAGTCCACCAACATCGGAATATCACAACCACTGGCGCGCATTTGGACGCTAGCATCATGGCGTTGCCATGTGGTTTCATCATCGCCCAGATAGGCCGCCAATTGTTTACGGCCCCAATCGGCCCCCGTTGGATTTGAAATGGGCGCAAAAGCCGACACCGATTTGAACCGATCCGGCAGCCCCATCGCCATCGTCAACGCGCCATGCCCGCCCATCGAATGGCCCGTAATCGATTGTCGTTCCAGATCAATCGCGAAATGTTCGCCAATAAGGTTGGGCAATTCATTTGCAATGTAATCCCACATCTGGAAATGTTTGGCCCAAGGGTCCTGTGTTGCATTGACGTAAAACCCAGCCCCCTGTCCCAGATCATAGGCATCATCATCTGCCACACCATCGCCGCGCGGCGACGTATCGGGAAAAACCAAGGCAATCCCTGCCTGTTCGGCCCAGGCCTGTGCGCCTGCCTTGACCATGGCGTTTTCGTGGGTGCATGTCAGACCAGACAAATACCATAAAACCGGCACTGACATTTCCCGGGCCAATGATGGCAGGAACAGGCCAAAGGTCATATCACACTGACAGGCTTGGGACGTATGTGAATACACACCTTGTATCCCGTCAAAACATTTGTTTTCTGAAATGGTTTCCATATCAAATCCCTTTCTCGCGTAGCGATTAATCGTTACCTGACAGCTAACCCATTGCCGCTTTCACACGCAAGACAACAAACGGCAATTTCAGGAATAAAGCGGCGTGACCCAAGCAATCACCAGCGAAACCGTCACAATACTAAGCGCAGTTGAAATCAGAATACTGGCCGATACCCGTTGCGGGGCCACGCCATAGTGCTGGGCAATCATGTAAATATTACCAGCCACCGGCAATGAACAGGCTGCAATCATAACCGCAGCCGCATAGGGATCAACGTCAAACAAAACCAACGCGAAATAGGCAACGACCAGCGGATGCAGCACAAGTTTGCAAAATGACAACCACCCCGCGACCTGCACCCGTTCGGCCGATTTACTGGCCAAGGATGCCCCAATCGCAAACAACGCCCCCGGTGTGGCCGCCGCCCCCAGCATTGTCATAAATTCATTTAGCGGTGCAGGAATGGGGATTTCCCATGCAGACCACGACAACCCCAAAATGATGGACACAATCATCGGATTGCGGATCAACCCCATAAACAGGGTGCGGAAAATCCCAATGCTCATCCGACCATCGCGCGACCCAACGATCACCATGACAACCAATGATCCAAAGACCAATAAATCAACGGCCAGCACCATCATCACATGGCCCACAGCCGCCTCGCCCATCAACAGGGCCAGCATGGGGATACCCAGAAACCCGACATTGCCGATTACGGAACACTGCGCCTCAATCGCGGCCTCAGCCATGGGTTTTTTACGCACGATCGCCACAGCTGTGGCCAATAAATACACAATCACCGATCCGTACAGATAGGCCTGCATAAACTGCCAATCCAGCAATTCGCCCAACGACAAGTTCGACGAAAATTTGAACAACATCGCCGAAAGTGCAAAGTAAAAGATAAATTTCGTCAGATAGGCTGTCGCCTCTTCGGTAAAAAACCGCGTGCGCCCCGCCCAATAGCCCACGGCAATCAGCGCAAAAAATGGCACAGTTTTCAGAAATATATCATACATACAAACAGGCTTATCACCTAAAAATTTGCCGTCAATCTATATTCGTGTCTAACCGGATCCAATCAAAACACCAGCGGCAAAAACCATGGCCCCGCCCAGTACCACCTGAAATGCTGCGCGGAAAAATGGGGTATCCATAAATTTGTTCTGGATCCACGCAATCGCCCATAATTCAATGAACACGATAACGAACGCTGTGATCGTCGCAGTCCAAAAATGCGGAATCAGATATGGCAAGGCATGCCCCAAGCCGCCAACAGTTGTCATCACCCCTGATGCAACCCCACGTTTCCAGGGCGCCCCACGCCCCGACAACGAACCATCATCTGATGCGGCCTCGGTAAAGCCCATGGAAATACCTGCCCCAACAGATGCCGCCAGACCCACCAAAAACGTGGTCCAGGTATCTTGGGTCGCGAAAGCCGTGGCAAAAATCGGCGCCAATGTGGATACAGATCCATCCATCAGCCCGGCCAATCCCGGTTGCACCCACGTCAAAACAAATTGGCGCGCCGCATGTGTATTTTCGGTCTCAGCCTCGGCAGAGGCGTTCAGCGTATCGGTCATATCTTGGGCAGATTTGGCATGGCTTGTTTCTGCTTCAGCCAAATCGCCCAATAATTTGCGCGTCTCAGCGTCTTGGGTACGCGCCGCAGCCTGCAGATAAAATGCCTCAGCTGTGCGTTCCATTTGCGCAGCTTCGTCGCGTATTTGATCCAGTGTCAGATTTTGCGATAACCACATTGGCTTTCGTGTGTAAAACCCAGCCACATGTTCACGCCGTATCAATGGTATGACATCACCAAATCTTGCAATGTGCTGGTCAATTAACCGACGCCTATGCTCATCTTCTTCTTTGGCCATACGGTCAAACATTTCGGCCGTATGCGCAAAATCGGGCCTCAGCTTTTGCGCAAAGCCGCGGTAAATGCGTGCATCATCCTCTTCGGACGAAATCGCAAGCGCCAAAATTTCTTGTTCTGACAAATCACGCAACCGGCGTCGACCAATCGAAAAACGCATAGGATCACCTTAGTTTAGAATTATTCTAATATAATAGGAAATCTAGATTAAACTTACAATCCCCCTATCCAATTTCACTTTGCCACCCTATAGTTCTGATCTGAAAGGAAGATCCATGAACGCACCAAATACACTTGGGAAAAAGGGGCGCAAACTCGACCAAGTCCTACTGGGCGCGCGTGACATTTTCTTGGCTCAGGGCTTTGCGAATGCGAATATGGATGCAATCGCAAAATTGGCCCAGGTCTCTAAGGCCACCGTTTACAGCTACTTCCCAGACAAACAATCGTTGTTCATAGAAGTCGTCAAAAACGAATGCGTTCAAAAAACCGACTTTGCACTAGAAGCGATCAATCAAAACGCACATATCGAAAGCGTTCTGACCCAAGCAGCCCATCACATCATTCGCTTTATGCTGTCTGATTTTTCTCTGCGCGTTTTTCGCATCTGCGTGGCAGAAGCGGATCGGTTTCCCGAATTGGGACAACATTTCTATCAAAACGGTCCACAGCTGGGCCAACAAACCCTCTGCACCCTATTCCAAGCTGCCATTGAACGCGGCGAATTGACGATCAACGACAAAACGCTTGCAGCGGATCAATTCATCGAACTGTGCAAAGCCGACCTGTGGTCGCGCAGCATATTGGGAATTTCAACCACATTCGGCGATGACGAAATCGACCGCGTGGCAACAGGTGCAGTCCAAACCTTTATGTCCCGCTACGCAGCGCCCACATCATAACTGACGATACATCACCAAGGCATCGACAAACCCTTGGTGCGGATGCTTGAACGCCGCAGGCAATCGCCCCACGATATCGAAACCATTGGCCTGCCAAATGGCAATCGCCCGCGTATTCGTTGACACCACAAAATTATATTGCATCGCGCGATACCCCAATTGCGGCGCCAAAGCCAAAGAATGCTGCAACATAGTGCGCGCCACACCCAAGCCACGCGCCTCAGGATGCGCCATATACCCACAATTACATACATGCGCGCCACCCCCCGCTTGGTTGGCACGAATATAATAGGTGCCGACAACACGACCACCAATTTCGGCAACAAAAACACGCTTTGCCGCATCAAACCAATAGGCCAACGCATCATCGCGCGAAATATCCGCATCAACGGTATAGGTATCGCCCGCCCGAAACACAGGCTCTAATATCCCCCAAACCGCAGTCATATCTGCAGGCGCAGCAGATCGGATTTCAACCCCCGTCATCATTTTTTGTCCAAAAATATCCTCGCCGAAGGCATTGGCGCGACCGCGCCAATACCCCGTTTGACTTATCAGTAAACAACAACGGAACGAATGCTTTCACCTGAATGCATTAAATCGAAACCTTTATTGATGTCCTCTAATGACAACGTATGTGTGATCATCGGATCAATCTCGATTTTACCATCCATGTACCAATCAACAATCTGTGGAACATCCGTACGCCCACGCGCACCACCAAATGCTGTCCCACGCCACACGCGTCCTGTCACCAACTGGAACGGACGTGTGGAAATTTCGGCACCTGCGGGGGCCACACCAATGATTATGCTTTCCCCCCAACCTTTGTGCGCTGATTCCAATGCCGTCCGCATGACTTGCACATTGCCGGTGGCATCAAACGTGTAATCTGCCCCGCCTTTGGTCAGATTGACCAGATAGGGGACCAAATCACCCTCAACCTCGGATGGGTTTACAAAATCCGTCATACCAAAGCGTTCCGCCATCGGCTTTTTGTCGTTGTTCAAATCAACGCCAACAATCTGATCCGCACCCGCTAACCGCAGGCCTTGGATCACATTCAAACCGATACCACCCAAACCGAATACAATCGCGCGGCTGCCGATTTCAACCTTGGCCGTGTTGATGACTGCACCAATGCCAGTCGTCACGCCACATCCGATGTAACACACCTTGTCAAAGGGGGCATCAGGGCGGATTTTGGCCAGCGCGATTTCGGGCAACACCGTATGATTGGAAAATGTCGAACACCCCATGTAATGCAGAATGGGCGTTCCATCCAACATGCTAAACCGGCTGGTGCCATCGGGCATCACACCGCGGCCTTGGGTTTCACGAATGGCCTGACATAGGTTTGTTTTGGGATGTAGGCAATATTCACACTGACGACATTCAGGCGTATATAGCGGGATCACATGATCGCCCACCTTCAGATCCTTGACACCAGGGCCCACTTCGACCACCACACCCGCACCTTCGTGGCCTAGAATGGCAGGAAACATGCCTTCGGGGTCGGCACCTGACAGGGTAAATTCATCTGTATGACATATCCCGGTCGCTTTGATTTCTACCAAAACCTCGCCCTCTTTGGGGCCCTCTAGGTTTACTTCCATCACTTCAAGAGGCTTGCCAGCCTGCAATGCAACTGCTGCACGTGTCCGCATAATATATCTCCCAATTTATCTGGGCAGACTGCGCCAAAAGTATCCCTGACGCAAGTCAGGTCGCGGCAAATTCGCTACATTTTGCGCAAGATCGGAACAAATAACCCACCCTGCGCAAACATTATTTTTTCATGCGATACGCTTTGTGACAGGCAGAACACGCCGCACCAATGTTACCCATCCCTGCGCGCAGGCTGTCCAGTGATGACACATCCCAGCCCTCAGCCGCAAAGGTCAGGTCTTCTGATTTTGACACAAAATCATCCCAGTTTTCCCAAATGGCAGGCAAGGCTTCGGATTTGGGGTCGCTTACATTTGGCTCAAATACGGCAGCTGTAAGTTCGCTTGCATCCAGCAAACTGGCAACAGCGGCTTGGGCAACAGCGGCATCAAATTCAACCGCCCCCTTGGCCATCCCACCCAAAGGCGCCATCGCCTCTTTGATTTGGGTCATGACCGCCATACGGGCTGCAACTTGGGGCTGAATACCGTTTGTATCAGAATGGGCCATGGAAACGGAAAATGGGACAGCTATTGCTAGCCCGACCAAAGCGACAAGTCTTTTTTTGTTCAATACAGTCATTCGAATCTCCAATATAGATATATTTAAAATATAATACTGAATCGAAAAATTTCAGATGAAATCTTTGTGACGCATAAATTTTGCCAAACGCCATCAAAAACAATACTAATTATACCGGAAAATATCCATAGGGATATATATGTTATGATCGCTGTACCGCATACCCTACACAATGGACCTAGTCCGGGATGCATATGATGACCAACACACAAGAAACACAAACGATCTCGATCGCGGATCGTGGTGATAGCGTATCTAAAGCACTGGTTGTGTTTTGGATCGTTGCGCTGTGCGTCTGGGGCCCTTTGACCTGGTTTTTGGGGGCGACGATCCTAACCCTGTCATCGTTTACGATGCTGTCCATTTTTGTGATCGCATTCATTTTGCATCGCATCGAAATGCATCGTTTTGCCAAATCCCTGTGGATGGGGGCCGGCTGTGTTTATTTATTTATCATCAAACAACTGATTCCTGATTTTGGCGGGATGAATTTTCTGCTAATCGCGGTAACTGGCATTCCATTTTTGGTGTTTCAGCGCCCAAACGAACGTATTTTGGGTTATTTGATTTGCCCGGTTCCCATAATCATTTGGTGGGTCAGTAAAATATTCGATCACAATTTATTGGGCCCAGATGAACTGAGCCTGAATGCAACCAGCACATTTATCGCACCGACAACCATTACTGTGTCGTTCATATTTGTGATGTTTGAAATGTTTTATTTTGCATCAATGTTTCGTCGCTATGAAACTGTTTTGCAGCAAGCCGCACAAAAGGCTGAATCGGCAAACATGGCAAAATCTGCGTTTTTGGCCAATATGTCCCATGAAATACGCACACCGATGAATGGCATTATCGGAATGTCAGAATTGCTATACCAACAACCAATGGAAGAAAACGACCGCCGCAAAGTATCGTCAATTGTAAATTCTGCGCGGTCTTTGCTACGGATTATTGATGATATTCTGGACCTATCCAAGATAGAAGCTGGCAAATTTTCTGTCGTCGAAACGACCATGTCATATGCAGAAATCTGTGAAAGCGTCTCGGTCGAGATGGGCGCCGAAGCGTTGGCGCGCAACTGTTTTTTGGAATTGCAAATCGCACCCAGTGTATCGGCGGATGTCCGTTCCGATCCTGGTCGCGTTCGCCAAATCATTAACAATTTGATGTCCAATGCGATCAAATTTTCCCAAGGCACGCCAGATGCACCGGGCCATGTTTGTCTATCTTTGGCACCGGGGCAAAATAATACAATTTTGATCTGCATCCGTGACAATGGCATTGGGATTTCAGCAGATGATTTATCGAAACTGTTTTTACCCTTTTCGCAAGCGGACCAAGACAACAATCGCCGCTTTGGCGGTACGGGTCTGGGATTATCCATTGCAAAACGCTTGGTCGATTTGCTGGACGGGCATATTTCCGTCAACAGCACCCCAGGCGTTGGATCAACATTTTGCGTTCACCTGCCATATCGGCCGGTCTCTGCAGATAAATTAACGGGCACGCTGCCAGATGATATTCCATTATTTTCGATCGTTGATGAAAGCGCCCAAAAATCAATGATTGCCCCTAACCGTGATCTGCCCGCATTGAGAACGCTGGTCACCTTTGAAACATTGGACGAATTGATCCCCGCCATTCAACAGGTCACTGTACCGCCAATTATTATTTTGGCCTTGGGCGATATGGAAAGTGTCACGGGCAAAATTGCTGCGTTAAAGAATGCAAATGCGAACGCATCATTTTTATGTGTCACCTCTAGCCTTGCAGATCCCCAAGGGTTGGTCGCACCCGATACATTTGTAATGTATCGATATCCCGCACTTCCGTCTGAATTGATCCGTGGCCTGAACCTGTTATCGGGGCAAGTCCCTGCGATCGTGCCGCTATCTTTGACCCTTGAACCTAAGCAAAGCGCGCAGACGCCCCATTTATTAGTGGTAGAAGACAACGACATCAATCGAATGGTCATTGGCGCGCAGCTTGAAAAACTGGGCTATGATGTCAGCTTTGCTGAGGACGGTAAATCCGGCTTGGGCATGTGGGAAACAGGTGATTACGCGGCTGTTTTGGTCGATGGTCAAATGCCTGTGATGGACGGTTATGAAATGACCCGCTTGATCCGAACGGCTGAGCAAAATCAAAATATCGGTCGATCCATCGTGATTGGCGTCACCGCAAACGCCCTAAAGGGCGATGCTGAGTTGTGCTTTGACGCGGGAATGGATGATTACTTACCCAACC
>CAZWFE010000014.1:0-54202 GCA_964633145.1 uncultured Phaeobacter sp. | reverse complement strand
CGCTGCCGGTGAAGGGGCTTTTACGCATACCACCAAAAACCCGCAACCCCTAAAAAGCAAAAAAATGAATTTTCTTGTGAATTTTTTGAATTTTAAGTGTAAACAGTTGTTTTTATTGTATTTTTATAAATCCGGTTTTTTGCATATTTTTGATCGCCCCTATTTTCATGGTCGCATAATGACCTGATGTTAGCGTCCAAACCACAAATCCGTGAATCGTACCCACAGAATCCACATTTCAGCCGCAAGAATCTGTTACCTTAACATCGGTTTTGTTTTGGTCGTTCTCTGATTCACGCAGGATTTAGGATGGAAAAAATGCAATTTAGACCACTGACCGCGAAATACCATGTATCAGGCCCCCTTACGGTGGATCTGATTCCTTTGTTGGCGGATCAAGGATTCGCGAAAATCATCTGCAATTTGCCGGACGGTGAAATTGACGGGCAACCAGACCACGCAACACTGTCAGAAGCTGTGACAGCCTATGGAATCGATTTTGTCTATATTCCCGTTACGGTCACCGAAATGACGCCCCAAGTGGTTTTACACCACACCAAGGCGGTGATCGAAACCGAAGGGGCTGTTTTGGCCTATTGCGCAACCGGTCGCCGTTGCAGCATGTTATGGGCGCTGGAATTCAGCGATAAATATTCGCAAGACCAGATTATGAGCAAAGCCCGTGCGATTGGGTTTGATTTTTCCAGCATGCGCCAGAAACTGGCCGCGTTCCAACCTCTGCCGTCTGGGGTGCGGTTTTAAGCCCCCTGTTCAAACCATGTGCACAACGCTAGGGTTTCCCCATGAAAGGAGCCCACACATGCACAAATTTCTAGCCAGCCTAGCTGCGAGCTGTATTATAGCCAGCGCAGCCCATGCCAATGACCCCGTTATATACGAGGTCACAGACCAGTCCTATGATGATATCATGTTCGGATTGGAAAACGCATTGATCGATGCGGGTCTGGTTATTAGCGAACACAACCACATTGCCGAAATGTTGGAACGCACCAAAGCAGACGTGGGCGGCACCGAAACAGTGTTTGTTCATGCCGATGTGTTGGGGTTCTGTTCCGCCGATTTATCACGCAAAGCGATGGAGGCCGATCCGCTGAACATTCGATTCTGCCCCTATCAGATATTTACCTATCAACAGACAGACGACAGCCCGATTATTGTGGGCTATGATTCCCTGCCTGATGGCGTAATGCAGGATGTACAGCAGTTTTTGGATCAGCTGGCCCGCGATGCGATTGGATTGGATTGACCACCACATCACAAACCCATCTATTCTAACCAAAGGCCCGCGACAGTATCGCGGGCCTTTCGTGTATCAGACGTATATTCGCAGGTTAATGAATAACGGCTTGATCCGGCGTATCGCGGTCCGATGTTCCCAAACGGTCGCCGATGATCAAACCATCCGCGCTGGCCGTAATGGGCAGGGTATCGCCATCTTTGACCTCGCCGGCCAATAACATTTCTGCCAAGGGATCTTGCAACGCCCGTTGGATCACCCGTTTCAATGGTCGCGCCCCGAACACAGGGTCATATCCTGCATCAGCCAACCAGGTGCGTGCATCTTGATCCAACACTAGTTCGATTTTGCGTCCCGACAGGCGTTTTTGCAAACGCGCCAACTGGATATCGACAATGCCCCCCATATCGTTGCGCCCCAAACGGTCAAAGATGATGATTTCATCCAAACGGTTCAGGAATTCGGGCCGGAAATGCGTACGAACTGCATCCATCACATCGCGTTTGGCATCGGCACTGTCGGCCCCTTCGGGCAGTTGGCTAAGTGCTTGCGCGCCCAGATTCGATGTCAGAATGATGATGGTCTGTTTGAAATCGACAGTGCGCCCTTGGCCATCGGTCAAAACACCATCATCCAAAACCTGCAACAGCACGTTGAACACATCTGGATGCGCCTTTTCGACTTCGTCAAACAGCACCACCTGATAGGGGCGGCGGCGCACGGCCTCGGTCAGGACCCCGCCTTCGTCATAGCCGACATAGCCGGGGGGTGCACCGATCAGACGCGCGACCGAATGTTTTTCCATGAATTCGGACATATCAATGCGCACCATGGCGCTGTCATCGTCAAACAGAAACGATGCCACCGCTTTGGTCAATTCGGTTTTGCCAACACCCGTTGGACCAAGGAACAGGAACGACCCCAATGGCCGACCTTCGTCGTTTAGCCCAGCGCGCGCACGGCGGACAGAATTCGCAACGGCGGTGACAGCCTTGGATTGGCCAATCACGCGGCGATGCAGATCATCCTCCATCCGCAGCAATTTTTCCCGCTCGCCCTCTAGCATTTTGGACATGGGGATACCGGTCCAGCGTTCGACCACTTGGGCGATTTGTTCGGGGCGCACGGCCTCTTTTACGATTGTCTCATCATCGCCGCGCTGTTCGGCCTGTGCCAGTTGTTTTTCCAGCGTCGGGATAATGCCATAGGACAATTCCCCCGCACGCGCTAAATTCCCCGCACGCTTGGCCGATTCCAATTCAGCACGCGCGCGATCAAGCTGTTCCTTGATATCACGCGCGGACGCCAATTTATCGCGTTCGGCCTGCCATGTGGCGGTCATGGTTGCACTGCGTTCTTGCAGGTCTGCCAAATCTTTTTCCAACGTGGCAAGTCGGTCTTGGGATGCACTATCATCCTCTAGGCGCAATGCCTCGGACTCGATCTGTTTTTGCAGGATTTCACGGTCTAGGGCGTCCAGTTCCTCGGGCTTGCTGTCTACCTCCATCCGCAGACGGCTGGCGGCTTCGTCCACCAGATCAATCGCCTTGTCGGGCAGGAACCGATCGGTGATGTAGCGGTTCGATAATGTGGCCGCTGCGACCAAGGCGCTGTCGGAAATGCGCACGCCGTGGTGCAATTCGTATTTTTCCTTGATCCCGCGCAGAATGGAAATGGTATCCTCGACATTTGGTTCGGACACCATGACGGGTTGGAACCGGCGGGCCAGTGCTGCGTCTTTCTCGACATATTTGCGGTATTCATCCAGCGTGGTTGCACCGATGCAGTGCAATTCCCCACGGGCCAAGGCAGGTTTGATCAGGTTGGCCGCATCCATCGCGCCATCAGATTTGCCGGCCCCGACCAGCGTGTGCATTTCGTCGATGAACAAAATAACCTCGCCCGCGGCGTTGGTGATTTCGGTTAGGATCGCTTTCAACCGCTCTTCGAATTCGCCACGATATTTGGCCCCAGCAATCAGCGCGCCCATATCCAGCGCCATCAAGCGTTTGTCGCGCAGGGATTCGGGGACATCGCCATTGATGATGCGCAGTGCCATGCCTTCGGCGATGGCGGTTTTGCCGACACCTGGTTCACCGATCAATACGGGGTTATTTTTGGTGCGGCGTGACAGCACCTGCATCGCGCGGCGAATTTCATCGTCGCGGCCGATAATAGGGTCAATTTTGCCGTCGCGCGCTGCAGCGGTCAGATCGCGGGCATATTTTTCCAGCGCCTCATATCCATCCTCGGCCGTGGCGCTGTCGGCGGTGCGCCCTTTGCGGATGTCATTGATTGCGGCATTTAGGGATTGTGCCGTGACACCCCCCGCATCCAACGCGGATTTCGCGCCCGATTTGATCATGCACAGTGCCATCAAAATACGTTCGACAGGTACGAATTGATCGCCTGCCTTGTGCGCGATTGTTTCCGCCTCGGTCAAAACCTTGACCGCGGTTTGATCGACATAGGCCTGCGCGTCGCCCTGAACCGTGGGCAATTTGGCCAAAGCCTGCGACAAGGCTGCGCGCACCGCAGCCGCATCACCGCCCGATCGGCTGATCAGGTTGCTGGCCAGCCCTTGGTCGTCATCCATAAGTGATTTCAAAATATGTTCAGGCATCACACGCTGGTGATTGTCCCGAATCGCAATGGTTTGCGCCGTTTGAATAAATCCGCGGGCGCGCTCCGTGAACTTGTTTAAGTCCATCGTTCGTCTCCTTATCCTAAGCACCACCTGTGTTTATGCCCGCTAAGCGGCACATAATTCTGTGGCCTCACAACCTAGGTGGCGGTTTTGCACAATTATTTCAAGATTTGGCTAAAAAAATACCCTATCGCGCTAATACCAACACAAATGGATACGTTACTATCCATTAGGGTAGTCGAGATAAAAGGGGATCATGCGATGCAGATCATTTCCACACGGTTTTCAAACGTCCGCGTTATGCAGGGCAATCAACGCATATTTGGGTTGGTCACATTCGATACAGATCGCGGGCTGATCCATATCGAATGTTCGGTGGTGCCTGTGCATCCCCATGACATTGCGGATCCGCATCCCCTGTTGCTGGCCGAAGCAAAGGCCAAAGTCCGCGCCACAGGCCATATCCCAACCGAAGTCCATAGTGTCACCGTACATGATATGCTGATGTCACGCGTTGCCTAACGCTTGACCAAATCGCGATCACCTGCCACACCGTCGCCGTATAGATAAGGAGATATGAAATGGCAGATGATCGTTTAATTGTAGCAATGGATGTGCCCAATGTTGTGGCCGGGTTGGATTTGGCCGGCAAACTGGGCGATGCTGTTTCATTCTATAAAATCGGCCTAGGGATGCTGACGGGTGGTGGTTTGGCATTAGCAAACGAGCTGAAGCAAGAACACGGCAAACGCATTTTTCTGGATATGAAGTTTTTCGACATTGGCGCCACAGTCGAAGCAGCCGTGCGTGGCATTGCGCAGTATGATCTAGATTTTCTGACCGTCCACGGCGACCCACATGTCGTCGCCGCCGCCAAACAAGGCGCCGCGGGCAGCAATTTGAAAATATTGGCTGTGACGATTTTGACATCGCTGGATCGCGATGATTTGGATCGCAGTATGATAAAATCTGGCGATGTACAGGATTTGGTTGTTGAACGTGCGGGCCGCGCTTTTGACGCTGGGGCAGATGGGGTGATCGCATCGCCGCAGGAATCAGGATTGATCCGCGCCCTGCCCGAATCACACGGCCGTTTGATCGTCACCCCCGGCGTGCGCCCCATTGGTGCAGATGTGGGCGATCAAAAGCGGATCACAACACCGGCCCAAGCGATTAAAAATGGGTCCGACCATATTGTGGTTGGTCGTCCCATCTGGAAAGCCCAAGATCCACGTGCGGCGGCATTGGACATATTACAAGACATGCAGAACGCATAACGACAGTGCTGGGGGCGTTGCCCCCAGACCCCCAGAGTATTTCACCAAAAATGAAAGCCTGTTGATTTATAAACGGCATAAAAAAACCCGCCAAAAGGCGGGGTTTTTTTAATTTGCTTGCTGTGTTCTTAGCCCTGACGGGCTTTGAAACGGCGCTGCGTCTTGTTGATGACGTAAACGCGGCCTTTACGGCGCACGACACGACAGTCGCGGTGACGCTGCTTCAACGAGCGGAGTGAGTTTTTAACCTTCATCGGTTTCTCCAATCAATCGCGGCGCGTCGTCTGCGCCATTGCAGGTCGTCCCAGGTGGGACAGTGAATTCGTTCATGGTGGGCGGTACAAGGTTCGAACTTGTGACCCCTACGATGTCAACGTAGTGCTCTACCACTGAGCTAACCGCCCTATGATACGGATCCTACCCCAAAAATAAGGTGCGGGAATCCACATCGGTGGTGGGTCTATAATTGCTTGATGAAAAAGGTTCAAGACCTTTTGCAAAGGATAATTTTTGCGCTATCTATTATTTTATGGAAATAAGGTCAGAAGAAACGCACGCTTATCGTATTTTGGCACCAGATGATTGGTGTTCAAGCGTTATTTTCGCATCGCCCCACAGTGGGCGGGCCTATGAGGATGCGTTTTTAGCAGAAACGATTCTTGATCCTTTGACGTTGCGCAGTTCTGAGGATGCCTATGTTGATCAATTGATTGGCGATGTCGCAGCTTGGGGGTGTCCGTTGATTTGTGCGCAAGCCCCGCGGGCCTATGTTGATTTGAACCGCGCAGCCGATGAAATGGATCCAGCCGTTGTTGATGGGGTCATCAAGCGTGGCAGCAACCCACGGATTGCGTCTGGATTGGGCGTGATCCCCCGTGTAGTGTCGCATGGGCGCTGCATTTATCGTGGCAAGCTGACCTTGGCCGAGGCGCAGCGACGCATTGAGGTGCTGTGGCGGCCTTACCATAATGTTATGTCAAAATGCATGCAGGCCAGTATGGATCGGTTTGGGCGGGCGATTTTGATTGATTTGCATTCGATGCCGCATGAAGCAGTTGCATCGTTTTCCAAATCGCACAGACCGCCAGAAATTGTTGTGGGTGACAGATATGGGACATCCGCGGATCCAGATATCACCCAATTTGTGGTTGCCTGTTTTGAAAGGGCTGGGTTTCGGGTTGCGTTAAATACGCCCTTTGCCGGAGCCTATATTTTGCAGCAATATGGCAAGCCAAGTCAGCAGCACCATGCGCTGCAGATTGAAATTGATCGCAGCCTGTACTTGGACGCCAAGAGGTTGCAGCCCAGCCCCGATTTTACGCAATGCAAAGCCAAGTTGCGCCGCGCATTGCACGACATTGCGCAGTGGGCGAAAGCCATTGATAGCGATCATCCCTTGGCGGCGGAATAACAGCGCGCGGATTATCGCAGTGCGCGGCCTTTGAATATGGCGTCTGTGCCGAATTTGGCCCTGATCTGATCGGTGGCGCGTTCCGCTTGGCCGCGTTTATGTGCCATTGGATCCAATAAATCACCCACCCGTTCGGCCTGATCCTGAGGGCATAAATCCGACAGCCCTGCACCGATCAATCGAAACGGCCCCTGTGCGGTTTCACCTTCCAACAGGGGGGCCAAATGACGATACAAGGAATCGGCCAATTGGGTTGCATCGCGCAGAGTGACCCGGCGGGTGATTGCTTTGAAAGCGTTGGTTTTCAATTTCAGCGTTGCGACGCGGCCCGCCATTTCCTTGGCCTTGGCCCGGTCAGATACCTTTTCGCACAGGCGCCATAGATGGCCCAGCAACAGATCGCTATCTGTTATATCGGTGTGAAAGGTTGTTTCGTTGGAAATGGATTTCACAGGTGCGTTGCGCTGCACCGATCGGTTATCCATCCCGCGGGCTAAGTGCCATAATCGATCGCCCATCGCCCCAAAGCGCGCAACCAGATCGGATTGATCCCAGCGCAGCAAATCGGCAAATGTGTGGATGCCTGCCCGATCCAGCGATTGTTGCGTCGCAGCGCCCACACCCCAAATCAGCCGCACAGGTTTATCACGCAAAAAATCATCCGTATCCGCACGGCCGATTACGGAAAATCCATGCGGTTTGTTCATGTCAGATGCGATTTTGGCCAGAAATTTATTATGTGATAAACCGATCGACCCTGTCAGCCCCAATTCAGTGCGCATGCGCACAATCAGACGCGCCAATACCACCGCGGGCGGCAAACCATGCAGTTTCTGTGTGCCCGACAGGTCCAAGAACGCCTCATCCAGCGACAGGGGTTCGATGGCGGGGGTCATATCCAGCATCATTTGCCGAATTTGCAAGCTGACATCGGCGTATACGGACATGCGTGGTTTAATCACCACCGCATCAGGGCACAGTTTACGCGCCTGAAACATGGGCATTGCCGATTTCACACCATGAATACGCGCGATATAGCAGGCTGTTGAAACAACGCCTCGGTCCCCTCCGCCAATAATAACAGGTCGATCCATCAAATCAGGATTATCACGTTTTTCGACACTGGCGTAAAAGGCATCGCAATCCATATGTGCGATGGTCAAATCAAACAATTCCGCATGCCGCACCACACGGGGCGACCCGCAGGACACACAGCGCCCAGTGGTATCAAAGGTTGTTAGACAATCACGGCACAGCGCAGACATAGTAACCCCTAGTATATCGGGTCAAAAAATTTCACCTCTTGGGTGTACGAAACAGAATACCTATATATACTGTATCAAAATAACAGATATGGGAAAGACCACAAATGGAACCGCTTTTTTTAAACGGCTTTATTGGCGAAAATATTTTTATAATTGTTTTAGCCATCTTTGTAATTATCACGATTTTTTTGGGTGTGCGCATTGTGCCGCAATCTGAAAAATATGTGGTGGAACGATTTGGGCGACTGCATGCCGTCTTGGGACCGGGGATTAATTTTATTGTCCCCTATCTGGACCGCGTGGCCCATAAAATTTCGATTTTAGAACGCCAACTGCCCACCGCGATGCAGGATGCGATCACCACTGACAACGTTCTGGTCAAGGTCGAAACCAGTGTGTTTTATCGCATCACGGAACCTGAAAAAACGGTGTACCGGATTCGCGACATCGATGGCGCGATTGCAACAACCGTGGCCGGCATTGTGCGCAGTGAAATCGGTAAAATGGAATTGGATCAGGTCCAATCCAACCGCAGCGATTTGATCGAACGCATTCGCCACGCAGTATTGGCCATGGTCGACGATTGGGGGATCGAGGTGACGCGCGCCGAAATTCTGGATGTGAATTTGGACGAAGCCACCCGCGCCGCCATGTTGCAACAGCTAAACGCTGAACGCGCCCGCCGCGCACATGTCACCGAGGCGGAAGGGAAAAAGCGCGCCGTCGAATTGGCCGCGGATGCGCAACTATACGAATCAGAACAGGTTGCCAAAGCCCGCCGCATTCAGGCCGAGGCCGAAGCCTATGCCACAGCAGTCGTGGCCCAAGCCATTCAGGAAAACGGTTTGGCCGCCGCACAATACCAAGTGGCCCTAAAACAGGTCGAAGCCATGACAACCGTTGGCACCGGCCAAGGCAATCAAACCATCATCTTGCCCGCAAATATCGCCGAGGCATTTGGTAACGCGTTCAACATGCTAAAGGCAAAGCCATGACAGATACCTTAATGAACACATGGTGGGCTTGGGCCAGCTTCGGTGTGATTCTGGCGCTTGCAGAAATGATTGTGCCAGCTTTTGTATTTTTGGGGTTTGGTATTGGGGCCATGTTGACGGCGCTGCTATTGTTGGTGGGGCTGGCCCCAAGCGGCGCGGTCTTGATGCTCACCTTTGCGGTGCTGTCACTGATATCGTGGCTGGCCCTGCGCCATTTCTTCAAACCCAAACACAATCATGTCAAAACCTTTGATCGTGATATCAACGACCATTAACGAAACGCGGGGCCATGCGCCCAAACGGTCAAAGATTGGCGTTGCCCCTGTGTGACAGGGGTGACGCGATGCAGCAAATAACTGGGAAACACAGTTGCCGCACCACGATCACGGGGGGCTGTTGTGACAGCTGTGCTGGCCATAATTTCAAGCGCGCCACCATCGTAATCTTGGGGGTCTGAAATCTGGGCAACAATGGTCAATTTGCGCTTTCCCGCCAGTGGGCCATGACCAATATCGGAATGCCAATCAAAATGCCCCTGTCGTTCGCTGCCATATCGCGCGATCTGCGCGCTTTCGGAAAACGCAGTTAAATCGAAATTATACACAGCGCGGTTTGCATCACGGACCACATCAATAATGCGGTCCATAACCCAATCTGCCCCTGCGATATCATCCAACCACACCAATTCAGACCGTCGGATATTGTGGTCTGCTGCTTGCTTGACCAATTTGGCATCTTGGGCGGGTACAGATTGGGCCAGCTGCGCCAACAAATCACATTCAGCAGGCGTAAACGCCTGCGCGATCGTGTGTATGGTAATCATGGGGTATCAGTCCTGAAAATTGGATAGGACCAACTAACACGACCCGCTGGAAAAATCTGACACAGATACGACCTAAACTTTGGTCGCTTTTCGTTGACTCACCCCTGATCACGGAACCGATTAACAATCGGATACCGCCGGTCCAACCAAAATGCCCGCGGGCTTAGTCGCGTGCCTGGTGCAGACTGAAACCGTTTATATTCGCTGGCATACAATAATCCCTGCACACGCATGACATCATCACGGGCGAACCCAGCTGCGATGCAGTCCGCAACGGATGCCTCTTGGTCCACCAACATGGTCAGAATGGCGTCTAATACGGGATAATCGGGCAGACTATCGCTGTCTTTCTGATCTGGGCGCAATTCGGCACTGGGGGGTTTCGATATAATGTTGTCCACAATCACCACGCCAGACGGCCCCTGCATCCAGTCGCGGTGGTTCGCATTGCGCCAGCGGCAAATATCAAACACCCGTGTTTTATACAGATCCTTAATCGGGTTATAACCGCCCGACATGTCACCATAGATCGTGGCATACCCAACGGCCACTTCGGATTTATTACCCGTCGTCAATAACATTTCGCCAAACTTATTGGACAATGCCATCAACAATAAACCGCGCAACCGCGATTGAATATTTTCCTCGGTCAAATCCGGCTGCGTGCCCGCAAACAATGGGGCCAGTGTTTCGGTAATCGCTGACCGCCCAGCTGCAATCGGAACATAATCATAGCGACATCCCAAATTTTCGGCCTGCAACTGCGCATCATCCAACGATGCCTGCGACGTATATTCAGACGGCAACATAACGCAACGCACATTCTCTGCGCCCAGCGCATCCACCGCAATTGTCGCGACCAATGCACTGTCGACCCCGCCCGACAGACCCAACAAAACCTGACCAAACCCAGATTTACGACAATAATCGCGCAACGACAAAACCATTGCATGATAATCCGTTTCCAATGTGTCTGGTATCTTGGCCTTGTCCCCCGCAACAATGACCCAACCTGCGTCAGCGCGCTCCAACACCACCGTTTGTATCGCCGTTTCAAACATGGGCATCTGTAGCGCCAAATCGCCACCACGGTTCAACGCAAACGACCCGCCATCAAAGACCTGATCATCTTGTCCACCAACCATGTTCAAATAAATCAACGGTAATCCCGTTTCGACAACCCGTGACACCATGTGGTTATAGCGGACATCCATCTTACCACGGTAATATGGCGACCCATTGGGCACCAATAAAATCTCGGCCCCTGTCTCTGCCAAAGTTTCAGCAACATCACTATGCCAGCTATCTTCACAAATCGGGCTCCCAATCCGCACAGGGCCCACCGCATAGGGTCCGGACACATCACCCGATTGAAAAATACGCACCTCATCAAAAACAGTCTCATTGGGCAAATGATGCTTTTCCACAACCGTGCGCACATCACCATCCGCCAAAATCACATAGGCATTGAACAGCTTTCCCGCCTCAACCCAAGGTGTCCCAATCGCAATCGCAGGTCCATCGGCACAAGCCGCGGCCAAATCCCGTACCGCCTGCATTGCGGCCAAATGAAACGCAGGCTTCATCACCAAATCTTGGGTGTTATAACCGGTCACAAACATCTCAGGAAAGGCCACCAAATCGGTGCCACCATCACGCGCCTCAGCCCATATCTGCCGCGCCATGTCGATGTTGCCCGATATATCACCAACCGTTGGGTTTACCTGCGCAAGTGTTATGCGAAACTGATCTGCCATGTGCTCAATCCTCAAACTTTCCCATGATCTAGCGGGATTGCACAAATAAAAAAACCCGATTGTCTTTCATTTTTGCAAAAATACTCATCAGCCCGCAGGGCTGTCAGGGCCGACAGGCCCTGAATTAAACCTCTTCGACTTCCAAAACACCGCTCAGGCTCTTGATCGCACCCTTAATTTGCGGGTTTACCGGATAATCGCGTCCCACATCCATTTCGACCTCACCAGGTAATGTGGGATCCAACAATGCAAATACAATCGGCCCCTTGGGTCCAGATTTCACCTGATCTGCGGCCTGATCCAAAACCGATGCAATCGCGGGCAATACACTGGCTTGTTCAACATAAACCTTTAATCCACTGGCCCCCACATCAGCCACGGCAATATCGGCGGGCGCGATGGACCGGCCCAGCAATTTCAACTGATCTGCCTCATATGTCGCCTCAGCCGTCACAACCACCTTGGCACCCGTTTCCAAATATTCCCGCGACTTCTCTAGCGCCTCGGAAAACAATGTCACCTCGAACGCACCGGTCGGGTCGCTGAGCTGGACAAAGGCAAATCGGTTCCCCTTGGCTGATTTTCGTTCCTGACGCCCCGCAACAACGCCGGCCATTTTTGCCACCATCGGACCGGCCGCTACTTTGTGTATGACTTCATCCATGGTCAACACACCCTTGCGCTTAAGCGCAACCATGTAATCATCCAACGGATGACCCGACAAATAAAACCCAATCGCCTTGAATTCTTCGGCCAAGCGTTCGGCGGGCAACCAGTCATTGACAGGCAGCAAACGCGGTTCGGGCAAATCATCGCCCGCATCACCAAACAACGACACTTGATTTGACGATTTTTGTTCGTGATGGGCTGCGGAATATTGCGTCAATGCCTCAACACTTTCAAACACGCGGCGGCGGTTTTTGTCCAATTCATCAAATGCACCAGCCCGCGCCAGCATTTCCAACGGACGCTTGCCCACGCGTTTCAAATCAACGCGACGCGCAAAATCAAACAGGTTTACAAATGGTTTATCACCACGCCCCGCGACGACCAATTTCATCGCCTCGACGCCCACGTTTTTCAACGCGCCCAACGCATAGACCAAGGCGCCATTTTCAACATCAAAAGTTGCCTGCGATCGGTTCACACAGGGCGGGACATAGGGCAGATCCAGCCCCTTTTTCACCTCTTCGAAATAAACGGCCAATTTATCGGTCAGGTGAATATCGCAGTTCATCACACCGGCCATAAATTCAACCGGATGATTGGCCTTTAGCCAACCGGTTTGATAACTGACCACCGCATAGGCCGCCGCGTGGGATTTGTTGAAACCATAGTTGGCGAATTTTTCCAACAGGTCGAACACCTCGGATGCTTTCTTGGCCTCAACCCCGTTTTCGGCCGCGCCCTTTTCAAATTTGGGGCGCTCGGCATCCATCGCCTCTTTGATCTTTTTACCCATGGCGCGACGCAACAGGTCGGCGCCGCCCAGACTGTATCCCGCCATAACCTGCGCGATCTGCATCACCTGTTCCTGATAAACGATGATGCCTTGGGTTTCCTCCAGAATATGGTCGATCAGCGGGTGGACCGACGCGCGTTTTTTGACGCCGTTTTTCACCTCGCAATAGGTGGGGATGTTTTCCATCGGACCCGGACGATACAGCGCCACCAGCGCCACGATATCTTCGATACAGGTGGGTTTCATCCGTTTCAGGGCATCCATCATGCCCGAACTTTCCACCTGAAACACCGCAACCGTTTTCGCCGCTGCGTATAATTTATAGGTCGCCTCATCATCCAGTGGAATGGCATTGATCTGGTTTTCCGCACCGGCCGCTGGTTCATACAGCGTTCGGCCATCCGCCGTCACATGCAAGGGCCTGCCCGATTTCAGGATCAGATCAACAGCATTTTGAATAACCGTCAGCGTTTTCAAACCCAGAAAGTCGAATTTGACCAGCCCAGCCTGTTCGACCCATTTCATATTGAATTGTGTCGCGGGCATATCGGAACGGGGGTCTTGGTACAAAGGCACCAGCGCATCCAAAGGCCGATCGCCAATCACAACCCCCGCCGCGTGGGTGGATGCGTTACGCAACAACCCCTCGACCTGTTGACCATAGGTGAGCAGGCGGTTGACCACCTCTTCGTTCTGGGCCTCTTCGGCCAGACGCGGTTCATCCTTTAACGCCTGCGCGATGCTGACAGGTTTGACGCCCTCGACGGGGATCAGTTTCGACAAACGGTCGACTTGGCCATAGGGCATTTGCAACACACGGCCCACATCGCGCACAGCCGCCTTGGACAACAACGCACCAAAGGTAATGATCTGGCCAACCTTGTCGCGGCCATATTTTTGCTGAACGTATTGGATCACCTCTTCGCGCCGATCCATACAGAAATCGATATCAAAGTCGGGCATCGATACCCGTTCTGGGTTCAAAAACCGTTCAAACAGCAGGCTATAGCGCAACGGATCAAGGTCGGTAATCGTCAGCGCATAGGCCACCAGTGACCCCGCGCCCGATCCACGGCCTGGTCCCACGGGAATATCATGATCCTTGGCCCATTTGATGAAATCCGCAACAATCAGGAAATAGCCGGGAAACCCCATGCCTTCGATAATGTTTAATTCGAATTCCAGCCGTTTTTCATACTCTTCCACCGATGCAGCATGGGGGATCACGGCCAAGCGTGCCTTTAACCCCTCAACCGCTTGACGGCGCAGTTCTTGGACTTCGTCATCCGCGAATTTGGGCAAAATGGGATCCCGCCGATAGGCCATGAACGCACAGCGTTGCGCGATTTCAACGGTGTTTTCCAGCGCCTCTGGCAAATCGGCAAACAGGGTCGCCATTTCTTGGGGGGATTTGAAATAATGCTGGCTGGTCAACCGGCGGCGGTCACTTTGCTGATCGACATAGGCACCGTCGGCGATACAGATCAGCGCATCGTGCGCTTCATACATGTCGGGCTTGGGGAAATACACGTCATTTGTGGCAACCAACGGAATATCCATCGCATAGGCCATTTCCACAAATCCGCGTTCTGACAGGGCCTCGGCCTCGGGCAGGCCATTGTCACCGGGGTGGCGTTGCAGTTCCATGTATAACCGATCGCCAAAGATCCCGTGCAACCGATCCATCAATGCCTGTGCTGCGGGACGTTGCGCATTGCGCAGCAAACGGCCCACGGGACCATCCGAACCGCCTGTCAGACAAATCACACCGGCGCTCAGGCGTTCAATTTCTTCCAGCGTAACCTGCGGCAGCTGGCCCCCTTTGTCGACATAAAGGCATGTGTTCAGCTTCATCAGGTTTTCATAACCCGTTTCATTTTGGGCCAAAAACACCATCGGCGCAGGATCGATTTGTTTTTCCCCCAACCCCGCCTGAACATAGGCCACATCAACCTGACATCCGATGATGGGCTGAATACCCGCACCCGCGGCAGTGACAGAAAATTCCAGCGCAGAAAACAGGTTGTTGGTATCTGTCACAGCCACAGCTGGCATACCTGCATCAGAACACAATCCAGGCAGTTTCTTTAGCCGCATAGCCCCCTCAAGCAGGGAATATTCAGTGTGAACGCGCAGGTGAATGAATCGAACATCTTGGGTCATAGGGGGCAGGTTAAACCAGATTGCCCGCCGCTGGAATCGGTTTTTGATCATAGGCAGATAACATTTTTCTTGCCAAAGGCGCAAAACGCCGTCTAGCATGGACGCCAAGGGAATAGCCGCCTGTTTTCTACGCCGCATCGAGGACAGGCAAATATGGCATCTGGTACCGCGGCGGATAAATCACATGAATATTTCGTTTCTTCTGAACGGAGAGACAGTACATCTCAGCGATGTACATCCAACCACCACTTTGCTGGATTGGCTACGCGAACATCGCGGCCTGACCGGCACGAAAGAGGGCTGTAACGAAGGCGACTGCGGCGCATGTACCGTCATCGTGATGGACGCGGAAACAACGCGACCCCTAAACGCCTGCATTCTGTTTTTGCCGCAACTGCAGGGCAAAGCGATCCGCACCGTCGAAGGCATCGCATCAGCCGACACCCTGCATCCCGCACAGCAGGCCATGATTGATCTGCATGGGTCGCAATGCGGATTTTGCACACCGGGTTTCGTGACATCCATGGTCGCGGCTGGCATCAATGGCGATACCGATCACGACACCACACTGGCCGGCAACCTGTGCCGCTGCACAGGATATGCACCCATCGCACGGGCAGCAAAACGCACTGAAAATACCCCCCTGCCAGATTGGGTGGCCACCGATCGGCAGGCGCTTGCCGGCTGCGCCAAGGCAGCGTTGACCGCGGCGCAGCCGGGGTCGGGCGATGCCTTGGCTGCCCTGCTGATGGATCACCCCCAAACGCGGCTGATTGCGGGGGCAACCGATGTGGGGCTGTGGGTGACCAAACACCTCTCCGACCTTGGGCCCGTTGCCTTCTTGAACCAAGCACACGACCTTGCACAGATCACCGAAACCGACACCCACTGGGATATCGGGGCCATGGTAACGATCGAAACCCTGCGCCTGTGGGCCGTGGACCATA
Source organism: uncultured Phaeobacter sp. (assembly GCA_964633145.1). GTDB lineage: Bacteria > Pseudomonadota > Alphaproteobacteria > Rhodobacterales > Rhodobacteraceae > CAJXSD01. The sequence goes on along the minus strand of CAZWFE010000014.1, from coordinate 38,197 downwards.
TGCCCGCGCTGGCTGACCTGTTGCGTCGCTATGCGTCGACCCAGGTGCGCATGGCCGCCACGCTGGGGGGCAATATCGCCAATGGCTCGCCCATCGGGGACAGCCCGCCCGCGCTGATCGCCTTGGGGGCCACCCTGACCCTGCGCCGTGGCGACACGCGCCGCACGATCCCGTTGCAGGATTTCTTTATCGACTATGGCAAACAAGATTTGCAGCCCTGTGAATTTGTGCAATCCGTCCAAATCCCAAAAACCGATCATGACCTGCGCTGCTATAAAATATCCAAACGCTTTGATCAGGATATTTCCGCGCTGCTGGGATGTTTCAACATACGCGTCGATGCGAACACCGTCCAAGATGCCAAAATTGCATTCGGCGGAATGGCGGGCATTCCCAAACGGGCCCGCGCCGTCGAACGGGCGCTGATTGGTCACCCATGGACACTGGATACCATAACCGCAGCGCAGTCCGCATGGGCAGATGATTTCCAGCCCCTGTCAGACATGCGTGCCTCGGCCGATTATCGCCTGAAAACGGCGCGCAATTTGTTGGTGCGTTATTTCCACGACCGCGCCGGCACCCCCACATCTGTGCATGAGGTCGCCGTATGAGCGTTTCCAAACCCCTGCCCCACGATGCCGCGAAACTGCACGTCACAGGGCGCGCAAACTATATCGACGATATTCCCGTGCCGTCAAACTACCTGCATCTGGCCTTTGGCACGGCTACGATTGCGCGTGGACGTTTAACATCCATGGACCTAAGCGCGGTTAAATCCGCACATGGCGTTGTTGCCGTTATTACCGCGGATGATCTGCCCTTTGCCAATGATGTCTCGCCTGCGGCCCATGATGAACCGCTGCTGTGCGATGGACAGATCCATTACCATGGACAGCCCATGTTTTTGGTGGTGGCAGACAGCCACCTAAACGCCCGCCGCGCCGCACGATTGGCTCGGGTGGAATATGCGCCTGAAACACCCATTTTGACCATCGAACAGGCCCTAGCCGCAAACAGCCGGTTCGAAGAGGGTCCGCGCATCTATACCCGTGGCGATGTGGATTATGCACTGCCACAGGCAGAACACACCCTAACGGGCAGCTTTGACATCGGGGGCCAAGAACATTTTTACCTAGAGGGTCAGGCCGCCCTTGCCCTGCCGCAAGAGGATGACGAAATGATCGTCCATTCCTCAACCCAGCATCCCACCGAAATCCAACACAAGGTGGCCGAAGCCCTTGGCCTAGGCATGCACCAAGTACGCATACAAACCCGCCGCATGGGGGGCGGTTTCGGTGGCAAAGAAAGCCAGGGCAACGCATTGGCCGTTGCCTGCGCCATTGCTGCGCGCACCACAGGGCGCCCCTGCAAAATGCGCTATGACCGCGATGATGACATGGTCATCACAGGCAAACGCCATGATTTTCGCATTACCTATCAGGTGGGCTTTGACAATGATGGGCGTTTGTTGGCCATTGATTTTACCCATTACACACGCGGCGGCTGGGCGCAGGATTTGACGCTGCCAGTGGCCGATCGCGCCATGCTGCACGCCGATAACGCCTATTTCGTGCCGAACATGCGGGTCACCAGCCACCGTTTGAAAACCAACACAACCAGCGCAACCGCATTTCGCGGATTCGGTGGCCCGCAGGGCATGATTGGGATCGAACGCGTTATGGATCACGTTGCCCGCCATTTGGGGCGCGATCCATGGGATATTCGCCGCCTCAATTTCTATGCCAATGCAAACAGCCCAACACCGCAGAACACACATTACGGCATGCCTGTGCGTGATTTCATTTTGGATGATCTGTGCGATGAATTGATTGACACCTGCGGGTACCACGCGCGCAAAACCGAAATTGCAGCATGGAATGAAAACAGCCCGCTGCTGAAACGCGGGGTCGCGATTTCACCGGTCAAATTCGGTATATCCTTTACCCTGACGCACCTGAACCAAGCGGGGGCCTTGGTGCATGTGTACCAAGACGGCAGCATCCGTATCAACCACGGTGGCACCGAAATGGGTCAGGGTTTGTTTCAGAAAGTGGCCCAAGTCGCCGCATCACGATTTGGCGTCGGCATGGAGGCCATCAAAATCACCGCAACCGACACGGCCAAGGTGCCCAACACATCCGCCACGGCGGCCAGTTCGGGCAGTGACCTGAACGGAATGGCGGTGCAAATCGCCTGTGACACCATCATATCGCGCATGGCTGAATTTTTGGCCCATCAATACAACAAAACCCCCGATGATGTTGTATTTCGCGATGGAACCGTACAAATCGGCCGCCGCGAAATCAGTTTCGCCCAAGCCGCCTTGGCCTGTTATCAGGCGCGCGTCAGCCTGTCGGCCACTGGGTTTTACAAAACCCCTGATGTCGCATGGGATCGCATCGCGGGACGGGGCCAGCCGTTTTATTATTTCGCCTATGGTGCCGCCGTGACCGAGGTGGTGATTGACACGCTGACCGGTGAAAACCGTATTCTGCGAACCGATATTTTGCACGACACAGGCAACAGCCTGAATCCTGCCCTGGACATTGGCCAGATCGAAGGCGCCTATGTCCAAGGCTCCGGCTGGCTCACCACCGAAGAATTGGTCTGGGATGACCATGGTCGCCTGCGCACGCACGCGCCATCGACCTATAAAATCCCAGCTATGGCGGACAGGCCCGATGTGTTCAACGTGTCCCTATGGGGACGCGACAACCCCGCGCAAACCGTATACCGATCCAAAGCCGTGGGCGAGCCGCCGTTTATGTTGGGGATTTCAACCTATCTGGCATTGGTCGATGCGATTTCTGCCTGCGGGTCTGGTTATGCCGATCTAGACGCCCCCGCGACAGCGCAACGGGTTTTGGACGCAATTGAACGGGTGCGCGCATGACCTTTGACCTAGGGTTGGCACACCGACTGATCGACCGTTATGGCCGCGTCTGCCGTGTCTGCGTGTTGCAAACGCGCGGGTCCGCCCCGCGGGATGCAGGGACGGATATGTGGATCACCCCCGATGGCCAAATTGGAACAATCGGCGGGGGTCAGTTGGAATATAGCGCATGCGACACCGCCCGCGCGGCCATCACGACACAGATTGACAGTGATCGCACCCGCTGGACCAATGCGCATGCTTTGGGGCCGGACATGGGGCAATGCTGTGGCGGGCATGTGATATTAGGCTATGAAATATTAGACGCGGCATCCTTGCCCAGCGCCGACCAAGACCTGTTTATCCGCAGCTTTGATGCACATCAGGACGTAAACCAAGATACCCAGACATCGCGCGCGCATTATGTGGCCCATGGTCAGACCGTTGGATTTTTGTTCCGTGATGGCATGGTGATTGACGCGCTGCAACGCGCGGCACGGCCCCTGTGGATTTGGGGGGCAGGCCATGTGGGGCGCGCGATGGTTGATATTCTGTCACCGCTGCCCGAATTTGATATCACTTGGGTTGATACGGACCCATCGCGGTTTCCCGCTGACATTCCCGATACGGTCGATATCCTATATGCCCCACAATGCCATGATTTGGCAAAACATGCCCCGCAGCAGGCCAACCACCTGATCCTGACCTATTCGCATCATTTGGATTTAATGATCTGCGATGCGGTTTTGCGGCGATCGTTTCATTGGGCGGGACTGATCGGGTCAGACACCAAATGGGCCAGATTCCGCAACAGACTGGCCCATTTGGGGCATGAGGCTGCGCAAATACAGCGCATAACCTGCCCCATTGGGCGGCGGGATTTCGGAAAACATCCCTTTGCGATTGCCATAGGCATGGCAAATTGCCTATTAGAGATGGAAACGGCCCATCATCTTGGAAAGGAAAAAACAGCATGAACGATCGTGTGCTTCGTTTGACCGGCTTGACCAAAGCCTATCCAGGGGTTGTGGCCAATGATGACGTCAGCTTTGACATTGGCAAAGGCGAAGTGCATGCCCTGTTGGGCGAAAACGGCGCCGGCAAATCGACACTGGTCAAGATGATCTATGGGCTTGTCAAACCCGACAGCGGCTCCATGGAATTGAACGGCACGCCCTATCACCCCCAAGAGCCACGCCAAGCGCGCGCCAATGGGGTGGCCATGGTATTTCAGCACTTTTCCCTGTTTGACGCGATGAGCGTGGCAGAAAACATTGCCCTTGGGATGGAAACACCCCCCACCCCACGCGATTTAGCCCATCAAATCCGCGAGGTATCCCAAACCTATGGCTTGCCCCTAGATCCGCATAAAATTGTCGGAGGGCTATCGGCCGGTGAACGCCAACGCGTTGAAATTATACGCTGTTTGTTGCAAAATCCGAAATTGTTGATCATGGATGAACCCACATCCGTTTTGACCCCGCAAGAGGTTGATATTCTGTTCAAAACCCTGCGCCAGTTAAAGGCCGAGGGGACATCGATTCTGTATATTTCCCATAAACTGGACGAAATCCGCGCCATTTGTGATACCGCCACAATCCTGCGTTTGGGCAAGAAAGTGGACACCTGCACACCCGCAGAAAAATCAGCGCGCGAATTGGCGGAAATGATGGTTGGCGCCAGCTTTGCCAGCCCCCAGCGTCATGACCGTGAATTGGGTCCTGTTTTATTGTCAGTCAACGGATTGTCCGTGCCTGCGGCAGATGCCTTTGGCACAGCGCTGCGCAATATTTCATTCGATATTCAGGCCGGCGAAATTTTGGGGATTGGCGGTGTGGCCGGTAACGGACAGGATGAATTACTGGCTGCAATATCAGGCGAAACACGCGTGCCGTCTGGCATGATGACAATGAACGGGCAAGATATTGGCCAATGGGGACCAAATGCGCGCCGCCAACTGGGCGTTTTATGCGCCCCCGAGGAACGTTTGGGACACGCTGCGGCCCCAAATATGAGCTTGACAGAAAATGCGATGATGACGGGTGCCACACGCCAAGGATTGGTTTCAAACGGCATATTAAACTGGACCAAAGCCCGCAATTTCGCACAAGATATTATTTCGGCCTTTGATGTGCGAACACCTGGTCCGCAAAATGCTGCGCGATCCCTGTCTGGCGGTAATTTGCAAAAATTTGTCATCGGCCGAGAGGTGTTACAAAACCCCGACGTTTTGGTGGTCAATCAGCCCACATGGGGCGTTGATGCGGCGGCTGCTGCCTCGATCCGTCAAGCGCTGTTGGATTTGGCAACACAAGGTGCCGCTGTGGTTGTGATTAGTCAGGATTTGGATGAGTTAATCGAGATCAGTGATCGCTTTGGCGCATTAAACGTAGGTCGGATCGACAAAATCGTGCCGATGCGCGGCCTGACCATTGATGAGATTGGTTTAATGATGGGGGGTGCGGGCACAGATGTCTGAGGCAAGGGAGCGCCGCTGCGCGGCGCGTGAGTATTTGGGCAAAAATGAAAGTAGGGGCGCGTTATGATCTTGTTAGAGAAACGCAAGCAGACCTCGCAGTTTTGGACATATGTCACACCGATTTTGGCGGTTGTGTTGACGATGATTTTTGGCGGGGTTTTATTTGCCATTTTGGGCAAAGATCCTGTGTTGGCGATCAAGACGATATTTTGGGATCCTGTTTTTGGTGAGTTTGCGTTTTATTACCGTCCTGAAGTGTTAAAGAAGGCAGCCCCCCTGATATTGATCGCGATTGGACTGTCGTATGGGTTTAAGGCAGGTATTTGGAATATTGGCGCTGAGGGGCAATATATCATCGGCGCGATTTGTGCGGCCGGTGTGGCATTGTCGTTTTACCCGACCGAGGGGCGTTGGTTTATTTTCCCGCTGATGATCGTCGCGGGCATTGCGGGTGGCATGATCTGGGCGATGGTACCGGCGCTGTTACGGGTTTATTTCAAGACGAACGAAATATTGGTATCCTTGATGCTGGTCTATGTTGCAGATGTCTTGATCAAGGCGTTTTCCATTGGATTGATGCGCAACCCCGATGGCCATGGATTTCCTGGCAGTCGCAATTTGAACGATTATCCCGCGGCCGCGAATTTGGAGTTGATTGCAGGGACTGGTCTGCATTGGGGCGTGATTGCCGCCATCGGCGTGGTTGTGGCAAGCTATGCGATTTTGGCGCGTCATCAATTCGGATTTCATGTGCGATTGACCGGTGAAAGCCCACGCGCTGCTGGGTTTGCGGGCGTGAATGCCAATCGGTTGATTATGGTGTGTTTTCTGATTTCTGGCGGATTGGCCGGTGTCGCCGGTATGTTTGAGGTGTCTGGACCTGCTGCCCAGATTTTAGGCAGCTTTCCATCCGCCTATGGATTTACCGCGATTATTGTTGCGTTTTTGGGCCGATTGAACCCAATTGGTATTTTACTGGCAGGGTTGCTGTTGGCGCTGACCTATGTCGGGGGCAGCGCCGCTGAAACAGCGATGAATATCCCATCGGCCACAATTCAGATATTCCAGGGAATGCTGCTGTTTGTGCTGTTGTCGGTGGATGTTTTAACCGATTACCGCCTGCGTTGGGTGGCACGGTCAGGGGGTGTTTAATATGGATATCAACCCGATATTATTAGCAGCAGCCATTATGGTCGCATCGACCCCCATTTTATTGGCGGCGATCGGCGAATTGGTTGTCGAACGCGCCGGCGTGTTGAATTTGGGTGTCGAAGGCATGATGATCACCGGCGCAGTTGTCGGATTTATCGCAGCCCACGAAAGCGAAAGTGCCACCTTGGGGTTTATGGGGGCAGCCCTGGGTGGGGCGGCGGTATCGGTCATATTTGGCCTGTTGACCCAATTTTTGCTGACAAATCAGGTGGCAACAGGATTGGCCTTGACCCTGTTTGGTGTGGGTCTGTCTGCATTGGTTGGCCAAGGATATGAAACCACCACGCAGGTACCCGTTCCGAAAATACCGATCCCTGTGTTATCGGATATTCCCATCATTGGGACCATTTTTTTCCGACATGACGCGATGGTTTACCTAAGCCTGCTGATCGTGGCTGGCGTGTTCGTGTTTTTGACAAAAACACGCGCCGGCATGATATTGCGTGCTGTCGGGGAAAATCATGATGCGGCCCATGCCTTGGGATACAAAGTGCGCCGCGTGCGTATGATGGCCATTATGTTTGGTGGGGCCTGTGCTGGTTTGGGCGGGGCCTATATCAGTTTGGTCCGCGTTCCCCAATGGGTCGATAACATCACAGCTGGTACGGGTTGGATTGCGCTTGCGATCGTCGTATTCGCCAGCTGGAAACCATGGCGCCTGTTATTGGGGGCCTATTTATTCGGCGGGGTCACAGCGTTGCAGATTAATATTCAGGCAGAGGGGCTGGATATCCCTGTCGAATATCTGTCGATGTCGCCCTATCTTGCAACAATCCTTGTGTTAGTCGTAATATCAGGCGGACGCGCCCCTGGATCGTTGGGAAAAATTTTCCACGCCTCGTCATAGGGTGTGGTACAAGCACCGCGGAATAGTCCGCAATAATAGGAGAGAAGAACACATGAACCGCAGATCTTTATTGGCCGCTGGCGCAACAGCTGCATTTGCCGCCGTTTTGGGCGCACCACTGCGTGCCAACGGAAAAATCAAAGTAGGTTTCATCTATGTTGGCCCAATCAACGACGGTGGCTGGACACAGCACCACCATCATTCCGCCAAAGAAATGGTTGAACATTTCGGCGATGCTGTTGACCTGGTGTACCAAGAAAACGTCCCCGAAGGCCCAGACGCAGAGCGCGCAATCACACAGATGTGCTTGGGCGGTGCGGACATTATTTTCACCACATCCTTTGGTTTCATGGACCCAACAATCAACGTTGCCAAGAAATTCCCAAATGTGAAATTCGAACACGCAACAGGTTATAAACAGGCCGACAACGTATCCGTATACTCAGCCCGTTTCTACGAAGGTCGCGCGATCCAAGGGACCCTAGCCGGTCGTGTCACCAAAACGAACAAAGTGGGCTATATCGCATCCGTTCCAATCCCCGAGGTTGTGCGCGGCATCAACTCGGCCTTTATCCATGCACGCAAAGTGAACCCAAATGTTGAATTCAAAATCGTTTGGATTTTTGAATGGTTGAACCCAGCCAAAGAGGCCGACGCAGCCAAAGCATTGATCGAACAGGGCTGTGACGTTGTTCTGCAACACACCGATTCCACTGCACCACACGCAGCCGCGAAAGAGGCAGGTGGCGTATACACATTCGGTCAAGCCGCAGACATGGCGGAATATGGCCCAATGCCACGCATTTCATCCATCATCGACAACTGGGCGCCATATTACATCGCACGCGTTCAGGCCGCATTGGATGGCACATGGTCATCTGTGAACACATGGGATGGCATCAGCACAGGCATGGTTGGCATCGGTGAAATTTCCGACGCTGTTCCAGCTGACGCGAAAGCCGAAGCCGAAGCAATGCGCGATGCAATCGCGGCAGGCGAATACCATCCATTCACCGGTCCAATCAACAAACAAGACGGTTCTGTTTGGTTGGCCGAAGGCGAAATTGCAGACGATGGTGCATTGGCCGGTCTGAATTTCTATGTCGAAGGCATCACTGGCAATATCCCAAGCTAAGTGACCCACACACAATTGCAAACGCCCCGCCAATGGTGGGGCGTTTTGCGTTTAATTAGCGGTGTAATTGAACGACGTTGTCTAAATCGTCCTCGGCCATAGCCAACAGAAAATTCAGAACCTGTTTTTCCATTGTCTTGCGCAGGGCCGTAATCACGTCCTTTAACGATAGCATCTGACAAAACTTGCCCGTTTCGCATTCGATGGGCAAATGCCGAATATTGTTTTCCATCATCACAGCTAGCGCCGTTAAAACGGATTGATCCCGTGTTAATGTGATTGGATTTGGGGTCATAATATCACGAATTCGGGTCTGACCGGCGCGTTTATTTTCCGCAACACAGCGCCGCACAATATCACGTTCGCTGACAATACCGATCAAAACGCCGTCTTGAACCACGGCTAGTGCGCCAATATTGTGCCGCGCCATGATCTTGGTCGCCCAACGAACCAATGCGTCTGGGCCAATTGAAATCATCTTGACCTTTTGCGATATATCCTGAATCAAAAGTCTTGCCAAAACTGTCTCATGTTTACGTATAATTACTTATGTCTGCATAAACGTCATCTTTCGGACTTTCTTTAGTCACATTGATAACTTTTGTTTGTATTTGGATTGATTGACGCGCAGGGGTGCTGTGGATAGTGTCGCGATTTATACACCAAGGGATATCATGAATGACTGACAAAATCTTTGCCGATTGGGCCGAACGTAACAAAGCGCCCATTGCCGATGTTATGGCTGAATTTCTGCCCGAAACTGGTGAAGTTTTGGAAATCGCCAGTGGATCGGGGCAACATGTCGTGCATTTTGCTGAACGGTTTGCGTCGCTAAACTGGCAACCAACAGATTTACAGGATGATCGCGTGGCATCGATCAATGCCTATCGTGCTGACACAGGGTGCCACAATATCCACCCCGCCCGCAGGTGGGATGCGCGTCAGGCAGGGACCGATTGGGCAAACGGATCCTATCAGGCGGTGGTGATCGTCAATGTGTTTCATTTGATCAGCACACCCGATACCCGTGCCATCATTCGAAACGCGGCGCAGGCCTTGGCACCGGGGGGGATGTTGTTCATCTATGGTCCATTTATGCGCGGCGGTGAATTAACCAGCACGGGTGATCAGGACTTTGATCAGCGGATCAGGTCTGAGACCCCAGACGCCGGATACAAAGATGACTTTGACATGATCGACTGGATCCAAGAGGAATGGTTGGACATGCGATTGGTCGCCGAAATGCCCGCCAACAACCTGATGCTGGTCGCGGCTAAGCCCTAAGCATCAGCCGCGCGGACCCAGTTTTGATACCGTCGCACGCACCCGCGTCAGGCGCGCAGCATTCGGCGGGTGTGACCCCAAAACACGATCACCCGGATCGGGTAAACGGTTGAAAAACATCGATCCGGTCACCGCATCATATCCCGCACGATGGGCAATGACGGTGCCGATTTCATCGGCCTGCAATTCATGTTCCTTGGAATATACGCGGCTGCCAATGCCGGCGCCGATGTCTGCGGCCAAATCCACCATCGTGGAATCACCGCCAACGGCCGCGGCCAAACCACCCAGCGCAATGGCCCCTAACCATGTGTTGGCCGATTGTTTGCGAATATGGCCGGCAATGTGATGGGCCATTTCGTGGCCAAGGATGAATGCCAATTCATCCTCGTTTCGGACCGATTTCAACAAGGCGGCGGTGAATATCACCACGGGCTGGCCTGTTTCGCTTTCGGTTTGATAGGCGTTGATCACGGATCCACTATCAGGACGATTATCCACATAAATTGCGAAATCGCAGGGCTGCTGTGATGTCATTCCACGGCATATTTCCGTGCCAACCGGTTCGACGCGGCCGATCACACGTTTGAACGATGCCACAGGGTTGACCAAGGGCTGCGACGATTGCGGGGCCTGCGCCACGGGCGGCGCGGGACGCACCGTTGGAACAGCTGGCGCACCACCACATGACACCAAGACAAATCCACAGATTGCGACCAAGCCCAATTTCACCACGTTCATGAAAAATTCCTCCCTCAACCTTGGAAAATACGATATACTGAAATTGTGAAAATACAGAACGGAAAATGCGATGTTTACGATTGAACATGAATTCGACTGCACCGTTGTCACTTTATTGGATCACGACACCGCGCATTTGCAAGAGGATGTGGTTATCACATCATTCGATGATTGCGTGACCGTCGAACAATATGATCCCCACACGGGTCACGTGCAGAAAGTGACCCTATCCATGGCCCAAGTGACCGAATTAGCCGCATCCCTTGCCCTGCCCGAAGGGGCATATACCCACGATTTGGTCTAGGCTGACAGTTGGCGGGCAACCGATTTAATGGTGCCCCACCTCATCGGGACTGACGGACACCGATTTTACAACCGCATAGCACGGTATGCCCGCCTGCAACCCCATGGCATCCACGGACCGGCCTGTGACCCGCGCCAAAATACGATCCTGCCCGCATTGCAGCGTGACAATCGCGCCTGGTCCATCCCCCCGTCGCACTGCCAAAATTGTTCCGCTGACAATGTTTAGCGCAGAAATGTTTTGTGGGGCATCACGCATTAATGTCACGTCTTGGGCCAAAATACGTAAACGAATGGTTGCGCCAATCGGGGCTTGGATCTGGGGCAGATACATATGCCCACCTGCGGCAGACAGATGCGTCAACCCATCTGGATCATGGGCAACAACACGGCCCATGATCACCGCCCCCGCATCGCGCAGCCCCAAACTGGGCGCCAAATCCGCATCGGCAAAAACGGCAGCAGTGGTATCATTGGCCACAACCTGCCCCGCCTGCATCAAAACAACCTGATCGGCCAGTCGGGCAATTTCGCTGACCGCGTGGCTGACGTATAGGATCGGCATGTCCAATTCATCCCGCAGCGTTTCAAGATATGGCAAAATCTCGGCCTTGCGGGCTGGATCCAATGCGGCCAAGGGTTCGTCCATTAACAAAACCCGCGGTGATGATAACAACGCGCGTGCAATGGCCACCCTCTGTTTTTCACCCCCCGACAGCCCTGCTGGGCGGCGCGACATCAAATGGTCAATACCCAACATATCAACAATCCGACGTTGCAACCGGTCGTCAATCGCAGCGCGTCCAAATTTGGCCGCATAGGATAAATTCCCTGACACCGACAAATGCGGAAACAGCCGCGCATCTTGGAACACATATCCCACACCGCGTTTGTGGGCAGGCACGTTGATCCCTGCTGCACTGTCAAACACCACTTGGTCTTGGATACATATGCGCCCCGCCTGTGGGGTAATCAATCCGGCCACGGCATTAATCACGCTGGTTTTGCCCGCCCCAGATCGCCCAAACAGGGCCGTCACCCCATTGGGCACATCAAAGGACGTATCCAGCGCAAATGTTCCCAGCCTATGTTTCAGCGCCACTGATAATGCCATGTCCAATTCCCCCCGCCTATGCTGCCAAACGCCGTTGCATCCGGCGCGCCAGAATTTCCGACACGATCAGCGCGCCCACGGCAATGCCCGCCGAAATCAGCACCAAAGCCATGGCAATCGGTTCCTGCCCTGGAACCTGCATCGCACTATAAATCGCCGAGGGAATCGTTTGTGTTTGCCCCGGAATATTCGACACAAAGGTAATGGTTGCGCCGAACTCACCCATAGCTTTGGCAAATGCTAAAACCATACCGGCCAAAATACTGGGAAAAATCAATGGCAGGGTAATGGTGGCAAACACAATCACCGGACGGACACCCAGTGTTTGCGCTGCCTGTTCCAGCTTGGGGTCAACCGCCTCAAACCCCAATCGGATGGCACGCACCATCAACGGGAATGCCATGATCGCGGCCGCCAACACAGCGCCCGTCCATCGAAATGCCAGCATTACACCAAACCAATCTTGCAGCAGCTGCCCCAAGGGACCGTTGCGCGAAAAAAGCAATAATAACAAATACCCAGTCACCACGGGGGGCAATACCAACGGGGCGTGAACCACGGCATTTAACACCGAATGACCCCGAAATTCATGGCGTGCCAACACATAGGCAACGCAGATTGCAACCGGCAGGCTTAGCGCTGTGGCCCACAGCGACACCTGTACAGATAACCATACTGCCATCCATTCCGTTTCACCTAGCATATGTGACCATTGCCCCCTAATGTGTCACGACATAACACCCCAACCGGCCCCCGCGTGCAAGGGGCATTCAAATGAACGCTTGCAGTTATGTTGCAATCGGCGTATAGACGGCCCAACAGCGGTGCGTTGCCCCCAACGCTCCACCGGAAATTGCAACGGGCCGCGGGCCCGTTTTTTTGTGTTTGGACTAATGACGAATAACCTAATTGCTAAAGCCACCATGGATGTGCGCCTTGCCGAAATTATAACCCCCGTGATCGAAGACATGGGGTTTGAATTGGTGCGCGTACGCCTGATGGGTGGCGAAACCAAAACATTGCAAATCATGGCCGACAAACCCCAAGGCGGGATTGAGGTTGACGATTGTGGCGAAATATCCACCGCCGTCAGCGCCGTGTTAGATGTCGAAGATCCGATTACGGACCCCTATCACCTTGAGGTGTCCAGCCCAGGGATCGACCGCCCTTTGACACGTTTAAAGGATTTCGAAGCATTCGAAGGCTACGAAGTAAAGCTGGAAACCGCTGAAATGATCGACGGTCGTCGCCGTTTCAAAGGGGTGCTGGCCGGCGTCGAAGGCACCGAAGTTTTGATTAACGTAAACGAAGGCACCATTGGTCTGGAATTTGATTGGCTGTCAGACGCCAAACTGGTTCTGACCGACGAATTGATCCAAGAAATGTTGCGTCAACGTAAGGTGACGCAAGACCTAAACCAAGAGAATTTTGACGAAATCGAGACCGAAGAAGGGTCCGAAGAGGAGTAATCATGGCAATTACATCTGCAAACCAGTTGGAATTATTGCAAACAGCCGAAGCTGTCGCACGTGAAAAAATGATCGACCCCGGTCTGGTTGTCGCCGCGATGGAAGAATCGCTGGCACGCGCTGCAAAATCCCGTTACGGCGCCGAAATGGATATCCGTGTATCCATCGACCGTAAAACAGGTCGCGCAACATTTACACGTGTGCGCACTGTGGTCGAAGAGGCCGAGCTGGAAAACTATCAGGCGGAATTGACTGTTGACCAAGCGAAACAGTACATGGAAAACCCAAAGATTGGTGACCAATACGTCGAAGAAATTCCCCCAGTAGAATTGGGACGTATCGCAGCACAATCCGCCAAGCAGGTTATTTTGCAAAAAGTCCGCGAAGCAGAACGTGATCGCCAATTCGAAGAATTCAAAGACCGCGCCGGTACCATCATTAATGGTTCTGTGAAACGCGAAGAATATGGCAACGTCATCGTGGACGTGGGCCGTGGCGAAGCGATCCTGCGCCGCAACGAAAAAATTGGCCGCGAAAGCTATCGTCCGGGTGACCGCGTGCGCTGTTACATCAAAGATGTGCGCCGCGAAGTGCGCGGACCACAGATTTTCCTGTCACGCACCGCGCCTGAATTCATGGCCGAGCTGTTCAAAATGGAAGTGCCTGAAATTTACGAAGGCATCATTGAAATCAAATCCGTATCACGCGACCCCGGTTCGCGCGCAAAAATTGCGGTCTATGCAACAGACGGATCAATTGACCCTGTCGGTGCCTGCGTTGGTATGCGCGGCAGCCGTGTTCAGGCCGTTGTGAACGAATTGCAAGGCGAAAAGATCGACATCATTCCATGGAACGAAGATCAGCCAACGTTCCTGGTCAACGCGCTGCAACCAGCCCAAGTGACCAAAGTGGTTTTGGACGAAGAAGCTGGCAAAATCGAAGTTGTTGTTCCCGAAGAACAACTGTCATTGGCAATCGGTCGTCGCGGACAAAACGTCCGTCTGGCCAGCCAATTGACCGGCCTAGACATCGACATCATGACCGAGGCCGAAGAATCAGCCCGCCGTCAGAAAGAATTCGAAGAGCGCACTGGCCTGTTTATGCAAACCTTGGATCTGGACGAATTCTTTGCCCAGTTGTTGGTCGCCGAAGGCTTTACATCGCTAGAAGAAGTGGCATTCGTTGAATTAGACGAACTGCTGGTGATCGATGGCGTCGACGAAAGCACCGCCCAAGAATTGCAAACACGCGCCCGCGAGCATCTAGAAGAAGAAGCCCGCAAAGCGAATGAACGCGCAGTCGAATTGGGTGCGGATGATACATTGATGAACTTTGACGGTTTGACACCACAAATGTTGGTGGCCTTGGCCGAAGATGGCATCAAATCCCTAGAAGATTTCGCAACCTGCGCCGATTGGGAATTGGCTGGTGGCTGGACAACGGTCGACGGTCAACGCGTCAAGGATGATGGTTTGCTTGAATCCTTCGACATGAGCTTGGAAGAAGCCCAAGACCTGATCATGACCGCACGTGTTGCTTTGGGTTGGATCGATCCCGAAGATGCCATCGCGCACAGCGATGACACAGACCAAAACGAGGAAGAATAAACAAAAATGACCCGTGGTGGCACACATACCAAGGCCGAAGAGCCAGAACGCAAATGCATTGCCACAGGCGAAGTGCAGCCAAAGCACGGGTTGATCCGTTTTGTCACCTCACCGACGGGCGAAATTTTTCCTGATATCATGGAAAAATTGCCCGGACGTGGCGTTTGGGTCAGCGCAGATCGCGCTGCCCTTGAAAAAGCGGTGTCGAAAGGTTTATTTTCACGGGGCGCGAAACAGAACGTTTCCGTCAGCCCTGATCTTGTATCAGAGGTCGAAAAATTATTGGCCCGCCGTGTTGTGGAATTAATTTCACTGGCACGCAAATCGGGCCATGCCGTGTCAGGATACGAAAAAGTCAAAGATTGGCTTGCCAAAGAAGAGGCGCGGATCCTGATCCAAGCCTGTGATGGATCCGAGCGCGGCAAATCAAAACTTAGCACGCCCTATGGCGGCAAATTCATCGGTTGGCTAACCGCAAATGAATTGGGCGCGGCATTTGGGCGACAAACCGTGATTCATTGCGCGCTGGCATCTGGCGGTTTGACGCGGCGTGTAGTAGATGAAGCACAACGGCTGAAAGGCCTGCGTGAAAATGACGGGGGTAAATCCACCTCCGGAAAGGATAAGACAGCTAGATGAGCGATAGTGACGGCAAAAAAACATTGGGTGTGCGTGGACCACGTTCTGGGAATGTAAAACAAAGCTTTAGTCATGGGCGGACCAACAGTGTTGTGGTCGAAACCAAGTCTAAGAAACGTTTTGCGGTATCAAAACCCAGCGCGGCAAAACCAACAACATCTGGTGGGTCCGCAGGATCGGACAAATCCAAGCGTCCTGCAGGAATCAATGATGCGGAAATGGAACGCCGCCTAAAGGCGTTGCAAGCCGCCAAAGCCCGCGAAGCTGATGAACAAGCAGCCCGCCAAGCAGAAGAGCACGCCCGCCAAGAAGAACGCGATCGCCGCCGTGCCGAGCACGAAGCGAAAGAACGCGAGCAGCGTGAAATCGAAGAACGTGCGCGCCAAAAAGCCGAAGACGAAGAGCGCGCCCGCAAAGAAGCAGAAGAACAGCGCAAAGCAGCTGAACGGCCCAAGGCCGCGCCAAGCGCGCAGCCCGCTGCCGCCGCAGATGCAGACGCGCCCAAACGCTCGGCCGTTGATTCGCGCCCAGCCAAGACTGCCGCGCCGCAAACACCGTCGCGCAAGCGTGCCAAAGAGGACGAAAACGACCGTCGTGCCAAGGCACGTGCAGACGAAAACGGCCGTCGCTCAGGCAAGCTTACCCTTTCCCAAGCCCTTGATGGCAGCGAAGGTGGTCGTCAAAAATCCATGGCCGCGATGAAGCGTAAACAAGAACGCGCGCGTCAAAAGGCAATGGGCCAACAGGCAGAGCGCGAAAAAATTGTGCGCGATGTTCAGGTTCCAGAAAGCATTGTTGTGTCGGAATTGGCCAACCGTATGGCCGAACGTGTTGCCGAAGTTGTAAAATCTTTGATGAAAATGGGCATGATGGTCACACAAAACCAATCCATCGATGCCGATACTGCCGAATTGATTATCGAAGAATTCGGTCACAAAATCGTCCGTGTTTCTGATGCAGACGTCGAAGATATCATCAAAGAAACACCAGAAGACGAAGCAGCCCTAAAATCACGCCCGCCTGTCATTACGATCATGGGCCACGTGGACCACGGGAAAACATCGCTGCTTGATGCCATTCGCAACACCAAAGTTGTCTCTGGCGAAGCCGGTGGTATTACCCAGCACATTGGTGCCTATCAGGTTGAAACCAATGATGGGGCCGTACTGTCGTTCTTGGACACTCCGGGTCACGCGGCGTTTACGTCAATGCGATCACGCGGCGCACAAGTGACAGACATCGTTGTTTTGGTTGTTGCCGCCGATGACGCCGTGATGCCCCAAACCGTCGAGGCGATTAACCACGCCAAAGCGGCCAAGGTGCCAATGATTGTTGCGATCAACAAATGCGACAAACCGGACGCAAACCCAATGAAGGTGCGCACTGATTTGCTGCAACACGAAATCGTGGTTGAAGCCATGTCAGGTGACGTCCAAGACGTAGAAGTGTCAGCACTGACCGGGCTTGGCCTGGACAACCTGCTAGAGGCGATTGCCCTACAGGCCGAAATTTTGGAACTGAAAGCAAATCCCGATCGCGCCGCCCAAGGTGCCGTGATCGAGGCACAGTTGGATGTGGGCCGCGGCCCTGTTGCAACTGTTTTGGTCCAGAAAGGCACATTGCGCCAAGGCGATATTTTCGTGGTCGGCCAGCAGTGGGGTAAAGTCCGCGCATTGGTCAACGACAAAGGTGAACGCGTCAAAGAGGCCGGACCATCCGTTCCGGTTGAGGTTCTGGGCCTAAACGGCACACCAGAGGCGGGCGATGTTCTGAACGTTGTAGACACCGAAGCACAAGCACGCGAAATCGCAGAATACCGCGAAAACGTGTTCAAAGAAAAACGTGCTGCAGCCGGTGCTGCAAAAACCTTGGAACAAATGATGGCCAAGGCGAAAGAGGACCAAAACGTGTCTGAATTGCCAATCATCGTCAAAGCCGACGTACAAGGTTCAGCCGAAGCGATCGTTCAAGCGATGGAAAAAATCGGCAACGAAGAAGTCCGCGTGCGCGTCTTGCACTATGGTGTGGGTGCGATCACCGATACCGACATCGGCTTGGCCGAAGCATCGGGCGCGCCTGTCATGGGCTTTAACGTGCGTGCGAATGCATCGGCCCGTAACTCGGCCAACCAAAAGGGTGTGGATGTGCGGTATTATTCCGTCATCTATGACCTGGTCGACGACATCAAAGCCGCCGCCAGTGGTTTGCTATCTGCCGAAATCCGCGAAAACTTTATCGGTTATGCCGAAATCAAAGAGGTCTTCAAGGTGTCCGGCGTCGGCAAAGTGGCCGGCTGTATCGTCACCGAAGGTGTCGCACGCCGTTCAGCAGGTGTACGCCTGTTGCGCGACAACGTTGTGATCCACGAAGGCACGTTGAAAACGCTGAAACGCTTTAAGGACGAAGTCAAAGACGTTCAGTCCGGTCAAGAATGCGGTATGGCCTTTGAAAACTATGATGATATTCGTCCCAAAGACGTCATCGAGATCTTTGAGCGCGAAGAAATCGAGCGCAAACTTTCTTAATAAAAAACCCGCCGAAAGGCGGGTTTTTTTATGTGTTCTGTTAAATCACTGGGGCGGAATACCAACAGTCACCAAACCATAGAGTCATCGTATCATCGTCAAACGGGTCACATTAATAACCAGACCCGAATCGATCATTACAACCAATCCCGCAAAATCGGGATCAGGGGAATATCGGCGGCGGGCATAGGGTAATTGCGCAAATCACGGGCATGGACCCATGCTAGGTTTTGGCCCTCTTTGCCCTGTACGATACCGTTCCATTTACGGCACACAAACAATGGCATCAGCAGGTGGAAATCATCATAGCTGTGACTGGCAAATGTCAGCGGCGCAAGGCAGCTGTTCCATGTTTCAATCCCCAATTCTTCTTGCAGTTCACGCACCAAGGCCGCCTCGGGCGTTTCGCCCTGTTCCACCTTGCCGCCCGGGAATTCCCATAGGCCGGCCATGGCCTTGCCTTGGGGGCGTTGGGCCAACAACACGCGCCCATCGCCATCGACCAATGCAACCGCGGATACCAATACCATTTTCATGACCGGTAATCCGCGTTAATCGCGATATAGTCATGGGTCAAATCACAGGTCCAGACCGTGGATGACCCCTGACCCAATGCCAAATCGACCCCAATGATCAGATGTTCGTTTTGCATATAGGCGGCGCCTTGCTCTTCGCTATAACTGGGGGACACCCACCCGTTTTCCGCCACCGTGATATCGCCAAAGCGGATGGTCAACAAATCACGATCCGCAGCCGCACCGGATTTGCCAATTGCCATCACCACGCGGCCCCAGTTGGGGTCCTGCCCCGCGATTGCTGTTTTGACCAATGGTGAATTCGCAATGGCCATCGCGTGGGTTTTGGCATCGGCATCTGTCGCCGCCCCTGTGATCTGGATTTCAACGAATTTTGTCGCGCCTTCGCCGTCGCGGACAACCTGATGGGCCAGATCCATAAACACGCCACGCAAGGCCGATTTGAACCCCTGATGCGCGCGATCCACTGAAACCCCACTGGCCCCCGTCGCAACCATCAACAACGTGTCAGAGGTCGATGTATCGCTGTCCACAGTGATGCAGTTAAACGATGTATCATTGATTTCGCTGACCAAAGCCTGCAAATCCGATTGCGCAATTTTCGCATCGGTAAAGATATAGACCAACATCGTCGCCATATCGGGGGCAATCATACCCGACCCTTTGGCAATGCCCGCGATTTTAATCGGCCCTTGGTCGGTATCGACCTGCGCCATGGACCCCTTGGGATAGGTATCCGTGGTCATGATGGCACGCGCCGCATCGCCAATCTTGCCCGCATCCAAATCGCCGTTCAACTGGCCCAAAATCGCGATAATGCGATCATGGGGCAAGGGTTCGCCAATCACACCGGTCGACGATGTAAACACCGCCGCCCCGTCCAGCCCCGTGACATCCGCAACCGCGCCCGTAATGGCGGCCACAGATTCACGACCACGCGCACCGGTAAAGGCATTGGAATTGCCCGAATTGACCAAAATGGCCACACCGTTTGGCGTGGGCCCGCTGATTTTGTCCTGACAATCCAAGACAGGGGCCGACCGCGTCGCGGACCGTGTGAACACGCCCGCGATGGTGGACCCAGCATCGGCAACCGCCAGCATGACATCTGTGCGGCCTTGGTATTTGACACCCGCTGCGGCGGTGGCAAATTTAACCCCGTCAATCACGGGCAGGTCGGGAAACTGCGCCGGCGCAAGGGGGGACACTTTGGTAATTTTGGCCATGGATTATTGCTCCAAAAAGGTGGGATCTTTGATCAGGTTACTATCGATATCACCTAGCGTCATACGCGTGATTGTGGCCGACTGTTCCAGTGATGTCACGCGATCTTGCACAGCTTGGCGCTGCAATTCAACGGCGATGTCGCCTTTGACCACGTCATATTCAGGCGCAGATTTTGCGCGGGTATTTTTTAGCGAAATCACATGCCAACCGAACTGGGTTTGCACAGGGCCTGCGATATCGCCCACCTGCATGTCTGCGATTGCCGCATCAAATGGACCAACCATATCGCCACGGTTAAACCAGCCTAAATCACCCCCACTTGGGCCGGATGGCCCTGTGGAAAACTCTTTGGCCAACGCTGCAAATTCTGCACCATCAGCCAGTTTTTGGATCAGCTCTTTGGCGGTGTCTTCGGTTTCGACCAAAATATGCGCGGCATTGTATTCCATTCCCAAATCGACATTTGCATATTGGGCATCATAGGCCGCGCGAATGGCGTCCTCGGTGACAACCTCTCCTGTCAATTCATTCACGGCAACCCCGGCTTGCAGCAGGCGTTTTTCATTTTCCAACGCCAATCGGACAATCGCAGCATCTTTGTTCTTGGCCGAGTTGCTTAACAACGTCTGCTGGATCATCTGTTCGATCAATCCTTGAAATAATTGGTCCGATGGCAAGCTTTTGTATTCATCAGGCAAGGAATCAAATGCCAAGATCAAATGACCCAAAGTAATTTCTGTTCCGTCAATGGACGCGACAACCGTTCCTGCGGTTGGGGCGTCTTGTGCGGTGGCGGGCAATGCACAAAATGCAGCAATTATCATTGAGCTTGCGGTTTTTTGCCATTTTTTCATAAGAATCTCCTTCAAATTGCTGGGCGTATGACCCTGACTGCGTTGACACCGTATCACCGGCCCCTTACATCGAATACACAACTGTAATGCGCATGTTCATACCTATGACCAGATTGCGCGCCAAGCAAGTCCAGCAGCACAAAGTTGCGCAACAAATTTATAGACGGAGTTACAATGCTAGGTTTTGGAAAATTAGCAGCTAAGGTTTTTGGAACACCCAACGACCGCAAAGTGAAATCCGTCCTACCGCTGATCGAAAAAATCAACGCATTGGAACCCGAATTCGAAGCGTTAAGCGATGCGCAGTTGATCGAAAAAACTGGCGAATTCAAAGCCCGCGTTGCAAATGGTGAAACATTGGACGCGATCCTGCCCGAAGCTTTCGCAAACTGCCGCGAAGGGGCCAAGCGCGCCTTGGGCCTACGCGCCTTTGATGTGCAGCTGATGGGCGGCATTTTCTTGCACCAAGGCAACATCGCCGAAATGAAAACCGGCGAAGGTAAAACGCTGGTCGCCACATTCCCCGCCTATCTGAATGCGCTGACAGGGCGCGGTGTGCATGTGGTCACAGTCAACGATTATCTGGCCAAACGCGATGCGGAATGGATGTCACAGGTCTATGGCGCATTGGGTATGACCACGGGCGTTGTATACCCCCAACAGCCCGAGGCCGAGAAAGCCGCAGCCTATGGGTCGGACATTACCTATGCCACCAATAATGAACTGGGCTTTGATTACCTGCGCGACAACATGCGTGGCAGCATTGATGAAATGAACCAGAAATACCACAACTTTGCCATCGTGGACGAAGTTGACAGTATCCTGATCGACGAGGCGCGGACGCCCCTGATCATTTCTGGCCCCTCTGATGACCGATCAGAACTGTATGCGGCGATCAACGAACTGATTCCATCACTGACCGATGAACATTACAGCCTTGACGAAAAAACCCGCAACGTCACCTTTACCGACGACGGGAACGATTATTTGGAACAGCTGCTGCTGACCAAGGGCATCCTGCCCGAGGGACAGTCGCTGTACGATCCAGAAAGCACGACAATCGTGCATCACGTCAACAACGCCCTGCGCGCGCACAAAAACTTTGTCCGTGACAAAGATTACATCGTGCGTGACAGTCAGGTGGTGTTGATCGACGAATTTACGGGCCGCATGATGCCTGGCCGCCGCCTGTCCGAAGGGCTGCACCAAGCCATCGAAGCGAAAGAGGGCTGCCAAATTCAGCCAGAAAACGTGACATTGGCCAGCGTGACGTTCCAAAACTATTTCCGTCTGTATGACAAATTAGGTGGCATGACCGGCACCGCCAGCACCGAGGCCGAGGAATTTCACGAAATTTACCGTTTGGGCGTTGTCGAGGTTCCGACAAACCGCCCCATCGCACGGATTGACGAACACGACAAAGTGTACCGCACGGCGGCCGAAAAATATCAGGCCATCGTCGAGGAAATCAAACAGGCCCAGACCAAAGGTCAGCCCATTTTAGTCGGCACGACATCAATTGAAAAATCCGAAATGCTGTCGCAAATGCTGAATGCAGCGGGGATCAAGCATAACGTCCTAAACGCGCGCCAGCACGAACAAGAAGCCCAGATCGTGGCAGATGCCGGAAAATTGGGTGCGGTCACCATCGCCACCAATATGGCCGGCCGTGGGACTGACATCAAACTGGGCGGCAATGTCGAAATGAAGGTGATGGAGGCAATCGCCACCAACCCCGATGGCAATCCCGACGAAATCCGCGCCCAAATCGAAACGGCGCACCAAGCGGATGAACAAGCCGTCAAAGACGCAGGTGGCCTGTTTGTTTTGGCCACCGAACGTCACGAAAGCCGCCGGATCGACAACCAGTTGCGCGGTCGGTCGGGCCGTCAGGGCGACCCTGGTCGGTCGTCTTTCTATCTGTCGCTAGAAGACGACTTGATGCGCATTTTCGGGTCAGACCGTCTGGACAAGGTATTGCACACCCTTGGCATGAAAGAGGGTGAAGCGATTGAACACCCTTGGGTCAACAAATCACTAGAACGCGCCCAAGCCAAAGTCGAAGCACGCAATTTCGACATTCGTAAAGAATTGTTGAAATATGATGACGTGATGAATGACCAGCGCAAGGCGATCTTTGATCAGCGTCTGGATATTATGAAAACCGACGAACTGTCAGAAATCATCTCGGATATGCGCAATGATGTGATTGATGATCTGATCGACACCCACATGCCGCCAAAATCCTATGCAGAGCAATGGGATACACAGGGGCTGTACGCCGCCGTGATTGAACACCTGAACCTTGATCTGCCCATCATCGCATGGGCCGAAGAAGAGGGCGTAGACGCAGACATAATGCGCGAGCGCATCGAAGAGGCTGCCGACAAAGCCATGGAAGACAAAGCCCAAGCCTTTGGTGCCGAAACCATGGAGCAGATCCAACGTCAGGTATTGTTGCAAACGATCGATCGCAAATGGCGCGAACACCTGTTGACCCTAGAACATTTGAAAAGCGTCGTCCGGTTCCGCGGCTATGCCCAGCGTGATCCGCTGAACGAATATAAAAACGAAGGTTTCCAATTATTCGAAGGCCTGCTTGACAGCCTGCGCGTCGATGTCAGCAAACAAATGGGCCAAGTCCGTCCCATGACCGAAGAAGAACGCGCCATCATGATGCAACAAATGCAGGCGCAGCAGGCAGAAATGCAGAAACTGCAACAAGCCGCAACCGCCACCACATCGTCAGAGACCGATGGTGACGAAATGCCCGAGGGCTGGGAAAACACCGGTCGCAATGACCCCTGCCCCTGCGGATCGGGATCAAAATTCAAACATTGCCACGGCCGCTTGGCCTAAGGCGCAGACCCATTCAAAACGCCCCCAATTTCGGGGGCGTTTTTGTTTGTGGCTTTTGCGTCGCGCGGCGCGTGGCCGTTTTGTGCAGTTGTAAAATACCGGTTGAAAATCCCAGCGCAACCTTTCACAGTCGCGCGAAATTATGCGGGGTTTTGGGATGATGCGCTATGCGTTCCAGTTTTGGGCGTTTCTTATCGTTTGGTGCGGCGGAGCCTGGGCGCAGGATACCGATGTAACACTGACGTCAAAACAGGGCGGCATGGTAATCCGTGGGACTGTTTTGGACTATGACGGACGCTATATATCGCTGGACAGTGACGCCGGGCCCATCGTGTTTGACGCCACCTTGTTTGACTGCCAAGGGCGCCTTTGCCCCACCTTGCGACCCACACAAGAAAACGTCACCCTGACCGTCCCGCAAGGATTGTCATTAATTGCGCTGCCTGCCCTGATCGAAAACTTTGCGCTACGGCGGGCGTATTCGTTAAAACAGATCCCACAGACCGATGGCTTGCAACGCTATGAATTAACGTCAAATGCGGACAGCGATCGGAAATTTGAAATCACCTTGATCACGGCAAATTCGGAAACAGCGATTGAAAACCTGGTCAATCAATCCGCAGACTGGGCGATTGCGTTTCGCGAATTGACCGCGACGGAACTGGCAAAGCTGCGCGATCCGTCTGTGTCATCAATCCGATCATCGGTCAAAAGTGCGGTCGTTGCATTGGATGCCTTGGTGCCTGTTGTTGCGCCCCCGAATGATCTGAGTGAAATTCATTTGTCGAACTTGATTGATCAGATCAAAACAGCATCAGATCAGATCAACATCGCCAGCGAACATTTCGACTATGGGGCGCGGTTCGGGTGGCAGGGTTATGATCAAATCTGGCATGACGGGGCCATGGGGGATGTGGTCGATACCCTGTACCAAAATCCGGACAAACTGGGCCTTGTGCCATTTTCCAACCTGTCTGGGTTGCAGGTCGTCGCCCTGACAGGCGATTGTGGACATATGCCGCGACTGTCAAATCGCAGCATTAAATCCGGGGATTATCCGCTGATCGTCCCGATTTTCCTACATCAAAGCCCCTTTACCCAAGGCCCCCAAGCGACATCATTTTTTGACTATGTCACATCCGCTGATGCGCGGTTGGTGATCGAACGCGCGGGATTTGTGGGCCTGTCCACAGCCCAGACACCCTGGGCGCAACAAGGTGATCGGTTGCACTTTGCCATCAGCCAAAGCAGCACACAGACCTTGGATGTACTGCAAACCGCGACCCGCGATTTACAAACAGCCGCACGTCTGACCACCAGTTTCCGTTTTGCGACCGGAACATCCGATTTGGACGCCCAGTCCAAGGCCAACCTAGACCTGATTGCCACGCTAATTTCGCAGGGGCGATTTGATGGCAAAAACCTGTATTTTAGCGGCTTTAGTGACGGTCAGGGGGATTTCGATGCAAATGTCAAACTGTCCCAAGAACGGGCGCAAACCGTGATGCAGGAAATCACGCGGCGCCTGCCCAAACGTCAGCTGGATATCGGCACTATGACCGCCAAAGGATATGGCCCCGTATTGCCCATGGCCTGTGAAACGACAGATTTGGGGCGCAGCGTCAATCGACGCGTTGAAATTTGGGTGGAATAGGGGTCATATCAGCCCCTGCGCGCGGAAACTGATTTGATCCGATTTGCCAATAACCAAATGATCATGCACCGTAATACCCAACGCGGCGGCCGCGGATATAATCTGCTGCGTCATATCAATATCCTGCTGCGATGGCGTCGGATCACCTGATGGGTGATTATGCACCAATATCAACGCCGAGGCGTTCAATTCCAGCGCACGTTTGACAATTTCACGGGGGTAGACAGGCACATGATCGACCGTCCCGCGCGCCTGTAATTCATCGGTGATCAGGGTGTTTTTACGATCTAGGTACAGAATGCGAAATTGTTCATAGCTTAGATGCGCCATATTTGCCTGGCAATAATCCAGCAACGCATCCCAACTGGACAACACCGGCCGCCCAATCACCCGCGCACGGGTCAGGCGTTGCGCTGCGGCCTGAACCACCTTTAATTCAACGGCCACTGCGTGGCCCGCACCATGCACCGCAGCAATGTCGTCAATGGGTGCGGAAATAACGCGGTTAAAATCCCCAAAATGATCCAACAATCGCCGTGCCAATGGTTTGACATCCTGCCGTGGAATGGCGCGAAACAACACCAGTTCCAGCATTTCGTAATCGGGCAAGGCATCCGCACCCCCCTGCACGAACCGGTCGCGCAACCGTTTGCGATGATCCTTGATATAGGATGGCAATCGCGCGCCCTTGGTCAGGGCAAATTGTGTTGGCGCCTCGGCAAACAGGGGCAATTGGGAATCGGTTTCATGGGTCATGCCCCATGTTTGCCAATCATGGTTAACAAAAAATAAAGCCCGGCGCAGTGCCGGGCTTTATTCGGTGAGTAATGTGAAACCCTATAGTTCGCGTTTTTGAACGCCTGTGACCTTGCCCGCAATGATCGATATTACCGCGGCAAAGAAACTGAACAGCGCGCCCATTTTGGCCGCGTCTTGGACAGGCCCAGCATCAAAGGCCACGGCCGCCACAAACAGCGATACGGTAAAGCCAATGGCCGCCACGAACCCGATCACAACCAGATCGATGATCCGCATTCCTTCGGGAATACCCAAGCCAAGCGGCCGCGCGGCAATCCAGCCCATCAACAAAATGCCAACGGGTTTACCGATCAATAAACCGGCCAAAACCAACCACGTCGCATCGCCCATTGCAGAAAATTCGACGCCCGCGTTCATCAGGCCAAAGAAAAACAACACAACCTCGACAGGAACCTTTAGCGCGTGTTCGATGTCGTTTAGCAGGTCATGCATATGTGTTTCTGCTTCGCTGAAAATACCAAAGGCACGGTCAGCATGCGGGATTGTCGGCACGATCGGCAACAGGCCCAGCGCAGGGTGCAGACCCGAGCGCATGAACGCATACCAGCTGATCGCCGCGGCCAAGGCATATGGCCAAAAGCTAAGTTTTTTGCGCACCATCGTGGACACAGGGCGCAATTGATTGCCACGGTCCAAACGGCGGGGCAGCCAGTTCGCCAGCAGGTAAACACCAATTGCCGCAGCCAACGATATCAACAACCACTGTGGTGCCAAATCCCCCGAGGGATAGAAAATCGCCAGAATAATCAGGCCGCAGGCATCGTCGGCAATCGCCAACAACAACAAAAACCGTACCGCAGGGTGGCCCGCGCCAAAAACCATACGCCCCACCAGATAGCTGAACGCAATATCTGTGGCCGTTGGAATGGCCCAACCATTTTTTACGGCGTCATAGGTTTCAGACCCCATAACCATCGCCAGCGCCAAATAAACCGCGATCGGGCCCAACATACCGCCCGCCGTGGCGAACAATGGTGTCGCTGCCTTTTTCCCGCGCAGGCTGCCGTTTTCCAAAATGATTGCTTCCCAAACTTCTTTGGCCGCAATCGCAAAGAAAAACGCCATTAACAGGTCATTGACCAGATAATGCAGCGTCAATGTGCGATGACCATCGTGCAAATGGCCAATCGGGGCATGATCCCAAATTACAAATTCCACAAAATGATGATAGGTTTCTGGGTTCGTGTTTGCCCATAGCAGTGCCAAAACAGCGCCGATGATCAACAACAGCGAATATTCAGCCAAAAAATTCCATACACGGTACATTTAGTTACCTCTTCGTTCTGCACTGAGTACAGAGTGTTAACATTGCTTTCGCGATTGATCCAAAGACAATCACACTTAGGACGCGAGAACAACCTTTGCCTTAAGACTATCGGCAAAATTTCCGCTGCTTTTACACTCTTGGAAAACGCGAAAGGATAGGTTTCGCAAAATCAACGGTATAAGTGATGTGTCTATTCCAACTTTAACCGTAATTCCCGCAAAACGGGCAGTGTGGATTTCAATTTTGTCACACCAATTTCTTGGGTCAGTTCCGACAAAACCGGTGCCACCGCCGAAATGGCCGTGTCGCGCGCCAACCGTCCTGCAGGGCTGATGGCAACCATTTTGCGCCGCGCATCGTCCCAATCTGGGCGGATATGGATATATCCCGATATTTCCAATTTACGCAGTGTGTTGGTCATCGCCCCGCGTGTCACATGAAACGATTTTGCCAGTTGCGCGGGCGTACGTTCATCGCCCACACGATCCAGATGATTCAGTACGGAAAAATGCGATAATTCCATGCCTTTGGGCAGCACTTTGGCCAGTCTGCTGCGCAACAGTTGTTCCACCGTTAAAATTTCGCTGATCAGGGAAATTGTTATATTTTGGCCATCATCTGCCAATGCGCTAGGGTCCTTGGAATATCTGCGTTGCGTTTACAGATGGGACGCGTTGGCGGGCTTTGTCAACATCGGATAAATCCAAATCGACGCAAAGAATGTCTTTGTGATCATTTAGTTGCCCTAACACATCGCCCCAAGGGGACACCACCATCGAATGCCCATAGGTGTTGCGTGGCGCGCCTGCGGATGTTTGATGTGTTCCGCATTGCGCCGCCGCCACGACAAAGCAGCCTGTTTCAATGGCCCGTGCGCGCAGCAATATGTCCCAATGGGCCTGCCCCGTTGTTTTTGCAAATGCAGCAGGAACCGTTAAAATTTGCGCGCCCGCTTGCGCCAAAGAACGATAGAGATAGCCAAAGCGCAGATCATAACAGATAGACAGCCCCAGTCGCGCATGATCTGTATCGACCACCACCGCCTGTGATCCCGGTTGGTACCCCGCAGATTCGCGATAGGATTCCGTGTCAGATAGCGTCACATCAAACATATGAATTTTATCATACTGCGCCACGATATTGCCCCGTGGATCAATGACAAAGGATCGGTTGTGAAACCGCGCATCATCGGTTGTGTCAGATTTCAGCGCAAGTGATCCGATATTGATCCAAATATTCAAATCACGCGCAGCATCACGCAGGGCCGCCAATGTAATATCATCCGCTTGGTTCATCAAAACGCGGGACTGATGGCTGCGGCTGCCAGAGACACAGTTTGTCACCTCGGGCGTGAATACCATTGTGGCACCGGCCTGCGCTGCGTCGCGGACCATATCCAGCGTCTGGGGCAAATTTGCGCTGGGGTCATCGGTCACATTCAGCTGCAACAGCGCAACCCGTAGCATGGATTAAGCTGCCTGTAGCAAAGGATCCAATTTGCCCTGCTGGTCTAGGGCATACAGATCATCGCATCCGCCGATATGTTGATCATTGATGAAAATCTGCGGAACCGTGCGACCACCGTTGGACCGCTGCATCATTTCCGGTTTGCGGTCTGGTTGAACCAGAACGTCAATTT
Source organism: uncultured Phaeobacter sp. (assembly GCA_964633145.1). Classification (GTDB taxonomy): domain Bacteria; phylum Pseudomonadota; class Alphaproteobacteria; order Rhodobacterales; family Rhodobacteraceae; genus CAJXSD01. The sequence continues at coordinate 9,115 of CAZWFE010000014.1, read as the reverse complement.
CGTTGAATGTAACGCCCTTGGCGTTCAACAAACGTTTGGCGGCGTGGCAATATCCGCACAAGGGGCTGGTGTAAATATCGATGACTGGCATGGCTTAGTCCTTTTCTTCGCCACCTATGTAATCGTTTTGCGGCACACGCGCCAGAACCAAACTATCAATTTTTTGTATGCCGGCTGTTCGCAACACCTGCGCCGCCGCCGTCATGGTGGCCCCCGATGTCATCACATCGTCCACTAAGATCACAGATCGCCCCGCCAATTTCTGGGCTGCCATGCCCGTCAGCGCAAACGCATCGCGCAACCGGTCGTATCGTTCGGCAGCGGTCGCAATTTCCAATGGCACCGTGGGTCGCGGACGCACCAAGACATCGGACGCAACCTTGGCCCCAATCAGCGGTGCGGTTTTATGGGCCAAAATATCGGCCTGATTATATCGCCGCGACAGCCGACGCCGCCAATGCAGCGGGATGGGAACCAACACCGTATCAGGCCCCACCAATTCGCGGGCCGCGCGGGCCATCCACCGCGCAGCCCCCGTTGCAATATCGGGCCGATCTGCATGTTTGAACGACAAAACCAACCGCCGTGCGGATCCCTGATACAACAACGCCGCACGCCCCTGCCCCCAGGGGCGCGGATGGGATTGGCACGTTTGGCAAATATCATTGGCGGCGGCGAACCCTGCGGTCAGGATTGGCGTTCCACAACAGTCACACACGGGTCCGTCAATAAATGGCATGGCCCGCCAACACGGCCCACACAGGGCATGATCGCGATCCAACCCTGTGCGGCATAAAATACACTGCGGTGGATAAATCGCGTGTAATGCTGTTTGAAATGCCTGCAATTTCATTCTATGTCAGCCTCATGACACAACATCCTAATCTGGTTGATCGAAACGCTTTGACACAGGCACGCCGCCGCACCGATCCGGCGCGCGGGTATTTCCTGCATGATATGGCGATTCATGATGTGCAGGATCGCTTAGCCTTCGTAAACAAATCGTTTACGGATGTGACGATTGTGACGGGCCACCCTGATCCTTGGCGCGCGGCCTTTCCTGATGCGCGGATTGTTACTGACGCGGATGTGTTGGATATTCCCCAAGCCAGCTGCAATTTGGTGATCCACGCTATGGCACTGCATTGGGCCAATGACCCTGTGGGCCAGCTGATACAATGCCGATTGGGCCTGCGCAACGATGGGCTGTTCATCGCCGTATTTCTGGGGGGTGATACCCTGTCACAACTGCGCGCGGCATTGGCAGAGGCCGAAAGCCAGCTGCGCGGCGGCCTGTCGCCCCGTGTATTGCCCATGGGCGAAATTCGTGACGCAGGCGGATTGTTGCAACGCGCGGGATACGCCCTGCCTGTGGCCGACAGCGCAGTGATCAACACCAGTTACACCGATTTGATCAATTTGATGCAGGATTTGCGGGCAATGGGCGAAACCAATGCCATGACGGCCCGTACCAGACATTTCACCCCCCGTGGACTGTTTGCACGCGCCCAAGACATTTACGCACAATCGTTCAGCGATGATCAGGGGCGAATCTTGGCCAGTTTCGAACAAATTATGCTGACAGGTTGGGCCCCGGATGACAGCCAGCCCAAGCCTTTGCGACCAGGCAGCGCCAAGATGCGATTGGCCGATGCGTTGCGTGTGCCAGAAATTCCATTGAAAGAATGACGTCCAAAGATTGACCTTGGGCCTGAATGGCTTATGTAACAATCGAATTTGCAAATAAATAAGGGATCCCGAATGTTTGACCCATCTGTTCCACAAGCTTGCCCAGCGCATGCCCAACCTGACCACCCCAAAGTTCCCAAACAAAAGGTTGGTATTTTGTTGGCAAACCTTGGCACGCCGGACAATTATGATTACTGGTCAATGCGTCGGTACCTGAACGAATTTTTATCCGACCGCCGCGTGATCGATTATTCTCCATTCCTGTGGCAGCCGCTGTTGCAATTGGTCATCCTGACATCGCGTCCGTTCCGATCAGGGGCGGCCTATAAATCGATTTGGAACCATGATCAGGGCGAAAGCCCCTTGATGACGATCACCAAAGATCAGACCGCCAAAATCAAAGCAGCGATGCATGAACGCTATGGCGACGATGTTATGGTTGATTTCTGCATGCGCTATGGCAACCCATCCACAGATAGCAAAGTGCGCGCAATGACCCGCGCGGGCTGCACCAAAATTCTGTTTTTCCCACTGTATCCCCATTATGCGGGGGCCACATCGGCCACAGCCAATGACCAGTTTTTCCGCGCCTTGATGAAGGAAAAATGGCAACCCGTTGCACGGGTGGTCGAACCCTATTTCGAACATCCCCTCTATATCGAGGCATTGGCACAATCCGTTGAGAAAGCCTATGCCAATATCGAAAACCGGCCTGATGTTTTGGTCACGTCCTATCATGGCGTTCCGAAACGGTACCTGTTGGAGGGCGACCCCTATCATTGCCAATGCCAGAAAACCACACGCCTGCTAAAGGAACGTCTGGGCTGGAAAGACACTGAAATTGTGACCACGTTCCAATCACGTTTCGGCCCAGAGGAATGGTTGAAACCCTATACAGTCGAAGAGGTCGCACGTCTGGCCGAGGAAGACGGCAAAAAACGCATCGCCGTGATTGCGCCCGCGTTTTCAGCCGACTGCATCGAAACGCTAGAAGAGATCAACGAAGAGATCAAAGAAGCGTTCGAAGAGGCCGGCGGCGAGGAATTTACATATATCCCCTGCCTCAACGACGACGACGCGCATATCCATGCCCTGTCCGCCGTGATCGAAAGCAACCTACAAGGCTGGTTGGACTAACCAGCCGCCTGCGGATTGATCCAGGAATATTTGAACACTCCGGTGGCGGTGGCAATCAATGTTCCTGCGTCGTCCTTAATGGAACTTTCGGCGAAATATGTTTTGCGTCCACCCCCAATACGACGTCCTTGGACGTGCAATGTGGTACCTGTGGCTTGGGCGATGAAATTGACCGACAGGTTCAGGGTCATAACGCGGTGCGGCTCTGCCTTGGGCCCGACATAGCAGCCGGCAAAACCCATAGCCGTATCCAACAACGTCGACAACACCCCACCATGCGGAATGCCGTTGCGGTTCATAATCTGGGGTGTCATCGGTTGGATCAGGGCGCAAAAATCCTGTTCGAATGCCGTTAACTGATAGCCTAGGTGTTTTTGCAGCCCGCTTGGTTCTTCGTTCAGGTCGATAGGGGTCATCTTATACTGTCCTTGCTGCATCTAGGCCTAGCTTTGCCATTTCTGGGACATAGGCCCCCAAACGCATAGCCCGCACCGGATCCGAGGCGTTTCCGTCAAGCGCGCGTTTTTTCACACCCTGCAAAATCGCAGCCATGCGGAAAAAACAAAATGCGATGTAAAATCCGAACCGATCAATGCCCGCGATATTTCGGCGCGCGCAGTATCGGTCGATGAACTCTTGGTCTGACATCAACCCCTGTGCGGCACGGTCGATCCCGCGCAATCCACGCCCATCCGTATCGGCGGGCATGGCCCATTGCATGATCACAGCCGCCAAATCCGCATAGGGGTGACCTGTGGTGGATAATTCCCAATCCAGAACAGCCAAACACTGCGCACTGTCCCGGGCAAACATCAAATTATCCAACCGATAATCCCCATGCACCAAGGTGCGCTGACCATCATCATCAGGCAGGTTGCGCGACAGCCAGTCGATCAGGTCATCCATATCCGGCACAGGGTCCGTTTCCGTGGCGCGATATTGTTTCGTCCAGCGATCGGTTTGGCGTTGGTAATAATTTCCCGCAGGTCCGTAATCATCCAAACCCACTTGGGCCAAATCGACATTGTGGATATCGGCCAAAACGCGGTTCATTTCGTCCATAATCTGCCCACGTTCATCAGGTGACAGATCAGGCAAACTGGGGTCATCGAAACTGCGCCCGTCCAGCATATCCATCACATAAAACGGCGACCCGATCACACTGTCATCATCACAAAACACATGCACCGGCGCCACAGGCACCGCCGTATCGGCCAGCGCGCGCTGGACACGAAATTCGCGGTCGACCGCATGGGCCGATTTCAACAAAACCCCCGCAGGTTTGCGCCGCAATACCCATGATTTGCTGGGTGTTATCAGTCGAAATGTCGGGTTTGACTGGCCGCCTGCGATTTTTGACACCTCGACCGGACCCTGGAATGCAGGCAATGCCTGTTCCAGCCAAGGGACCAAACGGGTCAGATTGATCAAATCACCGTGGGGTGTGGTCATGGCCTAGCCCTCATCTTTTAGGTAATCGCGCCCAATCCAGCGGGCCATTAACGCGGGCCTGTCCCCGCCGTCGATTTCGACGGTAACATCCCAGACATTGGTAATTTCACGCGGACGGGCCTGGCGCAGGTCATGCAGTTTGAACACGCCCCTGATCCGTGCACCCGCCCGAACAGGTGCCAAAAACCGCAGTTTATCAAACCCGTAATTGACGCCCATTTCCGACCCTTGGATTTCGGGCAGCGCATCATAAAACATGGCCGACAACATCGACACGGTCAAAAACCCATGCGCGATTGTCCCGCCAAAGGGCGTTTGTGCCGCGCGATCGGGATCGATGTGGATATATTGCCAATCCTCGGTAATATCGGCAAAGGCATCAATCTGGGCCTGCGTAATATCAAACCAACGCGACACGCCCACTTGGGTGCCAACTTTGGCCTGAAGGTCCGCCACTGAAATGGTCTGCATCCTGTGATCCTGTTGTTTATTCTGCGTTTGTTATGACGACTGTATCCCACTGATACCTGATTTCCAGCAAAAACCGCACACACCTTGGGCCATAAATTGCCCATGACCACGATCCAAGAGTTGCGTCAGCCCCCTTTGATCGCTATTTCACATCCAAACAGCAAACAAAGGGCAAATCCGTGGCAAATTATCTTTACCAAGGCGACCTGCCAGACGATCTGGTTTTGGGACCGGTTGTGGCAATCGATTGTGAAACAATGGGCCTGCGCCCCTATCGGGATCGGTTGTGTGTGGTTCAGCTGTCCGATGGCGACGGCAACGCGCATATTGTTCAAATTGCCCAAGGCCAGACATCGGCCCCCAACCTGTGCAAAATGCTGGAAAACCCCGATGTGTTGAAACTGTTCCATTTCGGGCGGTTTGATATTGCGGCCATGTATCACACATTTGGCGCCTTGGCCGCGCCTGTGTATTGCACCAAAATCGCCAGCAAGTTGGTGCGCACTTATACCGATCGGCACGGGTTGAAAAACCTGCTGCAGGAATTGCTAAGCCAAGATATTTCGAAACAGCAACAATCCAGCGATTGGGGTGCCGACACATTGACCCCTGCGCAGCTGGATTATGCGGCATCAGACGTCTTGTATCTGCATAAACTGCGCGATGTGTTGAACGAACGCTTGACCCGTGAAAACCGCATGGACTTGGCGCAATCATGTTTTGATTTCTTGCCCGTGCGCGCAAAACTGGATCTGGCCGGCTGGCCGGACGAGGATATTTTTGCACATTAACCCCAGCCAAACCCCAACCAGGGCAGGACCATGACATATTCGAAAACAGTTTATGTGCTAAAAATTGTCTTGCCTCTGATCGCCCTTGGGATGCTGGCATCGCTGTTTTTGTTGTCGCGCAGCCAAATGGACGCGCCTGTGGCGCTGCCCTTTAGCGCCAGTGATTTGGACGCGCGCATCCGTGAACAACGCATCAGCGGACCAATTTACAACGGAACGAATACGGCGGGCGATGATATTTCGTTGTCAGCGGGCAAAATCATACCGCAAACAACGCCCGACCGCCCAGGGCAAATGACCGATTTGGCGATCAAGGTTGCCACGGCAGCAGGTACGGAATTTGGCATTTCGGCCCAACTGGGTGAATACGACAGCAACACGACCCAAGTTTCCCTGCGCGGCGGCGTAGATTTGACAACATCCGCGGGGTATCAGCTGACCAGTCCATTGGTTTCCTTTGACCCGCGGTATTCCAAATTAACAGCCCAAGGGCCGATCGTGGGACAGGGGCCAAACATGACCCTGACGGCCGGAAAATTAGAGATTTCCCGCCCAACCGAAACAGAGTCTTTGCAAATTCGGTTCACACAGGGGATAAAGGTTGTATTGAATGCATCACATGAAAGCCTGCCCCATGACTAGGACCCTTGCCATCATTATCAGCCTGATGTTGACATCGACCGCCGTGATCGCGCAGTCGTCCGCAGGTGTGTTTGGCACAATTGACCAAGACAGCAGCGCCGCCATTACCGCGGCCGCCGATGCCATGACCATTGACGAGTCACAGGGATTTGCCGAATTTTCAGGCACAGTTGCAATCACCCAAGGATCCACCACGCTAAACGCCGACCGCGTACGCGCCGAATATGGGGATACCCAAACACAGATCATCCGGATCATCGCTGATGGCAATGTGGCCCTGATCAGTGGATCCGACCAAGCACGGGCCGATCAGGCTGTTTATGATGTCGAACAGGGCACAATCACCCTGACGGGCAATGCCTTTGTCAAACAGGGCAGCAACACCCTGCGCGCGCAAAATGTAACGATCAATACAAAAACAGGCGCGGCACAAATGTCAGGCCGCGTGACGACCACGCTAACACCCAGCGGGGGCAATTGATGTCCACCGCCAAGCTGATCACAGAAAACGCAAATTTGGGGTTACAGGTCAAAGGCCTGCGAAAATCCTATAAGAAACGCGTTGTGATCCGCGATGTATCATTGCGCCTAAACCAAGGCGAAGCGGTCGCATTATTGGGTCCGAATGGATCGGGCAAAACAACCACGTTTTATTCGATTGCTGGTCTGGTCAACCCCGATGGGGGGCAGGTCAAAATTGATGGCACAGATATATCCACCCTGCCCATGTATCGCCGCGCCCGAATGGGCATTGGATATTTGCCACAGGAAATGTCGATTTTTCGCGGGCTCAGCGTGGAACATAATATCACCGCCATTTTGGACATCGCCGAACCCGATCACCACACCCGCCGCGAACGGCTTGAGGAATTGTTGGGCGAATTTGGCATTGAACACCTGCGCCGCACCCCCGCGATTGCCCTATCAGGGGGCGAACGCCGCCGCGTTGAAATTGCACGCGCGCTGGCGGCGAATCCCAAATACCTGTTGCTTGACGAACCCTTTGCCGGGGTTGATCCGATTTCGGTGGGCGATATCCGAAATTTGGTGGCAAAACTGAAAAACCGTGGATTGGGCGTGTTGATCACCGACCACAATGTGCGCGAAACGCTGGAAATTGTCGATCGCGCATATATTTTGCACGATGGTGCAGTTTTAATGTCCGGCACCCCCCAAGATGTCGTCAGCAACGAACATGTCCGGCGCGTTTATCTGGGCGACAATTTCAAAATTGTCTGATCGAGCGGTGATCACGATTTCATTTTTCCTTTGACAACCCCCGCGATGTCGCCTTGAATAGGGGTGACGGGATACGACTTTCACTGAGTCTGCGCATCACGCGCCATCCATACAGGCCCGTCAAATACCGGTTCGGAGATTTTCGCACCGCAGGTTGTATTCAACCTGCGATCAGGAAAAATCCGCCTAAATATAAGGAGTTATAATGCGGTATCAAATTTCAGGAATCCATATCGACATCGGCGATGCACTGCAAACCCATGTTAAGGATGAACTGGGGTCTGCAGTACAAAAGTACGCAGAACGCCCAACAGATGCCTTGGTCGTTTTTTCCAAAAGCGGCCATGAATATGTGTGCGAAGCAACAGTCCACCTTTCGACTGGATTGACAGCACAAGCCAAGGCATCCGCCGCTGAAATCTATACAAGTTTCGACTCTTGCTGTGAAAAAATGGAAAAACAACTAAGACGATACAAGCGCCGACTAAAAGACCACCATAAAGAACGTGTAAATCCGGTTGAACTTATGAACGCTTCCTCTTATATCCTCGCCCATGAGAGCGAGCATGAGGATTCGGAACCCGAGACATTGCAACCTATCATCATCGCAGAAATGGAATCTAAAATTCCATCTTTGTCTGTCGGCGAGGCGGTGATGCAGATGGAACTGTCGGGAAATGGGTTTCTTGTGTTTAAAAATGAAAGCAAGAATAGCGTAAATGTTGTGTACCGTCGTGATGACGGGAATGTCGGATGGATTGAACCACAGTAGCATATTTCTTGCAAATCCAGGAAAGTAAAAACAGTCCATGGAATTGTTCAAATTGGTTAAGCCTGAGGCAGTACGCTTTGTCGCATCTGCCTCAAGCAAAAAGTGGTTGTTACATACTGTGGCCGAAATCGGGCACACTGCCTATGGCATTAACCACAACCGCGCCGTAGACGCGCTGTTGGAACGTGAAACTCTTGGCCCGACTGGTGTTGGCAATGGGGTGGCGTTACCACATGCACGTTTGCCCGATTTGGATCATGTCTGCGGTGTGTTTGTACGATTGGAAAAACCCGTCGAATTCACGGCCATTGATCATTTACCAGTCGATGTCATCTTTGCCCTGTTTGCACCAGAACACGCAGGTGTCGAACATTTGAAAGCCTTGGCATCCGTATCGCGTTTGCTGCGCAATGCCGATATTTGTGCCAAGCTGCGTTCAAACAACGATCCAGCAACGCTGTACACGATCTTGACAGCCGAACAACGCACACAGGCCGCCTAAGGCCTGTGCACCGGTTCCCAGTTCGAAAATCCATATAAATCGTAATCCCGCGCGAATGCTTTTTCGCAGGCGCGTTGGATGTCGTCTGTGACGACCTGATGCAATGCAATGGGCCAATCCAGATCAACCGCCTGATAGGGCAACGGATCTGCCAACCCAACCGCCTGGGCAATATCAGGCAATGCCGATGCCAAATCGCACGCCCGGATCAAACGATCTGGCACAGCGATTTGTGATATCCCCTGCAACACGCGTTCATAACTGGCCCATTGTGCATTTTCGGGCAACGGCGTTTGACCCCGCAAATTATGCCCAATCATGGTTAGAAACATACAAAACATATGCTGTATATCAGCCAACGGTAATGCGCCCACCTGTTCCCAGGTGTCGGGCAAATCCAACCCATAGGCGCGGCGTAAC
>CAZWFE010000013.1:0-59139 GCA_964633145.1 uncultured Phaeobacter sp. | reverse complement strand
AGCCAACAGCGCCATGCGCCGTGTGATCGCGATTTCGGACCAAAGTCGGATTTTGAATGCACTGTCGGCCCCCAAACCCCTGTCACACCCTGAACGCGCCCCAACACCCCCCAAGCCCCAAGCCTGTTCCAAAAACGCTGGGGCGGCCAAACAAATAGCCAAAAACAGAACGATCCAACTAATGATACCGGCCTGCCCCTGCTTGGCACGGGATCTGCAATGTTTAATCCGATGCCACATCTTAAAAACGGAGCGGAGCAATGATTTGCCCCAAAGGTTATGACGAACAATCCCCCAAGGCTGACAAGCTGGTCGAGGAGAATATGCAGATGGTCAAACGCCTTGCATGGCATTTCCAAGGGCGTGCAGGACGTTTCGTCGAACTGGATGATTTGATGCAGGCTGGGTATCTAGGCCTGGTGGATGCCAGCCAGAAATATTCCGCCCGCGAAGGTGTCACATTTGCCACCTATGCCGCCATTCGCGTGCGTGGATCGATTATCGACAGCCTTCGGCGCAATTCAAACCTGTGCCGCACAACCATTGCCATGCAACAAAAGGTTCGCGCCGCAGAAAAGGTATTAGAGGGCGAATTACAGCGCACCCCAACAAACGGTGAAATCGCCGAAAAAATGGCGATGCCCCAAGAAGAGCTTGAAAGCTGGCAAGCGCGGTTTCAAGCAAGCCGCGTGAAATCGCTGGACGAGGTGTACACGGACCATTCGTTGCTGTTCCAAGACATCACGCCATCACCAAAAGAGGCAACCCATCAATCGCAACTGCGCAAAATGCTAGCCAAGGCAATTTCGAAACTGCCCGAACGTGAAGCATTGGTTTTGCAGCTATATTATGTTGAGGAACTAAACGTCTACTAAGTCACTGCAATTTTGGGTGTGACAACCGGGCGTGTGTGCAAATCAAACGCGCCGCGATCGAACGGGCGCATACATTAATTATGCCACAGATGGAGCCCTAGCCCACCATAGGAACGGTTGGATTGGGCGCCTTTACAACAATCCAGTATCACGTGCGACGATGACCGCCTGCGTGCGATTGCTGACTTCTAACTTTTTGCAAATCGACATCACGTGCATTTTTACCGTGCCTTCGGACAGGCCCAGACTGTTTGCGATCTCTTTGTTTTTGCGGCCTTCGCCCAGATAGCTTAGCACGGTCATTTCCCGCGCGCTCAGTGGTCCCGATTTTGTTTCAGGACGCGGCACAGGTTCAGTCATCAGGTTCAGCGGCATATAGGTTTCGCCCGATTCAATGAAACGGATCGCATTTGCCAGCGACTTGATTGGTAATATCTTTGAAATCAACCCCGATGCACCGATTTCCAGCGCGTCCTCCATCAAGGATCGTGTGGGGTTGCCGGTGATCAAGGCCACGGGCGTGCTGCCCACCGCGTCAACCATCGCGCGCAGTCCGTCCAGACCATTCATGCCAGGCATATTATAATCCAGCACAACGACATCAAATGGCCCGTCAACACGGTTGATTTCCAACGCCTCATTTACATCATTTGCGGTGATCACATCCATATCACCCTGCTGCGCCAGATACATGCGCGCGATGTCCAAAATCATTTCATGGTCATCTGCAATCAACACCCGCATAACCTGCGACGGATTGCCTTGGGTTCCATCCATTGCCCTTTGAGCCTGCATTTTGTTCACCTAACCTGCATAAGCATTTGTGTCATATTGACATCCATATTAACAACTTTCTTTGGTAAGGAAACCCATGCAATACCTAAGAACCAATTCATATACCAAAGTTATACACGGCAGCGCCCTATCCGAACAAACCACCATAGATAGCACATATTTGGCAATTTGATATCAAACAGAAAGGAATATCAAATGAAACAGAAATTGGCCTTGGTCCTGAACCTGTTCAATGTCAGACCCGTTAACGGTGTGGAAATTGTTGTGTGCAACGACGATCAAACCCAAACCCGTCGCCAGGTTGGATTTGACCGTTTATTAGCGGATTGAATTAATCTTGGATCTGTTTTTGCGCCCGAAACGTGATCAGTCGGCGCAAAAATTCTAGGCTGCCCAGAATACAGATTGCCATCCCCAACTCAAATGCGTTGGGGATTTTTTGTGCCAGCAGCACGGCTTGGGGCACCTGAAAATACATCATCGCCATCAATGCGAAACTGGCGATCATAAACACGACGATACGCATTATGGTGCAGCGGCGACAGGGGCGATAATAGGTCATTATTTTCCACCTTTCGAATATACCAAACGCAGATGTTTATCGGTTGTTATTTTTTGTCTAAGCGCGGCTTGTTGCTTGGCAATGTTTTGTGACGCGATCCGCAGACTTTCGCTGGCATATTCCAGTTCGTACAGAACATCACTTTGATTGCCGTCAAAAATATCCAGCAGTGCGATCAATTCCATAACACAGGTTTTTAGGCCGTGCTCCAACTGGGCCACGCGGTCCAAGTCATCGTTTTCCACATCCGATACGATGCCCGATGATGATATGGCGGCGTTACTGGCGATGAATGCCACACCTTTGGATCCGGTGGATTTGGACCCTATGGTGTTTCTGACCGCATCAGACAACACAGATGCGTCAGATACCGTGGCCAAGGACAGCTGAAATTAACGCTTTGTTTACCATAAAATAAGGCATATGATCCGACACAATATCGTAGCCGAGGTTTCTATGTTCGCAAAATTTGCCCCATTGGGTGGCGCCCTGTTATTGATTGCATCGTGTTCCACGCCGCAATATGAGGCGGCAAAAAATGTTTGTGCTGAAAAATGGTACAAAATTTTACCGCGCAACATGGTCCAGCGCCAAGAAACGGAATACCGCACCGAACGCCGCTTTACCGGCGCGCAGACCTGCGAAACCCGCGACAGCGGGCAGATTGTATGCAAGGCCGATTATATCGAGGTTGAAATCCCATATTCCGTGTTGGTTGATGTGGATTTGAACAAACCCGAACGCGATGCGCGCATAAAATCGTGCACGCGGCAGGCGTGTTCGTTGAAATATGGCAATACCACCTGCGAAACAGAGGCGACAAATTAGCCCGTTTTGTGATCAAAACAAAACATATCCATATTAGGTCTGGTATTTCGCAGCATTTGCGGTTAGGCCGCAGGCAAAATAGCTAGAAATGGAAATACCCTATGGATCTTCGCAACATTGCGATCATTGCACACGTTGACCACGGCAAAACAACCTTGGTTGATGAACTTTTGAAACAATCTGGTGCGTTCCGCGCCAATCAGGCTGTCGCAGAACGCGCAATGGACAGCAACGACCTAGAACGCGAACGCGGGATTACCATTCTGGCCAAGGCGACATCTGTTGAATGGAAAGGTCATCGTATCAATATCGTTGACACACCAGGCCACGCGGATTTCGGTGGCGAAGTGGAACGTATTTTGTCCATGGTTGACGGTGTTGTTTTGTTGGTCGATGCTGCCGAAGGCCCAATGCCACAGACAAAATTCGTGACATCGAAAGCATTGGCACTGGGACTGCGTCCGATTGTTGTTTTGAACAAGGTCGACAAACCCGATGCCGAACCTGACCGTGCGCTAGACGAATGTTTCGATTTGTTCACCGCACTTGAGGCAACAGATGATCAATTGGATTTCCCACATCTGTACGCATCTGGTCGGAATGGCTGGTGTGATACCGAATTGGACGGACCCCGCAAAGATTTGGACGCCTTGTTCCAACTGATTGTAAACCATGTCCCCGCCCCACGCCAATTGGCCCGCCAAGACGAAGATTTCCGCATGCTGGCCACCACATTGGGCAGCGATCCATTCGTTGGTCGTTTGCTGACAGGTCGCGTTGAAAGCGGCAAGCTTAAGGTTGGTCAAACCTTGCAGGCTTTGTCACGCGTTGGTCAAAAAATCGAACAATTCCGTGTGACGCGTATTCAGGCGTTTCGTGGCTTGGGTCAGCAAGACATTGATGAGGCCATCGCAGGCGACATCGTATCCTTGGCCGGTATGACCAAATCAACCGTGTCAGACACGCTATGCGCATTGGCGGTCGACGAACCGCTTGAGGCACAGCCGATCGACCCGCCCACAATTACAGTGACCTTTGGCATCAACGACAGCCCGCTTGCCGGCCGTGAAGGCAAAAAGGTTCAAAGCCGCGTGATCCGCGAACGCTTGATGAAAGAAGCGGAAAGCAACGTCGCCATCAAAATCACCGACACCCCGGGCGGAGAAGCCTTTGAAGTTGCCGGACGTGGCGAATTGCAGATGGGTGTTTTGATTGAAAACATGCGTCGCGAAGGGTTTGAATTGTCTATTTCGCGCCCCCAAGTTCTGCTGCGTGAAGAAGATGGCAAAAAGCTAGAACCCATCGAAGAAGTCACCATCGACGTCGATGACGAATATTCTGGCGCCGTGATCGAAAAAATCACAGGCGCTCGCAAAGGTGATTTGGCCGAAATGCGCCCGGGTGGTGCTGGCAAAACCCGTATTATCGCCCATGTTCCATCGCGCGGATTGATCGGCTATCACGGTGAATTCCTGACCGACACGCGCGGAACCGGTGTTATGAACCGCGTTTTCCATTCTTGGGCCCCATACAAAGGTGCAATCCCAGGCCGTCGTGCAGGTGTGTTGATTTCCATGGAAGACGGCGAAGCCGTGGCATACGCCCTGTGGAACCTAGAAGAACGTGGCCGTATGTTCGTTGGACCACAAACCAAGGTCTATCAAGGTATGATCATCGGCGAACACAGCCGCGACAACGACCTAGAAGTGAACCCGCTAAAGGGTAAGAAATTGACCAACGTTCGTGCCTCTGGCACCGATGATGCGGTGCGTTTGACCCCGCATATCAATTTCAGCCTAGAAGAGGCGATCGCATATATCAACGATGATGAACTGGTCGAAGTGACACCGGAATCGATCCGTTTGCGCAAACGCTATCTTGACCCGCACGAACGCAAGCGGATGTCAAAACAACACGGCTAAAGACAAAACCCCGCCTCTGGCGGGGTTTTTATTTACCGTCTTATCAATATGTTAAAACCCAAAGCTAATGCCAAGATTAATCGCATTACTGTGCTGATCCGCCGATGCGCCATTCAGCGTTTCGGGATCTGATAAATTCTGCGAATAGGTAAATTGATATTCTGCCATGACATCAATCACATCATTCAACGCATAGCGCCCGCCCGCGCTTAGGCGCATTGCGGGGCCGGCCAAATGGGTATCAGGGGTGTTTAACACCCCAATCCCCAGCCCGACATAGGGATCGAACAGACGATCTGGAAACACTTTGTGATAATTTAACGTCAAAATGCTATCGTCTGACGATGCCAACGGATCAGCTGGGGCCGTGTCCTGCCCTGTCGGATGATCGCGGCTGAATTCCACCCCAAACCCATCGTTACCGATCCAATGTGTATAGCGCATCCCGAAAACTGCGCCAAATGTGTCCGATCCGTCCGACAGATCGTCATCTAAATCCACATCGGCTTCATAGGTCAGGGTACCCGGGCTGGTAAGCCCCCCACCTGCATAGAGCGCAATTTCATGATCCGCAGCCCATGCGCCTGTCGTAAACAACATCCAAGACAGTGTTATGGCACATCGAAAAATCACATTTGACCCCAAATTTGTTTTAACACGTTCAACAACGACAAGATTACCAATCTATATAGACGAAAGTCATAAACAATCTGTTAAACATGAAAAAGGGCGCTGAAAGCGCCCCTTAATGGATCAAAATAATAATTTTTACGATTTTGATGTGTTCAAAATCTGGTTCATGCTGACGGATGGATTGGTGCAGCCTGCATTGCCCACCTTTTTCGCGGGCACGCCCGCCATTGTGGATTTTGGCGGCACATCAGACAATACAACCGATCCCGCAGCGATGCGGCTGCATTCGCCCACATGGATATTGCCCAGCACCTTGGCCCCTGCGCCAATTAACACGCCATCGCCAATTTTGGGGTGGCGGTCGCTTTCCTCTTTTCCCGTGCCACCCAAGGTCACGGAATGCAGCATGGATACGTTGTTTCCAACCACAGCCGTTTCACCGATCACGATGGAATGGGCGTGATCAATCATGATCCCTTGGCCGATGCGGGCTGCGGGATGAATGTCTATGCCAAAGGCCTCGGATATGCGCATTTGGAACATATAGGCCATATCTTGGCGGCCCTTTTGCCACAGCCAATGGGCCACGCGATAGGCCTGCAAGGCTTGGAACCCTTTGAAAAACAACAAAGGCTGCAAAAACCGATGGCAGGCAGGATCGCGTTCATAGACCGCCACAATATCGGCGCGCGCCTTTAGCGCCAATGTTTCATCATCAGCATAGGCAGCATCGCAAATTTCGCGCACCAATTGTTCGGACATTTCCGGCGACGCCAGTTTCGATGAAATCCGATAGGCAAGCGCTGCCTCAATGGATTGATGGTGCAACACGCACAGATGCACCATACCACCCAACAGCGGTTCGTGTTCGACGGCCTCTTGTGCCTCGGCAACCAGTTGCGCCCAAACGGGGTCTAGGGCAATCAGATTTTCGCGTGTTTTGCGCATGGCGATATCCTTGTAATCTATCGCGATACATAGAATTTCGCGCTGCAAAAGTCAAGATCGCCCCCCATCCGTGCGTGCCATCCAAACGGCCAAGCGCGCCAAAACCACCTGATTTGCATGGCGGAAATTGGCATCGCGTAAATCTGGTTCACGGGGCAGTTTTTCCCGCGCAATGGTGGCGCGCAGCGTGCCATCACCCAATTCCGGCCGATAGCACCCTGATTTTCGCAGTTTATCGGCCAAATGCGCGCGGGCGATCAAGGTATCGCAGACCATCGCCCGCAGGTTCGCGGGATAGGTCATCAAACACCGCGCGACAGCCGCAAGGTCAGGGTGTAAAACGGGCCGCATTTCAGCCCACTAGCCCAGATTTAGACGGGCGAAATACCCATCCCCTAGGGCTGGATCCCGTTGGGCCACCTCAATCACGACATTTTGCGTGCCTTGCCCCCCAAGCAGCCCGTCCCACGTGGGTCTGTCCCAGCTGATTTGGGCCTGATCCACGGTGGTATCATATAGGGTCGCATCCCCGCGTTTTACCAATACGCGGTAGCGTTCCAGCAGATATTCCAATGGAATGTCCTCACCATCCCAGCGATCTGCATCCAACCGCCCACGGCGGGTCCAGTGAATGGATACCTGATCCAGCCCCAGATCACAGCGCAGATGGCACGGCGCCATGGCCCGCATCCCTTGGGCGGTATAGGCATAGTCAATCTGACGATAGGCCGGATCCATCAACGACCGCCCCGCTGGACCAATGTGATATTGCCGCATCTGGTTGCGTTGTTCCAATGACAGGGGAATTTGCATGGGCTGAGCGCCCAGATAGACAAAGGTTGTATTTTCTGGCCAAACCTGCGGCATCACTGCCACGCTGTCCGCGCAACAGATGGGTCTACCGGTACCGATTTGGCGCAATCAATTCGGCCCACTTGAACTGGATGATTTCCCAATGCTGGGTTTCGGGCACACCGATGGCGGCCAAATTTCCACCATTTTCCAGCGCGCCTTGGGAAATCGACTGCAGGGCACCCGATTGAATGTCCACCTCAACCCCGCGCCCCATATCAGGATAGGCGCTGCTGTGGGGTGTCAGGTCCGTTTTGATTTTGCCCAAAATCCCCCGCTGTGTCACCAACAGGTTTTGCACCGGATCGGTATCGATATCATTCGATGACACCGCAACCGCCCCAGGCCAAGGATTGCCCCGACTGGCCCGTATCGCACGATAGGACACATTGGGATCGACCTGACGAATGACCGTTTCGACCAGATCACCGCCTTGGTTGACCTCGGCAATCAGGCGATCGGCATTATGGGTGTGATAGGCGTCAATCGCGACCTGCGCCCAGACCAGCGGGCTGGTGCCCTGCACGCTGTAATCGGCAATCACAACCGCCCGCGTGGGATCGTGGGCCAAAATGCCCGCGACGATAATCCCGCAACTGTCTGATCGCGCATGCCCCGTCACGGGGGGATCAACCGCCACCACAACGCGGGCCAATTCGGGACAGGTGTCCACAGTCAGCTGCGCCAAATCCGGATCGCGCCACAATGCGCCATCGACCGCATCAATCAAAACGCCGTCCAGTTCCTGTTGCCCCAAACGGGTGCCGGCATAGCGTGCGTTTACCTCGGCCAGAAAACTGGCGGCCAGATTGGCACGGTTCGCCGATGTGGGGGCATGGGTCATCACGGTGCTGGGGCTGGCGAGCAGGGTTTTTAACACATCCACCGCCCGCGGTGTTGTCGTCACACAAACACGCGGATCATCGCCCAACCGCAAAGCAAATTGCAGCATATCCCATGTGTCCTGCCCATTGCGCCATTTGGCCAATTCATCACACCATGCGGCATCAAATTGCGGCCCCCGCAGCCCTTCGGGGTCATGGGTGGAAAATATCTGCGCCGTGGCCCCATTGGGCCAGATCAGCCGTTTTTTCGTGGCCTCCCACTTGGGGCGGCGATCGGGGGGCGAACAGGCCATGATGCCACTGTCGCCAAAAATCATCACATCACGCGCCTGATCCAGCGTTTCGGCCACCAAGGCCACGCGCGATGCGCGGCCACCGTCCAAGGGGCGCGGACCCTCGACCATGGCGCGGACCCATTCGGCGCCCGCACGGGTTTTACCCGCCCCACGGCCGCCCAAAATGACCCACGATCGCCAATCCCCATCAGGGGGCAATTGATGATCCATCGCCCAAAATTCGAACAAAAAAGGGAGAGCCATAAGCTCTCCCTCGGAAAGGTCACTTAGAAACCTTTCCTTGATCGCAACATCGGCGCAAGCGATCCAATCTGCACCCGATCTGAGACTTGGCTTGAGCCAGGTCAAGTCCGTAATCTCCTGATATTCCTTTTCTTTTTCGGTTGTGTTCTGCAACAGTTCTTTCCGCTTCATAGGCCAGCTTTAGCCATCCCCTAAGGTCTTGGAACAGCTTGCGGACTTCGGTTTCGGTTACAACGTCCCCAGAGTGAACCCGTTGTGCGAGGTTTTCTATATCTTGGGCAAAACTGCTAAGTGTCCGTTCCAGCCGTTCAAATTCGGATGATAATGGATTTGCCTTGTCGTCCGGGGTGATTAAAATCATGTGATTTCAGGTTCCTTTGCTATGGTCCCCTGTCCAAACATGCCGGTCATGTTCAGCGCATCCGTTATGCCCGAAACAGGCAAAAAAATCCACAAAATCAATTATTTGCAACGTGCGTGGCGGTAACAATTTAGCAAGACATAAAAAACCCCCACACAACATATTGTGCGGGGGTCAAAATAAAGTGATTCAGGTTTTGTTAACCACGGGATCAATCGGTGGCGCGCTCGGCCTCGATCTGGCGCCATTTTGCAACATTGGCGTTGTGTTCGGCCAAGGTTTCGGCAAAGGCATGACCACCCGTGCCATCGGCGACAAAGAATATATAGCGGCTGTCATCGGGATTGACCGCAGCCGCAATCGCATCGGCCCCGGGGTTTGCGATGGGTGTGGGCGGCAGGCCACGGATCACATAGGTGTTCCACGGTGTTTGCCCCCGCAATTCAGACCGCCGCAAACCACGGCCCAACACGCCCTGCCCCTTGGTGATGCCATAGATCACCGTCGGGTCGGTTTGCAGTGGCATGCCCTGATTCAACCGATTGATAAATACCGAACTGACCAATCCGCGTTCATCGGGAACGGATGTTTCCTTTTCAATGATAGAGGCCAGGATCAATGCCTCTTCTTTGGATTTCAGCGGCAAATCGGCGGCACGGTTTGTCCATGCCTGATCCAATATCGACGTTTGGCGCGCCACCATATCCGCGATCACAGACGCGCGTGTGTCGCCCGATGCGACCTCATAGCTAAAGGGGGCCAATGTGCCCTCGGCTGGGATTTCGGTAATATCGCCTTGCAACACCTCGATCCCGTTGATTGCTTGGACCACTTGCCAGCTGGTCACACCTTCGGCCATGGCGATGCGGTGGCGGGTGGCCATGGCATCCAGAACACGGGTATAGTCGCTGGGCGCGTCATCGCCCATTTTGAATGCGGCCCGTTCCACGAACCGTTCGGTCGCCGGATCCAATTCGCGCACCTGAACGGTGGTCGATGCTACGCCGATGCGATAGACGATTTCTGTGCCGCAGGTGTTTGCCCCACCCTTGGTAATCAGATCAACGACCTGATCCATGGATGCCGCCGCAGGGATCAAAAAACTGCCTGCTTTCAACTGGTTCGCTTTGCCGTTGTATTCGGCACCGATGCGAAACAGCGATGCACTGGAAATGGCACCTTGTTTTTTCAGATCATCAGCGGTGTCGTAAAATTTGCTGCCTGGCGCCACGCGCAGACAGATCCCCTGATCCAAGGGGCCAGCCTGCATATATTCGTTTTTCGCCCAAAGGCCAGCAATACCGACGCCCAAAAACAAAACGATCAAGAATGTCAGTGCGTTAGATGCAACGCTGCGCCACATTACGATACCTTACCCAACAGCAAACTTGCATTTGTGCCACCAAATCCAAAGGAATTGGACAGCGCGTAATTGATTTCACGTTCGCGTTTGACATTGGGTGCCAAA
Organism: uncultured Phaeobacter sp.; assembly: GCA_964633145.1. Classification (GTDB taxonomy): domain Bacteria; phylum Pseudomonadota; class Alphaproteobacteria; order Rhodobacterales; family Rhodobacteraceae; genus CAJXSD01. The sequence continues at coordinate 48,511 of CAZWFE010000013.1, read as the reverse complement.
TCAACAGCCGTTTCAATCGCAGGTGTGTCCAAGTTGATGGTGGGCGGAGCCACCTGATCCCGGATTGCAAGGATGGTGAATATCGCTTCGACCGCGCCGGCGGCACCCAGCAGGTGACCGATGGATGATTTGGTCGATGACATGGTCAATTTGCTGGCCGCGTCGCCCATCATGCGTTCCACGGCCCCCAATTCGATCACGTCAGCCATGGTTGATGTACCGTGTGCGTTGACATAATCCAGTTGCGCAGGATCCAAATTCGCCTTGGCCAGCGCCGCGCGCATGGCGCGTTCGCCGCCTTCGCCGTCCTCAGACGGCGCGGTGATGTGATAGGCGTCACCTGACAAACCATAGCCCAGCACCTCGGCATAGATTTTCGCGCCACGCGCTTTGGCGTGTTCGTATTCCTCAAGCACCACAATACCCGCACCTTCGCCCATCACAAACCCATCGCGGTCCGCGTCATAGGGGCGCGATGCGGTTTTTGGGTCATCTTCGCGTTTGGTGGACAGCGCTTTGCAAGCGTTAAATCCGGCGATCCCGATTTCACAGATGGCCGCCTCGGCGCCGCCGGCAATCATCACGTCCGCATCTGATGTCATAATCAAACGGGCCGCATCGCCAATGGCATGCGCGCCAGTGGAACAGGCGGTAACAACCGAATGGTTTGGCCCCTTGAAGCCGTATTTAATCGACACCTGACCAGAAATCAGGTTGATCAAAGCCCCTGGGATAAAGAATGGGGACACACGGCGCGGGCCTTTCTCGGCCATCATCAATGTGGTGTTTGCAATCGAATTCAGACCACCAATGCCCGATCCAATCATCACACCTGTGCGCTCAAGGCTTTCGGTGTCCTCGGGCATCCAACCGGAATCTTCGACCGCTTGTTGGGCAGCGGCAATGCCATACAGGATGAAATCATCCACCTTGCGGCGTTCTTTGACCTCCATCCAGTCGTCAGGATTAAAGGTGCCGTCGCTGCCGTCGCCATAGGGCACTTCGCAGGCGTATTTCGTCGTGACACGCGATGCATCAAAGCGGGTGATCGGCCCTGCCCCAGATTGCCCCGCCAACAGACGTGACCATGTTTCTTCGACACCGCAAGCCAACGGCGATACCATTCCCAATCCAGTTACAACCACTCGACGCATGTTCATGCCCCTCTTATCTAATAATCTTAACTCAGGACATACCGCGCTTTGGCCCTTGTGGGCAAGATCTATGCACCGCAATCACAGCGGTTTTCCTGATTTTTTCGCAACAAAGCCTAGAAAATAAAAAAACCCCTGACCATACGATCAGGGGTTTCAAATTCGAAAATCAGATCCGCGCGCTTAGGCTGCTTCGGAAATGAATTTAACCGCGTCACCAAATGATTGGATGTTTTCAGCCGCGTCATCAGGAATTTCAATGCCGAACTCTTCTTCGAACGCCATTACCAATTCAACTGTGTCCAAGCTGTCTGCGCCTAGATCGTCGATGAAAGACGCGCTTTCGACAACTTTGCTCTCGTCAACGCCTAGATGATCAACAACGATTTTTTTTACGCGGTCTGCGATATCGCTCATTTTAGTATCCTCATATTTTTTGGGCCAGGCCCGATGTCATACCCACCTGTATCAGGCCGGAACAATACCCCGTGTCAGGGCGGTTTAAACTGCAAAGCAGCCAAAGACGACCCGCATGTGCTGGCCGACCCTTCATTGCGCTATACCATAATGAACAGGTTTGGCAAATAATTTCAGCATCAGAATGTGACCTAAGGGCATGTATTCAGCCCGCAAATGGCAATTTTTTTCCGATCACCCTGTATTCGGGCCGAAACATCGCGCCAAACATAACGCAGATCATCCCAAACGGGAATCATTACACCCCCCAATGAAAAAGCCGGCCATTTCTGACCGGCTTTCGTAAAATAGATCTATAATCAGATCAGATCATCGCCATGCCGCCATTCACGTGCAGCGTAGAACCCGTCATATAGCCCGCTTGATCCGATGCCAGATACAGCACCGCCGCCGCAATATCACCGGGTTGGCCCATACGTCCGGCCGGAATTTGCGTCAGAATGTTTGATTTCTGATCATCGTTCAATTTATCGGTCATGGCCGTCTGGATGAAACCGGGGGCCACTGCGTTGACGGTGATGCCACGGCTTGCCACCTCATAGGCCAGTGATTTTGACATGCCGATCATGCCCGCCTTGGACGCGGCATAGTTGCCCTGACCGGGGTTGCCGGTGGTGCCCACAACCGAACTGATGTTCACGATGCGACCCCAGCGGGCCTTCATCATGCCGCGCAACACGCCGCGACACAGGCGCATCGTGGCGGTCAGGTTTACGTCCAGCACAGAATTCCATTCATCATCTGACATCCGCATGAACAGGTTATCGCGCGTGATGCCCGCGTTATTGACCAAAATATCAACGCTGCCCATCGCAGCCACCGCCTGTTTTGGCAGTGCCTCGACCGCGTCGGCATCGGACAGGTTACAGGTCAGCACATGGACACGATCGCCCAATTCTGCGGCCAATTCGTCCAATGGTCCCTGACGTGTACCCGAAATCGCGACCGTTGCGCCCGCTGCATGCAGCGCCTTGGCGATTTCGCCACCAATGCCACCCGATGCACCCGTGATCAGCGCATTTTTTCCTGTTAAATCAAACATGTTCTCTCCTTATTTCAGGTCCTAATTCAGGCTAGCGGCAGCATCGGCCACATCCGCGGCCGTACCAACAGCACGGCACGTTGTTTCCTTGGCAATGCGGCGCACCATGCCTGACAATGCTTTGCCAGCGCCGATTTCCCACATTTCGGTGACGCCCTGTTCGGCCATCCACTGAACAGATTCGCGCCAGCGTACAGCACCGGTGACCTGTTCGACCAACAGGTTGCGGATCAACATTGGTTCGCTGACCGCCTCGGCGCGGACATTGGACACGACCGGCACAGCAGGTTCGTTGATATTCACATCATCCAAAGCTTGGGCCATTTTTTCCGCGGCAGGCGCCATCAGGGCGCAATGGAACGGGGCAGACACGGGCAGGATCAACGCCCGTTTCGCACCGGTTTCTTTGGCAATGGCTACGGCACGTTCAACGGCCGCTTTGGATCCCGACACAACCACTTGGGACGGGTCGTTATCGTTGGCAGCTTGGCACACCTCGCCTTGGGCGGCGGCATCGGCCACTTGGGTCACGGTTGTAAAATCCAATCCCAAGATCGCAGCCATGGCCCCCTGTCCCACTGGAACGGCCGCCTGCATCGCCTGCCCGCGCAACCGCAACAAACGTGCCGCATCTGCAACGCTGATGGCACCGGCCAGTGCCAGTGCGGAATATTCGCCCAAGCTATGACCCGCAACAAACGCGGCCGCAGAAATATCGACGCCCTCAGATTCCAGCGCACGAAACGCCGCCATGGATGTGGCCATCAAGGCCGGCTGCGCATTTTGCGTCAGGGTCAGTGTTTCGATGTCACCGTTCCAGATCATGTCACTTAACGCTTCGCCAAGCGCATCGTCGACCTCTTGGAATACAGCGCGTGCTGCGGGATAGGCATCCGCTAGGTCACGCCCCATTCCAATGGTTTGTGCCCCCTGACCGGGGCAAATAAAGGCTCGTGCCATCAGAAATCTCCTGTCGTGTGTATTTTGTGTTCAGATACCTAAGCGGACACATGCATGCAATGGCAGATCATGTTAATTTGCCCGATCACGCGCCAAACGATAAATATGCCACGACGCATGTCCAACCCACGGCAGCACCAAAAACAGCCCTAAAAACCCGGGCAACATCGCTATGAAAGACACCAGCGCAATAATCGCGGCCCATACGATCATGGTGATGAAATTATTTTGCACCACCTGAAACGATGTGATCATCGCGGTGACAAAATCCACCTCGCGGTCCAACAATAGTGGCAGGGAAATAACCGTAATCATGTAAACCAGCAGTGAAAACGCAGCCCCAATCACGGTGCCAAAGCCCAGCATCATCAACCCATTTGGGGTCAAAAACACATCGATTGAACTGGAAATGTTGGTCATCACAGACAACCCCATAAACAGCGCAAATATCATATGACCCAGAAAAAACCAAAACAGCAGTATCACGATAATGACCGCGCTAATCGACGGCAGCTGGCGTTTGCGTTGATGGGCAATGACGGTCAAAATATCCGCCCAGTTCAGCGGCAGCCCCATGTCCAAGCGACGCGACACTTCGTACAATCCGACGGCAGCAAATGGCCCGATAATGGGAAACCCTGACACCACCAACACCGCCCAATACGTCTGTCCCGTGGCATAGGCCAGATACAACATCCCCCACCCCAATGCGACATATACACCCGCAAAAAACAGGCCAAAGCGCGGGGCCGTGCGTAAATCGTTCCAGGCCAGTCGACAGGCATGTTGTATCAAAGCAAAGTCGATGCGACCTATCGTTGGCACACCTAATGGCCGGTCAGAATATGGCATACTATAAAAATTCCCGTGGTTTTTCACACCACAGTGACGCAAGCGCTATCACAAATCAAGCCCCTGGCCACGCCCCGATCAGATGGCGGGCGCGGTCTGGGTATAGGGGTGTGCCACATGCCAATCCTGTGCATAGCCCAACAGGCGCGCATCAGATCCCTTGGCCCCAATCAACTGCATCCCCGCAGGCAGGCCAGTTTCGCCAAACCCAATCGGCAGGTTCACGACCGGCAAACCGATCAAACCAGCTGGGATCACAACCTGCATCCAGCGATGATAGGTGTCCATCGCTACTCCATTAATGTCAGTCGGATGCACCCATGTTTTGTCAAAGGGCCATGTCTGTGCAGATGGCAGTATCACTGCATCATATGTGTCAAACAACGCGGCCGCGCGCATGTACCATTGGCTGCGGATCACCGATGCACGATGAATGTCGATGACGGATAATTTCAAACCGTTTTCAATTTCCCACACGGCAGCGGGCTTTAACAAATCGCGTGTTTTGGGATTGTCATAGAGGGCAAACAACCCCGCACAAACGGCCCAGTGGCGCAATGTGGTCCAAGCCTGCCACAACGCATCCATATCAAAGGGCGCATCTACGACATCAACGCGTGCCCCCAAATTTTCCAAATTCTGCACCGCGTCTTGGGTTATTTCCATAATCCCGGGTTCCGTGGGCAATTCCCATGATCCCAAATACCCGATGCGCGCACCGCTTAGGCTGTGGCTTTGCATATCGGTCAGAAAATCTTGGGCCGTACGGCCATGGGGCTGGCGCGGATCTGGCCCCGATTGGACCCCCAGCAACAGGGCCAAATCACGCGGGCTGCGCGCCATTGGGCCATTGGTCGCCAACTGTTGACCAAATGTATCGCCCAAGGGTTCACTGGGCACCAAACCCCATGTAGGGCGCATGCCATAGACGTTGTTCCACCCTGCCGGATTGCGCAGCGATCCCATCATATCCGACCCATCCGCAATCGCCACCATCCGTGTGGCCAATGCCACCGCAGCCCCGCCCGATGATCCCCCCGCCGAACGTGTGGTATCATAGGCGTTGGACGTGGTGCCGTGGACAGGGTTGAACGTATGACTGCCCAAGCCAAATTCAGGCGTATTTGTTTTGCCAAAAATATTGGCCCCCGCCGCGCGCATGCGGGCAACAAACAGGTCGTCCTGGTCGGCGGGTTTCATTGGAAAGGCAGCTGATCCCATAGATGTGGGAAAGCCTTGGGCATTTGACAGATCTTTGACGGCCAATGGCAAACCGAATAACGCACCTGATTTATCGGCCTGTGCATCTTGGGCGCGTGCCGCATGCAAAATGGTATCAGTGTCGGCCATCGACACAATCGCAGTATGTTTGGGGTTTACGGCAGCCACGCGGGACAGCGTTTGTTGCATGACCTCAACCGCGCTGACTTTGCCTTGGCGGATAAGTGCGACCAAATCCACTGCATCTAAATCCAGGATATCCATTATGTTCCCCTGTCGTGATTTCGGCCCCTATAACGCCTTTGGCCCCTGTCGTGCGTGTGGCGCGTTTGGCAAGTTATCTATATTTTTTTCCGCAATGCCAATAAAAAAGTGCCAAAAAAACACCCGCCCAAAAACGAATGGACGGGTGAATATGTAGGCGATGGACCCAAAACTGGGCCCAAGGGCCGCTTAGGCTGCGTCGGACAATATGGTTTTCAGCGTATCATCAATTGCGGCTGTGGTTTTGTTGATTTCGCCAATCGCGGTCGATTGTTCGCGAACCGTGGCAGATACATTTTGAATGACCTCGGCCACTTCAAAAATACCATCGGCGATATCATCCAAAGCTTCGCCGGATTTGTTCACAACTTCTGAACCATATTGCACTTGCTTTGTGCTTTGTACGATCAGTTCGGAAATATCACTGGCCGCCTTGGCCGAGCGCGCCGCCAATTGCTGAACCTCGGCGGCGACCACCGCAAACCCACGCCCCGCAGCGCCTGCGCGTGCCGCCTCGACCCGCGCATTCAACGCCAAAAGGTTCGTTTGGAATGAAATTTCATCGATCAATTTTGTAATGTTCGAGATTTCATTAGAACTGTTGCGAATGTCGCCCATTGCAGCAATTGCCGTTTTAACAGTTTGCGTACCGCGATCTGATTTATCCTTGATCGACGTGCTTTTGGTGCGTGCCTGATCTGCCATTTCTGCGGCCACATTGACCGAATGCGACAGTTGTTCAATCGCCGTTGCCGCGCGTTCCAGTTCTGACGCGACATAGCGTGATTGCTCCAATTTTTCTTTGGCCTGCTGGGACGCCTCAGATGCTTCTTGCAGTGCTTTCGCGCGGGATTCGTCTTCGAATTTTTGCGCTTTGCGGGTTTCATCACGAAAGACAGCCAAAGCAATAATCAAAGCGCCCAATTCGTTTTTATGCGCCCGTGGCAAAGTAATATCCAAATTACCGCCCGCCATTTCTTTGGCCGCATCAACCAAACGCGCGACCTGCGCCCGCAGCACCAATACCAAAAGCCCCGCAATCGCAATCGTGGCAATTACCGCCGCCAATGCACCCCACAAAATGGTCATGTAGTCGCCCCAGATTCTGGCGATTTTGTCGTCGATTATGACCAACACATCGTCCAGCGCCTTGGTTCCCAGGCTGCGCAGATCGCCGTGGACCATGTTGTAAATTTCAATAAACTGCGCCTGATCGTAACCTTGGAAATTACCAAATTGACCCCACGCAACAACAATGTCGCGCAATTCCAACATGGATTGATAGGGTTCGCTGCTGACCATTGTTTGATACATTTCAGCCTGTTCCGGCGGCGCAGAGCGTTCAAATTTCTTGAAAAACACAGCTTGGCGTTTGGTGATATCACCCAGCTGTGCAATGTTGGTTTTGTCCCAACGCCCCACCTGAAACGCCCCTGCGCCCAAGGCATGTTCCATCGCGAAATATTCTGTCGCGTTCAATAAATACACCGAGGTCACCAAACTATGCGACACCTCGGCGTGATCGGAAAATGCCACGGCGTCTTCGACGAAATCAATCACGATTTGATTGATGGCACTATAAAGTTCAATCACGTCAAACGCCGAATAGGTTATGACTTGGGTGTCTTGACGCAATGTTGCAATATTTGCCAAAGCCTCCACAATCAGGTCCAAATCTTGGGTGATTGTATCGTTTATTTCGATTGCACGCAGGTTTTGAATGTCGACCAAGATTTTCTCAATAACTTGGTCAGTGACCACAATACTGGCTTGGTACGCCTCAAGGCCATCTTTGCCACGTGTGGCAACAAAGGGCAGCGCAGCCGTGCGTTCGCGGCTAAGTGCATCGACCAAATCCATGCCAATCCTGCTGAATTGGACCACATCATTGACTTCGATGATTTTAGTGTATTTCGTGTTTTGCTGCCAAATTTGTGCCCCGACAAGCGCCAGTGCCAGCAAGACTGGCACAGACAATGCCAATCCTAAAACCGTGACCAACCGTCTGGCTTGTATAAAACCTATGATGCTGTGCATTCTATGGTGTCCTTTGTCCGCGATAATCGTCGAATAGCTTAACGGACAAAACACCCATCTGATTAGTAATGGGCTATAAATTATCAAAATGACTTATGAATTTTGATTGGATCGTGGGCCGGATCCTGCGTTGGTACAGTGGTTATGACCGTTGGATGATCAATCTATGCTGTTCGCATCCGCACGCGATTTGCCAGATACATCCATCGCCAAAGTCGCCGCCATAAAGGCATCTAGATCGCCATCCAAAACACCCTTGGTATCGGATGTTTCATGCCCTGTGCGCAGGTCTTTGACCATTTGATAGGGCTGCAAGACATAAGACCGGATTTGGTTGCCCCAGCCTGCGTCGCCTTTGTTTTCATGCGCCTCATTGATGGCGGCATTGCGGCGATCCAATTCCATCTGATACAGGCGCGATTTCAACGCCTTCATCGCGATATCACGGTTTTGGTGTTGCGATTTTTCGGAACTGGTCACAACGATCCCTGTTGGATTGTGTGTAATCCGCACGGCCGAATCTGTTGTATTGACGTGCTGTCCACCCGCGCCCGAGGATCGGAATGTATCAATACGAATGTCCGCTGGATTGACCTGAATATCAATGTTGTCATCCACAACAGGATAGACCCAGACCGAACAAAACGACGTATGCCGTTTTGCAGCACTGTCAAAGGGTGAAATCCGCACCAAGCGATGCACGCCGCTTTCGGATTTTAACCAGCCATAGGCATTGTGCCCCGTGATTTTATAGGTCACGGACTTGATTCCGGCCTCTTCTCCTGGGGTTTCGGATTGCATTTCAACGGTATAGCCCGATTTTTCCGCCCACCGCACATACATGCGTGCCAGCATAGATGCCCAATCGCAGCTTTCGGTGCCGCCTGCGCCTGAATGGACCTCAAGAAAGGTATCATTGGCATCCGCTTCGCCGTTCAACAAGGCCTCAAGCTCTTTGGCGGCGGCTTTTTTGACCAAGGCGCGAATGGCGTTTTCGGCATCTTCGACGACCTCTTGATCGTCCTCCATTTCGCCCAATTCCATCAATTCGATGTTATCGTTCAAATCCTGCTGCATGCTGTCGTGATTGGACACAGAATCAACCAAAGCCTGACGTTCGCGCATCAATTTCTGCGCATTCTCAGGATCGTTCCACAGATCGGGATCTTCGACGCGGGCGTTGAATTCTTCTAGGCGATGATGGACCGTTTCCCACCCCATGCGCTGGCGCAACAAATCCAAGGATTTGTTGATTTCAGAAACCATATTTTGAATATCTGCGCGCATGTTTCACCTTGTTCGTCAGTATTTGATTTATCACTCTTGCGCCCTCATTATCCCAGCCCGACACATGTGGCAAGATGGACCAAGAACAGATTTATAGGTTCGCAATGCGTTAATATAGCCCGCCTGAGCTAAGCGTACCAAGCGTGGCCTTGGGACCGATTTTGACCTGATTGCCCGTTGAGGTGGTCACCGTTTTTGTGTCTGACCCATCTAGGCGGATGATCTCAAAATTGCCGCCCATGGCAAAGCCACCATCGAATGTCACGCCAAACACGGGCTCTTCGCCTTCTCGGAAATATTCGGCGACCACATAATCGCCCTGCGCATCATCACTTAGCCGCGCGCCCGTGCTGCGGTCGATGTTGATGAAAACGCCGCCTTCGGGCACACGAAACGGACCGCCGCCGAATTTTTCGACCGCTGCCAGCATAAATTCATTGAACACAGGACCGCACATGCCGCCGCCTGATGTACCCCGCCCCATGGGACGCGGAATATCATAGCCGATGTAACACCCAGCCACGATGTTCGACGTAAAGCCAACAAACCACGCGTCCTTGGCATCATTGGTGGTTCCTGTTTTGCCTGCTGCAGGCACAGGCAGATTGACATAGGATGCGGCCGTGCCGCGATCGACAACGCCCTTCATCATGGATGTCAACTGATAGGCCGTAATCGCATCCATCACGCGTTCGCGGTTTGACACGATATAGGGGCCTTTGCCATCTGATAACCGTTCCAAATCACAATTCAAACAGCGGCGTTGATCGTGGCGGTACACGGTTTTGCCAAACCGATCCTGTATCCGGTCCACCAAAGTGGGTTCCACCCGTTCGCCCCCATTGGCAAACATCGCATAGGCCGCCACCATTTTGAATAATGTGGTTTCCTCAGACCCCAATGAATTGGCCAAAAACCGGCCCATATTGGAATACACGCCAAATTTTTCGGCATAATCAGCAATGGTATCCATGCCCACAACCTGTGCCAAACGGATGGTCATCAAATTTCGCGACCGTTCGATGCCTGTGCGCAGGGGCGTTGGGCCATAAAACTGGTTTGACGCGTTTTTGGGGCGCCACAGACCTTGGGGGGTGTCAACCTCGATCGGTGCGTCAATCACAATCGTCGCGGGGGAATATCCACTATCTAGGGCCGAGGCATAGACAAAAGGTTTGAAACTGGATCCCGGTTGGCGGTCAGCCTGTGTGGCGCGGTTGAACACAGATGTTTGGTAATCAAATCCACCTTGCATCGCGATCACACGGCCCGAATTGACGTCCATCGCCATAAAGGCGCCCTGCACGTCGCTGGTTTGGCGCAACGACCAGCGAATAAAACTGCCGTCTTCGTCTTTGGTGATGGCGCGAACATAAACGACATCGCCCAAATCCAACAAATCCTGCGCGCGTTTGGCCTGTGGGCCCAATTCGCCATCGTCGCGCAATTTGCGCGCCCATGTCACATCACGTTCGGTAATCCAATGCCCCTCGGGATCATCATCAACCCCATCAATACCGATGCGGGCTTTACCCCCTTCGAATCCCAAAACAACGGCCGGATACCATTGGTTATCCAAATAAATCGTCCGCGATACCCGCAGATCGTTTAGCGCATCGCGCCATGTGGTTTTGGCGTCCAACTGGGTCAAATCAATGCGCAAGCCCGTGCCGCGCCACACACCTTGGTTGCGGTCGTATTTTTCCAATGCCCGCTGCAATGCTGTCGCCGCGACTTTTTGCATTTCGGGGTCGATGGTCGCACGCACGCTCATCCCTGCGGTGAAAAATTCATCTTCTCCAAAGGTGCGGGTCAGCTGGCGGCGAATTTCATCCGTAAAATAATCGCGCGGCGGCAATACGGCGCGGAAACTGTCGAAATCGCCATTTTGCACCGACCGCAGCGGCTGGGCGCGTTCAGTTTCATAGGTGGCCTGATCTAGATAGCCATTTTGCAGCATTTCGCGCAGCACATAATTGCGCCGTTGCAGCAGGCGATCTTTGCGGCGCACGGGGTGATAATCGGACGGTGCCTTGGGCAAGGACGCCAAAAACGCAGCCTCATGCGGGGCCAATTCCGCCAATGTTTTGTTGAAATAGGTCTGCGCCGCTGCCGTCACACCATACGAATTTTGACCCAGAAAAATTTCGTTCAAATACAGTTCAAGGATCTTTTCTTTGGTCAGCGTTTGTTCAATGCGCGTGGCTAGGATGATTTCTTTGATTTTACGTTCAATACGCCGCGATCCATCCAGCAGGAAATTTTTCATCACCTGTTGCGTGATCGTTGACGCCCCGCGCAGGTTTGACCCGCGTGATCGCGCAGCGTCGACAGCCGCGGATGCAATCCCGCGCAGATCATAACCGGGATGGTTATAGAAATTTTTATCCTCAGCCGAAATAAACGCCTGCTTGATCAGCACGGGAATTTCTTCGGCGGGTGTAAACAGGCGGCGTTCTTTGGCAAATTCGTCAATCAAACGCCCTTGGGATGAATAAATCCGGCTGATCGTCGGCGGGTGATATTGGGCCAAGGACGCATGACTGGGCAGATCGCGCCCATAAATCCAAAACACCGCGCCCAGCGACAGAGCAAAGGCGATGATCCCCAAAGTAAGGGCGGTGAAGATAGCCCCGAAAAAGCTTAGTATAAAGCGAAACACGCCGACCCCCTGATCACGATGTCTGTGTGTTATAAGCGCCCCAATGCCCAAGGTCAAAAGGCTTGTGCTGAAATTTGCCGAAAACCTGTGTCAGATCGCGGGGTTTAATCATTGACGGCGCAGCGTTGCCGCCGCCGCGTCTTGGTCTTTCCATTCCAGCACCGCCCGCATAATCGCATCTGCAAATGACTGGCGCCATTCGGTATTTTTAAGGTTTTTCAGATCTTTAGGCGACGACATAAAACCAGCCTCGACCAAGACAGACGGAATATCGGCCGCCTTAAGCACCGAAAAATCAGCCCCGCGATGCGGACGCCCATTCACGTGATCTAGGGATCGATCAAATTCACGCACAAGCACCTTGGCCAAGGCAATCGAACGCGGTTGGGTTTCTTGGCGTGCCAGCTCCATCAAAATACCGGTCACTTCGTCATCGGCGCCACTTAGATCGACGCCAGCCAAAATTTCTGTTCGGTCATGGCGCGCGGCCAGTTTTGCCGATGCCGTATCTGTCGCCTGTTCGGACAGAGTATAGACCGTTGCGCCACTGGCCTGCCCTTCGGTCACGATATCCGCATGCAGCGATATGAAAACATCCGCCGCCTCGGCATGGGCGATTTCGATGCGCTGTTCTAGTGGCACAAACACATCCTGATCGCGGGTCATGACCACGCGCACATTGTCATTTCGGCGCAATGCGTCGCGCAACATGCGCCCCAAGGACAGCATCAAATCAGCCTCGGCTGCGTCACCGACCTGTGCGCCCGGATCTATGCCGCCATGTCCTGGATCAATGGCAACCACAAATGGCGCATTGCGATCACGGGTTTTGCGCGTGATCGAAGCAGGTGGCAACCCTGCCACGACTTGGCGATTTGGCGGGCCTGCAACGCTGGCAAATTCTGCCGCCGTCGTTGCTGTCAATTCCAATGTCAACAAACCCGTTTGATCGCCCGCAGCAATTGCCAGCCCTGATTGTGCAACCCGCAATGGTTGGGCCAAATCAAACACCATACGCGACCAACCATCCTGCAACTGGCCATAGCGCACGCCAGTGATGCCGTCAGATTGATCAAAATTCCCAACAGTAAATCCGGAAAAATCCAACCGGTTAAATTCCAAAATCAACCGCCTGGGTTCATCCAACAGATAGACGCGATATGGCACACCTTGGCTTAGGTATAGCTGCACCGTGATACCCGCGTCACGCGCATCTTGGGCCAATGATCGGACCGGATCAATCCGCGCAACGGCGCCCAGCTGATCTTGGGCCACAGCCGGGGGCACAGCCTGCACCAGCCCCATCCAAAGTGACATCATCCAAACCAAGATCCACCGCGAAAATGACATCACTCAATATGCCCCCTTTGACGCATAAAGGTTTGCAAACGCTCTAATCCTTCTTGGATATCAGCGGTTTGGCGCGCATATGAAAACCGCAAGGTTGTGGCCCCCCGCTTGGGATCAAAATCCAACCCCGGTGTGACAGCAACGCCAACAGTATCCAAAATATCACGGGCAAATTCCAATGAATTTTGCGTAAACTCGGCCACATCCGCATAGACATAAAATGCCCCATCCGGTGGCGCAATTTTGCGAAATCCGGCCTTTGGCAATCCTTGCATCATCAAATCGCGGTTGCGGTGATAGACGGCTAGGTTTTCATCCAATTCATCACCCGCCTCTAACGCAGCTAGCGCGGCGACTTGGGATACATGGGGCGAACAGATAAACATATTTTGCACCAAGCGTTCGACGCGACGCACATGATCGGGCGGAACCACCATCCAGCCCACGCGCCAGCCTGTCATAGAAAAATATTTTGAAAACGAATTGATCACATAGACATCATCCGACAATTCCAAGGCTGTGACCGCTTTGGCATCATATTCAATACCGTGATAGATTTCATCACTGACAAAGGATGCCCCATGGGCCTGTGTCGCATCAATCAAAGCCCCCAAAGCATCACGACCCAACATTGTACCCGTTGGATTCGCAGGCGAGGCCACCAATAACCCTGCCAAATCATGCGCAGCCACATCGCTTGGCGCGGGTTGATACCGATGTGCCAGTGTCGTTTCAATATCGACCGGCACCAGATCCAAGGCGCGCAAAATTTGGCGATAACTGGGATACCCCGGCGCCCCGATCCCAACGCGCTGACCGCTGTCGAACAAAGATGTGAATGCCAAAATAAACGCGCCCGACGATCCGGGTGTGATCACAATGCGGTTTGGGTCCAGATCCAGATTATACCACGTCCCATACAGGTCGGCGATTTTACGCCGAAGTTCGGGCAAGCCCAGTGCAACGGTGTAGCCCATAGCATCATCACCCAGCGCAGTTTCCACTGATTTCAATGCCTTAACCGGCGCGGCCGTGCTGGGCTGACCCACCTCCATGTGAATAATATGTCGGCCATCGGCCTCGGCCTGACGTGCCGATTCCATAACATCCATCACAATAAAGGGATCTACGGTTCCCCGGGTTGAGTTTTTCATGTCATCACTCCAATGTGGGCATAGGTGTGCTTTTGGCAACGAATATAGGGTTAGGTCAATGAAATATTTTCTGCGCGTGTTATGCGTCATCGTATTTGGCGGTATATCTGCGCTGCCTGCACATGCGATCGGGCTGCTGCGCGATGCCGACATTGAACACGCTTTGACGCGTTTGGCCAAACCGATTTTAACGGCGGCGGGGCTGTCATCACAACAGATGCGGATTTTGGTGGTCAATGATATGTCGCTGAATGCCTTTGTTCTTGATAGCCGGCATATTTTTATACATGCGGGGCTGTTGCTGCGCACCCAATCGCCCGAACAGGTCCAAGCCGTCATCGCCCATGAGGCCGCGCATATCGCAAATGGCCATTTCGCACGACGCATTCAAAACATGCAAACAGCACGGTCGGCTGCGGCCTTTGGTACCGCATTGGCAATCGCAGCCGCCGCGGCCACCGGCCAAGGCGAAGCCGCCACCGGATTTGCAATCGGAATCAATTCGGCCGCAAAGCGCGGATTTTTGGCCCACACCCGTGCCGAAGAAAGTTCAGCCGATAGTACAGCACTGGGTTATATGGTCCGTGCCGGTGTCGATCCACGCGGCATGAAAGAAATGTTGGATATTTTTGTGGGCCAAGAAAACCTAACCCGCGGCCGTCAGGACCCCTATGTCAGATCACACCCGATTTCGCGTGATCGCGCCCGAAACGTAGAGGCACAATCGCAAGCATATCCCAAACAGCAAACGGGCAATGATGCCCGCTATTGGCATGGGCGTGCGATTGGGAAATTATCGGCATTCTTGCGGTCCCCCCAATGGTCATTGCGCCGTGCGGGCGACAGCGTGTCCAAAGACATTGAATACATGCGCCGCGCTGTTGCCCTGTCGCGGCAGGGTGATATTGATGGTGCGATGGTCCAACTTGATCGCGCCTTGCAACTGCGCGCGAATGATCCGTTTTTATTGGACCTTAGGGCAGAATTATTGATGCGCGACCGTCAATTTTCAGCCGCCAGCGCGATGTATGCCAAGGCCGTTAAATATGCGCCAAACGATCCTATCATCTTGGCCGGAATGGGCCGCGCGCAGCTGGCAGCGGGGCAATATAAATCTGCGGTCAAAACACTGTCCAAAGCACGCGATCGCGATTTTCGAAACGCCAGCTTGCTGCGCGATCTGGCACAGGCCTATGCCAAGACGAAAAATTTGCCCATGGCCTCTTTGGTCACAGCGGAACGCTATGCCTTGCAAGGCAAGCTAGAGGATGCCAAATTGCACGCAACACGGGCCGCGGGTCAATTGCCACGCGGCGCACCCTCTTGGCAGCGGGCGCAAGACATTCAAAGTTTCAAGTAACACGAACACACCAAAACGGCCCAAACGGGTCCGAGCATAAAGGATAAACAATGAAACGTACTTTGACATTGGCCGCATGTACCGCGCTGGCCTTGGCCACAACACCGCTGCGCGCAACAGACCTGTCAAATATGACAGCCGCAGAGCAACAGGCATTCGGCAAAGCGGTGCGATCCTATATTTTGGAAAATCCCGAATTGATCATGGAGGCCGTCAGCATTCTGCGCGAGCGCGAAGCACAGGCCGAGGCACGCGCAGATTTCGACTTGGTCACTGTCAATGCACAGGATATTTTCGAAGACGGATTTTCCTACGTCGGCGGCAACCCAGATGGCGACATAACCTTGGTGGAATTCATGGATTACCGCTGCGGTTATTGTCGAAAAGCCTATGATGATGTCGAAGAATTGATTGCAAGCGATGGCAACATCCGATTGATCGTCAAGGAATTTCCAATCTTGGGTGACGCATCCATGGCGTCATCGCAATTTGCCATTGCGATCAAACAACTGCATGGCGCTGTCGCCTACAAAAAAACGCATGACGCATTGATCGCACTGAACGGCGAACCAAATGAGCCCACGCTGATCCGTTTGGCAACCAGCCTGGGCCATGATGCCGGCGAAATTTTGGAACGGATGAACAGCGATGATGTGTTGATGGAAATCGCCACCACGCGCGCGCTGGCCCAACGCCTGCAAATCACAGGTACCCCAACGTTCGTCTTGCAAGATGAATTGGTTCGTGGCTATGTTCCGCTAGACGCGATGCGCGAACTGGTGTCAGACAAACGAGGATAAGGACCATGACCAAAACCCAATTTTCAATGGCGGCCTTTATTTTGGCACTTGGGTTTTGGTTTTACCAATTCACGCGGCAGGATTTTGATCAATTTGGCCTACAGTTTCGGTACCTGACGATTTGGGGCCTGTGTGCCGCCGTGGCGGTGCATTGGCTGCTGTGGCGGGTCCGCCGCAGTGGTGCGCCCGATGGCCCTGCTGCGTTGATTTCTGCCAGTGCCGTTTTGAATATCATGGTGATGTTTTTGTACTGGCGGTTATTTTTCATTGATCCCAAACTGGTCAATGGTGACGGGACACCGGTGTGGTATCAGGAATATTATTTACACTTGCTTGGGCCATTGCTGTTGGTCTTTGATGCGCTGTTTTTATCGCGCGCCTTTGCCCGTCAGGTTTTGCGCGGGTTGATCTATACGGTCGCGTTTTGTGCGGCCTATGTTGTCTGGTGCGAAGCGGTGTTGCGCCCCATCAATACCGCGCCCGTGGGCAAGGTAACATCGGGCCTGCCCTATCCATTCTTAAATGATATGGAACTGGCGGGACGTGCCGGATTTTACGGCACAACAATTGCCACAGCCTTGGTGTTTTATGGGCTGTGTTGGGCAGTGTCATGGGTGCATCGGCGCCTAAGCGCGTAAAAATTGGCGCAGCTTGCTGGTGATCAAATCTGGCACATGATCGGGGAAAAAATGTCCGCCGGGCATATCAACTGCTGTGATGTCGGCAAACCGATCGGCCCAAGTTGACGGCACATCAAACCGCTGCCCCATGATGCCATCGCGCCCCCACATGATACAGGCCGGCATATCCAACCGCCGCCCCAAATCGGCTGCATCATCGTCAAAATCATAGGCCAAGGCAGCACGGTAATCATTGCACATGCCGCGAATGGTCTCACGATCCTGCCAGGCCGCGCGATAGGCGGCCAGTTGCTGCGGATCAAACCCCGCATCCCCCGCCTGCCCCCATCCCATCAGGCAACTGTTGAAATACGCAATGGGATCGGCGGCGATCATATTTTCAGGCACGGGTTCGGGCTGGGCCAGAAAAAACCAATGATAATAGGCCTGCGCCACCTCTTTCGTCAGGGTATCCAGCAATAAATGCGTGGGCACAATATCCATCAAGGTGACCGTGGCCACAGCATCCGGCGCCAACAATGCCAATCGATGCGCCACGCGCGCGCCCCGATCATGGCCCACCACATGATAGCGGTCATAGCCCAGTGATTGCATCAATGCGATTTGATCACGCGCCATTTCCGCAAAGGAATATTGCGCCACGTCGCGGGGTTTATCCGATGCGCCATAACCACGCAGATCAGGGCAAATCACATCATAATCGCCCAGAAACTGCGGGGCGATTTTGGCCCACATGGCGTGGGTTTGCGGAAACCCGTGCAAAAACAAAATCGCCGGTTTCCCAGCCTGTGCGCGCAGGTATCGTATATTGACCCCATCGCGCGCATGGCTGGCATGTTCAAACCCGTCAAACATGGATCACGCTTGCGTTGGGGATGCGCCTGACACGGCATCCAAAATGCGCGCCCAGCTGCGGATGCCTTTGTGGAAACTGTCCAGATCGTATTTTTCATTGGGGCTGTGGATGGCATCATCATCCTTGGCAAAGCCGATCAACATCGGGCTGACCCCAGTAATACGTTGGAAATGGCCCGCAATCGGAATGGATCCGCCACAGCCAACAAAGGCCGCCGCGTCAGGCCATTCATCAGACAATGCCAACCGTGCCTGTTCAAATTCAGCGCTGTCGGTGGCCATTTGCGATGCCTTGGATGCGCCATGTTCCTTGAACGCCACTTGGACATCAGGGGGCAACATAGATTTGACATAGGCGCGGAAATTTTGGCGGATTTCCAATGGGTCTTGAGTGCCCACCAGACGGAAACTGATTTTGGCACTGGCCCGCGATGGCAATACGGTTTTGAACCCCTCGCCTGTGTATCCCGCATTAATCCCGTTTATTTCACAGGTCGGACGCGACCAGATCATTTCCAATGGGGTGCGATCTGTTTCGCCAGCGGGATGGGACAGATCAACATCGCCCAGAAAACGGCCATGATCAAACTGTAAATCATGCCACTGCTGGGCAATGTCATCCGCCAACTCTGGAACGCCATCATAGAAATTGGGCACCGTCACGCGGCCCTGATCATCATGTAAACCGGCCAAAACCTTGGACAATACACGGATGGGGTTGATCGCAGCGCCGCCATACATGCCCGAATGCAAATCCTTGTCTGGGCCTGTCAAAATGATTTCTTCGCCAAGTAACCCGCGCAGCATTGTCACAATTGCCGGCGTTTTAGATTGAAACAGGCCCGTATCGCAAATCAACACAACATCTGACATCAATTCATCGCGGTTTTCTTGCATGAATGGCACCAAACTGGGCGATCCGCTTTCTTCTTCCCCTTCAAAGAAAAATGTCACCTTGCACGGCAGCGCACCATGTTCGCTGACCCATGCGCGGCAGGCCTCGACGAATGTCATCAACTGGCCTTTGTCATCGGATGATCCACGGCCACGAATAACGCGACCCTTGGGGGTGTTTTCCACAACAGGGTCAAATGGGTCGCGATCCCACAGATCAATCGGATCCACGGGTTGCACATCATAATGTCCGTAAAACAAAATATGCGGCGCATCCGCGGGCCCATCCATATGACCGATCACCATCGGATGGCCCGGTGTGGGACATTTGCGCGCATCCACGCCGAATGATTTCAGATCGCGCACCAACCAATCCGCCGCCTGATCGCAGTCATTTTGATAATCCGGATCCGTAGAAATGGAGCGTATACGCAACAAATCTAGCAATCTTTGCGTGGATTTTTCCAAATCTGCGTCAATACGCGCCAAAACTGGGGTTAGCGACATGCGATTCTCCTGCTATCTAGTTTTGCGTCAAGGTAACATTGATAGAGTGACTGTCCAGCCGCTCGTTACGCCTGCGACGAAAGAAAAATGAAAGAAAAGTTTGACCTATAAACTTTTTTGAATATGTTAGGGCAAGCACAGGCATGCAACTGCATGCAAAACCGCGCCGCCATGGCAAGCAAAAGGAAAGACCAGATGGATTATAACGCACATCTTGATCAGGCTTTAAACCGTCTTCATCAAGAGGGTCGTTACCGGACCTTTATCGATATTGAACGCGAAAAGGGCAACTTTCCCCATGCCGTTTGGAATAAACCCGATGGAACGCAGCAACCCATCACGGTTTGGTGCGGCAACGACTATCTGGGCATGGGTCAACACCCTGTCGTACTGGCCGCCATGCACGAAGCCATCGATGCAACTGGCGCAGGATCCGGTGGCACGCGCAACATTTCGGGGACAACCGTTTATCACAAACGCCTAGAATGGGAATTGGCGGACCTGCACGGCAAAGAGGCCGCGTTACTGTTTACATCGGCCTATATCGCCAATGACGCGACCCTGTCGACATTGCCCAAACTGTTCCCCGGTCTGATCATTTATTCCGATGCACTCAACCATGCCTCAATGATCGAAGGTGTGCGTCGCAATGGTGGCGCAAAACGCATTTTCAAACATAACGACGTGGCCCATTTGCGCGAATTACTGGCCGCAGACGATCCCGCCGCACCCAAGGTGATCGCGTTTGAATCAGTTTATTCCATGGACGGCGATTTTGGCCCGATCAAGGAAATCTGTGATCTGGCGGACGAATTTGGTGCGCTGACCTATATCGACGAAGTGCACGCCGTTGGCATGTATGGCCCCCGCGGTGCGGGTGTGGCCGAACGTGACGGGCTGATGGATCGCATCGATATTATCAACGGCACCTTGGCCAAGGCCTATGGCGTGATGGGCGGCTATATCGCGGCAAGCGCAAAAATGTGTGACGCGGTGCGGTCCTACGCACCGGGGTTCATTTTCACCACTTCCCTGCCCCCCGCTGTTGCCGCAGCCGCAGCCGCATCGGTTGCGCATTTGAAAACCGATCAGGAATTGCGTGATAAACATCAAACACAGGCAAAAATCCTGAAAACCCGTTTGAAAGCGATGGGTTTGCCAATCATTGATCATGGCAGCCATATCGTCCCTGTGATCGTGGGCGACCCAGTGCATACCAAGAAACTGTCTGACATGCTGTTGGAACAATTCGGTATCTATGTTCAGCCTATCAATTTCCCAACTGTTCCACGCGGCACAGAACGTCTGCGGTTTACGCCATCGCCTGTGCACGGACCCAAGGAAATGGACACGTTAATCCGCGGCATGGACCAATTATGGTCCCATTGTGCGCTAAATCGTGCCGAACTCAGCGCCTAGTTGCGAATCCAGTGCAACTATCCTAAATATGTGTTAAAACCATCTTAGGGTAAGGGCCGATTCGAAAGTGGGGCCCAATTGGGTACGCGCACTGGGGAAATTGAGGTATGGCACGAAAAAATCTGACCGAAGCGGGTCAGACCGAGACAGGTAAACCCAAAGGGTTCGATGATTTCGAACTGAAACTTGGCGACATGCTGCGCGGAGAACGCGCGACCTTGGGCAAATCGTTGCTTGATGTGCAGCGCGAACTGAAAATCAACGCAAACTACATCGCAGCCATTGAAAATTGTGACCCCGATGCATTCGAAACACCCGGTTTTATTGCAGGTTTTGTACGCTCTTATGCCCGTTATCTGGGCCTAGATCAGGACCAAGTGTTCCACCAGTTCTGCGCTGAAAGTGGGTTTGCCACTGCCCACGGCATGTCAGCCAAAGCCCTGCCCAAACGCGCGGGCGCTGCGGCCGTCACATCGCGGTCGCCGGACAGCTTTGATGACCGCGTGTTTGCCAAATCCCCGTCAGCGATACTGGCACCCTCTGGAAATATGATCGACCGCTTTGACGCCAGCGCAATTGGATCTATCGCGGTCTTGGCGCTGTTGGTGTCGGGTTTAGGCTATGGCGCATGGTCCGTGTTTCGTGAAATTCAACAGGTCACAACCGCACCTGTAGACACAGCACCGATTGTATTGACCGATTTCGACATTCCCCAATCTGCCGGCGAAGATGGCAGTTTGCAGGTCACAGGTGTGAACCCTGATCAACGTCCTGACCAATTGGATCGCATCTATCGCCCTGCGGCACTGGACGTGCCTATTTTGGTGTCGCGCGACGCGCCTATTTCATCGCTTGATCCCAATCGCTATGGCAGTTTTGTCGACCCTGTGGTCGCACAGATGGACACTGTTGATCCTGCGGGCATCGATGCGGCTTTGGCAGGTGTGCTAAATGAAACATCCGCCATCCCCGGCCCCCAAGTGGTCGAAGACCCCCGCCCTGCGCTGGCCGTGATTGCCACACGCGAGGCCTGGGTTCAGATTAAATCCAGCAATGGATCGGTTCTGTACGAAAAAATCATGAAACCCGGCGAAGAATACGTTTTGCCCCAAACCGAGAATGCCCCCCTGTTGCGTGCAGGCATGTCAGGCTCAGTCTATTTTGCCGTCAACGGTGATTTGTTTGGGCCAGCCGGTACGGGATCGCAGGTTGCGAAAAATGTTGAATTGTCTGTCGCCAGCTTGATGGATGCCTATGTTCCTGCGGATTTGAACAGTGATCAAAACCTTGCGCGTATGGTTGCAGAACTGACTTTCGAAAGCGTAAAGCCGTTTTCTGCGGGCGAACAATAACCTTGGCAATTGCACCGCTGGCCCAATCCGCCTATGTATTGAATTAGGCTTTGAAACAGTGGGATAAAAATGTCGATTAATCACGTCCGCCCTTGGCGCAATATATATCGCCGAAAATCACGTCAGATCATGGTTGGAAACGTCCCAGTGGGCGGTGATGCGCCCATTTCAGTCCAAACAATGACCAATACGGTCACGACAGATATTCGCGGCACAATCGCCCAAATTCAGGCAGCCGCAGACGCAGGTGCCGATATTGTGCGCGTTTCGGTTCCCGACCAAGACAGTTCACGCGCGTTGAAAGACATCGTCAAAGAAAGCCCTGTGCCCATCGTGGCAGATATCCATTTCCACTATAAACGTGGGATTGAGGCCGCCGAAGCGGGCGCTGCCTGTTTGCGGATTAACCCCGGAAACATCGGGTCTGCGGATCGCGTACGCGAGGTCATTCAAGCCGCGCGCGACCATAACTGTTCGATACGGATTGGGGTAAATGCCGGATCACTGGAAAAGCATTTGTTGGACAAATATGGTGAACCCTGCCCTGACGCGATGGTCGAAAGCGGGATGGATCATATCAAGATTTTGCAAGACCATGATTTCCACGAATTTAAAATCAGCGTTAAGGCATCGGATGTTTTCATGGCGGCCGCAGCGTATCAAGCCTTGGCCGAGGCGACGGATGCCCCGATCCACCTAGGCATCACAGAAGCTGGCGGTCTGCAGTCTGGCACCATCAAATCTGCCATTGGATTGGGCAATCTATTGTGGATGGGTATCGGCGACACCATTCGCGTATCCCTGTCCGCCGATCCTGTCCAAGAGGTCAAGGTAGGCTATGAAATTCTAAAATCCCTAGGCCTGCGGCATCGTGGTGTGAATATTATTTCCTGCCCGTCCTGTGCCCGTCAGGGATTTGATGTGATCAAAACCGTTGAGATTTTGGAAAAACGTCTGGAACACATAAAAACCCCGCTAAGCCTGTCGATTATCGGTTGCGTGGTCAATGGACCGGGTGAAGCGTTAATGACCGATGTCGGCTTTACCGGCGGTGGCGCGGGACATGGCATGGTGTACTGGGCTGGAAAGCAAGATCACAAGATTGATAACGACAAAATGGTCGAACACATCGTCGATCTGGTCGAAAAGCGCGCCCAACAGATCGAAACCGAAACCGCAGAGTAGCGCGGATCAGACTGGAGCCAATTTAATTGGCCCGGTGAAATTGGCCTAGTGAAATCGACCCAGTGAAGTCGATCTGATGAAATGCGGTCAGTCAAATGTTGCCAGTGGAATGCGCCCGATGGGCGCATGCCTGCGGCGCGAGTATTTTTGCAAAAATGAAAGCCGTAGCGGTCAAGATTTCAGTGTTTTGGTGTTGCTAAAAAATAGAGCTTGAGCGCCAGTAGGATCCATGGCAGGCCGTGAAACGCCATATCAAAATAGTCAATTGGTTTGAGTGGACTGCCAGCGACGATCATACCCATTTTTTCCAAAAGATGTGGCATGGGCGTAAAAGGCGCCAAGCCCAGTGTTGCACAAGCAAAAACGAGCGCCATTGTAGGAAGTTTTAAAATTGCTGTTTTCATTTTCAATACCCTTTGCATAAAGTGGCCCAGAGATTTGCAACAAAAGACCTAACACGTATCGGAGACGTTTATATGAATTGGATCAAGGCGCAAGGCAAACGTATTATAGACCGAACACGGTGGTCGTGGAACGGATTTACCCACGTTTGGCAAACCGAGCCAAGTTTGCATCAATGGATTGTTGCAAATATCATTTCTGGTGGGATCGCGTTGTATTTACCACTGAGCACAGCTGAAACGGCCATATTGATTATGGGTGGAATTTTAACGCTGGCTGCTGAATGTATGAATACGGCGATTGAACGGGTTGTGGATGATATTAGCACGCAGACACGCGATGCGGCAAAATTTGCCAAAGACGCTGCAAGTGCGGCAGTTGCGCTGACAGGGATCGCCGTCGGCTGCGCATGGGTCGTTATATTAATGGGATAAGTGGCGCGGTTGACGGGGCTCGAACCCGCGACCCCCGGCGTGACAGGCCGGTACTCTAACCAACTGAGCTACAACCGCGCATGGGGGCTGGATAGGTATTTTTCACAGGGCCGTCAATAGAAAAAATCATCATTCTTAAAAAATTCTGCTTGCCGCAAAACACTCGGACAGCGCCCCAGCTGACGCATAGAATTTCAAGTAAAACCAAATATTTTCAAATGTCTATAAAACTAAAAAACCTCTCCGAAAGGAGAGGCTTTTTAAATGGCGCGGTTGACGGGGCTCGAACCCGCGACCCCCGGCGTGACAGGCCGGTACTCTAACCAACTGAGCTACAACCGCGCGACATGGGTGGTGTTTAATCACAGCGCTTGCGAAGGTCAAGGCGGTAAATCACACTTTTTCAAAGAAATTATTTTTCCAAATGAGACCGGTGTTTTTGACGGTCATCATCAGCCATGCCAATTTCAACAAACTCTGCCAATTCGCGCAAAGCCTGTGCACGTTCGCGATTGCCACATTCCTGGGCCCACTGCATCATGGTGTTGTGTTCTTTCGCTGAGATACCATTATTTAGGCTTGCCAGGATCAGACCTATATCATCAAAACTAGCCATCTTCCCCCCTAACGGCTTAGACATTTCTATGGTCAGAATTCACACTGGACGGCATTTGGTCAACCAATGGCATGCATCGTGACACAAAATAAGTACTTTAGGTTCATTTTTGCAGTGAGTGTCGCAAAATATATCAATTTCACAAAAGTTATCCCCAAATTTTCGTGAACTACCCCCATTATTACCCCAATGTCCCCTTGCGTCACGACACAGCAACCGTCATCTTAACGTAAGCTGCATGGGGTTGAATTAAACAAAACAAACCCCAAATCAAAGGCTGAACAGGAAAGCGCCCAGGTTGCCAAGATGGGACCAAGCGGTTTGCCGAAGAAAAGGAAGAAGCATGCAACAAGACCACAGCACGTCCAATCCCGTTTTACCATTGCGCGACATTGTCGTGTTTCCGCACATGATTGTGCCATTGTTCGTCGGACGCGATAAATCCGTACGCGCGTTGGAAAAGGTGATGGAGGCTGATCAACAAATCCTGCTGTCCAGTCAGATTGACCCAGCCGAAGACGACCCCAGCGCAGATGGCATTTACCGCACTGGCGTGTTAGCAAATGTATTGCAATTGCTGCGTTTGCCAGACGGCACTGTCAAAGTATTGGTTGAGGGGCAAACCCGCGTTTTAATCGAAGAATTCCTTGAAAACCCCGATTATTTCGAAGCAGTCGTCAGCCCCGTTTACGAAGAAATCGGCGATGAGGGATCGATCGATGCCCTGATCAAAACCGTTGCCGCTGAATTTGAAAGCTATGCAAAGATCAAGAAAAACATCCCAGAAGAGGCGCTAACCGCTATTTCTGAGGCCCAAGACCCAGCAGAACTGGCCGATTTGGTTGCAGGTCAGCTGGGCGTTACGGTTGAGCAAAAACAAGAATTGCTGGAAACGTTGATCGTCAGCGAACGCCTTGAAAAGGTATTTGGGCTGATGCAAGGCGAGCTTAGCGTTTTGCAAGTCGAAAAGAAAATCAAAACCCGCGTGAAATCGCAAATGGAACGCACCCAGCGCGAATATTATTTGAATGAGCAGATGAAAGCCATTCAGAAAGAATTGGGCGAAGGCGAAGAAGGTCAAAACGAAATCGCGGAATTAGAAGATCGCATTTCGAAAACCAAACTGTCGAAAGAGGCCAAGGACAAAGTTCACGCAGAGGTTAAAAAACTGAAATCCATGTCGCCCATGTCGGCCGAGGCCACAGTCGTGCGCAATTATCTGGATTGGATGTTGTCGATCCCATGGGGCGTCAAATCCCGCGTGAAAAAGGATCTGCACAAAGCCCAAGAGATCTTGGATGCCGATCACTATTCTTTGGACAAAGTCAAAGAACGCATCGTCGAATATCTGGCAGTGCAACAACGCAGCGCCAAACTGAAAGGTCCAATTTTGTGCCTTGTTGGCCCCCCCGGTGTGGGTAAAACATCGCTGGGCAAATCGGTTGCCAAGGCGACAGGGCGCGAATTTATCCGCATTTCACTAGGCGGCGTCCGTGATGAAAGCGAAATCCGCGGTCACCGTCGGACCTATATCGGGTCCATGCCGGGTAAAATCATCCAAGCGCTTAAGAAAGCAAAAACAACCAACCCACTGATTTTGCTGGATGAAATCGACAAAATGGGTCAGGATTTCCGCGGCGACCCCGCCTCGGCCATGCTTGAGGTATTGGATCCTGAACAAAACAGCACATTCGTCGACCACTATATGGAGGTCGAATACGACCTGTCCAACGTGATGTTTTTGACAACGGCGAACAGCTATAACATGCCCGGCCCCCTGCTGGACCGAATGGAAATTATTTCGCTGGCCGGCTATACCGAAGATGAAAAACGCGAAATTGCGCGGCGTCATTTGGTGGACAAAGCCACCAAAAATCATGGCCTTAAGAAAGGCGAATTCGACGTCACCGATGACGCGCTGACAGCGATGATCCAACTTTACACCCGCGAAGCGGGCGTGCGGAATCTGGAACGCGAGGTCGCAAAACTGGCCCGCAAAGCCGTTACAAAAATTGTGAAAGGCGAAGCCAAATCAGTGACCGTGACAGCGGAAAACCTGGACGACTATTTGGGCGTCAAGAAATTCCGCTACGGCTTGGCCGAAGCGGAAGACCAAGTGGGCGTTGTCACCGGCCTCGCTTATACCTCTGTGGGTGGCGATCTGCTCCACATCGAGGCGCTGCGCCTACCGGGCAAGGGTCGCATGAAAACGACCGGTAAATTGGGCGACGTGATGAAGGAATCAATCGACGCGGCCAGCTCTTATGTCCGCTCGATCAGCCCACAGATCGGTGTCAAACCGCCCGTGTTTGACAAAATCGACATCCACGTTCACGTCCCCGAAGGCGCCACCCCCAAAGACGGCCCCAGCGCGGGTCTGGCCATGGTCACATCGATCGTCTCAGTTCTGACGGGCATCCCTGTACGCAAAGATATCGCCATGACAGGCGAAGTCACCCTGCGCGGCAATGCCTTGGCCATCGGCGGGCTAAAAGAAAAGCTTCTGGCTGCTTTGCGTGGCGGGATCAAAACCGTTTTCATCCCCCAAGAAAACGCCAAGGATCTGGCTGATATTCCGGACAATGTGAAACAGGGACTGGACATCATTCCCGTCACACATGTCTCAGAAGTTCTGAAACATGCCCTAACGCAGCAGCCCACGCCCATTGAGTGGGACCAAGATGCCGAGGACGCAGCCGCCGCCGCTCTGGCCAAAGAACACGCGGATGCAAATGTCGCCAAACATTAATCTAATCAGCCCCCTTAAACGGGGGCTTTTTTACATCTCAGACCGGACAAGATACTGAAATCAAACAGTCTTTCATTTTTGTAAAAATACTCAAAAAAATCTGACAAAAAATGCAAAAAACACCACTTGCCCCCTTGCACTGATCACGGGCTTTGGCTATTACCTGCCCCAACGGGTGATTAGCTCAGTTGGTAGAGCGCTTCGTTTACACCGAAGATGTCAGGAGTTCGAGTCTCTTATCACCCACCATTTCCCACTTGATAAATTATCAATGACAGGTCAGCATTGACTATGACTGTTTTTTTGGGATTTCAATCCAATCGTATATCCGCAATCGATCGCGCACGCGGTGTGGCGATTGTTGCCATGGTGATATTTCATTTTTCATTTGATATGATGTATTTCGGCTATGCCCCAGCTGGCATGGTCTATCAGCCTGCGTGGCGCATGTTTGAAACCTCGATCGCCAGCAGTTTTCTGTTTCTCGCGGGTCTGTCGTTTATGCTGGCCCATGGGCAGTCGTTCAAGCCTGCAAAATTCATCAAACAACTGACCCCCATCGTATTTTGTGCCGCTTTGATTTCAGCTGTCACCTATGTGCTCTTTGCCGATGCGATGATCCGCTTTGGCATTTTACATTCGATTGCAACGCTGATGGTGCTGGCGATTATATTGCGCCATGTGCCGCCTGTGGGACTGGCACTTTTGGCGGCGACAATTCTGGCTGGATATTTCTGGGCGGCAGTGCCAGTTGAGTTACCCGCAGTGTTCGGCGCACTGATTTACACGGACACAACATCATTTTCTGTTGATTATCGCCCCTTGGTCCCGTGGGCCGCAGCCTTTGTTTTGGGAATGTCTTGTGCCGTATTCGTCAAACGCACCCCATCGTCACACCCCCATAGACACAGGCGCTGGTGGCTATTGGAGTGGGCGGGTCAGCATAGTTTGCTGATTTACATGCTTCACCAACCCATTTTGTTTGCAGGGTTTTATTTGGTCCAAGCAACCAAAGCTTAACCCCCAACCGCTAGCCTGTCCCAGACTTATCCCGATCTAAAGTCTTGGCCGATCTGGCCGTTTTCTTATGTATCGGTCTAATTTTATGATCACGGATAAACATGATCACAGTCACATAGGGTATTTGCAAAATGGCGACACTGGAAATGACATCTTTTTTGTTTCCGAAATCAGCCTATGTCACCGGGAACTATCACAGCCGTGAACACCCCTACCCCATATCCGACATGGCACCATATCTGGAACTGTCACACAGGCCATATTGCCCGACATCTTTGCAGGATTTGACCGCCAAGCATCCCAGATTGACATTAATCGATCAGGGTCACGCGCGTATTTTGGCGCAAACCAACGCAGGCCTGTCACATCAACGCCACGTGGGCGACAGCATATATGATCTGTTACAGCAACAGCCCGACATCTGGACAATTTCCGATATCGCAGTTTTTGGGATACGCCTGAATGCAATCCCTGGGGCTGATGCGGGATATCCAACCTTAGGGTATTGTGTGTCTTGTCGTGCCCAAACGCAAACACGCACACTGTTTTTCCCATTCCGTGATCAATCTGCACCATGGGCCGATGCGCCCCTACACACACTCCTGATCACAGAATACAGCTATGTTCCAACGCCCACGCATCCACAGGGTCGCACCGACATGTGGCTGGGCGATCTCGGCCCCGCCCCACAAAACGGTGCGGCGTGTTTGGCGCTGCGCAAACAGGCCTAGCCACCGGCTAGATCGGTTCGATATCACCAAGGGCGCGTGTTTCATGGAACTGGCGTTCCCAATCGTCAAAGCTGCCCGCAGAAATCGCCGTGCGCATGCCCGCCATGATTTCTTGGAAATAATGCAGATTGTGCCAGGTCAGCAGCATGGAACTGATGATTTCTTGGGATTTGAACACATGATGCAGATAGGCACGGCTGTAATTACGGCACGCGGGACAGGTGCAGTGTTCATCAATCGGGCGCGGGTCATTTTGGTGACGTGCGTTTTTGATATTCACAACCCCGCGACGGGTAAACAATTGCCCCGTACGGCCCGACCGCGATGGCAAAACGCAATCCATCATATCAACACCGCGCTTGACCGCGCCCACGATATCGTCAGGCTTGCCCACGCCCATCAGGTATCGTGGTTTATCCGTGGGCAACATATCAGGGGCGTAATCCAGACAGCCGAACATGGCCTCTTGGCCTTCGCCCACGGCCAAACCGCCGATGGCATAGCCTTCGAACCCGATGTTTTTTAACGCCTCTGCGCTTTCGGCGCGGAAATCCTGTTCCAAACCGCCCTGTTGGATCCCAAACAGCGCGTGACCGGGCCGATCCCCAAACGCATCGCGTGACCGTGCCGCCCACCGCATCGACAACCGCATGCTTTGGGCAATCCGGTCACGATCCGCAGGCAAGGCTGGGCATTCGTCAAAACACATCACAATGTCGGACCCCAACAGGCGTTGGATTTCCATCGACCGTTCGGGGGACAGGTGGTGTTTGGATCCATCCACATGCGATTTGAATGTCACGCCATCCTCGGTCAATTTGCGCAAGGACGCCAGTGACATCACCTGAAACCCGCCGCTATCGGTCAAAATGGGGCGATCCCAGTTCATGAATTTGTGCAAACCGCCCAACGCATCAATCCGTTCGGCTGTCGGGCGCAACATCAGGTGATAGGTATTGCCCAGCAAAATATCGGCACCCGTTTGGCGCACGCTGTCAGGCATCATCGCCTTGACCGTTGCGGCCGTGCCCACGGGCATAAAGGCCGGCGTGCGAATATCGCCGCGCGGCGTGGAAATAACGCCCGTACGGGCCTTGCCATCAGTGGCATTCAGGGTGAATTCGAATTTCTGTGTCATACCCCCATGTGAAACAACTTGATCAAAAAGCCAAGGGGAAATTTTCGATCTTGTTGTTGCAGGCATTCTGACGTAACGGGCAATTCTGAATTTTTCTGGATACATCTGCAATGACATATCAAATAACTGTCGGCTGGGAAGAATGGGTCAGCCTGCCCCATTTAGGATTACCTGCATTAAAAGCCAAAATTGACACGGGCGCGCGGACATCGGCATTGCACGCCTTTGACATCGAACCCTTTGGGCGGGCCGATGCGCTTTATGTGCGCTTTATGGTCCAACCGATCCCTGGGCGTGACGATCTGATCATCGCATGTTCTGCGCCTGTTATCGACCGGCGCGAAGTGACATCATCAAATGGGGAAAGCGAATTGCGCTATGTCATTGAAACTGATTTTCAAATTGGTGATCGCAGTTGGCCGATTGAGGTCACATTGACAAATCGGCACGGCATGGCCAGCCATATGTTGGTGGGACGTCAGGCACTGGTTGATGGCATTACGGTGGCTGCCACAGAACGGTTTTGCCAACCCGAGCTGTCATATGCTGCCTATCATTCGGGCAAAACCATGCGCGAAATCGCCCCCAGCCGCGCCTTGCGCATAGCGGTCCTTAGCCGCGAAGACAACTATTCGACCCAGCGTTTGATCGACGAAGGCCAATCGCGTGGCCATACGGTTGAGGTCATCGACACAACCCGCTGCTATATGGAAATAAACGCGCAATCACCCGAAGTATACTATGATGGTAAACGTCTGCCGCGCTATGATGGTGTTATCCCCAGAATTGGCGCGACGATTACCCCCTATGGCACGGCTGTGATCCGCCAATTTGAAACCATTGGCACATATTGCCTGAATGGATCCCAAGGAATCACGGCCAGCCGCGATAAATTACATGCCCATCAGTTGATGGCATTGCACAAAATCGGCATGCCACACACGGCCTTTGCGGCCTCTCCCAAAGATACGGACAGTTTAATCGGACTTGTCGGATCGGCCCCGTTGATCGTGAAATTAATGGAAAGCACCCAAGGCAAAGGGGTTGTTTTGGCCGAAACCAAGAAAGCAGCGCAATCCGTCATTTCCGCCTTTCGCGGGTTAAAGGCGAATTTTCTGGTCCAAGATTTCGTGCGCGAAGCCAATGGCGAAGATGTCCGTTGTTTGGTCATCGGTGGCAAGGTGGTGGGCGCAATCAAACGGACCGCCGCTGCGGGCGATTTTCGGTCAAACCTGCACCAAGGTGGCAGCGCAAAATCCGTGCGCATTACCAAGCAAGAACTCGAAACCGCCATTCGGGCGGCACGGGCCTTTGGGTTGAATATGGCCGGTGTTGATTTGCTGCGATCCAACGATGGCCCCAAAGTGTTAGAGGTCAATTCATCGCCCGGGTTTGAAGGTATTGAAAAAGCGCTGAATAAAAATTTGGTGGCGCATATCTTTGATCATATCGAATCAAAATTGCGTCCAATCGCACTGCGCCGCGGACGACAGTCCTATAATTAACGTCATTGATCTGGCCTGTGACGCTAGACATTGGCGCTGAACATAAAAAAACCGCACCCATTTCTGGATGCGGTTTTTTTTAACACTGTGCCGTGTTTATTCTTCTTCTAGTGCGTCGATTGCTTTTTGCAGATCGTCTTTGGACACTTCTTTTTCTGTCACTTTTGCGCCTTCAACGATAAGGTCAACGACCTTATCTTCGAACAATGGGGCGCGCAGTTGCTGTTGCATCTGCTGGTTTTGTTGAACAAATTCAAAGAACTGGCGTTCCTGACCTGGATACTGACGCGCTTGGGCCAAGATCGCTTGGGTCATTTCCGCGTCGGTCACTTCGACGTTTGCTTTCTGACCTACATCGGCCAGCAACAATCCCAAACGCACGCGGCGTTCGGCCAATTTGTTGTGTTCGTCGGTTGGCTCGATTTTATCGTGGTCGTGGCCTTGGACGTCTGGGTTTTCTTCGTGCCACAGCTGGTGGGCGATTTGATCCGCTTCGGCCTGAACCAAGGATGGTGGCAGGTCGAATTTCACCAATCCGTCCAACTGATCCAACAACGCACGCTTCATGACCGCGCGTGACGCACCGGTGTATTCTGCTTCCAAACGCTCAGAAATTTGGGCTTTCAGACCTTCTAGGTCTTCTGCACCGAATTTGGTTGCCATTTCATCGTTGATTTCGGCAGGGGCCGCTTCGCGCACTTCTTTGATGGTGCAATCGAATGTTGCTGCTTTGCCAGCTAGGTTTTCTGCGCCATAGCTTTCTGGGAATGTGACCTCTACGGTGACTTCTTCGCCTTCTTTCGCGCCGATCAGCTGATCTTCGAAACCGGGGATAAAGCTGTTGGATCCCAAAACCAGTGGGTAATCTTCGGCGGAACCACCTTCGAATGCTTCGCCGTCAACTTTGCCGACGAAATCCATGACCACTTGGTCTTTTTCGCGGGCTTTGGACCCTTTGCGACGCTTTTTGAAGTTTTCGGCTGTAGCAGCCAAGTTTTCCAACGCCTCGGTGACGGATGCCTCATCCGCTTTGACAACCATTTTTTCCAATTTGATTTTTGAACCATCAAACTCTGGAATCTCTGGCAGCGCCTCATAGGCAACCTCAAGATGGACGTCGTCGCCCTCTTTCCAGTCTTCGTTTGTCATTTTGATGGATGGCTGCATCGCAGGACGCACGTTGTTTTCGCTTAGGTGCGAATTGACAGCGCCATCGATGGTTTCTTGCATTACTTCGCCCATCAGGTTTTTGCCGAACTGTTTTTTCAGCATCGCCATAGGCACTTTGCCTTTGCGGAAACCCTTAAGGGCGACTTCTGGCTGCGCCTCTTTCAGTTTCTCATCAACTTTTGCGTTCAGTTCGTCCGCAGTGATGACCATTGTGTAGGCACGTTTTAGGCCTTCGTTTAGGGTTTCAGTAAGTTGCATTGACATCCTCTTATGACAAAGGGGCCACACGGCGCGTGGCCTGAATAAGTTTGCGTCTGTGTAATTGGGTCAATGGGCAGGATCAACCCTGAAATTTGGCAGAAATTGGCGAATTTGCTAAAATAATTGCCATTCGGTGATATCTAGCCAAATAATTCATTGCATGGCGGGCCCATCTGGGGTACGCCGCGCCTCTGTTAATCACTGACCAACGTTGTTGGATCCTATGCCAAACTGGGGGATACTGACCATGATTGAAACACCTTACTACCTGATCGACCAATCGAAATTGTTGCGCAACATGGAAAAAATTGCGTGGCTGCGCGAACATTCGGGCGCCAAGGCGTTATTGGCACTGAAATGTTTTGCCACATGGTCCGTGTTCGATTTGATGTCTGACTATATGGATGGCACCACATCATCGTCGCTGTTTGAATGCAAATTGGGGCGCGAAAAATTCCCCGGCGAAACGCATGCCTATAGCGTTGCGTGGGACCCCAAAGAAATTCATGAGGTTTTGGAAAATTCCGACAAGGTGATTTTCAATTCGATTGGCCAGCTTGACCGGTTCGATGACGTGTCCCGCGGTCATGTGCGCGGGCTGCGCGTCAATCCCGGTGTATCGACATCCAGTTTCGATTTGGCCGACCCTGCCCGCCCCTATTCGCGCTTGGGTGAACATGACCCAGCGGTGATTGAAACGGTGGCCGATAAAATCAGTGGATTTATGTTTCACAACAATTGCGAAAATGGCGATTTTGATCGGTTTTCAGCGATGTTGGATTTGATTGAACAGCGCTTTGGCCATTTGATTGACCGGATGGATTGGATCAGTCTGGGCGGCGGCATTCATTTCACGGGCGATGATTATCCGCTGGATCAATTGGCGGATCGTTTAAAACGCTTTACCGATCGCTATGGCGTGCAGGTGTATTTGGAACCGGGCGAAGCCGCGATCACCAAATCCACCACGCTTGAGGTGACCGTGCTAGATACCCTAAACAACGGCAAAGATTTGGCCATTGTTGACAGTTCAATCGAAGCGCACATGCTGGATTTGCTGATTTACCGTGAACCCGCACGCATGGATGTATCGGGCGATCATCCGTGGATGATTTGTGGTAAATCCTGTCTGGCAGGCGATATTTTTGGCGAATATAATTTTCCTGATCCAATAAAAGTGGGCCAACGCATTTCCATTCAAGATGCAGCCGGCTATACTATGGTCAAGAAGAACTGGTTTAATGGCGTAAAAATGCCATCTATTGCCATCCGCGATTTGGATGGTTCCGAGCGGCTGGTGCGATCGTTTGATTATGACGATTTCGCAGCGGCACTGTCCTAGTCCCAATGATCCAACCTAAGGGGGTATCACAGGTTAATGAAACGTAACGTATTGATCATAGGCGCCGGCGGCGTCGCACAAGTCAGCGCCCATAAATGCGCGCAGAACAACGACGTCTTGGGCGATATTCATATCGCCAGCCGCACACAGTCAAAATGTGACGCCATTATCGACAGCATTCGTGAAAAAGGCAGCATGAAGGTTGATGGTGTGCTGAAATCACACGCTGTTGACGGCATGGATACGGCCGCTGTCGCCGCGCTGATCCGTGAAACAGGCGTGCAAATCGTGATCAATGTGGGATCTGCGTTTTTGAACATGTCCGTACTTGAGGCCTGTATCGAAACAGGCGTGGCCTATATGGATACTGCGATCCACGAAGACCCAACCAAGATCTGCGAAACACCGCCTTGGTATGGCAATTACGAATGGCAACGCCGCGATCGGTGTCAGGCCGCAGGCGTGACTGCGATTTTGGGCGTTGGGTTTGACCCAGGCGTGGTCAATTCCTATGCGCGTTTGGCGGTTGATGAATATATGGATGAAGTCAAATCCATCGATATCGTCGATATTAACGCAGGCAGCCACGGCAAATGGTTTGCCACCAATTTTGACCCAGAAATCAATTTCCGCGAATTCACCGGAACGGTTTATTCATGGCAAAACGGTGCATGGCAGTCGAACAAAATGTTCGAAGTGGGCAAAGTTTGGGACCTGCCCGTTGTGGGCGAGCAGAAAGCCTATATGACGGGTCACGACGAAGTGCATTCACTGTCTGCCAACTACCCACAGGCCGATGTGCGGTTCTGGATGGGCTTTGGCGATCATTATATCAATGTGTTCACCGTGTTGAACAATTTGGGATTGCTGTCCGAACAGCCCGTTCTGACGGCCGAGGGACAAGAGGTTGTGCCATTGAAAGTGGTCAAGGCGGTTTTGCCCGATCCATCCAGCCTAGCGCCCGAATATACCGGAAAAACCTGTATCGGCGATCTGGTCAAGGGTGTGAAAGATGGCCAAGACGTCGAAGTGTTCGTCTATAACGTCGCAGACCACAAAGAGGCATTCAATGAAGTGGGATCCCAAGGCATTTCCTATACCGCAGGTGTTCCGCCTGTGGCCGCAGCGATGTTGATTGCCAATGGCACATGGGACACTGGCACTATGGTCAATGTAGAAGAGTTGGATCCCAAGCCGTTTTTGACCATTTTGGATGACATTGGTTTGCCAACGCGTGTGCGTGTCGGCAATACAGACAAAGCGTGGAATGCCTGATATCAAGAACAAAGGGCGGCTTGTGCCGTCCTTTGATGCAGGGCTTTGCCCTCTTGGTCGCGCAAGGCGCGCCCAATTCACCCAGAGTATTTTTACAAAAATGAAAGCCTGAGACACAGGGCCATGAGTGAAGCGCGCAAGTCATCTGAGTTTTGGCGTGGTGTTCGCGATCAATTGCCGTTGCAATTGGGGGTGGCCCCCTTTGGTTTGGTGTTTGGGGTTTTGGGAATTGCCAGTGGATTGAGTGAATGGCAGACGATTTTGATGTCTGCAATTGTTTTTGGCGGCGCATCGCAAGTGGTGTTTGCCCAATTGTGGATGTCGGGCGCAGCGCCATGGGTTGTAGGCGGATCGGTGGCGGTGATCAATGCGCGCCATATTTTATATAGTGTGTCGGTGGCCCCCTATTTATCCGCATTGCCATTACGTTGGCGCATTGTGCTGGGGTATTTATTGACGGACGAAGCCTTTGCCGTGTCGATCCATCGGTTTGAAGGGGCAAAGCCGGACCAGCCTGTGCATTATCATTTGTTGGGCAGTGGATTGACGCTGTGGGTGTGTTGGCAGCTATCGACCATATTCGGGGTTCAAATTGGGGCAACATTGCCGCCCTATCTGAATTTAGAGTTTGCCATTCCACTGACATTTTTGGCAATTGTTGTGCCGCGTCTGCGTCATGGGCCTGAAATCGCAGCGGCCCTATGTGCAGGATTAGTGGCCTTGGTTGGTCAGGATTTGCCGTGGAATTTGTGGATAATTGTCGCGGCAGTTGCCGGCATTGGCGCGGGCGCCTGTGTTGATTGGATCCGAGGTCGCCTATGATTTGGATTATAATGGTTGTGACTGGATTATTGAATTTCGCGATGCGGGTATCGATGTTTTCGGGGCTGTTTCAGGGCGCAATTTCGCCATCGCTGCGATCGGTTTTGCGGTTTGTGCCGATTGCTGTGTTAAGCGCGGTGATTGCAGCGGCCGTATTCATCGACCCTGCAAACGGTGCCGTATCACTGCATATCCCTAAGGTTTTGGCCGCCGCGATTGCGGCCATCATCGCATGGATCACACAATCTGTCATTGCCACCATTGCGGTTGGGCTGGCCGCAATCTGGATCATTGGCGCCCTGATCTAGGGGGCTATGTCGGGTCTAAGTTGTCCCAAAATGGGACCAATCTATTCTTTGGGACACCTCTGCGCTACTCTTAATAGAATTTGAGATGGGGGTGTTGCGCTGCTACCTTGTGGTTGAGAACCAGGAGGAGGCAATGCCGCACATTTCCCACATATTTGTCGGATGTTTTGGACTAGTGGTCTGGGCCATTGGTGTGCCCATAGCAGCGGCGGCGGTCAACCTAGACGCGCTTTTTTGGGAAAAGCGCAGTGAGGTTACCGATCTGCCCTATGCCGTGATTGCAAGTTTTGTCGATCATAGCAACAGTTCCTTTTTGATTAAATCGCACAAGGATGCGCAATTGGTGTTTATCACCCCCACGGATGATGTGCTGATTGATGGGCTGATTTATCAGTTTGATCGATTTTCACCCGAGGGCGTATTTTTGGTTGGACCCCAAGCGCAATAGGTGCGGATTGCCATGCGGTTTGGCGATGACGCCGCAAAACAGACCAGCGCGCCGGAAATCACGGCAGATGCGGCCCAGGTAAAGGCACGCCAAACCAAACCGCGCCGTGACAATAAACCGATCCGGCCCAAGACCGGATTTTACCAAGGCACAACCCCAATCGAAGCGGTGCGCGATTTGGCCGAACGTTTGGGCGTGCCCGCCCCCATCAGCGCCGCATTGCGCAGCGCCCCAACCACGGGCCGTAGCCGATCGGGCAGACCTGGTTGGAAATTGGATGACAGCCTGCCGCCCGCGTTTTTCGCGCTTAGCCCCTTTCAGCAAGGTGACATCATTTTGACCGTTGATGGGGTCTCGGCCCATGATGTGGACGGCCTGATGAATTACATTGAACAACAAGACAGATCCAAACGCTACAAGGTCGAATTGCAGCGTGGGGATCGGTTGAAAATGATAGAAGTTTACGTAAAATGAATATTGTCAAAACACTTTGCGCCACTGGATTTGCAATCACACTGGGACTGGGCCCTGCACAGGCGGCAACGGTACGGTTGCTGGATGCAGATCTGGGCGCGGCCGCGGCCTATTTTTCACAATTGACCGGCAACAGCTATATTGTGGAATTTGACGCCCAGGATAAAATTTCCACATCGCGTGATGATGTGGATGGGGCGGCAGAAATCCACCAACTGTTCGTGGATTTGACCCGGGATCTGGGCGCTGAAATGCGTGAAACAGCGCCAAATCGCTATGTCATCACCGCGCCCCAGCCTGCGCCCGTTGTGGTCCCCGCCATCACCGTATCGCGGATTGAGCTAGAGGGGAAAATATCGCAAGCTGGTATCAAAAACCTGATTGCGACCATCCCTGCATTGCAACAGGTCGAAGTGATTGAAAACATCCCTGATGAGCGGGCGATTTTGGTGGCCGGATCACAGGATGCGGTGGATCAATTGGGTGCGATTATCGCATCCCTGCCCCAACCCAAACCCGCAGCCACATCGCGCGCAGCGACACCAACAGCTGCCGCGCCACAACCCACCACCACCGTGGACACGCCCGCAGCCATCCCCACAACGTGGACCGAGGTTGTTGACCTCAGCTTTGCCGATGCGGGCGAATTGGTGGCAAATTTACAGCCATTGCTGGCAGGATCGACCATGGGCGGCACGGTGAATATCGCAGCCCATGCCAGTGCAAATCAGGTCATTGTATCGGGCCTATATGACGATATGGCCGCCATCCTAGCCGTCATTGAAAAATTGGATCGCACACCGCGGCAGGTCTATGTCGATGCCATCATCGCCGAAGTGTCCGAGGACACAGCTTCGCGTTTGGGATTACAATTTTCGATCAACAGCGATAATCTGGCCGCCAGTGTGGTCACAGGGGTCACAGGCATCAATATTGGATCAGCCGCAGGTGATCCGTTTCTGGCCGGCGCCGCAGGCGGTGTGATCGCCGCGGGTCGCGGAGCAAATGCCATTCCCGATATCGGTGTGATGCTGGCCGCATTACAGGGCGATACAGATAACCGCATTTTGGCAACCCCCAGCCTGATGACCACAGAAAACAAAGAAAGCACCATTTTGGTGGGCCAAAACGTCCCCTTTATCACAGGGCAGTTTACCAATGGCGAAGGCGATGGGGCGCGCCCCTTTCAAACCATCAAACGCGAAGACTTGGGGACATCGCTAAAAATCAAACCCAAAATTGGCCCCCAAGGCAATATCGTCATGGAAATCTGGCAAGAGGTGTCGCGCATTGACCAATCCACCCCGGGCCTAAGCGATGTGGTGACTGTCAAACGCCAAATTTCCACCGTTGTCACCGCAGAACAGGGCGAAACCATCGCCATTGGTGGCCTGCGGGTGGAACAGCAGGAATTGGCCATATCCAAGGTGCCGGTTCTGGGCGACATCCCCATCCTTGGGGCCGCATTTAGGCAAGAGGTGTCCAACACCGTCAGCCGCAATCTGGCGATTTTCCTACGCCCCACCTTGGTCAATACCAAGGATCAGCGCCGCAGTGTTGTCCA
This sequence comes from uncultured Phaeobacter sp., assembly GCA_964633145.1. Classification (GTDB taxonomy): domain Bacteria; phylum Pseudomonadota; class Alphaproteobacteria; order Rhodobacterales; family Rhodobacteraceae; genus CAJXSD01. Next base: position 8,779 of record CAZWFE010000013.1, on the reverse strand, counting down.
GATTTGGGAAAACACCCTTGGGCCAGGCCTGTTTGAAACCGGCGGGTCGAAATCGAAATTTTTTGATCCCAAGCCCGTGGGTGTCCGGTTGCCGCAGACATCCCTACGCCCAAAACCAAGGCCCTGACATGGCACAGCTGGATCGCAATAAATTAGACCAAATGGGCGTCTTTGTCGATCAAACGGGCGCGCGTGCGGTGGTGCATCACCGCCCCGACACGCCCGCATTGGCACTGCGCGAATTACGATATTGCTTGGGTGATCAGGTCGAATTTATCCCGCTTGAGGCCGAGGTACAAAAAGCGTTTGAACAGCAAAACCGCGACACAGGCGACATAATCACCGAATTGGAAAACTATGTCTCGGATGCGGATTTTGAACGCGCTGCGGAAATTGCGCTGGGGGCATCGTCGGACACGGATGCACCCGTGGTCAAGTTGTTTAACAATTTGCTGGCCGTGGCGATTTCACGATCTGCATCAGATTTACACATCGACAGCAGCGATCGGGATTTGGAAATTCGCATGCGGTTTGATGGGATATTGGTCGAATATGCCCGTCTGGATCTGCGCATTGCCCCAATGTTGGTATCGCGCATTAAACTGGTCAGCGGTATGGACATCACCGAAAAACGCAAACCACAAGACGGGCGATTTTCGGTGCGTCATGGGGGACGCGGTGTTGATATTCGCGTGGCCTCAATGCCGGTGAAATCGGGCGAACGATTGGCGCTGCGGCTGTTTAACCGCGATGCAAATCAATTCAATTTGACCGACACAGGATTGGCCGATCAGCATCAACAGGCCCTGACACACGCCATGTCACGCCAAAGCGGATTAATTTTGATCTGTGGCCCGACGGGATCGGGCAAAACAACCACCATTTACAGCATGCTCAACACCCTTTGCGGGCGCGGCATGAACATCATGACGATCGAAGATCCGGTCGAGGTTGAATTGAACGGCATCGTTCAAACCCAAGTCAATGATGCCATTGGTTTTGGCTTTGCCGAAGGTTTACGATCCATTTTGCGCAACGATCCGGATGTCGTTTTGGTGGGCGAAATCCGCGATGAATCCACCGCCGAAATCGCTGTGCGTGCGGCGATGACGGGGCATTTGGTGATTTCCACGGTTCACGCCAACAGCCCCATTGGCGCTATCAAACGCCTGATCAACCTTGGGATTGATCGGTCATTGCTGGCCGATTGTTTGCTGGGGGTCTTTACCCAACGCCTTGTGCGTACCTATTGCCCTGATTGTGGGGATCACTCGGCCCGCAGCCCCGAACATACCACGGTGCTGCCCGCAGCCTTTGACGGATGTGACAGCTGTTTTCACACAGGGTTCAGCGCGCGGGTGCCGGTCATGTCGCATGTTTTACTGGATCACACTGCCCGTCAGGCCGTCGAACGCGACCTGAGCGCGCTAGAATATGACGATAGCATGATCACCGAGGCACAAATCCTGCATGATCAGGGCAAAACCCCCCTGTTCGAAGTTAACAAATTAAAGTCCGCCTGACATGCCCGATTTCGCCTATAAAGGACATAGCATCCAAGGCCCGGTTCAGGGCATGATCGCCGCCCCCACCAAGGCGGGCGCACAAAAACAGCTGCGCGCCCAAGGGATCAGCCCCAAATCCATCGCCCGCACCCATCAACACAATGATGCGGTGTTCTGGATCGTCCTAGAAACGCTGTGCATTTTGTTGCAGCAAAATATCAAACTGTCCGAAGCGTTGGACATCATGCAAAGCCAGCAAAACCCCAAGGTGCGCGATGCTGCCACGCGCCTGTTGGCAAAATTGGGCGACGGCATCCCATTTCCAGCGGCCCTGCCGCAGGTATTTCGGTCGATCCCTGCGCAAACGCTGCAATTGATCGATATCGGCAACCGCAGTGCCGGACTGGCGCAGGCTGTCACCTTGATCAAAGAGGAACGCGATTTTGCACGCAAACAAAAACAAGACCTGACCAAAGCGGTCAGCTATCCCGCCTTTGTCCTGTTGTTTTCGGTGGTGGCGCTGATCGTGATTTTCGACACGGTTCTGCCCGAATTCAAACAACTGCTGCAAGGCGCGGACTTAACCCCATTGCAACAGGTCATCATGCAGGCCGCAGGCCATGGGTACAGCGGGTTTTTGACGGTGTTTTGGAGTGTTATTGGCGTGGTGGGCGCGGGCTATGCGCTGGGTCTGCATCGCCCCACGCAACGTCGTTTGGCCCAGATGGCCGATGCGGTGCCCCTGTTGGGGGCAGCGTTGCGCGCGCGATCACAGGGCCAGTTTTTACATGCCCTTGCGCTGGCATTACACCTAAAATCCGACGTGTCCGAGGCCTGTGTCATGGCCGCGAAATACGTCACGAACCCACATCACAAAACCATATTGACCCGCATCAAACCCGCCCTGCTCGAGGGCCAGACATTCCGCACAGCCCTGTCCCACAGTGGACTGTTTGATGATATGCAACTGGCCCAGATTGAAATTGCCGAAACGTCCAACCGCCTGCCCCAAGTGGTCATGGACCTAGATCGCAGCTTGGTCAGTGCGCGCGCGCACCGCATGTCTTTGGTGTCCCAAGTGATTGGCCCTATGGCCATTATCGTGCTGGGCATCATTATTTTCCTTGTGGCATTTGTCGTGGTCACCCCGATGATGTCACTGCAAAATTCGATAGGATAATCCCAGATGAACCGAAAAATTTCCGCCTTTACCTTGATTGAAATATTGGTCGCGCTGACCATCATTGGCGTTTTGCTGACCTTTGTCGCGCCCTATGTGTTTGATCGCCCCGATCAGGCGCGTAAATTGAAAATTGACAATGATTTCATGGCCATCACCACGGCCTATCAGTTGTACAAATTGGATAATGGATCCATGCCCACAGCGACAGCGGGCTTGGATGCCTTGGGCGCGGATACGGCCACAGGTCAGACCTATCTAAAATCGGTACCGGTGGATCCATGGGGGACCCCCTATCGCGCGGTGGCGCCTGCGGCGGGTGCCATTGTGATTGTCTCGGCCGGCCCTGACAAGATATTTGATGACGCACAAGGCGGGGATGATATTGTCAGCGAACCGATCCAATAACCCCAGGTCCCTGCCCGCCTTTAGCTTGATCGAGGTTTTGGTCAGCTTGGTCATTATGGCCACGCTGTTTACATCCGTGCAATGGTTTGGGTTTTTCGACCGCTTGCGCGTCAGTGCGCCCGAATTGGCCCAAATGACCCAAGACCGGCTGTTACACGCCATGCTGGGCCAAGCCCGCAGCCCACGCGCGTCTGTGATCACCGTATCACCGCCGCCGCCCTGTGATGATGTGGCCCTGTCCGTTTTGGCAGGCGGCATTGTTGTGGCGGACCAATTCGATTGTTTGGGCATGCGGTTTGAAACACTATCATCGGGGGCGGTTCGCTATGCGCCAAACACCTAACGCCCGCGCCTTTATTTTGTTGGAAACGCTGATGGCCCTGACGATTGTGGGCATTGCATTGGGCCTGTTTTGGCAGGCGCGGTTGTTCCAATTGGATGTCGATGCCAAAGTGTTACGTGATTTTGCCGAAACCCGTTTGCTGCGGGATGTTGCCATTTTGCGCGACCTTGATGCGCTGGAACAGCTGGACGCCCGCGCCTATGCGCCGCTGGGGGCCGATGATGTCCAACGGGCGATGACCACGGCCCCAATGCATGGGGGGCAATAACCATGCTGCGGGCCTTTAGTTTGCTGGAAATCTTGGTCGCGCTGCTGGTGGGGGCCAGTTTGATGTCGGTGGCGGGATCGTTGTTTGGTCACGTCCTTGATTACCGCCAGCACGCGGACGCCACGCGCAGCACAATTGCCCACGACATGGCATTGCAATTACTGGCCGCTGATATTGACAACAGCCTTGCAGGGCTACCGACCAGCCCCGCCATCGCAATTACCCAATTGCCACAGGGCGGGCACCGCATTGCGCTGAAAAAAAACACCTATGCCCAAGGGATTGTAAACATCGCCCTGCGCGACATTGTTTGGACGCTGGAACCGGACAAAATCACCCGATCGGTGACAGGCGGCACAGACCCCGTGATTGTCGCCACCGGTACATTTCGCAGTGATATTACCCCAATCCAATCCGTCGCCTATCACCTGCGGCTGGACACAGGGGCAGATGTCAAATCGGTGATATTATGGCGTAAGGGGGGCAGATTATGAAACGCATGCCTGCCTTTACCCTGCCCTTGGCGCTGTTTATCATTGGATTTCTGGCGCTAAGTGTGACGCAAATTTACCAACGCCAAAACGCGGATATTAATACGCTTCAAAGCATCAGTGATTTTGCAGCCTATGACCGTCAGACAACCGCGTTGTTGCAGGCATCACTATCGGTCAGTCCGCTGGATCGCGGCGATATTTCGCGCAAGGTTGTGGTGTTGGACGGATTTTATAATTTGGCCCATTTGGTGGTCACAGGCGCGCTAGACACCCGCCGAACCGATCCCCGCCAGCTGATCGTATTGCAACGGATATTGGCAGATTGTGACGTGTCACCCGATTTGGCACAAGGATTTGCAACGGCCTTGGAACAGGTCACCACCTATGATGGCCGCATCGGTATTTTGGATGTCTTGGCCGCGCTAGACGTATCATCAGGTGTGCAGTTGCAGATTTTGGCCTGCGTGCGGTTTTCCAATCCCCTGAACAAGGTCAACCTAGCCTATAGCACACCGCAAACCGTGGCGCGTTTGCTGGATATATCCGTCATGCAAGCGGCGCAAATATTGGACCGCATTCAACGCAATAAAATCACCACAATTGCCGAACTGCGCCGTGATCTGGAACAGCGATTGAACAAAAAAATACCAATCGACCACGTTCAAACCCTGACCATTTCGCCCGATTATGACCACGCGGGCGTATATTGGACGCAATCAGGCCAGACATTTGCCTATGTCGATCTGACCCGCAATGCCCAGCAGGCATGGCGTGATAATTGGCATATTCTGCTATGGTTACCAAAGGATGCCGTATGACCAAAGAGATCCTTAGATTTCATTCCCCTCAGAACTGCGAAGTGTATCGTTTGCGCGGTGGCACATTGCGGCATGTGGCCAGCGGCGCATTGGCCGATCTGGACACGGCCCGTGTAACGGATTGCATCCTAGGTCCCGATCAATTTTTGTGGTCGCAGGTGGATTTGGACGCAGACGGGTTTACCCCCGATGCTGATACGTTTTTATTCGCCAGCGCCACGATTTTGCCCGTGGATCAAATTGCGTTTTTACCGCCAAAATATAACGATCAAACACAAGAATGGACGCAAATCTGGGTCCTGCGTGAAAAACTGGCGCATTTGTTTGATGCAGTCCCCAGTTTGCAGGTTGTGCGGGCGGAACGCAATGCCATCCTGCCGCCGCGGGGTGTCACACAGGACATGATCCAGTGGTCAGCAGGTGGGACGTACATTGGGTGTTGGGACGGGTCACAGATCACGTATCAACCGACTTCATCCCAGACCACTGCGTCAGATCAGGCATCCAACGTTCACGCCACATTGGACGGGTTTCGCATCAATACCCGCGCGCCTGCCTTTGATCGCGGCACGCGCGGGCGTCATGGGCTGATTTTGGGTCTGTTGGCGGGGGCGCTGTGTTTGGGCCTGCCATGGTTGGATATTATTGCCATGCAATTCACGTCCCCCCCGCCCAAACCTGTCCAATACGACAACCAGATCGGGGTCGAACGCGTCTTGGATGAAATTGCGCCCATTGTAACGGGGATGGAGTTGCAAGACATCACAGTATCTGCCGGGACTGGCACAGTGACCCTCGCGCTGGGGTCAGATCGCAGCTGGCCCAAGGACCGGGTGGATGCCCTGTCCCAGCTCTGCGCCAGCCGTGGGTGTCAAATCATCGGCCCCACACCGCCCAATGCCCCGACGATAACCCTGCGAGGTTTGAAATGAACGCGATAAAATCGACCTTTGTTATTGTGCTATGTCTGGGCCTGTGTCTGGGTCTGTCCAGCGGCGCGCGATATTTTCTGACCGGCACCTTTGCCCCCGACTGGGCGCGCGTGGTCACACCCTATCCCCCTGCCCCTGCGTTTGACCCCAAGACGGTTCAAAGCACAATCGGTCAGCCCAGCGATTTAACACCCATCAGCGCAACCATATTTCAACTCAGCCTGCGCGATGTCCCCCAACAGGACCTGTGGTCCGCGGTCGCGCGTGCGCAAAGTATCAGCACGGCAAAGCTGCACAAGCTGTCCATCATCAAAGGGGATGAACCGCGCCGCTATCATTTGGACCTGATTTTTCACCGCGGCTCGGAGCTATGATATTTGCACTGGCACTGCTGTTGCCGATCGGGGTTTACGGGGTCATTTGGGCGCGATCCCGTGCCGGTCAGCCCGATGGCACCCGCCCATCGGCGCGGGGCATGGCGGGCGTGTTTTTTGCCATTCCTGCGCTGTATTTGGCATGGGCCAATGCCGATGCTGCCCCCAAAACACAGGTATTTTTTATCGTGATGCAATGGCTTTGGCTGCCCTTGGTTATTCAAGATTACATGGCCAAAGCCGTCACAGTGGTTGGATTGGCCGTGGTCACAGCCGCCAGCATTGCGGCCACATGGGCGTTGTTGGGACTGACGATAGCCGCCGTGGTACAGGCGGCGACGGTGGTCGCCCTGTTTGGCGCCATTCATATCCTATATCGCCGCTACCGTGGGCGGGATCCGTTTGGGATGGGCGATTATCCGGTCCTGGCTGTTTTGCCCCTGACCTTGGCCCCCGCCGCGTTGGGACCGTGGATTATGATTGCCAGTCTGCTGGGTCTGGCCCAAGCTTGGGGACAATCACGCCGCCTGTCCGGATCTGTGGCGATGATCCCACTGCTGTACCTGTCATGGCAGTTTTGCGTCACTGTTGGGTAAATTGTGATCCCATCACCTGATCCAGTAATGGATTATAAAACGGCAAGGCAGCAATTTCGACGGTATTGGGCGATGCGTCGCTTTGTTTCCACATCACCGCACTTTTGGACAGATCGGTGGTTTGACAACCGATCACCGTTGAAGTTGGCTGATCAACCGAGAAAATAAACCGCAAATTCAACGCACCGCACCGTTGCCCGACAAAATCTGCCAAACTCTGGTCGGATGGTTTTTGCGTCTGGCGCAAGGCGATTTGCCCCGTGCCATTCAAAAACGCGTCAATATCGGTTTGCACTGTGGCAGCGGCAGGGCCAGTGATGACGGCAATCGCATCGCCCTGCGGCGCGCGGCAGGTCATTTCGTTGCGCACCAGATCCAAAGACGCCGTTTGCCCGCGGCCCGACATTTGGATCAGATCAGGGAAATATTGCACCTGTTGCGCGGTAAACTCTGCGTCCAACGTACATTGCGATGGCACTGGCGAAAACTGCGTTCCGCCCCCACAGGATGCAAGCAGTACAGCCGCAATTCCAAACAAACCTTTATACATATGACACCTATTTACCAAAACTTGATGTCAGTATTTCACAAAAAAACGCCCAAGCCTATGGGACTTGGGCGTTTTGATCGTAATTTATCTGCCTTAGTCGGCGGGACAGATCACTTCTTTGTCTTTGACAAAGCAATTGCCTGTCGGTGTGACCGTTGGACGATCGGACCACGAAATGCTGGGTTTGACATAGGTGTCGTCGAACCAGACAGGTGGCAGGTTGTCCAACAGCTCCAGCATCGCCAAACTGTCATTGTCAGAACCATCTAGTTCAAACACAATTCCCTCGTCGGCACATGCCGTTTTCGCATCATCAATTGCACCTTCCTCAGCCACGATAAAACTTACCATCGCCATCGATCATTTCAACAACGGCCACGTGCTCAATTGTCTCTGGATATGTCGAAAGGTCTACATCAACGGCAGCCGCTTGTGTCGTATAGCCAGTCGCCACAACATTTTGGCCAGTTTCGTCCAGTACAACCTGTTTGTTCATAATAACTGAACCGGCATCGCCTTGAGCGGTCACAATTGTCCAATCAAAGTAAAATTGCTCACCAATGTCACTGCGCCGTGTAAAGGCATAGTACCCTCTGGCACCGCCTGTGTACAATTTGTCAGTTGTTTCGATATCCTTCCACTCGATCAAGCTACGTTTATCATTTGATTCATCAAGCCATTTTACAAAGTTGCCTGACGACATGATGATCGGTTCTAGCTCAACGCCATCTTTGACTGGATAGTAAATGAACACCTCATTTTCGCGGTCATCTGCGATCTTTACGATTCTACTGTCGCCATATGGTGCATAATATCCTGTCGCATAATTCAAATCGTGCTCTTGGCCGACTGTGTAATATTTTTTCAGCTCAATGTCCGTGTCCGTGCCAGGTGTAACTGTAATTGACGGGTCAGGCGTTGTAACCTTGTCCGGGACATTTACGTCGGTCGAATCAGAATTACTGCCTGAACATGCTGCCAATAATGCTGCGCAAGCAATCGGTGTAATTAGTTTTAGGTTTATCATATAAGACCTGCTTTCCTTTTAATCAGCCGGGATCAATTGGCTGGGTACTACAACTAAATCGCATATATATACTAAATGTGGTAAAAATATACATAAGTATATAATTTTTAAATTACGGTTAACAAAGGTATAAAAAATAACACAAAAATCAAGCATGGCGTGCGACTGATATATCGCAACAATCAACACGCGCTGATAACGGGAAATTGACGGGGAAACTTGATTAAAATGGTGCGGGTGGAGGGAGGTTCTGTTCCCTACAAAGGCACAATGTATCTGCTAAC
>CAZWFE010000012.1:0-59299 GCA_964633145.1 uncultured Phaeobacter sp. | reverse complement strand
AATTTGCGTGGTCCAATATATATCCAGCGTGCCAAAATCTGACATTGCTGCATAATACCCTTTAATTTTTTCAGCATCAAAACCAGTTTGACCCGTAAGGTAATCGACTGGATGCTTAGATGCTGCATAACTTGCGTCTAATCTGGTTTGGATCCAGCGAAACCCTAAAAACGATCCAACTGCTAATATAAAATGGATAAGTGGGTGCAATTTCGAAATAGAGCGAAACAAAGACAAAGGCATAATGAGTTCCAAAATTCAGTTTATACGATATCTCGGAACGTTAATCGCAATTTTTAGGATAACGCAACGTCAATTTCTGCAGGTCAGGGTCGCAAATCGATGCACTGACAACACATCAGCCGGCTGGGCTAAACAGCCATGTGCGGTTTGTTCGACCTTCTCAAGCCTTAGTAAAATTAGAGACAAGAATACCACAAACAATCGGTCGACATAAAATTGATCGTTTGATGTAGAAATGAAAAAGGCCCGCGCAAGCAGGCCAAATTAAACCATACGGTTCGCAGATTTTACGCCCCAGATCAGAACAGGCCCAGCAGCGATTGCAAACCGAAACGGATCACAATGTCGACCAAACCGAAAAACAGCGCTGCCAGCGCAGACAATGCAAATACCATTACAGTCGTCAAAAGCACTTCACGGCGTGTGGGCCAAGTGATCTTGGACACTTCCGAGCGGACTTGTTGAATAAACTGGATTGGGTTGGTCGTGGCCATTTCATAACACCTTTTTCGTTTGGGTTCACTTAGTCGCAAACCACCAACAATGCAAGAGCAAGCCAAAATATTTGCAATTTCGCCCACCACAGTTGGCACAGAGCTTGAACATATACTTTCGTCTTGCGGACAAAAGTAAATTTATTTCAACCCACGAACCTTATGAAAGGGAAAATTATGAAAGCACTCGTACTTGCACTGATCTTGGCCGCAACCGGTGGCGCAGCAACATTAACCCCAACCTACTTGGCGGCAAGTGACATTATCGATTAGTGGAAGGTGGCAGGGGCACCAGGGCTCGAACCCGGGACCTACGGTTTTGGAGACCGTCGCTCTACCAACTGAGCTATACCCCTATTGCGGCCGTGGATACGATGCATAGGGGCTGAATACAAGACCAAATCAGCATGATTTTCCGAAAATCGTGCTGATTTTTGGTCGAAATCGGGTCCATTGCATTCGGGGCTTGAATCGGGGCTTGAAAAATTTTGGTTCGGACAAACATGTGTTCTATGCTTGCTCTTGTTGTGCGATGCAGCGTAATGTTGCCGTGACAGCGAAAGGAACCAAACATGGCAATAAAATCAGTGGGCATTATTGGCGCAGGCCAAATGGGCAACGGGATTGCACATGTTATGGCGCTGGCTGGCTATGATGTGATTTTAAACGATCTGGATCAGGACAGGTTGGATGCTGCAATTGCGCGGATCCAGAAAAATATGGACCGCCAAGTTAACGGTGGGAAAATTACAGCAGATGACCAACAAAACGGCATGGCCCGTATCACACCATCGCTGGACATCGCACAGGCCGCACAAACAGATTTGGTGATTGAGGCCGCGACCGAGGACGAAAAAACAAAACAGAAAATTTTTGATTCGCTGCTGCCGCATTTGCTGGATCATACCATTTTAACATCGAATACATCATCGATTTCAATCACCCGCCTGGCCAGCCGCACGGATCGCCCAGAACGGTTTATGGGGTTTCATTTTATGAATCCCGTTCCTGTCATGCAGTTGGTGGAATTGATCCGCGGGATCGCAACGGACCAAGCCACCTATCATAGCTGCCTTGAGGTGGTAAACACCTTGGGCAAAACGGCCGCCAGCGCAGAAGATTTCCCCGCCTTTATCGTAAACCGTATTTTGATGCCAATGATCAACGAAGCGGTCTATACCCTGTACGAAGGCGTGGGATCTGTTGAATCCATCGACCAGTCCATGAAGCTGGGCGCAAATCACCCAATGGGGCCATTAGAACTGGCCGATTTTATCGGGCTGGATACCTGTTTGGCCATTATGAATGTGCTGCACGATGGATTGGCGGACACCAAATACCGCCCCTGCCCCCTGTTGACCAAATACGTCGAAGCCGGATGGCTGGGTCGCAAAACCAAACGCGGGTTTTATGACTATCGCGGGGAAACACCCGTCCCGACACGGTGATTTAGGTCAAGCTGATTGTGTGCTGACGTAACCAGTCCATAAACCCGCGTGGGTTTGATGCCCATTTTTGAAACTCATGTCGTGTGATCGGCGTGCCAACAATTGGTTTTTGCGGCTTGTTTAGGGCATGGACCACTTCGTGGATCAATAAACCCTGACGTATCGTCGGCGAAATTTGCGCAGCGATCTGATAGGCCCGCGAATTGGCGCCTGGGAAATAAACCGGAACCACGGTTGCGCCAGATTTCTGGATCATTTTGGCCGTAAATGGGTTCCATTCACCTTCGATCACGGGACCGAACATACTGTCACTGGCGGCGACCTTGCCCGATGGGAACACCACGATCACGCCCCCTTGGGCCAAATGATCCATTGCGGTTTTTCGCATCACTAGGCTTTTCTTGATCGCATCCTCTTCGTGATCAAAGGGTACCGGGATCATGAATTCTTCGATTTGGTCCACGCCGGTCAGTAATGAGCGTGTCAAGATTTTATAATCTTGCCGAACACGGCCGACCAATTCAGCCAGCACCATGCCATCAACCAAGCCATGCGGATGATTTGCCACCACGACAACGGGGCCCGTCGCAGGGATCTGAGCAATCTGTTGTTTGGGTGTGTGCAATTCAATCCCCATAACAGACAACGCCTGCGACCAAAATGGCTGGCCATGGGGGATCCCCATTTTTTCAAATTTGCGCACCTTGGACAGTAGGCGCAATTTGCCCGTGCAAATTTCGATAGATTGAATGATACGCCGCTTAACCGGATCAGGGAACGTGTTGGCATAAGACAAACGCCGGCTATCGTACGAGTCAGCCGATCCGTTTTTGCAACCAGTCCACGGGATATACCGGATTGCAACCATTCAGCTACTGATCTTCGCCAAAGCGATCCGCGACCAATGCGTCCAATGCCTGCATCAACTCTGATGCTTGCGCACCCGAGGTTGTGACCTGAATTGACGTCCCCTTAGACGCGGCTAACATCAGCAACCCCATGATGCTGTCACCGCTGGCATCCAGGCCGTCTTTTTCAACAACGGCTTGGGCCTCGAACTGCTCAACCACATCAACAAATTTCGCAGACGCACGCGCATGCAGGCCCTTTTCATTGACAATTTTCAATTCACGCTGAATTGCATCGGACATGGGATGGCTACTTTCTAAAGTGTATGAACGTTTAAATATTTCCGGCCAGCAGATAACGCAGCATCAACGGATTGATCAATCTTCATGTGGCGGGTTTTGGCCAACTTAATCAACATTGGCAAATTGGCACCATACAAAATGCGCCGGTTTTCCGGGCCACATGCATTGATTGCCAGATTAGATGGGCTGCCGCCGAACATATCCGTGACCAAAACAACACCATGACCCACATCAACGGTCTGGGCTGCGTCACAGATTTCCTGTTGTTTGGCCGCGCGGTTACATTCAGCCTCAATCGATACCGACACAACACCTGTCTGACGGCCGACAACATGTTCAACCGCAGCCAAATATTCTTTGGCTAATCCGCCATGCGCTACGATAACGATACCGATCACGCTTAACCCTCAGCTTTGGCCCTTAGGCCGTGTTACGTTCCAATTCGCGGTGTCGAATAGACACCTGCCACCCCTGATTGGCAAGCGATTTCGCCAAAAGTTCCGCCAGGGCAACTGAACGGTGCTGCCCACCAGTGCACCCAAACCCTATTGAAAAATGGGTTTTGCCTTCATCTGTGTAGGCTGGCAACAAAAAACGGCTAAGATCAGAAATTTTTGCGAAAAATTCGGAAAACCGTGGATCGGCCTGCACATAGTTTTGAATATCTTGGTCGCGTCCGTTTAGCTTGCGTAGTTCAGGTTGCCAATACGGATTGTTCAAAAACCGGCAGTCAAACATCATGTCTACCCCACGCGGCAAACCACGTTTATAGGAAAACGACTGAACGGACACGGCCAATCCAACCGACCGTTCCGTGGTAAAATACCGCGCAATATCGGCGCGCAGGTCATGTGGGCTCATCTCAGATGAATTTATGACAATATCTGCGCGTGCCATGATTGGCACCAGTAAATCACGTTCACGTTCAATCCCGCGCAATGGGGTTTCAGCTGGGGCCAACGGATGCCGCCGACGCGTTTCTGAAAACCTGCGGACCAGCACATCGCTGTCACAGTTGATGAACACCAGATCATAATCGATTTGCGGTATTTCAGACAGATGATGCAACATATCCAGCATGCCATGCACCGAAAAATCGCGATTGCGTGCATCCAGCCCCACTGCAATTTGGGATGGACGGTTTTGCGCAGTCAGGATGTTCGGTAACAGACTAAGGGGCAAATTATCAATGGTTTCATAACCCAAGTCCTCTAACGCGCGAATCGCGGTTGAACGCCCAGCACCGGACAGGCCGGTGACCAAGACGATTTTTGTTGCAGTCTTTGATTGTGCGTCAGACATAGATGCGCCTAGATTAGATCTGTAATCGACCATGGTTCAAATATAGGTATAGGCTTTGTGCCAATCCGTCCAGCCCAGCGCCATAAATTAACCGAAATTTAAGATCCAAGACTGCGTATTCGCGTTTTGGCGGAATGCGGTCTGGTTCCATTTGGGACAGATCCACAACCAAGTCGAGCGGGGCAGTTGCAACCATGGGACAGGCGACAATACCAATTCCACGCAACTCAAGGCCAGCGGGCAAACTGGGTGGGCGTGACATCAGAACGCTGGATCCATCGCGGGTCAAAACAGTTTGGTCATCGGCAACCAATGTGGCCCCAAGCACGATCAAGTCGCGCGCCAAGCTAGACTTACCAGCCCCCGAAGGACCCAAAATCAAAATTCCCTGTCCTGCAATTTCAACCGAACTGCCATGTATGCGCTGCGCTGGCGCGGTCATACGGGCAACCCGACAACAAACCGGGCCCCCAGCGGTGGGCTATCAGGGGCGGCATGGGTTGGGCGGATATTTTCGGCCCAAATCACACCATTATGCGCCTCGACAATCTGTTTTGAAATCGCCAAGCCCAGACCAGAGTTATTCCCGAAATCCGCCGCGGGGCGTTCGGAATAAAACCGTTTAAAGATTTTTTCCAGCGCCTGTTCGGGAACGCCAGGGCCGGTATCTTCGACCACAATCAAAACCCGCAAATCACGCATGCGCACCCATATGCGTACGGCATCACCCTCTTGGCAGAAACTGATGGCATTGCCGATCAGATTTACAAAAACTTGGGCCAATCGCGCCTCAAGCCCGTTGATAATGATTTGCTGTTCGGGCAAATCAACGATGAAATCGATACCCTTGGACTGCGCTTGCGATCCCAAATATTCGGACAACCCCCGTACCATAGGAACCAAATCAAACTGTTCCTGTTCATCCTTGACCAATTCACTATCCAAACGGGATGCATTGGAAATATCGCTGACCAACCGATCCAAGCGGCGCACATCATGGTCGATCACCTCGATCAATCTGGCGCGCTGTTCGTCTTTTTTCGCCATTGTCAAAGTAGCAACCGCTGAGCGCAGCGATGCCAGCGGATTTTTGATTTCATGCGCAACGTCGGCTGCAAACTGTTCGTTGGCATCAATACGATCGTACAGCGCAGCTACCATCCCCCGCAATGCTGTGGACAGGCGGCCAATTTCATCCGGCCGCCCCTTGAAATCGGGAATCACCACCCGCCCAGGCGCCGCACGTTTTTTATTGTGGTCGCGCCCCAACTCAGCCGCGGTTGCCAACTGATTCAATGGGTTTGCAATAGTGGCCGCTAAAATAAGGCTTAGAAAAATAGAAATCGCCACACCCATTAACAACATCTGCAACACCCGTTCGCGTTCCGCGCGGATGAAACTGTCAATTTCGCCACTTGCACTTCTTAGGATTACGACCCCTCGTTCTGGCACCCCTGGTTCAACAGGAACCACAGCACTAAACGACAAGGGCAAATTTTCTGGCGCATAGACATCAAGATATTCGTCGCCAGACGTTTGGACACGTTCGGCAATTGCTGCCATGCGCGACATTGGGAAATCTGGCGTGCTCGTCGGCATTTGACCAAAACGTACAATCGCTAACACGCCATTCCAGACGTAATCCAAACCACGGGTTATCGGCATATTCTGCGTTTGTGATTGGCGGTTGTTCGCACCCACCAATGCGTCACGGCGCGCGATAACAGAATGATCCGCATCCAGCACCAACAATTCATAGCTACCACGGGTCCCCAATTCTTTTATTACATTGGGCAACTCATCCTGTGACGAAAGCCGAACGGAATACGCAATCAGCTTTGCCTCGGTTAATAAGGATGTAGATTTCTGGGACACCAAATTTTCGCGTGTATCGTTTTGATTAAGCACCCCGATTATCAAAAAGTTCAGTGCAATCAGATTTAAAATAACGATTTTACGGGTTAACGGTGATCGCCAAAACGCGAAAGAGACGCCTTGGCGCGCGCTGGCCCCCGCGGCGTCTGTCACGCTTAAGCGTTTTTCCCAGTCGTCCCCGCCATACTGCGCACCAGATTTTTTTTTGGGCCTTAGCAGGCGCATGTTTTTCCCCTTTGATCGGGATAGGTACCGTTATTCTTCGTTATATCGATACCCAATGCCATACAGTGTTTCAATGGCGTTAAACGTGTCGTCGGCTGTGCGCATTTTCTTGCGCAGGCGCTTGATATGGCTGTCAATGGTACGATCATCTACATAAATCTGATCATCATAGGCAACATCCATCAATTGATCGCGGCTTTTGACGAAACCGGGGCGCTGCGCCAAGGCCTGTAACAACATAAATTCCGTCACAGTCAAGGTCACATTATTGCCCTTCCAAGAAACCGAATGGCGCAACGGGTCCATTGTCAATTGACCCCGTATCATCACCTTGGTTTCATCGGTTTCTTCGATTTCGACACCGTCTAATGCCTCTTGCCGGCGCAGCAGGCTGCGGACCCGTTCGATTAGCAAGCGCTGCGAAAATGGTTTTTTAACATAGTCATCTGCGCCCATGCGCAGGCCCAGGATTTCGTCGATTTCGTCATCCTTGGATGTCAGGAAAATAACGGGCATGGATGTTTTTTGCCGCAATCGTTGCAACAGTTCCATTCCGTCCATACGCGGCATTTTAATGTCTAGCACAGCCAAGTCAGGCAGCTTGCGGTTAAACGCATCTAATGCAGATTGACCATCATTATATGTTTCAACATCGTAACCCTCTGATTCTAAAAGAATAGAAACAGATGTTAAAATATTCCGGTCGTCATCAACCAATGCAATTGTTGCCATGCCTTACCTCACCAGTCACCGGACTGTATATTCCGTTGTTTGTTTACAATATTCAACGACAATTCGCGAATCATTGTTAGAATTTCATGGAAAACCTGTCTTGCATCCTATGGAATGATTTTCCAGTGTTTCCCATAGGTCAAAAGATTGCGTTAACGTTTGCGCTAACATCCGATGATTGCGCTAACTGCGCTAAATTGTACCTATTCTTTCGGCACCGCAAAATGTTATGGAAAACGTGAATACTGAATGACCAGGCATTCCTCGGCTGTTGGCGCCCACTGACGGTTCGTGAAATATTTCCGCCGCAAGGACGCGGCTACAGGAGTTAGACAATGACATTAGGACGGGTAAACCCGCAGTTCCGGCTAGAAGATCAAGGCATCAGCGGTCTGGGAAATGTCTATTATAACTTTATTGAGCCCGCCTTGGTTGAGGCGGCTTTGAAACGAAACGAAGGGACATTGGGCCAAGGTGGTACATTCTTGGTCGAAACTGGCAAATTCACAGGCCGGTCCCCCAAAGATAAACACATCGTCAAAACTGCGTCGGTTGCTGACAAAATCTGGTGGGAAAACAATGCCGCCATGTCACCCGAAGGATTTGACGCGCTCTACACCGATATGATCGCCCATATGCAGGGCAAAGATTACTTTGTCCAAGACTTGGTTGGCGGTGCAGACCCCGAACAGTCGATCAATGTTCGTATGATTACAGAACTGGCATGGCACAGCCTGTTCATCCGGCACCTGCTGCGCCGCCCTTCCCGCGATCAGGTCGATACGTTTTGGGCGGATTTCACGGTTATCAACTGCCCAACGTTCCAAGCGAACCCTGAAAAACACAACTGCCGCAGTGAAACCGTCATCGCGATGAATTTTGACCGCAAAATGATTTTGATCGGCGGGACGGAATACGCCGGCGAAAACAAAAAATCTGTATTCACTTTGCTGAACTACTTGCTGCCTGAACAGGGCATCATGCCGATGCATTGTTCCGCAAACCATGCGGTTGGCAACCCAGTTGATACGGCCGTTTTCTTTGGCCTGTCCGGAACAGGGAAAACAACATTATCCGCCGATCCCGCACGGGTTTTGATTGGGGACGATGAACATGGCTGGTCCGATCGCGGTACCTTCAATTTCGAAGGTGGCTGTTACGCCAAAACCATCAACCTAAATGCCGAGGCCGAGCCAGAAATTTACGCAACAACGCAAAAATTCGGCACTGTCATTGAAAACATGGTGTTCGACCCTGAAACGCTGGATTTGGATTTCAACGACGATAGCCTGACTGCAAATATGCGCTGCGCCTATCCGCTGGACTATATTTCCAACGCATCTGACACGGCACTGGGTGGCCATCCCAAAAACATCATCATGCTGACATGTGACGCATTTGGCGTTTTACCCCCCATTTCACGCTTGACCCCTGCGCAGGCCATGTACCATTTCCTATCTGGATTTACATCCAAGGTGGCAGGAACAGAACGTGGCGTGACCGAACCAGAACCCACATTTTCAACCTGCTTTGGCGCGCCCTTTATGCCACGCCGGCCCGAGGAATATGGCAACCTGTTGCGTGACAAAATTGCGAAACATGGGGCAACCTGTTGGTTGGTCAACACTGGTTGGACCGGTGGTGCCTATGGCACAGGATCACGCATGCCGATCAAGGCAACGCGCGCCCTGTTGACCGCAGCGCTAGACGGCAGCTTGGCCGAGGCCAAATTCCGCAAGGATCCAAATTTTGGATTTGACGTGCCAGTCGCTGTCGATGGGGTTGATAGCACCCTGCTAGACCCGCGCAGCACATGGGCCGATGCAGACGCCTATGACGCACAGGCCCAAAAATTGGTACAGATGTTTGCGGACAACTTTGAACAATACATCCCCTTTATCGACGAGGATGTGAAAGCCGCTGCCATTAGCTAGGCCATCAAGCGTAGTCATTGAAAACCCCGCCCATTCATTGTGGTGGGGTTTTTTTATGGGTGCCGAAACACAACGAAAAACGGCCCCTACTAGGGGCCGTTCAATGTTTCAGTTGTCTATGTTGGGATGATTATCCGCGACCTTTCCATGGGACCATGACGCGTTCGACCCAACGGACCAACAGATCAATCGCCAAGCCGACAATCCCGATCACAACGATCCCCAGAATAACGATATCTGTTTGCTGGAACTTCGCGGCGACCATGATCATCATGCCGACACCTTTTTCAGCGGCCACCAATTCGGCTGCAACCACGGTGCCCCAACAGACCCCCATAGCAACCCGCGCACCGGTAAAGATTTCGGGCAGACTGTTTGGAATGATTACGTGACGCATCACCTGCCATTTGCTGGCCCCCAGTGAATAAGCTGCATGCACCTTGGAAATGCGCACACCGGATACACCCGAGCGTGCAGCAATCGCCATGATCCACAAAGCCGCCAAGAACAACAAGATGATTTTGCCCACCTCGCCAATACCGGCCCAGATAATCACCAGCGGGATCAGCGCCAAGGGCGGCACGGGGCGCATAAATTCAACAATCGGATCGAACCAACCGCGGAACCAATCAGACAAGCCCATAGCATATCCCAGCGGAATACCCACGGCTGCCCCAATGATAAATCCGACCACAACACGGAACAATGAGAACGAAAGATGTTCCGCAAGAGTGATATTTTTGAACCCTTCAGATCCAATTTCAATCAAACGGGTAACAACATCCTCTGGCGCGGGTAGCCAGATTTTTTCCATCTGAACGCCTTTGTGCGGCTCAATGTTCAGCGTGCCCTTGGGTGTGACCGCAACACGCAGGTTCTCTAGCGCAACCTCGCCGCCTTCGGTGACAGGTTGGCCTTCGATAGCGATGATGCGCGCGCCAGCTTTGCGATCGAATTCATCGTTTTTATCCCAAACCAACAATTTGTTGCGATAGGATTGGATCGCAATCGCGTCATTTTTGGCAACACCATCGCCAGCAGCAATGTCAACCGTTGGCGCATCTGTTCCACTGGGGAAAACAACAACCTTGGCCTGCGCCGAAGTGGTCGATCCGTCGGGCAATTCGATGTCATAGCTAAAGGTCACGTCACCTTGGAACGCACCGGGCATGTGCATGAAACTGGGCACCAATTTTGACCCAGTAAACGAACCCCAGACCAAGAAAATGAACACCACAGAAATGACCGATGCCGCCATATTTGATGTCACCGCACTTGCGTCGCCAAATGTGACTGTTTTCAACGATCCAAAATCAGATTTCGGCGTCAAAAACCGTTTGACCACGCGCCAAATCACCGTGGTTGCCATGATCAATGCGACATAACCCACCAAATATGGCAGGATTTGCAACATCGTTTGCAGAACTGTGACCAGTTCGTCGAACAATTGAACAATCACGCTCATGCTTGCTCCTCCTGACGGCCCATAATTTCTTCTTCCATATCCCAGATCATCGACAAAATTTCTTCGCGTGTTTTGGCGTAATCGGGGTGTTTTTTCACTTCGCGTAGGTCGGCGTTTACGCCCAAGTCTGCGAATGGCAGACGATATTCACGATGAATTCGACCGGGCCGTGGCGCCATGACCAGCAACCGTTCACCCAGCAACAAGGCCTCTTCGACCGAGTGGGTGATCAGGATGATTGTCTTGCCAGTCTCTTTCCACAGTTTCAGAACCAAAGACTGCATTTTTTCGCGGGTCAGCGCATCCAGCGCACCCAGCGGTTCATCCATTAAAATCACGTCAGGATCATTTGCCAAGCAACGGGCCAGTGCCACGCGCTGCTGCATCCCGCCAGACAGTTCATAAACTGCCTTTTCTTTAAAATCACGCAGACCAACCACATCTAACAGATGGTCAACGGTTTCATTCATTTCGGCCTTTGGCATTCCCTTCATACGGGGGCCAAATCCAACGTTTTCGCGTACGTTCATCCATTCGAACAACGCACCTTGTTGGAACACCATGCCACGTTCAGCATCTGGTCCTTTGACCACATGATCATTTAGCACAATCTGACCTTCGGTCGGAGCCAAGAAACCTGCAACGATATTTAGCAACGTTGTTTTCCCGCAGCCCGATGGCCCCAGCACAGACATAAGGTCGCCTTTCTTTAGATCAAGCGACACGTTTTTTAATGCCTGCACAGACGAACCGTTTGGCAGGTCAAACCGCATAGAGATATTTTGAATGGACAGTCCCGACATGGCTGCCTTTCTTTCGTTAGATTGTAGGTGAAAAGGGAAAGTGGACCGCATCAAATGCGGTCCACGATAGCAAGATTACATGCCTTTGGCTGCTGCCAGTGGGCCTGTATTTACATTGCCAACATAGCTGTCCAATGCGCTGTCGATGCTGCCCGCGTTCACAAACACGTCTGCAACACCTTTCATAAAGTTCTGCGCGCCGCCGCCCAGCCATTTCGCAGTCATCTGTTCATCAACAGATGGGAATACGAATGTGGCCATTGTTTCAGCTGTGGATGCTTCGTCCATACCGGCGTCTTTGGCGATCACTGGGATCATTGCCGCAGCTTGGTCGCCGCCTGCGTTCCACATTGCATTCGCATCTGCGGTCACTTTCAGGAATTTAGCAACCAGATCCGCGTTTTCAGCAACAACATTCGCAGGTGCAGATGTTACGTCAAACACTAGGATGCCCAGCTCTTCTTTCTCGGCGCCTGTCAACAGAACGTTGCCGTGCTCTTTCATGCGGCGCAACGCACCACCCCAGCCACATGACATGTCGACAGAACCCTGTGCCAGCGCGGCTGCGCCTTCTGCTGGTGCCATGTCAACAACCTCTAGGCTGTCCAATGCAACACCGAAATGGTCCATTTGCTTTAGGAAACCATAGTGTGCGGCAGTACCCAAAGGAACGGCAACTTTCTTGCCTGCCAATTCGCCAGCGCTGTCTTTGTCGATTTCCAAAGCAGAGGAAACAACGCAGTTATCGTTGTCTGAGTAAGACACAGCAACGTCGATGATTTGCAAATCTTGGCCAGCGCTTGCGGCAACCACGAATGGTGGCACACCTTGGCTAACAGAAATATGGACATCGCCGGATGCCATTGCCGCGCTCATTGCTGTACCGGTGTCAAAGCTGACCCAGTTCACTTTTACGCCCATCTCTTTTTCGTATGTGCCCATTTGCTTTGCGTACTCGAACGGCATCGGCCACTCTAGAAAGTATGCAACAGTAATTTCATCCATCGCCGAGGCTGCGCCCGCTGACATCATCAGTGCGGCGGCTGCTGTGGTGGATAGAATTTTTTTCGTAATTTTCATATATACGCTCCCATGGTTTGCCCTCTGTTCGGGGCCCGTGCCTGTTACGGCCAGATTATTGCGGCTGGGTTTCAGCCTACCCAATCCGACCCCATATCGCGATTCCGATCAATGTTTTTTTGTGAAAAAATTTTATTTGGGTGATATTTTGCCTAAAACTTAATCAACCAACCAAATCTTATTTTCAAATTAAATCATAACTTTAGCCGGACAAAGCGACCATTTTTCGCGATTTCCGCCGACTTTCTGGATATAATTCATTTACCAAACTGGCCCTATAAAAAGTCGTAAAATCGCCAAACAAAGGTTTACAGATTCATCGCTGGCCGGCGCAGGCACGCGATCGGTATACAAGGACCCTGAAAAATGAACACAATGCTTCGCGAAAACGACTTATCACATGTGGTCGACGCAGACCGCGCAAATGTATGGCATCACTTGATGCAACACAAAGCTTTCGAAACAGGTGAACCCAGAATCATCGTAGAAGGCAAAGGTATGCGTGTGTGGGACCAACACGGCAAAGAACATATCGATGCGGTGTCTGGTGGCGTCTGGACAGTCAACGTTGGCTATGGCCGCGAAAGCATCGCCAACGCCGTTCGGGATCAGTTGATCAAGTTGAATTATTTTGCGGGCTCAGCCGGATCAATTCCTGGCGCCCTGTTTGCTGAAAAACTGATTACAAAAATGCCTGGCCTGAGCCGCGTTTATTACTGTAACTCAGGTTCTGAGGCGAACGAAAAGGCGTTCAAAATGGTTCGCCAAATCGCCCAAAAACGGTATGGCGGCAAAAAGCACAAAGTGCTGTACCGTGAACGTGATTATCATGGCACAACAATCACTTGCCTGTCCGCTGGCGGCCAAGACGAACGCAATGCACAGTACGGACCATATACACCCGGTTTCGTCCGTGTTCCGCACTGCCTAGAATACCGCGCCCAGTGGGATTTGTCCGGTGAAGAATATGGTATCGCCGCCGCCAACGCGATTGAAGAAGTTATTCTAGCAGAAGGCCCTGACACAGTCGGCGCCCTGTGCTTGGAACCGGTCACAGCGGGCGGTGGTGTGATTACGCCTCCTCCTGGATATTGGGAACGCGTCCAAGAGATCTGTAAAAAATATGACATTTTGCTGCACATCGACGAAGTGGTTTGCGGTGTTGGTCGTACAGGTACTTGGTTCGGATATCAGCACTATGGGATTAAACCCGATATGGTCACAATGGCCAAAGGTGTTGCATCGGGCTATGCAGCGATTGCGTGCTTGGTCACGACCGAAGAAGTCTTTGACATGTTCAAAGATGACGCCAGCGATCCAATGAACTATTTCCGTGACATTTCAACATTTGGCGGATGTACGGCTGGTCCAGCGGCAGCGATTGAAAACATGCGTATCATCGAAGATGAAAACCTGTTGGACAATACAGTGGCCATGGGTGAACGCATGATGAACAACCTAAACGCATTGGCCGACAAACATGCTGTCATTGGCCAAGTTCGCGGCAAAGGGTTGTTCTGTGGTGCAGAACTGGTCGCAGATCGCGCAACCAAAGAACCCGCCGCCGAAAAAATGGTCCAAGCAGTGGTTGCCGACTGTATGGCGCAGGGCGTTGTGATCGGCGCGACAAACCGGTCAATCCCGGGCATGAACAACACGTTGTGTTTCAGCCCTGCATTGATCGCAACCGCAGACGACATCGACCAGATCACGGATGCAGTTGACCAAGCTTTGGGTCGGGTTTTCGGCTAATAAGCTTTGGCCAGCAGGGTTGAGTGATATCGAGAGGGCACCTCAGAGAGATCACGAAACCCTGCTAGGCGCGACATGCGTAGAATTTCGTGTGTATTTTGTTCAAGCGGTTGTAAAATGCACGGAACGACACTGCGATCAATCGGGTTTGACGGGCTCATGAACATACAACGGCCCGTCAAAAACCCATAGGTTCGCCAAGACCGCAATGTAAAATGGTCAACACCCAATGTCGAATTGGGTATGTTGGTTGTATAAATAAAGCTGATGCCACCTGTCGACCGCGTGACTGCGCCGCGGAATTCACGCGACCTGATCGGCACGGCGTCGGACCGTTTCATTCCCTTGGCCACCGGATCAATTCCCCGCACCAACCGAACATCGTTTTGCGAAAAAAACGGACCATCGACACCCAAATTGTATCACGCCACAAAAACGACGGCCGCAACAATAGGTGCAGGCCATCTGGGATGACATTTGCTTCGTCCTCGGCTGATACGGTGAAATCTTGGCCATATAGCGCATAATCTAGTGCCGCTGCCATGCGCGTATTGGGATTTAATCTGCTGGGCGCCCCATCCTCAAGTTCGGCCAATGGCTGCAACAGAATACGCGCGTCAACTTGAAAGTAATCGCAAATCCGTTTCATCAGGCCAGGTTTGGGAAAGCTTTCGCCATTCAGGATGCGGTTCATCTGAACACGATTGACATCAAGATGTTCTGCCACCTCGGCAATGGTGCCAACACGTTTACAAAGTTGGCGCAAATTGCGCCCAAATATTAAATGTGTTGAAACATTTTCATCCTGAACTTGCACCCTACACTCCTAACGTCGACAGTAAACAACTACCTCATGTAGACGTCCTTTTGAACATTTGCTTACAAAACTGTACTTTTTACTCATTTTTAATACTTTAGTATACAAAATTAAATCTTTCGGATCACCCCCTTATGTGGGGCTTTGTTTATCTGGTGCAATCTTATCCAATTTACCTGCACAATGCTTTGGTTTATCGTCGCGCCATGGCGATACCGATAGATACATTTTTCTTGGACACCACGTCCCAAGGCACGTTGCAGGCCCGCATTCAGCAAATGATTGCCCAAGGCATTCTAAGCGGGCGGTTCAAACGTGGTGAAAAACTGCCGTCGACACGAAAACTGGCAAATCATTTGGGCGTCAGTCGCATCACCGTATCGCTAGCCTATACTGAATTGCTGGCATCAGATTATGTAGTGGCGCGTGATCGGTCCGGATTTTACGTATCAGAAAACGCACCCGATGCACCCAAATTCGCAACGCAATCCACGCCCCAAGACACTGTAGACTGGACCAAAGCGATTGGTCAGAAATTTTCTGGCGGACCCAGCTTGAAAAAACCGCAAAATTGGGCCCAGTTTCGATACCCCTTTATTTACGGACAAACGGACCCCGGCCTGTTCGATCATGCAAACTGGCGTTTATGTGCCTTGCGTGCACTGGGTGCCAAGGATTTTTCCGCATTAACGGCGGATTATTTCGACCGCGATGATCCTATGCTGGTTGAATTCATTGCGCGCCATTCGCTGCCACGTCGCGGGATTATTGCACGCCCTGATCAAATTTTGGTCACCTTGGGCGCTCAAAATGCCCTATGGCTGGCCACGCAGGTATTGCTGACCCAGCGCCGCACTGCAACGATTGAAAACCCATGTTATCCTGCGCTGCGCGAAATCTTGGTGCAATCGCGCTGCCATGTTCATCCGGTCGACTTGGATCAATTTGGGATGCAGCCAGATTTGATCCCGCCCGAGACATCCGTAATCTATGCAACGCCTAGCCACCAATGCCCCACAACATTGACCATGCCCCTGCACCGCAGGCAAGATTTGCTGAAACGCGCTGCCGAATTAGATGCGATCATCGTCGAGGACGACTATGAATTCGAAATCAAAGAAACGGGATCCACGTCCCCCGCATTGAAATCACTGGACCAAGAGGGGCGTGTGATCTATGTCGGCAGCTTCTCTAAATCACTGTTTCCTGGCTTGCGATTGGGATATTTGGTCGGCTCTGAGGCGTTTATAAAAGAGGCCCGCGCCCTGCGTGCATCGGTGTTGCGCCATCCCCCGGGTCATATCCAACGCACCGCCGCCTATTTCCTAAGTTTGGGCCATTATGATGCGCTGATCAAACGGATGACGCGGAATTTTAATGACCGCCGTTCCAAAATATTAACCGCAATTGATGAATGTGGCCTGACAATTCAAGGTCGTCCACCACAAGGGGGATCATCGATCTGGATGCGTGCACCTGATCACGTTGATACCAACGAACTGGCCAGCCGGTTGATCGAACACAGCGTGCTGATCGAACCGGGGCAGGAATTTTTCGACGGACCCAATGCGCCCACAAATTTTTACCGGCTGGCATTTTCATCGATACAGCCACATTTAATTTCAGACGGCATTCGCCAAATCGCTGACGTAATTCAAGAAACTGGTCATAATCTGTAACGAAAACTGGCCCTATTGGAATGTCGGTTCTCGCTCTAGAAATAGGGCCAATATAATTCACTATCTTTAAGACTCGGGAGTCCCAAATATGAAAATGACGACAGAAGAAGCGTTTGTAAAAACGTTGCAAATGCACGGCATTCGCCACGCATTCGGAATCATCGGTTCCGCGATGATGCCAATTTCCGATTTGTTCCCGAAAGCTGGGATCAAATTCTGGGATTGCGCCCACGAAGGTTCGGCCGGCATGATGGCAGACGGATACACCCGCGTGACTGGTGAAATGTCTATGATGATCGCACAAAACGGTCCGGGCATCACAAACTTTGTAACTGCAGTCAAAACAGCCTACTGGAACCACACTCCGCTGCTGTTGGTCACACCACAAGCTGCAAACAAAACAATCGGTCAGGGCGGTTTCCAAGAAGTAGAGCAAATGAAATTGTTCGAAGACATGGTTGCCTACCAAGAAGAAGTCCGTGATCCGTCACGTGTTTGCGAAGTGTTGAACCGCGTCATTATGAACGCAAAACGCGCATCTGCGCCTGCACAGTTGAACATCCCACGCGACATGTGGACACAAATCATTGATGTTGAACTGCCAGCCGTTGTAGAATTTGAACGCCCCTCAGGCGGTGAAAATGCCATCGCAGAAGCGGCCGCTTTGTTGTCCACTGCGAAAAACCCAGTGATTTTGAACGGTGCTGGTGTTGTATTGTCACAAGGTGGCATTGATGCATCGCGCGAATTGGCAGAGCGCCTAGACGCGCCTGTGTGTGTTGGGTACCAACACAATGATGCGTTCCCAGGCAGCCACCCATTGTTTGCAGGCCCTCTTGGCTATAACGGGTCGAAAGCTGGCATGGAATTGATCAGCGAAGCAGACGTTGTATTGTGCCTTGGCACACGTTTGAACCCGTTTTCAACTCTGCCTGGATATGGGATGGAATACTGGCCAGCTGACGCGAAAATCATTCAGGTCGACATCAACCCAGATCGCATTGGCCTGACCAAAAAGGTAACAGTTGGCATCATCGCAGACGCCGCCAAAGCCGCCAAAGGCATTTTGGCGCAACTGTCCGAAACAGCAGGCGATGCAGGCCGTGAAGAGCGCAAAGCAAAAATTGCCGAGAAAAAATCACGTTGGGCGCAACAGCTTAGCTCAATGGATCACGAGGACGACGATCCCGGCACATCATGGAACCAGCGCGCCCGCGCGGATAAGCCTGACTGGATGTCGCCCCGCATGGCATGGCGCGCAATCCAATCTGCGCTGCCACGCGAAGCGATCATTTCATCCGACATCGGTAACAACTGTGCGATCGGTAACGCATACCCATCCTTTGACGAAGGTCGCAAATACCTTGCGCCTGGTCTGTTTGGTCCTTGTGGTTATGGCCTGCCCGCCATCGTTGGTGCGAAAATTGGCCAGCCTGATGTACCTGTTGTGGGCTTTGCTGGTGACGGCGCATTCGGTATCGCGGTCAACGAATTGACAGCAATCGGTCGTGGCGATTGGCCCGCCGTTACACAGATCGTTTTCCGTAACTATCAGTGGGGCGCGGAAAAGCGTAACTCGACACTGTGGTTCGATGATAACTTTGTTGGCACCGAATTGGATACCCAAGTTTCCTATGCAGGAATAGCACAGGCCTGTGGCCTGAAAGGTGTTATCGCACGCACAATGGACGAACTAACAGACGCATTGAACCAAGCGATCAAAGACCAGATGGAAAATGGTGTAACAACACTGATCGAAGCTATGATCAACCAAGAGCTTGGTGAACCGTTCCGCCGTGATGCCATGAAGAAGCCTGTTGCCGTCGCTGGCATCAGTGCGGATGACATGCGTCCACAGCAAATCTAAGGAAGACCCATTGATCAAGCGCCCTATTGAGCAAGTTCAAAGCCTGAAACTGGTAAAACGACCCATTATTGCATTGGGTGAGGCAGAGGACGAAAGGATCGTTCAAGGGGCGCTTGGCGCAATTGAACTTGGTATTGCCGACATAATCTTGGTCGGCAATACTGCACGGATCAAAGACCAGTTATCAAACTTTCCAGCCGCACCCGAGGGGACGTTGGAAATTATTGATCCCGCCGATGCAGCAGTGACGCATGAACTGGCAAACTTATTCTTTGAAAAACGCAAACATCGTGGTGTCAGCGAACAAGACGCCCATACAGCGGTTCAAGATCCGCTTGTGTTTGCAACCCTATTGGTCGAAGCAGGGCATGCAAGCGGCACAGTGAATGGGGCGGTCTATACAACCCCTGACGTCGTGCGCGCAGCCATCCAAGTCATTGGAACACATCCTGAGGCCTCGATGATTTCGTCGTGCTTTTTAATGTACCTGCCAGATGGCCGGGCTATGGTATATTCAGACTGCGGTTTGGTTATTGACCCCTCAGAACAGGAATTGGTACAAATCGCTCTGGCGTCGGCGGGATCAAGCACAAAGCTTTTGGGGCAAACGCCCAAAATTGCGATGCTGTCATTTTCGACCAAGGGCAGCGCACGCCATTCAAACGTGACCAAAGTATCCAACGCAACAAAAATCTTGAACACTGACCACCCACACCTAGACGTCGATGGCGAGCTGCAATTCGATGCAGCCTTTGTTCCCGAAATTGGACAACGCAAAGCCCCTGAGAGCAGTGTCGCAGGTTCAGCAAACGTGATGATTTTTCCAAACCTAGATGCGGGGAATATCGCCTATAAAATCACCGAACGCCTTGGCGGTGCAACCGCACTAGGCCCGATTTTACAAGGGCTCGCAAAGCCTGCGAATGACCTGTCGCGCGGATGCAGCGCATCTGATGTCACCGATATGATCGCCGTGACAATATTGCAGGGCCTTCACGCTTAAAATCCGAAAACCCAAGGCGACCAGACTGCAACATCAACACTAAAACAAAAAAGGCCCGCAATTGCGGGCCATTTTTTATAATTATAAGCAGTCGCTTTAGTGAAGCTTGTCTACATCTGCAATCGCAGCATCGATCAGCTTGTTTGCTTCTGTCGCGGTAATCTGATCAGCAATCACTTTGCGTGCAGCTTCAATCGCAACTGTTACGGCAGCATCGCGAACATCGCGCTCGGCCGCTGTTTGCGCAGATGCGATCTTTTCTTCTGCCGATGCCAAACGGCGTGTTACAGAAGCTTGCAGATCTGATTTTGCTTGCGCAGCAGCATCTTCGGCATCTTTGCGTGCGCTTGCAACGATACGATCAGCTTGTTCCTGAACTTCTTTTTGCTTACGCTCGTAATTTGCCAAAATCGCCTGCGCTTCGTCACGCAGTGCGCGGGCCTCATCCAATTCGGATTGGATGCCTTCAGCACGCTGGTCCAGCATTTTAGCAACCAAACCCGGTACTTTGAAGTATACCAATACCGCAAGGAACAATAAAAACCCTAGGGTGACGATAAAGTCAGTATTCCCCAAAGAGAAAAATGGGCCCGATGCAGCAGCCGCTGGGCTGGCCAGAGCAAGGGTAAAAATTGGTGCAATGTAACGCATCATGATACTTACCCTTTCAGCTCTTTTTCAACAGCAGCGACGACAGCTTTATCATCCGCTTTGCCGCCAAACGCAGTTACGATCTCTGCGGTTGTCGCTTTTGCAATTTCTTCTACGCTGGCCATCGCATTCGCGCGGATTTCCGCAATCGCTTTCGCGCCTGCATCCGATTTTGCTGTGATTTGCGCGTCAGCTTCAGCCATCGCGGCGTCTAAATCTGCTTTGATCTCAGCTTTTGCCGCATCAATGATCCGTGCAGCTTCTGCACGTGCATCGCTTAGCGCCTGGTTATAGGCGTCTTCAGCAGCGGCAGCCTTCGCTTTGAATTCTTCTGCTGCGGCGATATCGTTTGTGATTGCCCCCTGACGTTCAGCCAAAACACCTGCGATGCGGGGCAACGCGATGCGTGACAGAACGATAAAGATTACGACAAGCGTGATAACCAACCAAAAGATTTGGTTGCCCATCCATTCGCCGCAAAGCTGAGGCATGCCAACAGCACTGCCGTATGAATCGACACATGCACTGACAGTTTCTTGTGTTTTCGTCGCCATAACGTCCTCCGTCGGAACCTAAAGGAACCGGATAGGCCTGTGGCCAAGCCTATCCGACCGTAAGGGATATTTCCGAAGAGTTCTTAAACGGCGAACATCAACAACAGAGCAACTAGGAACGAGAAGATGCCCAGAGCTTCTGCAAACGCGATACCGATGAACAATGTCGCTGTTTGTGATGCTGCTGCTGATGGGTTACGCAGTGCGCCTGCCAAGTAGTTGCCAGCAACGTTGCCAACACCGATAGCTGCCGCGCCTGAACCGATTGCTGCCAGACCTGCGCCGATATGTGCCAATTGACCTTCCATGGTGATGTCTCCTTACGATTGGAAGTTATAGGGATAGATGAGTTTCAAACCTTAGTGTGATGGATGCAGCGCATCTTTCAGATACACGCAGGTCAGAATGGTAAACACGTAGGCTTGGATAAACGCTACGAGAATTTCAAGACCGTACATCGCCGTGATGGCGACAACGGAAACGGGTGCGATGGCTGCGATGGCTGCAAAGCCCGCGAACACCTTGATAACCGCGTGGCCCGCCATAACGTTCCCCGCAAGACGGATAGAATGGCTAACAGGGCGGACAAAGTATGAGATCAATTCGATGATCGCCAGAACGGGACGCAGTGCCAAGGGTGCGGATGACACCCAGAACAGGCCCAAAAAGCCAGCACCGTTTTTAACGAAACCGACGATGGTTACGGTCAAAAATACAGCCAGTGCCAAAACCGCAGTCACAGCAAAGTGTGATGTCGTTGTAAATGACATGGGCAACAGACCCAAGAAGTTGGCAGTCACGATAAACATGAACAAGGTCATGATGTAGGGGAAAAACACAACCGCGTCTTTGCCTGTCACATCTTCGACCATTTTATACACAAAACCATACGCCAGCTCGCCGATCGACTGGGTCCGCGATGGAACCACTGCGCGACGGGATGTCCCGAAAACCATCAAGGCGATGATTGCAACAACGGCAAGCGCCAGCCATAGTGTCACGTTCGTGATTGTGTACCATTCAACCGGACCATTGCCAAACAATGGCTTGACGATGAATTGGTCCATTGGGTGAAAGACCAAACTGCTTTCTGTTGCTGTGTGCGCTTCGCTTGCCACGGTCACGTCCTCTTGTCATTTATAGCCGCATCAGCGGCCGAATTATCACGCTGCAGATTTGCCGCCGATCGCATCATTGTTTTGATGCCAGCAACAAAGCCCAGCAAAGTAAATATCAACATCAGCCATGGCAGCGTCCCAAATAAATGGTCCAATCCAAAACCGATCCCGAACCCGATCCCAATGCCTGCGACCAGTTCAGTCACCATCTGCCACCCAACCTGAGCTGCCGAATAGTGATCGTCCACACGAGGGCTGTCTGACTGCGCCGCTTTCGCAGCTTCGATCTTGGCCTCTAACGTTTTAAGATCGCCAGAGTTTTTCCGATCTGTCATTTCGGCCCCCTTAGGACGTTTGGTGTGTGATACTGTCCAACGCGATCCGAGTCAACGATAGTTTCGCCGCAGCGAAATCCAGCCTTAGGCATTGATATTAAACATGTTTTGTGATTGTGTATTTTTTAATGTCTAGGCTCCGACCCCCCTGAATGGGCAAAATTTTGAACTTGGCTATATTCAACCATTTGGTTGATTAATACCTGTGCAAGGTTTAGGTATCTTTGGAAATTGCTAGGAACATCGAATGGCCAATCATCTGGATACAGTCTTTGCCGCACTGGCGGATCCAACACGGCGCAGCATTTTGATGATGTTGCTAGAGGATGACATGGCCGTGACGGACGTCGCCGAACCATTCGAAATTTCCCTAGCCGCAATTTCAAAACATCTGACCATCTTGACAAACGCCGGATTGATTTCCCAAGAAAAACGTGGGCGTGTCAAATGGTGCAAACTGGAACCCAGCGCATTACGCCCCGCGTCGGTCTGGATGCAAAGCTTTGGCCAGTTTGGTGAATTAGATTTAGATGCATTCGAAGCATTCTTGTCAGAAACAATCGACGCAGATCACCCAGACACCTGAAGACTTTGTTTTTTTCCCCAGGTTTTCAGATGCCTGACCAGTGCATGAACCTTGGGTGCGCGATGTAAATCAACATGTGTCACACACCAAATTGGCGACCGCCATTCTTGTGGGGAACGCATTACTGTCACAAACCCATCTTGTCGCGCTTGCGTGACTGGCAAAAAACCCAGCCCCAAGCCCGCTTTGACAGCTTGGCGCACCGATTGGGTATCAGCACATTTCAACGACAATGATACCTGCGGTAATGTTTCATACAGCCATCTATAATGGGGCGCACGTGAATCAGCATCAAATCCGATCAGACGATGTTCCAATAAATCTGCGGGTTCCTTTGGTAACGCATGGCGATCTAAATACGATTGATCGGCCACCAATTCGAATTCAACATCGAACAAATGCTGGACGATATTGTCTTGGTCTTGGTTTTCGCGCCCCGCACGAATGGCAACATGTGCCTCACCATAGGCCAATCGAAACACGCGTTCATCGGTCAGATAGGTCAGATTAACCAACGGGTATTTTTGCTGAAACGCCCCAAGAACAGGCATTAGATCTGGTGTCAAATCTGCAAGCGACGTTAAAACGATATCCCCGCTTATTTGATCCCCCTGCCCAACCAAACGATTGGTAAGCTGTTGAAACTGTTCATCCGTGGCCTGCGCGACCTGCATGACATCGCGGCCCGCATCTGTGGGCGTGTATCCGCGTGCATGACGCTGGAACAATTTAACCTTTAACCGGCCCTCAAGGGAATCGATATGGCGTATCACGGTCGAATGATGCACACCCAAAACATCTGCCGCAGCACTGACCGTGCCCAATCGCGCCACATGAAACGCCGTTTTGATTTCATCCCAATTTTGCATTTCTTATGGATCCCCGTATCGCAGCATGACCATATCACCCTGCGGTGTGGTAATCTATCCTTGTCACGTTGACTCGACCAAAAAAAACCTGTATCCACCGCCCAAGTTTCCGGGAGTCGTATCGCTTCCGGTCCTTGTCCAAAGCAAGGATCGCCCCCTGTCAGCGAGGTTTCGCCCACAGGGGCCTTCGTTTTTTGGGCATCGTGTTTATATGTTGGCCATATCAAAAAAGGAGCCGCGACATGTTTGAAAATCTGTCCGAACGCCTCTCTGGTGTCTTTGATCGGCTGACGAAACAAGGCGCCCTATCAGAGGATGACGTAAAAACTGCCCTTCGCGAAGTGCGCGTTGCATTACTCGAGGCGGACGTTTCACTGCCCGTAGCCCGCGATTTCATAAAGGCGATCCAAGATAAAGCAACAGGCCAAGCCGTCACAAAATCAGTGACACCCGGTCAACAAGTTGTCAAAATCGTACACGACGAATTAATCCATGTTTTGGCCGGCGATGCCGATCCGGGCAAATTGAAAATTGACAATGCGCCGGCGCCGATCCTGATGGTGGGCCTGCAAGGCTCAGGTAAAACCACAACAACTGCAAAACTGGCCAAACGCCTAAAGGAAAAAGAAGGCAAGCGTGTTTTGATGGCCTCGCTGGACGTCAACCGCCCCGCCGCGATGGAACAGCTGCAAATCTTGGGCGCACAAATCGGCGTGGACACCCTACCCATCGTCAAAGGCGAAGACCCCGTAGCCATCGCAAAACGTGCCAAAACCCAAGCCTCTCTGGGCGGCTATGATGTCTATATGCTCGACACCGCAGGCCGTTTGCACATCGACCAAGAATTGATCGCCCAAGCCGCAGCCGTTCGTGATGTGGCCAATCCGCGCGAAACCCTATTGGTGGTCGATGGTCTAACGGGCCAAGATGCGGTCAACGTGGCCACTGAATTTGACGATAAAATCGGCGTCACTGGCGTAGTCCTTACCCGTATGGATGGCGACGGTCGCGGGGGCGCGGCCCTGTCCATGCGCGCGGTCACAGGCAAACCGATCCGTTTTGTCGGCCTTGGCGAAAAAATGGATGCAATCGAAACCTTTGAACCCGATCGCATCGCGGGCCGCATTCTGGGCATGGGCGATATCGTCGCCCTCGTCGAAAAGGCCCAAGAAACAATCGAGGCCGAACAGGCCGAACGCATGATGAAACGGTTCCAAAAGGGCCAGTTCAACATGAACGACCTGCGCATGCAGTTGGAACAGATGATGAAAATGGGCGGCATGGAATCGATCATGTCCATGATGCCCGGCATGGGCAAAATGGCCAAACAAGCGTCTGAGGCAGGAATGGACGACACCATTTTCAAACGCCAAATCGCGCTGATCAACTCCATGACCAAACGCGAACGCGCCAACCCCCAAATCCTGCAGGCCAGCCGTAAAAAACGCATCGCAGCAGGCGCAGGACTTGAGGTCAGCGAATTAAACAAATTACTGAAAATGCACCGCCAAATGGCGGACATGATGAAAAAAATGGGTAAAATGGGCAAAGGCGGCATGCTAAAACAAGCCATGCGTGGCATGTTTGGCAAAGGCGGAATGCCCGCAATGCCCGCAGGCATGGACCCATCCCAAATGGACCCAGCTGCAATGGAACAGGCCGCCAAACAACTTGGCATGGGTGGCAAACTGCCCGGCCTTGGTGGCGGCATGGGTCTACCCTCTGGCCTCAGCGGGTTCGGGAAAAAGAAATAATGCTTTCATTTTTGCCAAACATACTCCCGCCGGAGGCTCCGACAGGGCAACCTTCACAGGGGGTCATGTATTAAAATGACCCTGACCAATGCCCCAATTCTCGAATCCGAAAACCTGATCCTGCGTGGCCCTGAAAAACGCGACGCAGAACAGGTGATTGCGTTTCTACTCGATCATGACCGCGCAAAGGGGTTCGGATCCTCCCCAAACCGGGGCGATGCGTGGCGCTGGTTCACCTTGAATGTGGGCCACTGGCATTGGCACGGCTACGGCTATTTCACAATCGAAACGAAACAGGGTGACATCGCAGGCATCAGCGGCATTTGGAACCCCGAAGGTTGGCCAGAACCCGAGGTCGGTTGGGTCGTATTTGATGGGTTCGAGGGCCGTTCTATCGCCTATGAGGCTGCGACACGCGCCCGCCGTTGGGCGTATGAGGACTTAGGCTTTACAACCCTGACATCTAACATTGTCCCGGGAAACACACGCTCGATCAAATTGGCCGAACGCATGGGCGCCAAATTTGAACGCACGTATACCAACCTCCATATGGGCGAGGATATGTTGTTC
Source organism: uncultured Phaeobacter sp. (assembly GCA_964633145.1). GTDB lineage: Bacteria > Pseudomonadota > Alphaproteobacteria > Rhodobacterales > Rhodobacteraceae > CAJXSD01. Next base: position 32,992 of record CAZWFE010000012.1, on the reverse strand, counting down.
CGTCACCCTCCTGCATCGGAGGTCTTGGCATGATCCAAATTCCACGCCTTGAAACGGAACGCCTCGTCTTAGATGTGCCCCACCTTGATGATCTGCCTGCAATGATCGAATGGTTCAAATCACCACGCAGCGCCTTTATCGGTGGCCCAGTTGAGGACAGCTCAGAGATTTGGGGCGCATTGTTGCGGACCTTGGGCCATTGGCAGGTCCGCGGCTATGGCTTTTGGCATCTTAAGGAAAAAGAAACCGGCGCGATGTGTGGCTATACTGGTTTCTTGCATAAATTGGATTGGCCCGAGGCAGAACTGTGTTGGGGTGTTTATGACGGGTACGAAGGCAAAGGATTTGCTTATGAGGCCGCGACTTGCGCGCGCGCCTATGGTGCAAAACATCTTGGGATCTCGGCGCCAATTTCAATCATCGACACGGACAACGCCCGCTCGATTGCGCTGGCTAAACGCATGGGCGCGACTTTGGAAAAGACCGAGCTGTTCCAAGATTATATGTGCCACTTTTACCGTCACCCAACGGTGACGTCGGAGGCAGGCGCATGACCCGCAACGATCAAATGCCACCCTGCCATTGGTATAAATTAAACGTCAATTTTTGGAAGGATTTGTCCCATGTCTGACGCAGTGACACGCGCCTCTGAAATCCTAAAAGACCACCGCAACAGCATCGATCGTTTAGATGCGATATTGGTCTATACCTTGGGCGAGCGATTCAAACATACCCAGGCCGTTGGGAAACTAAAGGCCGAACACGATCTTCCCCCGTCCGATCCAGACCGCGAAGCGCGTCAGATCGAACGGCTAGAAGCCCTTGCAGCCGAGGCCGATCTCGACCCCGAGTTTGCTAAGAAATTTCTGAATTTCATCATTCAGGAAGTCATCCAACACCATAAACAACACCAATCTTAGGGGCATGCCCCTATCCGCCATTCTAAAGGAGAACAAACAATGGCTATGAAAATCCGCTTGGCCCGTGGTGGCTCAAAAAAACGCCCATTCTACCGCATTGTTGCTGCTGACAGCCGCATGCCACGCGATGGTCGCTATGTTGAAAAACTGGGCACATACAACCCACTGTTGGCCAAAGACGACGAAAACCGCGTTGTCATGAACGTCGAGCGCATCCAATACTGGATGGGTGAAGGCGCACAAGTGACTGACCGTGTTTCTCGTTTCCTAGAAGCCGCTGGTATCATCGCGAAAAAAGAGCGTAACAACCCGAAAAAAGCGGTACCAGGCAAGAAAATGCAAGACCGCGCAGAAGAAAAAGCAGCGAAAGCCGCAGAAGCTGCCGCACCTGCAGAAGAATAAAGACACATATCCCGCGGATAATATCCGCGGGATACCTTAGGGGCATTTGCATGTTCGGTCCATTACGTATGTTCTCAATGATTTTCTTCATTGGCACAGGCATATACTTGGGCATCAAGCTTGAGCATGCCAGGCTGTCATCGCCAATCGACAGTATTTGCAAATCCCCCAACCTGAAATCAGCGTTAACCAAAAATGACGCTAAAATCTTATGTGAATAGGTCCAAATCATGAGCCAAGAATTGATTTGCGTAGGCGCAATCGTCGGTGCATTTGGCGTCAAAGGCGAAGTGCGCCTAAAAAGTTATACGGCAAATCCGACAGACATTGCCAACTATGCGCCGTTCCAAACTCTCGATGGGACCAAGCAGTTCGACATCGTTCTGACCGGCCAGGTCAAGAAAGGCCTAACCGCCCGAATGTCCGGTATCGTCACCAAAGAAGAGGCAGATGATTTAAAGGGAACTGAACTTTACGTCCCTAAATCGCGTCTTCCTCAGCTCCCAGACGATGAATACTATTACAGCGATCTCGTCGGGCTGCGCGTGCTCGATACAGGCGGCGCTGTGTTGGGAACTGTACGCAGCGTCCAAAACCATGGCGCCTCTGACCTTCTCGAAATTGCGCTGCCCGACACATCAACCACCGTTTTGCTACCATTTACCAAACAATGTGTTCCAACGGTCGACATGACACAAATGGTCATCATTGCCGATCCACCTGAGGGTATTTTTTAATTCGACCAAACCTCGTCGAAATCAATGGTAAAACTGTTGCGAAACAGGGCATAATTTATTCACTCGAATAACCGTTCAGGATTTTCCCATGACAGACCGCCCCAAATCCCATGGTCGTAAATCGATCTCTGCGACACTCAAACCGCGCGATTTGATGACACCAACGCCACGACTGGCGGGCATTTGGACAGCGCAAATCATTACACTCTTTCCCGCAACCTTTCCCGGCGTCTTAGGCGCCAGCCTAACGGGCCGCGCCCTTGAGCAAGGCAAATGGCAACTTGAAACAATCGATCTACGCGAATTTGGCTTAACCAAACATAAAAATGTCGACGACACACCAGCCGGCGGTGGTGCAGGCATGGTCCTACGCGCAGACGTTGTGGGGCCCGCAATTGAACATGCCATCTCCAAAGCCCCTCCTCACACCCCGCGAATATACCTCTCGCCGCGTGGAAAACCCTTCACACAAGAAACAGCACAGACCTGGGCACAAAGTCCCGGGGTCATACTGCTCTGTGGTCGCTTCGAGGGCGTCGATCAACGTGTTTTGGATCACTATGATATTCAAGAGGTCTCACTCGGCGACTTTGTCCTCACTGGCGGCGAAATTGCAGCGCAGGCCATGATTGATGCAACAATCCGCTTGCGCCCCGGCATCTTAGGAAATGCCGCCTCCACCGTGGACGAAAGCCACTCGAATGGCCTCCTCGAACACCCCCAATATACACGCCCTTCCATTTGGAAAGGCCATCCAATTCCCGATGTGATTATGTCAGGGCACCACGAAAACATCCAAAAATGGCGCAGCGATCAATCGCACACGCTTACCAAACAACGCAGACCCGACTTGTGGTCAAAATATACAAAAAAATAACATTTTTTGTTCGAAAATATCCTGGGGTGAATGCGCCCCGCGCAGAGGGGCAAAGCCCCTTGCTTTTCCAGGCGCGACTCACTATAGACCGCATATGGTTTCGGGCGGCACAACGCTCCTTTTTTATACACTGCAACTTCGGCAGTATCTAAACGTAAAATTGACCAAAGAAATGACGACCTGATCCTCTGGCGGGCTTATTCAAAATAGGGACCCGATCGAAGACCAAGAGTTCTGAGGCCGCGCAACAACTTTGTGGAACAACCACAAGCAAAATAGGAGACATGCGATGAACTTGATCGCACAGATAGAGGCGGAACAAATCGCCGCCTTGGGAAAAGAAATCCCAGATTTCAAAGCGGGTGATACCATTCGCGTTGGATACAAAGTAACCGAAGGCACACGTACACGTGTTCAGAACTACGAAGGCGTCTGCATCAGCCGTAAAAACGGCGCAGGCATTGCAGGTTCTTTCACTGTTCGCAAAATTTCTTTCGGCGAAGGTGTGGAACGTGTGTTCCCACTGTATTCCACAAACATCGACAGCATCACTGTTGTTCGTCGTGGCCGCGTACGTCGTGCGAAACTGTACTACCTACGTTCGCGCCGTGGTAAATCTGCACGTATTGCAGAGATGAACAACTATAAACCCAAAACTGACGCATAAGGACCGGACCGATGAAAGCAGACATCCATCCAGATTATCATTTTATCGACGTCAAAATGACAGACGGTACCATCATTAAAATGCGTTCCACTTGGGGCAAAGAAGGCGACACAATGGCGCTTGATATTGATCCATCAGCACACCCTGCCTGGACCGGTGGCGGTACGCGTCTGTTGGACCAAGGCGGCCGTGTTTCAAAGTTCAAAAAGAAATACGAAGGTTTGGGATTCTAATTTTCGCACACCTGAAGATTTGGTCAAGGGCTGTCTTATGCGACAGCCCTTTTCATTTGCGATGCACATATTTGGGCCAAACGCTTTACCTTGGCGCATTTCGATCCTAAAGTTTTTTCAATCAGGAAAGACACAATATGCACAACGCGGACCCCAAGCCATCAATTTGGGTACATGCTGCCGGATCGGAACATCATCGCGCGGCACTGTACCTATGTGAACGTATCTGGGGCATCACAGGACATGTATGCAGCTTGTCGTCGAACGATGCTTGGCCCGGGGTCGCTATATCCCGCAATTCAGCATGGGTCTATCACAGCGATATCAACGACGCCCCAAGCTTATGGCAAAGCTTGCCCGACACAAATGCAGACCTTAGCGTTATTTGGGTGGGCTCCCCCAAATTCAATGGTATCGCACGATTATCTGACCGCGACAGATTGAACATAATTTTATCAAATATAAGACTGTCCGATATTCCGCAAAAACGGCTGGGGCTGTTTGAACCGCACAGCCTGCGCGTAATCTGTGATGCGTCTTTGATTTGTGTTGAGACCCCAGAAACAGCCGACCGCATTGCACGCGCATCCGTTCCAATGGACCGCATCAAGGTAACGGGTGCCTTGCAACGGGCCGTATCCGTCCCTGCCATTTTGGGCGACCCCCATGAATTTGACATGATCAAACAACGTCCACGCTGGGGTGCACTAAATGTATCAGCACCTGAATTGGGATCTGTTTTGGCTGCGCATCACATTGTATTGCGTTCAAATCACCGCATGCTGTTAATCCTTGCACCACAAACCGAAGACTTGGAAAACGACTTTGCCGCGCAGATCGAACATATGGGGTTGCGCGTCGCACGGCGCAGTTTGGACCAATACCCAGACAATTCAACCGCCGTATATCTAGCCGATGGCCCCGATGAATATGCCCGCTGGATTTCGTTGTCTGGTGCGATATTTCTGGCAAATTCGCTGTACCCCCAATGTCGCGGGCTTGATCCATATCCCGCAGCCGCATTAGGGGCTGCGATATTATATGGTCCATATATCTCAAATCACCTTGAGGATTACAGCCAGCTGACCAAAGCCGGCGCAGCAAGGATCATCGGTGACAGTGACAGTTTGGCAACGGCTGTGTTACAAACATCCAACCCCGCATTGGCTGCCCAAATGGGGGTCGCCGCGTGGGACTATATTTCGGCGGGGGCCGAAGCAACAGACTGTGTCATTTCAGCTGTCATAGCACACCACGAGGGATAAAATGCAGGCACCTAAATTCTGGTATCAGTCCATCGGTTTTCGTGCCTGTGCGCTTTGGCCATTGGGGCGGCTTTATGCTTGGGCCACGGCAAAGCGGGTCAAAAAAATTACCAAAATTCAGCCGGTTGTTCCCACAATCTGTATTGGGAACATAAACGTCGGGGGCACAGGGAAAACGCCCACGACCATTGCATTGGCCCAATACTTTTGCGAACGGGGCATTGCAGTTCACATCGTATCGCGCGGCTATGGGGCCAAAATCACCACCACTTTTGCCGTGGATCCAATGAAACACACCGCCGCGCAGACAGGGGATGAGCCATTAATTATGGCAGCCTTTACCAAAACATGGGTCACCCCGAACCGCGCCTTGGGCATTCAAACCGCGACAGAGGCAGGCGCACAGGTGGTATTGGTCGATGACGGGTTTCAGGACCCCAGTTTCGCGCGTACCTTGTCCTTGGTGGTCGTGGATGCGAAACAGGGGTTTGGCAACGGACTATGCCTGCCTGCGGGACCGTTGCGCGAACCCGTTGCGGCAGGTTTGGCACGGGCCGATGCGATGATCGTCATTGGCGACGATCCGATGCAGCCCGATTTACAACGAACCATCACAGAATTCGCCAATCCAGTTTTGCGCGCAGCACTGCATCCTGTTGAAACAGGGATGGATTGGACCCAGGGCCGTTATCTAGCCTTTGCTGGGATTGGACAGCCTGAGAAATTTTACAAAACGCTAGCCGCCCTAGGCGCCAATATTGTTGAAACCGTCAATTTAGATGACCATCAACCTCTGACACCTGCGCTGATTAAACGGCTTGCCCATCAAGCGCATAGTTTGGGCGCAGATTTGATCACCACGGAAAAGGATGCCGTGCGCCTGCCCAAAGAATACCAAGGCAACATCCCATTCCTGCCCGTTCGATTGCAGATGGCCGATACCGATCAGCTGTCTACGCTGTTGGATCCCGTTATAGCCGCCGCAAACGCGGTTTAATTGTCGCGACCCAACTTGGGCGATGGGCGGTCCAGTTTCAATTCGGCATCCGAAAATACAAATGGCGCACGCACCCCAGGCACCCCGTCTAAATCAACACGCAGATTGCGTGCCACAACTTGGGGATCGTCAAAGACCTCTTGCAGGGTGTTGATCGGGCCGGCGGGAATGCCGTGTTCTTCGCAGTGTTGCAATAAATCGATCTTGGTGAATGTCTGCGTCTTGGCGGTGATCAGATCAGATAATGCATCGCGGTGCGCGATACGATCTGCGTTGTGCAGATAATCTGGGTCCAAGGCCAAGTGATCCAAGCCCAAGACAGCGCACAACCGCTGAAACTGGCCATCATTGCCAGTGGCAATAATGATATGCCCATCCGAGCAGGCAAAGACCTGATAGGGCGTCAAATTGGGATGCAGGTTGCCTGTGCGTTCTGGCGCCTGACCTGTGGACAGGTAATTCATCGACTGGTTTGCCATGACGGATACCGCACAATCCAACAATGCCATATCAATATGCTGGCCTTTGCCCGTGGCTTGGCGTTGATGCAATGCGGCCAAAATCGCTGTTGTGGAATAAACACCGGTAAACACATCCGTAATGGCCACGCCTGCGCGTTGCGGTTGGCCCTGCGGGTCGCCGGTGACAGACATGAAACCGGACATACCCTGAATGATATAATCGTATCCTGCCCGATGGGCATAAGGTCCGGTTTGACCGAACCCTGTAATCGAACAATAAATCAAACGCGGGTTGATCGCAGATAGGCTGGCATAGTCCAAATTATATTTGGCCAAACCGCCAACTTTGAAATTTTCGATCACGATATCCGCATCACGGATCAGGTCATGGACCTGTGCCTGCCCTTGGGGGGTGCGAAAATCAATCGTAACCGACGATTTGCCACGATTGCAGCAATGAAAATACGCGGCCGACCGTTCGCCATCATGGTCAATAAAGGGCGGGCCCCATGCCCGGGTGTCATCCCCTTGGGGGGATTCGACCTTGATCACATCTGCGCCCAAATCAGACAGGGTCTGGCCCGCCCAAGGGCCGGCCAGAATTCGGGCCAACTCAACGACCTTGATCCCGTTCAGCGGTGCCGACATTAATCGGCCAATTGTTCATCAAGCAAGACAGCCAGTTCGTCATAGGACATGTTAGAATGCTTGACCCCATTGATGATCAAGGTGGGTGTTGAGCTTACATCATCACGGGTGACGTTATCACGATACCAGCCCACCAATGCGCCCAGTTTGTCGCCATCTTGCAAACAGGCCTGAATTTCATCGCTTTCCAAACCAGCCATAGCACCCAGTTTTGACAATTCGTTCACAACCGCCAAATCACTGCCCGCGCGGGCCCAAGTGTTGAGGTTGTCGAAAATCAAACCCGATACGCCAAAATATCGATCTGGCCCAGCGCAACGGGCGATCAGCGATGCCCACATGCCATATTTGTCAAAATACACTTCCCGAAACACAAATTTGATTTTCCCGGTGTCGATGTAATTCGCCTTAAGCTGTGGCATGACATCACTGTGAAAGCGCTGACAATGCGGGCAGGTAAAGGATGCATATTCGATCACAGTTACGGTTGCATCATCGGATCCCATGGTCATTTCGATCACTTCGGGCGCGGGTGTTTCGGCGTCTTGTGCCCACAAACCAGTTGCTGGCACGGCCAAGATCACCGCACAGAGAACGGCAACAACAGCACGGCGGGTGATATTTAGCATTTCGTTTCCTTTTCCATAAATGGTCATTTTTGCTTTGATAGAACGTTCTTGGCCAAACCTTCAAGGGCGCGTTTCAAATTCGCGTCACTGACCCCTTGGGTCATGGCATCTGATGCCTGTGCAATGGCCGGATTCGGCGCTGCGACAGCTTTGGGTTTGGGGGTGAATTCAACCTGACCTTCGGCAAATCCCAAAGGGGCCGTTTGGGTGATGCGCACTCTGGATATCGCATTGTATCCGTAGACGGCATTGACCCGTGATCGAATCGTGTCCTTTTGCATTTCAATCATCGGGGCATAGGCACCGGTTGTTAAAACAGACAAGGTCGCACCCAAACCCGATTTTTGATACTTAACATCAATAGGTTTGCAATTTTGCGCCAAATCCGCCCCCACAATATCCACCCAATGGGTCAGGATCTGCACATGTGCAAAGCCGCGCGTTTCACTGGCCTGACGGATTTGGGTTTCCATCAGCGATATAGCGCGTTTAAAGCCGTTGGATCGTCTGGGCTTGGGGTGCATCTGGTCTCTCTTGCGTTTCCTGCTATCTTACTGTTTTGTCCGGTCACCGCCAGTCAATTTTAGATACAAAAGGGATCAATCTTGCGTGATGCACCAAAATCTTTAGATCTGTTAGAATGGTACGACCATCATGCGCGCAAAATGCCATGGCGGGTCGGCCCAACACAGCGACACGCGGGTGTGACACCAGATCCCTATCGTATCTGGTTGTCCGAGGTGATGTTACAGCAAACCACCGTTGCAGCCGTGCGCGACTATTTCACCCGCTTTGTCAGCCTGTGGCCAACAGTAAATGATCTGGCACTGGCCGATGATGCGGATGTGATGGCACAATGGGCAGGGTTGGGATATTATGCGCGGGCCCGCAATTTGTTAAAATGCGCGCGGGTCGTACATCGCGATTTGAACGGCGCGTTTCCCGATACCTATGATGGATTGATCCAATTGCCTGGCATCGGGCCATATACCGCAGCGGCGATCGCATCGATTGCGTTTGATCAACCTGCAACCGTGGTTGACGGCAATGTCGAACGGGTCATTTCACGGGTGTTTGACGTACACACGCCCCTGCCGCAATCAAAACCGCAGTTGACCGAATTGGCCACAACCCTGACCCCCGAAAAACGGCCCGGCGATTATGCGCAGGCGATCATGGATCTGGGCGCAACCATTTGCACACCCAAAAATCCGGCCTGCGGTCTGTGCCCATGGCGCCAAAACTGTCAATCATTTGCCGCAGGCACCCAATTACAATTACCACGCAAAACGCCCAAATTGCCCAAACCCAAACGCTATGGCACCGCCTATATCGCCAGACGTGTTGATGGGGCCATGTTATTGGAACGCCGTCCCGACAGCGGTTTGTTGGGCGGCATGTTGGCCTGGCCCAGCACAGAATGGGGCGACGATCCCACCCCTGCCCCACCTATTCGTGCCGAATGGAAAACTCTGGATGTCACGGTGAAACACACCTTTACCCATTTTCACCTGTTCCTAAGGGTCGAAACCGCCTATGTGCCCATGGATCGCCAACCGCAACGCGGCAGTTTCGTCGACGCGCATGAATTTTCGCCCAACGATCTGCCCACTGTGATGCGGAAAGTTTTTGAAACCGTTCCTGAACGGAAAAAATCGTGATAAACTATGTCCAATCCATTCAGCAGCCAAGGGATAAAAAACGGTGTCGTTTCCAGTGGGATTAAAGTTTCGCTCTGCGCTACCATTTTATAGCGCGCTCATCCTTTGGGCCACACTGTGGAGCGCGCTTTGGCTTGAGGGTTGGCACTTTGTCATCGCCTTTAGCAGTATGTGGTGTTTGATTGTTTGGCTGGACCTGATTGGCGGGGTAAATTCGACCAACCTAGACACAGAAACCGACGACGCGGCACTGTTTTGGCACCGCGCCCTGACACTTGGTTGGGTTCCGCTGCAGGTGGTTACGCTGTTTTCATTTTTGTATCTGTTTGGAACGGGTCAATATGATCTAGGGCATCAAATTGCCGTCTTTGTTTGTCTGGGCATGGTCAACGGTGTGATTGGGATCAATTATGCACATGAATTGATGCACCAACGCAACAAATGGGAACGTGGGTGCGCCGACGTATTGCTGGCCATGGTGATGTATTCCCATTTCCGATCCGAACATTTGTTGGTCCATCACACCTATGTTGGCACACCACGCGACCCTGTTTCCGCCCGATATGGAGAAGGATTTTACAGCTATTTTGTGCGTGTTGTTCCCCAATGCTATCGGTCAGCATTTCAGGCCGAAACGGCAAAATTGGCGCGCAAATCGTTGCCCATGTTGCATTACAAAAATCCATTTTTGCTGTATTGGGCAATGCAATTCGGGTTGCTGATCGCTGCCTATCTGATTGCGGGTTGGTCAGGTATTGGCCTGTTTTTGTTGCAATCGATAGTTGCAATCTATCACCTAGAGGTCGTTAATTATGTCGAACATTACGGATTGACCCGCAAACATCTGGGCAATGGCAAATATGAACCTGTGCGCCCACGTCATTCATGGAATGCGGCGCATCGCGTTTCAAATTGGGTTTTTATCAATTTGCAACGCCATTCGGACCATCACTATAAACCGGCCCGCCGATTTCCGCTGTTGCAAAATTATGCAGACACCCAAGCCCCGCAATTGCCATATGGCTATCCTATTATGACAGTTTTGGCCCTGTTTCCCCGCGCATGGCGCGCGCGTATGAACCCGCGCGTGCGCAAATGGCGGGCCATGTATTATCCCGAAATCACGGATTGGACCAACTATAACAACGCAACAACACCGATGCCACGTTGAACGTCCATGCCGCGGCCCGCTTGACCCGATCAACAATCTGCGTGTTTTTGTGAAACAGCGCCAATCGCTGGACAGACCGCGCATCCATTTGCACGGATTTGCACATCAAAGTGTCATTCAAAATAAACAGTCAAAATAAATGACCCACGGCATCAGCCGCGGGCCATTTGTGTTTCATCCTGATTTGAACACCTAGTTCGGGCGTTCGGTCATTTCATCGCGGATCTGTTGACGTAAAAGATCAATCGATACCTTTTTGCCATCGCGTTTATAACACCAATAGGTCCAGCCATTACAACTGGGCGCGCCCTCAAGCTTGGCACCGACCTGATGGATTGATCCCATGACATCGGCCCCAACCAAGGTGCCGTCAGCGCGCACTTTAGCTTTGTAACGGCCGTTCTGCGACCATAATTCTTCGCCTGGGCGCAGCATGCCGCGTTCCACCAACTGGCCAAAGGGAACGCGCGGTTCTGCGCGTTTACTGGTGCTAACCATCAATGATTCATTATCCAGCTTACGCACACTATCGATCCGTTTTTGTGCGATTTCACGATAGCTATCTTCGCGTTCAATCCCGATGAAATTACGGCCCAGCATTTTGGCCACTGCCCCAGTTGTGCCTGTGCCAAAAAACGGATCTAACACCACATCACCGCGGTTCGTGGACCCAATCAGCACGCGATGCAGCAGGCTTTCGGGTTTTTGCGTCGGATGCGCTTTGTCACCCTTATCGTCCTTTAGGCGTTCGTGGCCATTACAGATGGGCAAGACCCAATCCGACCGCATTTGCACCCCTTCGTTCAGGGATTTCAATGCTTCGTAATTGAAAGTGTATTTTGCATTTTCCGACTTGGACGCCCAAATCATCGTTTCATGGGCATTCGTCAAACGTTTGCCGCGGAAATTGGGCATTGGGTTTGATTTGCGCCACACCACATCATTCAAAATCCAATATCCTTGGTTTTGCAAAGATGCCCCGACGCGGAAAATATTGTGATAGGAACCGATGACCCAAATCGCACCATTGGGTTTCAAAACACGGCGCGCTGCGGCCAACCAAGCATTGGTGAAATCATCATAGGCGCGGAAACTATCGAACTGATCCCAGTGATCATCCACGGCGTCGACCTTGGAATTGTCGGGCCGATGTAAATCACCTTTCAGCTGCAGGTTATAGGGTGGATCGGCAAAGATCAGATCCACTGAATTTTCAGGCAGGCCATTCATCACATCAATGCAATCGCCCGCCAAAATACGATTAAGAGGGAGCGCAGGCGCCCCTTTCGTTTTGGTCATTGTTTTCATTTTACTGCCTCAATAATGCGGCGCATTTTCACGCTCTCATTACCTGACAGAATGAATCAAAGGTGATTCGCAGTCAATTTCTTTTTTGATTCAAGGTGTTAATTATTTTCCTTGATACAACATATTGTGGACAGGGCGGAACGAACGCCTATGATGTGGTGTCACCCCTAGGCGCTGCAGGGCCTCTAAATGGTCAGCTGTGGGGTAGCCCGCATTTTTTGCCCAGGCATAACCGGGAAATTTGGCGTCCAATTCGGCCATAATCGCATCACGGGTAATTTTTGCGACAATCGATGCGGCCGCAATTGACGCAGATTTTGCGTCCCCTTTGACAACAGTTTCATGCGATATTTGCAACGCTTTGGGCGCACGATTTCCATCGATCAGAACATAGTCTGGCGCAATGGGCAGATTTTCAATGGCGCGCATCATGGCCAAATGACTGGCCTGAAGGATGTTGATGTCATCAATTTCTGCAACACTGGCATGACCCACACCAACCTGTGCACGGGCATAAATTTCCGCGTATAGCTGGTTGCGTTTCTTAACCCCTAGTTTTTTAGAATCGTTCAAACCATAGGGAATGTCTTGGGGGTTCAAAATGACGGCCGCTGCTGTGACGGGCCCACACAGGGGGCCGCGCCCCACTTCGTCGACGCCTGCAACATAGGAAAACCCAGCGTCATAGGCCGCCCGTTCCAACAAAAAATCAGGCATGCGCGCCCCGCAACGCTTGGTCCAAATCGTGCCACAGATCATCGACATGTTCGATCCCAATCGATAATCGCAACAGATTTTCGGGAATCCCCGTGTCAGGTTCAATGGTGTGACGATGCTCGACCAGACTTTCAACGCCACCCAGTGATGTCGCGCGCTGAAACACCTGCAAGCGTGCCAGCGTATCCAGCGCCGCCTGCCGACCGCCCTGAACCAGAACGGACATTAAATATCCGTAACCGCCTTGCATTTGGACAGTGGCAACATCGTGATAGGGGCTTTCCGGCAGGCCGGGATAAAAAACATCTTGGACCATCGGGTGATTTTTCAGGTGCCGCGCAAGCGTCATCGCATTGTCACACATCGCACGCATGCGCAGTGGCAGGGTACGCAATGATCGCAATAACAACCATGCCTCAAACGGGCCAATGATGACCCCCGATGTTGCACGTTCCTTGGCCAGGGCATCCCAACGCGCATCTAATTCGCGGGTCAGGGTGACCCCCGCTAAAACATCTGAATGCCCATTCAACGCTTTGGTCGCAGAATGAATGACTAAATCAGCCCCGAACCCCAAGGGGCGGGTCAAAACAGGTGTGGCCGCTGTGCTGTCCACCACCAAATAGGCATTGGGAAATTTGGTGCGCATGATGGTGATATCCGTCACCTTTAACCAAGGGTTCGATGGTGTTTCAATGAACACCATTGACGGATCAAAGGATGACACAGCGTCAACGGCAGCTGCGTCACTGGTATCTACTTCGCAGAGGTCAATTGAATGGTGATCGCAATATTCACGTACCCATTGGGTCGTGCCCCAATAAATTCCGGACTGAACGACAACACGATCGCCCGACCGCAATCCCCGAAAAACCGCAGCAATGGCCGCCATGCCCGACGGCCATAACAATGCCGCCGATGCCTGCTCAATTTGCGCCAAAACGGCCTCGGCTTGTCGCACAGTTTGGTTGTGATCACGGCCATATACATCACGCGGATCAATCAATGCATTGCTAGGATCCCGACGATACGTGGTCGAAGTCTGCAAAATGGGCGAAACCCCTGCCCCGTCTTGCGTATGACCTAGATGTGCCGCAATCGTTTCAAGACGCGATTTATGTTCCATGATGGCTCCGCTGATGTATAGATCGTCAAAGCAGACAGTAAATTCACGACACTAAAAGAACAAGCGATCATTCACACACCCGAAAGGCCTAAACTGGCGACCCCGACAGGATTCGAACCTGTAACCTGCCCCTTAGGAGGGGGCTGCTCTATCCAGTTGAGCCACGGGGCCGATCATCACTTGTTATCGCCAAAGTTATAGTATGTCATCCCGAAAGGCGAAAATTTAGCGCAGACTTGTGCTTGAACAATCTACAGATTTTGCGCTAACGTAAATTACTGAAAGTGGATAGGAATTTATTGGTGGCACAAAACCAACATCGCCCGCTAACCCTGCGTGATGTGTCAGAAGCATCGGGTGTTTCTGAAATGACCGTCAGCCGTGTTCTGCGCGGACGTGGGGATGTATCACCCACCACGCGGGAAAAAGTGTTAACGGCAGCCAAAGAATTGGGATATGTGCCCAACAAAATCGCAGGCGCGCTGGCCAGTCAGCGTGTGAATTTGGTGGCGGTGATTATCCCATCCATGGCCAACATGGTATTCCCAGAAGTGATGATGGGCATTAATTCAGTGTTAGAAGACACCGAATTGCAGCCCGTGGTCGGCATTACCGATTATTTGCCTGAGAAAGAAGAGAAAGTCCTGTATCAGATGCTGTCATGGCGGCCCTCTGGCATTATCATTGCGGGATTGGAACATTCGGATGCATCGCGTGCGATGTTGCAAAATTCTGGCATTCCCGTGGTCGAAATCATGGATGTAGATGGCACACCGATCGACAGCGCAGTTGGTATTTCCCATCGCCGTGCTGGTCGCCAAATTGCCGAAGAAATCGTCAAAGGCGGCTATAAAAACATTGGGTTTATGGGCACCAAAATGCCATTGGACCACCGCGCCCGCAAACGGTTCGAAGGGTTCACCCAAGCACTGGCCAGGTCAGGGATCGAAATTGCGGACCAAGAATTTTATTCTGGTGGGTCTGCTCTGGCCAAAGGTCGCGACATGACCCGCGATATGTTAGAGCGCACACCAAATCTGGACTTTTTGTATTATTCCAATGACATGATTGGGGCCGGCGGTTTATTACATTTGCTATCCCAAGACATATCGATACCGGATACAATTGGATTGGCTGGCTTTAACGGCGTCGAATTGCTGCAAGGTTTGCCCATGCAGTTGGCGACTATGGATGCCTGCCGGCAAGAAATCGGAAGAATTGCGGCCGAAGTGATTGCAGATCGTGTATCAGGCGACACCGCGCGCCATGACAATATTGTTGAACTGTTGCCCAAACTGGCCGTTGGCGACACGCTAAGGTCCCAGTAGTTACCAGAACCCAACCAACGCAAAACAAAATAAAGGCCCCTAAATTGGGGCCTAATTTTTTAAGAACTTAGTTTGTTGATTTCTTCTTTTATTCGCAGTTTTTGCTTTTTCAGTTCGGTTATGTGTATATCGTCGGTCGCTGGCGATCGCTGTGCTTGTTCAATTTGTGTTGAAAGGGCTTCGTGCTTTTTCTGTAATTGTTGAACATGGCTGACAATACTCATTTAAGAACTCCTTATCGTTAGCAATTATAGTCCATCACATTTTTTGCCACCTGTCACGCCGCAGCTGCACAGTACCGTTTGACGGTATGGCGAAATATTGCCCAAAGGATGAATTTTTGATCGCTTATCCCGTATACCATTGCGTTAAAGCCGCACCATTGCGCAACACGGCCTGAACAGGGTCGGAATATCCATTCTCAGAATGATCGTGATGGTCCCCTTTATGCAGAATGATGGGCGATTCGAGCCGCAGTGCAGCACGACCATTTTTGCGCGCATGCACAATCACCAAAACCGCATCACGCCCTGCGCGTGGAACAATCGGCGTGACCACCACACTGCCCAAGGATTCGGGCATCGCCGCCAGCAACTGCGCCAAGCCTGTCGCACGAAAAATAAAATGTGCATAGCCTTTGGGTTTCAGACGTTTGGCCGCAACTTGTACCCAAACTGAAACATCTATCGCCAAACCCATTGCAGTTTCACGCCCGACATCCTGCGCAGGCGTGGTTTCAGTTCGATCAAAGTAAGGGGGATTCGCACAAACATGGTCAAACTGCCGGTTGCGGATATCATCAGGCAGCGCCTGAATGTCAGCTGTCACGACCTGCAATGGCAGGTTGTTATGTGCTGCATTTTGACGCGCAAGATCGGCATAATCAGGCTGGATTTCAATTCCAACCAGATCCAGATCCGGCACACGTCGCCCCAAACACAGCGACACTGCCCCAACGCCACAGCCCAATTCCAAAACAGATTGACCAGCGCCTGCCGGAACGGTGGCAGCCAATAAAACGGGGTCTACACCAGCGCGATATCCCTTGCTGGGTTGATACAACTGGATCGCACCCCCCAGAAAATCATCCTGCGTTATGTGCATAGCCGTCCGTTTCAATTACAATTCCCGCCTGCTCTAACAGGCGTTCGGCCTGTCTGTGGTGCTGATCCGCCACCATGATGCGGCGCGGCAAGATTCCGATGGAACCTTCTAACACACTCATATTTACGTCCAACTCAAACACGGCTATATCATGATCGTCCAATACTGAGCGAACATAGGAAATCATGACAATGTCGTTGGTTTTCAATAAGAGTTTCATGTACTGGATCTAAAACGGGACCTGGCAAAAGTCGAGGCCTAAGAGGAAATACGGATGACTTTGGATCAATTAGCACGCAAACCACACGAAGCCCTAGCCGCGTTGTTAGAGCCCGAACTGCAAGCTGTGAATACATTGATCCAACAGCGCATGGCGTCAAAACATGCCCCCCGCATCCC
Organism: uncultured Phaeobacter sp.; assembly: GCA_964633145.1. GTDB lineage: Bacteria > Pseudomonadota > Alphaproteobacteria > Rhodobacterales > Rhodobacteraceae > CAJXSD01. The sequence continues at coordinate 16,342 of CAZWFE010000012.1, read as the reverse complement.
CGAGGTCACAGCGCATTTGGTCAACGCGGGTGGCAAACGGTTGCGCCCTATGCTGACGCTGGCCAGTGCGCGTATTTTTGACTATGACGGCCCCTATCATATCCATTTGGCCGCAACTGTTGAATTTATTCATACCGCGACGTTGCTGCATGATGATGTGGTCGATGAAAGCGAACAGCGCCGTGGCCGCCCAACCGCCAACCTGTTGTGGGATAACAAATCATCCGTTTTGGTCGGCGATTATCTGTTTTCCCGATCTTTCCAATTGATGGTGGAAACGGGGTCGTTGCAGGTATTGGACATTTTGGCGAACGCATCGGCCACGATTGCCGAGGGCGAAGTTTTGCAGCTGACCGCATCGCAAAATTTGGCCACCACCGAAGATATTTACCTGCAGGTCGTCCGCGGCAAAACCGCAGCCCTGTTTTCTGCTGCCACGCAGGTTGGCGGGATTATTTCAAACGCTTCCCAGCAGGCTTGTCAGGCGCTTTATGATTATGGGGATGCTTTGGGCATTTCATTTCAGATTGTGGATGATTTGCTGGATATCGTGGGCGATGCAAAACAAACGGGTAAAAATGTGGGCGATGATTTCCGCGAACGCAAATTAACCCTGCCCCTGATCAAGGCGATTGCATCGGCGGATGATCATGAACGTATTTTCTGGCGCCGCACCATCGAACAGGGCCAACAGGTGGACGGGGATTTGGACCATGCCATTTCCCTGATGCACAAACACGGCGCGATTGAGGCCACCCGCCAAGAGGCAATAGATTGGTCAAACCGTGCCAAGGCCGCATTGACCCAATTGCCACAAAACCAAACGACCCAATTGTTGCACGATCTGTCAGATTATGTCGTGCATCGGATTGTATAATATTACAATCATTCGGCTAGGTTAATCACAGCGCTGCGCTGTGGCGACCCACCATTGGGGATTATCGCGTTGAATAATGCTTGCGGCCCGCTGACATGCGTCATGGTCTGAAAACAACGCAAAACAGGTGGCCCCAGACCCCGACATGCGCACCAATTCAACATGATCGTGCTGCGATAATACTGTTAATACGTTCTCAATCACTGGGGCAATTTCCACCGCTGGCAACTGCAGATCATTGCGTTGATTCCGCAACCATCCAATGGGATCGGTATTAATCTGGTCAGTCAGGGACAGGGGTGAATTGTTTTTGTTCGGCAAATGTCGAAACACATCAGGCGTTGACACGGCCACACCAGGGTTGACCAAGATATACCAGCCCCGCCATGCCCAATCCAGCGGATCAATCTGTTGACCAATGCCGCGCATCCGCACCGCCCCACGGTGCAAACAGACGGGCACATCCGCCCCCAAGCGGGTCATGTCCGCCACTGATGGCAAATCACATCCCCAAAACTGCGCCACACCTGCCAATGTTGCCGCCGCATCACTGGACCCACCGCCAATCCCCGATGATGGGGGCAGGTTTTTTGTCAAATGGATATGAACATCGGGCGATTTGGCGTGACACTGCGCCATCAGATCGACAGCCTTGGCAATTAAATTGCTGCCATCCAGCGGCACCATGGTCCCGAACGGACCATCCGCAGTCAGTTTGAACCCGTTATGCGGTGCAATTTCAATGTCGTCACCGCAATCCAATAAAACCACCACCGAATCCAATTCGTGGTACCCATCGGCGCGCTGGCCCGTGACATGCAGAGCCAAATTCACCTTGGCCGGGGCAAAGATTTTCATCAATTATCTGCCATCTGATGAATAGGATCTTGGCCCTCTTCTATTAACACTTGGTCCAATCCAATGGCCAATTTTTTGCGGATCCGCTGCAACTCTTTTTCTTCGGGGTCAAAGGACAGCGCACGCCGCCATTGGAATTCGGCCTCAAGTTTGCGGCCAACGGCCCAATACACATCGCCCAAATGGTCGTTTACGATTGGATCAACTGGCATCAATTCTGAGGCCCGTTCCATATAGGGCAGCGCCTCTTGGAAACGGCCCAAACGGTACAAACCCCACCCCATGCTGTCGACGATATAACCGCTATCGGGGCTTTGCTGAATGGCGCGATCAATCATGTCCAGCGCCTCGTCCAGATTGGTGCGCTGTTCGATCAGGGAATAGCCCAAGTAATTCAAAACCTGCGGCTGATTTGGATTTAACTCTAGCGCTCTGCGAAAATCGCGTTCCGCCGCGGGCCATTGGTCGGTTCGTTCATAGGAAATTGCGCGCGCATAATGCAGCCCCCATCGCGACCTATTTTGTGCGGTAAACAAATCGATTGCCTTGGAATAGGCGGTGATCGCTTTGTCATAGTTTTCGGATCTGCGGGACAAATCTGCATAGCCAACAAAGGCCAGCGGACTGTCAGGAAACCGGCGCATCAGATTTTCCAACACTTGCAACGCCGCCTGATCCTGTCCCGCGGCATCCAGTGCATCCGCCCGCCCCAATTCCGCGTTGTGGTATTGCGGGTGATCAGGGGCAATTTGTGCGAATTCATCAATGGACAGATCGTATTGCCCCAATTCCTGCAATGTTTGCGCCGCAATCAGGCGCGCGGGCATGTGGTCAGGCGCCAAAAACTGTGCCAGCCGCGCATAGATCAGAATAAAATTCGGATCGATATCAGCCGCCGAAATAAAGGTGGCAATTGCATGATAAATTTCCGCTGTTGCCTGCGTAAAATTTTGCGGCAAATATCCAACGGGAACGGTTTGCGCGACCAACGATTTGCGAATTTCGATCAACTCGGGATCTAAGAGCGATGGAAAATATTGATCAAAGACATCAATGGCCTGATCGAAATCCCCCCGATCCGCCAACATCAACGCCCACATCAACTGCGGCCGTGGCCCAAAACCCCCAAAGTCTGTTTTGAAACCAGCCATAATATCGACTGCGCGGGGATCATTTTGCGCATACAGCACCATCGCAGACTGAAAAATGGCAAAATCCCGCAGGCCCGGTTCCTGGCCAAGCGTTTCCAATGTGGCCAACGCATCTGCAGTATTCCCCATACCCGCCTGCGCCCATGCCAACACCATCTGATCCACCAATGGATTAGCCGCAAAGTCTGTGTCGAACAATTCGATCAACGCGGCATAGGACCCCTGCGATAACAGATCGGCTGTGTGAATAATTTTGGTCACCTGCCAGTCCCGTTGTTCCCCCGTGAACTGATCCGCCAATTCGATCGCATCAGCCACACGCCCCAGGCCAATGTAGGCCAGCAATAAATTTTCTTGTGAAACCAGATTATCGGGGTCCAACTGGACCACGCGTTTGTTATAGCTAAAGGACGCTGAAAAATCATTTGTCACGCTGGCCGCCCGACCCGCTAGGAACGCACCCGATTGCACATCAGCTGCCGCAGGCTGACCCCAGATTAAATTGCCCAGTATCAAGGCAGAGCAACAGGCGTTAATGGCTGACTTGGCGATTGCGCGCATTGTGATATCCTTTGTTCTTGGTCAAAGGCTATCATCCTACATAAAACAATGCGAGGTCAAACAATTGCCTGACCTCGCATTTTTTATTGGAATTTTTTATTGGTCGTTTGCCAAACGGGTTGCCCCGCCGCAGGGACCCAAATTTTACATATTTGGATAGTTGGGCCCATCGCCACCTTGGGGTGTGACCCATGTGATATTTTGGCTTGGATCCTTGATATCGCAGGTTTTACAATGCACGCAGTTTTGGAAATTGACGACAAAACGGGGATCTTGGCCCTCTTCTTCGACGATTTCATAGACACCTGCAGGGCAATAGCGTTGCGCAGGCTCGGCATATTTGGGCAGGTTCACAGCAACGGGTACATTTGGATCGGACAGCCGCAAATGGGCGGGCTGGCTTTCTTCGTGGTTTGTCATTGAAAACGACACATTGGTCAAACGATCAAAGCTAAGTTTTCCATCGGGCTTTGGATAATCAATGGGGCTGTGTTTGTCCGCAGATTCTGTCGCTTGCGCATCGTTTTTGCCGTGCTTTAGCGTGCCCAGCAGCGAAAATTTGAAAATGCTTTGGAACCACATGTCGAATCCGCCGATGGTCAATCCGCCCAAGGGGCCAAACCGGCCGTTCAACGGCGCCACATTGCGCACAGTTTTCAAATCCTTGCCAACGGGACCGTTGCGCAATGCGGTGACATAGTCATCCAATACATCGCCCTGACGCCCCGCTTGGATCGCGGCAAAGGCAGCCTCGGCCGCATCAATACCGGAATGCATTGCGTTATGGTTGCCCTTGATCCGTGGCAGGTTCACCAACCCCACGGAACAGCCCAGTAACGCCCCCCCCGGGAACGCAGCCTGTGGCATCGATTGGAACCCACCCTTGGTCACCACCCGCGCGCCATAGGCCACGCGTTTGCCACCCTCAAGCAGCTTGGCAATTTTGGGGTGATGTTTGAACCGCTGGAATTCCATATAGGGGAACAAATGTGGGTTTTTGTAATTCAAATCGACGATATAGCCCACATAGACTTGGTTATTGTCCAAATGATAAACGAATGATCCACCACCATTTTTCCAGCCCAATGGCCAGCCCATAGTGTGGGTGACTTCGCCTTCGTTATGGTTTTCTGGTTTTACTTCCCAGATTTCTTTCATACCGAGTCCAAATTTTGGCACATCACAGTCAGCATCTAGGTTGTATTTTGCAATGATCTCTTTTGACAGTGATCCACGCGCGCCTTCGGACAGGAACACATATTTGCCATGCAATTCCATTCCTGGTTCTGTGTCGGGGCCGATGGTTCCATCCGCCTCTAGGCCGAATACGCCAGCAACCACACCTTTCAATTCGCCATTGTCGCCATAGACCAATTCAGAACAGGCCATACCAGGGAAAATTTCGACACCCAGCTCTTCGGCCTGTTCAGCCATCCAACGGCACACATTGCCCATCGACACGATGTAATTTCCGTGGTTGTTCATCAAAGGGGGCATCACCGCATTTGGCAAACGGATTTGGCCCGCCTCGCCCAAGACATAAAAATTGTCTTCTTTGACGGGTACATTCAACGGTGCGCCCTTGGCTTTCCAATCGGGGATCAGACGTTCCAAACCTGACGGATCCAAAACCGCACCCGACAGGATATGTGCGCCTACTTCTGAACCCTTTTCCAGAACGACGACATTCAAATCACTGTCCAATTGTTTCAACCGTATCGCCGCCGACAAACCGGCAGGGCCGGCCCCAACGATGACAACGTCGTATTCCATGGTTTCGCGTTCAATTCCTGACATCACAGATTTCCCCGTAGCGAATGATAAATTTCCAAACTGGTTACCCTGTGTCGCGGCCCTTCGTCAATCAGTTCGCGGCGTCAAAATGCCGCTTTGCGGCATTTGATTGCGCCAACAGCCAAAAATGCGCATAAAAATTACGCGCCGAACCAGTGCCGCGATGATATCCATTGTGTTGCGATAAAACTAAGTCTTGCAATCTTATTCAAAACAGTTTGAGCTGCATTGCACAGGTGTGGCTAGTCAGCTAGACATACCCTGATAGGTTTATTAACGACAAAGAAAAACGGATCAAAAATGGAAAAAATTCCAATGACCCGCGCTGGTCACACCGCACTAGAGGTCGAGCTGAAACAACTAAAGTCTGTTGAGCGGCCGGCAATTATCCAAGCCATCGCCGAGGCGCGCGAACATGGCGATTTGTCGGAAAATGCCGAATACCATTCCGCCCGCGAAAAACAGAGTTTTATCGAAGGACGCATCAAAGAAATCGAAGGTATTTTGTCGCTTGCCGAGGTTATTGATCCAGCAGCGTTGTCGGGCACCATCAAATTTGGTGCAACCGTCACTGTCGTAGACGAAGATACCGACGAAGAAAAAACCTGGCAGATCGTTGGAGAACATGAGGCCAACATTGAAAAAGGTCTGCTTAATGTAAAATCGCCCATCGCCCGCGCATTGATCGGCAAAGACGAAGGCGATAGCGTCGAAGTCCGCACACCAGGCGGCGAAAAGGCCTATGAGATCTTGAGCATCGTTTACAAATAAACCGCCACAAACGGTTCGGGTCAGATGCGCGCAGGCCAACTGACCCCACAAACACAAGGCGCACCAGAGTGCTGGACATTATTACGTTAGCGGTTGTTGTTTTCCTGATTGGCCTGTGCGCTGTTGTGATCTGGTTGTTACAGTCGCATTCAAATGCACTGCGCCATCTGGCCCATCAAAATCAACAATTACAAACTGTCCTAAACGACTTGCGCAAAACGCAGGCCCAGCACAGCACATCTTTGCAAAAAATTGACCGTTTATCGGCTCAGATCGCGACAACGGCACAGCCATCTGCCAATCCGCCGCATCCGGCGTCCACCACCGTACAAGTGGATCAGCGCAGCACATATGATCCTTTGGATGAACCCAGACTAAATTTAGAACCCAAAGACACGGGGAACACCATCAGTCTAAGTACCGAAGACTTGATCAATGCCCTGAATTTCCCACAACATGCAAATGATACCACGGGCTTTGGGCTTTTGCGACGCGCGCTTAAGGATCAGAATTCTGCGCAATTGGTGATTGCTGCCCAAGACATCCTAACCTTAATGAGTCAGGATGCCATTTACATGGATGATCTGCCCCCTGAACGTGCGCCTGCGGATTTGTGGCGCCAGTTTGCCCAAGGTGCGCGCGGCGGCGAAATGGACGCATTGGGTGGGATCCGTGATCAAGATGTCATGGAAAAAGTTTCCCTGCGCATGAAAACAGACCCCATTTTCCGTGATGCAGCGCATCATTTTTTGCGTCTGTTCGATCGCAATTTATCCAAAATCGCCCAATCCGCATCGGATGCGGATATTTCCGCACTGGCGAACACACGCACGGCACGGGCATTTATGATTTTGGGCCGCGCGATGGGCACGTTTCAATAACCTTAAACAAACGGATCACAAGGATAGGTGACTTGGGCCAAATACAACCCCTGTGGCGGGCTAACTGGCCCGCAGGCGGCGCGATTTTTCGCCTCAAGCGCGATTTTGACCTGTTCAGGGGCCCATGAGCCTGATCCGACGCGTTCCAACGTACCCACAAAACTACGCACTTGGTTATGCAAAAACGATCTTGCGCGGACATGAACGCGAATTTCGGGACCCGATGGCCCATCTACAGGATCAATCCGTAGTTCATCCAATGTCTTGATCGGGCTTTGTGCCTGACAAATGGTCGACCGAAATGTCGTGAAATCATGCCGCCCCAGCAAATAATCAGCCCCCTGCTGCATCGCGTCAGCATCTAGGGCGTTGTTGACGCGCCAGACCAGTCCATCATCATGGGTGACAGGCGCGCGCCGCGTCACAATGCGAAACAGATACCGGCGTTCAACGGCACTGAAACGGGCATGCCAATCATCATCGACCTGCGCACAGGCCGTAATTGCAACGGGTTGCGGTTTCAAATGATAATTCAATGCCTCGGACAACCGAAACGGGTCCCAGTTTTTTTCCATATCACAATGGGCCACCTGCCCGGTGGCATGAACCCCTGCATCTGTTCGACCCGCTGCCGAAATCGTGTGATCGCGCGGTTCCAGTTTTTTCAACGCAGCCTCGATTGCGCCCTGCACGGACGGGTGTTCGGCCTGCCGTTGCCAACCCACAAAAGGGGCACCATGGTATTCAATTTTCATCGCATATCTGGGCATAGCCTGCGATTAAATCAAAATTAAACGCTTGGAAAGGGTAATCCGGCACTAGGAATGCCATATAAAAACACCTATTTCTAATAAAACACACACTAGGATAGAATTATTGGTCCTTTCGACAATCAGTGATAGCCTGCAAGATGGCCTGCAATCTATGCGCACCCAAATTGGCGACACGGTCTTTGGTGCGCCCATTCGATTGGGGGTGACCGGATTGGCACGATCCGGCAAGACCGTTTTCATGACATCGTTGATTGCCAATCTGTTGCATTCAGGCCGATTTCAGCACGTCAAAGCGTTTGGGCAAAATCGCGTCGAATTGGTGTATCTGCAGCCACAACCCGACGATACGATCCCACGATTTGCCTATGAAACCCATTTGGCTGCGCTGCAATCAACGCCGCCGCGCTGGCCGGACAACACCAAGGGCATCAGCCAAATTCGCCTAAGCCTGCGGATCAAACCCCAAGGGTTTTTATCGGGTCTGCGCGGGGCTTATGTGCAACATATTGATTTGGTGGATTATCCGGGCGAATGGCTGTTGGATTTGACGCTGCTTGATAAATCCTTTGACCAGTGGTCCCGCGATATGCTGGATCGTATGGCACGCCATGATTTCGGAACGGATTATCTGTCGCGTCTGTCCAACTGCGATCCCGATTCAGATTTCGACGAAGGCACGGCGCAAACCTTGGCGCAAAGCTATACAAACAGCCTAGATCAGGCACGGATCGCAGGCATGGCCGATCTGACACCTGGGCGTTTTTTGCTGCCAGGTGATCTGGCTGGATCGCCTGTATTGACATTTGCGCCCATGACGCTGGATCATCGCGCCAAACGCGGCAGCCTGTATCGTGAATTGGAACGCCGATACGACGCCTATAAATCGAAAGTAGTGCGACCGTTTTTCCGCGACCATTTTTCCCAGATCGACCGTCAGGTCATTTTGCTGGACCTGCTTGGCGCCCTGCATCAAGGCCCAGATGCAACGCGTGATTTGCAAAACAGCCTCAGCGCGCTGCTGCAAGCGTTTCGCACGGGACAAAATTCGATGCTAAGTCGATTGTTTTTGGGCAATCGGGTGGAAAAGATATTATTTGCAGCGACCAAAGCAGATCATATTCCAACATCGCAACACGACAGAATGACAAAAACGTTGCAGGTTCTGTTGGATCAGGCCCAGCGCACAGCCCAGTTTTCCGGCGTGCAAACCGGTGCAATGTCCATCGCCAGCGTTCGCAGCACGACCGATTTGCAGCAAAAACACAATGGCCAACTGTTGGATTTGGTCCAAGGTATATTGCTAGAGACAGGCAAACCTGTTGCATTTCACGCCGGCGCGCTGCCGTCCGATCCACAACAATTTTTGGCAGATTTGACCCAAGGCAAATCCGATTGGACCACCGCAGACTATAGCGCTGCAGGATTTGCACCACCACCAAATCCACTGCAAACAGGGCGCGGGATCGCGCATATTCGTTTGGATCAAGCCGCTGAATTTTTGTTCGGCGACAGGCTATAGGATACACCATGACCAAGGATAAGCCCGTCATAATTCCGTTATCGGATCAAACGCAACACCCGCACCCCGCAGACATCGCAGATGTGACGGACCCGGCGCCCATGCCAACACCGACATCGCCCCAGCAGGGTCGTGGGCTGTGGGGATGGATTATGGGTTTGATCCTGACTTGTGTGCTTAGCTATATCAGCCTTACTGCATGGGATTTTGCAACAAACCTGATTGCACGTAACATGTGGCTGGGTTGGGGGTTCGCCGCACTGCTAGGCGCAACAGGGCTGGCCGTTATCATTGCCATATTCAAAGATGTATTTGCCTTGCGTCGGTTGAAAAATGTGTCCGACCTGAAACAATCAGCTGCCGATGCAATCACATATTCCGATCCGGAATTGGCCCGTAGAACGGCATCACAGATCGCAGCGCTATATCGCAGCAGACCCGATCTGCAGGGCGCGATCACAACGCACAAAGCCATGCAATCGGAATTGGTCGATGGTTTTGCAATTATTGATGATACCGAACGCAACATTATCGCCCCCTTGGACGCGCAAGCAACGCGCGAAATTGAACGTGCTGCCCGCCAAGTGGCGACCGTGACGGCATTGGTCCCCTTGGCCATGGCTGACGTGATGGCCGCGTTTTTCATCAACATCCGCCTGATCCGAAACATTGCGGAAATTTATGCAGGCCGCGGTGGCCTGTTTAGCAGTTGGCGACTGCTGCGCAGTGTTATGTCACACCTGATTACAACAGGTGCAGTCGCCATTGGAGATGACTGGCTGGGTCAGGTCTTTGGCAGTTCACTGCTGGCCAAATTATCGCGCCGCTTTGGAGAAGGGATGATAAACGGCGCCCTAACCGCCCGCGTCGGTCGCGCCGCGATCGAGGTATGCCGCCCACTGGAATTTCGCACTGAACCAAGACCCAAGGTCACACAGATTCTTCAACGCGCCCTAAGTGGTGTGTTCGACACATCCGCCGATTAAGGATCGCTTGGTTCACATTTTTGGATCAAACCGGTCACACCATGCCACGCGTTCGGCGTCAATTCATAGCCCAATACCCGATCTGGGTTTGTGGGCGGCGGCATCTGCACACAACCAAGCTTGGAAAATCCAAACCGCGAATAATAGGGCGCATCACCGACCAACACCACGCGGTCCCATCCCAAATCTCTGGCGATCTGCAGGCTTTCACGAATCAAAATGCCCCCCAATCCTTCGCCTTGGCGGGTTGGGTGAACGGCCACTGGCCCCAATAACAGGGCCTTGTGCATACCAACACGAATGGGCCAAAATCGTATCGCACCGGCTAAAATCTGGTCTGCATCACGGGCGGTTAAACATAATTCGCGCACCGGTGACACGTCATCGCGTAACCGATAGGATGACAATGCCTCTCGGCCAGGGGCAAAGCATAAATCGTACAGCGCTTCGACCTCCCACAGGTCAGCAGCGGTTTCTTGACGAATTTCAAACACCGGCACGGCTCGCATTTACATTGTTCGTTAAAGCGACCTAACATGCCACCAAGTCCAGATCAAACAGGAGTTTACAGGAATGTTTTATCGCCCCGAAAATGGCCACGGATTGCCCCATAATCCATTCAATGCAATCGTGGCACCCCGCCCCATTGGTTGGGTCTCAACACAAAACGCACAGGGGCAATCGAACCTTGCCCCCTATTCGTTTTTCAATGCTGTGGCCTATGTGCCACCACAGGTCATGTTTGCATCCACATCGGCCAAGCCCGATCAATCGGATACCAAGGACACCGTTGCAAATATCCGTGAAACGGGCGTGTTTTGTGTAAACATGGTGTCATCACAGATGCAAAATGAAATGAACACGACATCGGCCCCCGTGAACCGCGACATTGATGAATTCGATCTAGCCAATATCGCGCGCGAAAAATGTACGGTTATTGACTGTTTCCGCGTCGCCCAATCCCCCGCAACATTGGAATGCAAGATGACACAAATCGTAAAAATACAAGGCGACAATAATTTCGTGGTCTTTGGGCAAGTCGTGGGCATTTACATGAATGATGACTGTATCGTGGACGGAAAATTTGATGTCACACGCGCAGGTTTGCTGGCCCGCTTGGGGTACCAAGATTATACAACCGTGACCTCTGCCTTTACCCTTGCTCGGCCAACGGCGTAAACTTGTGCTTGTAAATTTGTTTCCCTTGGGGTATCCGAAAATTATGACCTGTTTGACAACCAAAATCGTACGACGCCGACGCCGCGCATGATATCATGTGCGCTTGGTCGCGCCGACACAGTCAACAGTTTCATATTTCTCAACACACAGTCTAATTACCGTCACACATTTTGTTTGGCATAACCACAAGGATCACAGAATGATCGCCTCTGTTCTACCAACTTATGCACGCGCACCGTTGAATTTCGTCTCTGGCCAAGGCTCTTGGTTGACCGAAGCGGACGGCCGACGTTTTCTAGATCTTGGCGCAGGCATTGCGGTAAACGCGCTGGGCCATGCCCATCCTGACCTGGTGGCGGCCCTGACCGATCAGGCACAAAAACTGTGGCATGTGTCAAACCTGTACCAAATTCCACAACAACAATTGTTGGCTGATAAATTGGTTGCTGCAACCTTTGCTGATACGGTGTTCTTTACCAACTCTGGCACGGAATCGTGTGAATTGGCCGTCAAAATGGCCCGCAAGTATTGGTATGATCAGGACCAACCAAATCGCACTGAAATTATAACCTTTAATGGGTCGTTTCACGGCCGTTCGTCAGCAGGAATTGCAGCCGCCGGTTCTGAAAAAATGACCAAGGGATTTGGCCCGCTTTTGCCCGGTTTTGTTCACCTTGATTGGGCCGACCACGACGCCATTCAGGCCGCAATTACCGAAAACACAGCCGCCATCTTAATCGAACCCGTCCAAGGCGAAGGCGGAATTCGTCCGGTCCCCACACAATGCCTGGTCGGTCTGCGCGAACTCTGTGACGAACACGGCATCCTTCTCATCTTTGACGAAGTGCAATGCGGCATGGGGCGCACCGGTAAACTCTTTGCCCATGAATGGTCGGGCATTACACCCGATATCATGATGGTCGCCAAGGGCATCGGCGGCGGCTTCCCCTTAGGGGCTGTCCTTGCCACCGAAACCGCGGCCTCAGGTATGACAGCCGGCACGCACGGGTCCACCTATGGCGGCAACCCCTTGGCCTGTGCCGTGGGCAATGCGGTTATGGATATCGTTAACACACCGCAATTCCTCGATGCGGTCAACGCCCGTGCAGGCACCTTCCGCCAGGCACTGCAATCTCTTATCGATACCAATCCCGATATCTTTGAATCTCAACGCGGCATGGGCCTCATGATCGGCCTAAAATGCCGCGCGCCCAACATCGATGTGGTGAATGCCTGTTACAAACAGGGCCTACTCACTGTCCCCGCCGGTGACAATGTGCTGCGTCTCTTGCCCCCGCTTAACATCGACGAAACAGATATTCGTACAGCCATCGACCTCCTGGACGCGGCTGCAAAATCACTCACATCCTAGCTATCATTTTTGCGAAAATACTCTGGGGGAATTGGCGGCACATTCATGTGTCGCCAAGGGGGCAAAGCCCCAGAACACATCACGAAAGACACACTTATGAACCATTTTCTTGACATCCATACAACCTCAAAATCTGATCTGCGCCAAATGATTGATAGCGCGCAAACCATGAAACAGGCGCGTCATTCTCTGCCCAAGGGCACACCAGACGCCGATCAACCCCTCGCGGGGCAAATGGTGGCTCTTATTTTCGAAAAACCCTCGACCCGAACACGCGTCAGCTTTGATGTGGGCGTGCGCCAAATGGGCGGGAAAACCATGGTTCTGTCCGGCGCAGATATGCAATTGGGCCATGGCGAAACCATCGCGGACACTGCCCGCGTGTTGTCGCGCTATGTCGATCTGATCATGATCCGTACATTCGAAGAGCAAACGCTGCATGAAATGGCCGAATACGCCACTGTGCCGGTCATCAACGGCCTGACAAATCGGACACACCCCTGCCAAATCATGGCAGATATAATGACATTCGAAGAACATCGCGGCCCGATCGCAGGAAAAAAGGTTGTCTGGTCAGGCGACGGCAACAATGTCTTTGCCAGCTTTGCACATGCCGCGGGTCAGTTTGGGTTTGATATTACCTTTACCGGCCCAGAAACATTGGATCCCGATCACGCCTTATTGAAAGAAGTGCAAGCATTGGGCGTCAATGTCACCATCGAACGCGACCCCGCCAAAGCAGTGGTTGGTGCAGATCTTGTTGTCACAGATACTTGGGTCAGCATGCACGATCCACAATCGGCGCGCGAACGGCGCCACAATCAGCTGCGCCCCTATCAAGTCAACGCTGCATTGATGGCCCAAGCAAAACCAGATGCATTATTTATGCACTGTCTGCCCGCACATCGCGACGACGAAGCAACATCCGAAGTTATGGATGGACCAAACTCCGTCATCTTTGACGAAGCGGAAAACAGGCTGCATGCGCAGAAAGCAATCATGCGCTGGTGTTTGGGCGTCTAACACTCTAGGGCGCGTGACCCTATGTTACCCGCAGCCACAAAACAGCCCGCATCGGGGATCGATTTCCCAATGCGGGCTGAATAAAATTCTAGTACGAAATTAATGCCCGCTGTCCAGAATACCGGTACGAACGGAATAGTTGACAGCCAAACCGTAATCAGGATCATCATCACTATCGACCATCAGGTGGCCTGCCTTTGCCAACAGCTTGTGACAATCGCGGCTTAGGTGGCGCAGCTGGATCCGCTTACCTGCCGCTTCGTATTTGGTTGCAACAGCTTCGATCGCTTGTAATGCCGACTGATCAACAACCCGACTATCGTCGAAATCAACGATCACAGTATTGGGGTCATTTGCGATATCAAACAATTCGATAAACCCATCCGTGGATCCAAAAAACAGCGGACCTTGGATGCGATAAATTTTGTCACCAGCTTCGCCAAATTCGATCTTTGCATGAATGCGTCGTGCGTTATTCCACGCATAGGCCAAGGCCGACACAATCACACCGACGACAACGGCAACCGCCAGATCCGACATGACGGTGACAACTGTCACCAACACGGTGACCAGTGCATCCGTCAATGGAACACGCCGCAAAATACGCAATGAATTCCACGCAAACGTACCGATGACCACCATGAACATCACGCCGACCAATGCCGCCAAAGGAATTTGTTCAATTATGGGCGAACCGACCAAGATGAACACCAGCAAAAACACGGCAGCTGTCGCCGCGGCAACACGGGTGCGTCCGCCAGATTTGACGTTAATCATGGATTGCCCAATCATCGCACAGCCACCCATGCCACCAAAAAATCCAGTGACCGTGTTGGCGATACCTTGCGCGACACATTCTTGGCTAGCGCCACCGCGTTTTCCGGTGATTTCACCAACCAAATTCAATGTCAGCAGACTTTCGATCAAACCGATAGCAGCCAAAATGACCGAATATGGCAAAATAATTTCAAAGGTTTCCCAAGTTAAAGGAACCATTGGAATGTGAAAGGCGGGCAATCCACCTTGGATGGATGCCATGTCGCCCACGCGTGGAACATCTAGCCCCAAGACAATGACCAATCCTGCGACAATACCGATCCCGGCCAATGGCGCGGGAATGGCTTTGGTAAAGCGCGGCAAAAAATAGATGATCGCCATGGTCAGGCCGACCAATCCCAGCATGATATACAATGCCGATCCACTTAAATACGATCCGCTCGCAGAACTGGGATCTTTGAACTGGGTCATCTGAGCCAAGAAAATAACAATGGCAAGCCCATTCACAAAGCCCAACATCACGGGATGTGGGACCAGTCGTATAAACTTGCCCCACTGCATGACGCCGGCAAAGATTTGTAAAATCCCCATTAAGACCACGGTTGCGAACAGATATTCCACGCCATGTTCAACAACCAACGACACCATTACAACAGCCAGTGCGCCAGTGGCCCCTGAAATCATCCCAGGCCGGCCACCAATCAGTGCCGTGATCAAACCCACGATAAACGCCGCATATAGACCGACCAAAGGGTTCACCTGTGCGACAAACGCAAACGCCACAGCTTCGGGCACCAATGCCAAGGCCACGGTCAGACCTGATAAAACCTCGATACGCAGGCGTGATACGGTAAAGGGCTCGTTCTTGATTTGGTCATCTCCGGCCCCTGTTAATTTTGCAAAGGCTGAAAAAAATGCGTCTTTCATGAAAAAACTCTTTCTATTGGGTCTATCGTGTCTTGGCGCTGCTTAACGCATACGCGCCCTATTGAAAACCCGCTCATCTCACAGAGTTTTGATTAAAGCGGAATTTTCTTGGCCTTTGCACCGCGGTGTGTTTGATTGGCCCAACAGAATTTACAGCCGTAGGGGTACAGATGAAAAACGTGAAAATCGGAATCATAGGCGGATCTGGGCTTTATGATATAGATGGCCTGGAAAACCCAATTTGGGTGAAACAAGACACCCCTTGGGGCCCGCCGTCGGATGAAATTTTGACCGGTCGACTAAATGGCGTCGAAATGGCATTCCTACCACGGCATGGACGCGGTCATGTGCATTCACCGACGACAGTTCCCTATCGCGCAAATATTGATGCGTTAAAACGCTTGGGCGTGACAGATGTCATCAGTGTTTCAGCCTGCGGGTCATTTCGCGATCACATAGCCCCTGGTGATTTCGTGATTGTGGATCAATTCATCGACCGGACCTTTGCGCGTGAAAAATCATTCTTTGGCACGGGCTGTGTGGCGCATGTGTCGGTGGCGCATCCGACCTGTCCACGTCTGTCGGAAATTTGCCATCAGGCTGCGCAGGATGCAGGCATCACCGTGCATATGGGCGGCACCTATCTGGCGATGGAGGGGCCGCAATTTTCAACTGTGGCTGAATCCAAAATGTACCGCGACAGCTGGGGCGCAGATGTGATCGGCATGACCAATATGCCCGAGGCCAAACTGGCCCGCGAGGCCGAGTTAGATTACGCATCCGTCGCCATGATCACCGATTATGACAGCTGGCATCCCGATCATGGGGCCGTCGATATCAACCAAATCCTTGCAACCCTGCAAGGCAACGGCACCAAAGCGCGCGATTTGGTG
>CAZWFE010000011.1:0-61282 GCA_964633145.1 uncultured Phaeobacter sp. | reverse complement strand
TGTAGGGAAACAGACATCCTATCAGCGGCACCATGACGAAATGTTATCCCCTTTCGCAGGGGTTTCGTTTTTCTGATGAATATGCGACATGGGGCGGTGATCTGTTTCGTTCTAGGGGTTCGCCATGTCAGATAGTTGGCTATTGGTTCAATATAAACCGAATTCCCATCGCTTGGCGGTAACCAACTTGGAACGGCAGGGGTTTGACGTATTCCTGCCAATGACCGAGGTGACCAAACGCCAAGGCGCGCGGTTTTTGACGCGGATGACGCCGTTGTTTCCCGGATATTTGTTTGTTGCAGCGGATGTGGATACGTCAGGTTGGCGCAAAATCAACAACACACTTGGGGTCAGCCGCATCGTCACGACACGCGACACCCCCAGCAAGGTACCCAATACATTGGTCCAGTCCCTGAAATCGCGTTGCGACGCGACGGGAAAAATTGTGCCCAACACCGATTTCGCGCCCGGTGATAACGTCGAAATCGTTCACGGGCCGTTGTCAGAATTTGTGGGCACGGTCGAAAAAATCGACCCCCAACAACGTGTATGGATCCTGTTAGAGATTATGGGACAAACGTCGCGTGTACGTCTTGACCGTGATCATCTGAGCAAAGATTAAATCCCCCAGACTTGTTTTCCGCGCCCCCTGCTCTACCCTGATAAGGGTAAGGAGAGCGCCATGTCGTACCAAGATTTCTATGATCCCTTTAACGGTTGGGGTGATGTTGCATCCAAATTTTGCATTGCCTTTGCGCTGATTGCGCCAAATCTGTTGTTGATGAAAGTGGCACTGGGGTGGTTTTGACCCGTGGCCCAGCATCCAGCGGATCTAGGTGAATATAAACTGCGGCTGGTCATCGCTTGCGTGATCTTGGCTGGGGTCGTCTATGCGTTTTTGCGCCACACCCCGACGGGGCCTGCATTTTTTGAAATTATCATTTTTGGCGGGACATTCGCGGTGGGAACGATTGTCCATTCCGTTATCAAACTGCGCCAAGCGCGTATTTCACGCAATGACAGACCAGATGGAACCTAGGCCAAAATCATCTCTAGATGCTGGGTCATATATATGCGAAACCACGGCGTAAATTTTTCAGGGGCAGCATCCATCTGGCGTAAAATTTCAGCAATGCTGAGCCATTGGGTTGCATGGACCTCTTGCGGGTTTGCGGTGATGTCGACCGGCGTTGATAGATTGGCATGGAACACGGCGACAACCTCGTGTTCGATCAGACCGTTACCCACATCCGCGCGATATTCGATTTCACCCGCATATGTCACAGAGGGCACCTCTAGGTTTAATTCATCACGCAGACGGCGCAGGGCGCAAATGTCGTCTGCCTCTTGCCACATTGGGTGGGTGCAACAGGTATTCGCCCATAATCCGGGTGTGTGATATTTGTCCAAGGCGCGCTGCTGAATCAAAATGCGATCGCCTGATGTGACGAAAACGGACACCGCCTTGTGGCGCAATCCCAGTTGATGCACCTTAAGTTTTTCGACAGGGGTTAATTCGCCATCCTGTCCCCACGCTGGAATATAAACCGTCATGTATAATTCACCGACACCAACCCCGTTAAATGGGCCAGATTTTTGAACGAAATTTTCGCATGCGCCAAAGCCCGCGTGCGCACCAGCTTTTTATTCATGTATGCCTCGAACGTCAAACTTTGGACATCGCGGTCATGACACAGGGATACGAACCGTTCGCGGCGGGTGTCAGATTTGTAATAGGCGCTTTGCATTGCGCCCAGAACACGAAACACCATACCATGGTCTTTGACAAACATCTTGCGCGCCAGTCGCAGGTGTTTTGGGTTGGCGGTCTGCAGTGTTTTCAGCGCAGCCTGTGCCGCGGCGCGGCCACCATACATCGCATAAAAAATACCTTCGCCGGAACTGGGGGCCACCACACCGGCCGCATCGCCCGCCAAAACCAAATCGCGATCATTGTCCCATTTATCCAAGGGTTTTAATGGAATGGGCGCGCCCTCTTTGCGCAATGTTGTGCAGTGTTCCAAACCAAATCGTTTGCGCAATTCGGCCGTGGCCTGTTTCAAATTCACGGATGTCACTTCGGTTCCCATGCCAACCGAAACTGTGTTGCCATGTGGGAAAATCCAGCCGTAAAAATCGGGCGAAATCGCACCATCATAGATCACGTCACATCGCAACGGATGATAATCGGCGGTCCCGTGTTCTGGCGTTTCAATGATTTCATGATAGGCCATCACATAGGGCGTCACGCCACCACCTGTAATTTCGGCCTGCGCCACACTGGATCGTGCGCCATCCGCGCCAATAATCAATTTGGTAGGCAGCCGCTCTTGTTTGCCACTTTGGCGATCTTTGTAAATGACGACGGGGCTGGAACCGGACCGGTCCACCCTTAGAAACGTGCCAGTGATACGCGTTGCGCCTGACTGCGCGGCACGTTCGCGCAAAAATTCATCAAAATACTTTCGATCGACCATGCCCACAAAACCATTTTCAATCGGAATATCAACGCGCCGATCCGTGGGTGAAACCATGCGCGCCGTTTTGATTTTCGCCAACAACTGGCTGTCAGGAATGTCAAAATCCGCAATCAGTTTGGGCGGTATCGCACCGCCACATGGTTTGATACGTTCACAGCGATCAATTAGGGCAACATTGATCCCTTGGGCCGACAGGTCATGCGCAGCCGTCGCGCCGCTGGGGCCACCACCAATTACAACAACATCAAACATATTACTCTCCTGCAACCAGCGCGGCTTGGATGGCGGGCTGTTTAACACAGGCACGCGCCATCAAAGCGGCATAAACAAACAAAGATGCTTCAAACAAAAATACAATTCCAAAGGCATGCGAAACATCAACACCAGTGGCGCGCAAAATATCCACAAAAATTGCGCCCGACAGGCCGCCAACCGCAGCCGCGATGGCCTGTGCCGCACCCCAAAGGCCCATGCGGGTTCCAACGCGATCACGCTGCCCCTGATCGGCCAAGGCCATCATGGACCCAATGGCAGATACGGCAAATACACCATTAAAAAACCCAAGCGTCACAACCGCGACATTCAAAGAGATCATCGCAGGAACAAATGCACAGGCCACAATCAAACCCAGTGATACAGCCGATCCCAAGCAGCCCAAAACGACCCAAGACCGCAACGCGCCCCAGCGCAATCCGGTGGCCAATATTCCGACGCTTAGCATCCCGACGAACACGCCCCCGTTTTGCAATCCTGAAAGTGACGTGGACTGGCCGGGTGTGTATTCAAAGACCAAGCCTGAATAGGGCTCTAGGATCAGCTCTTGCATAAAATATGCAGTCATCGACAAAAAAACGAAAATGGTAAAATTCCGTGCGGGCGCTTCGGACCACACCTCTTTTACGCCCGCGATTATGCCGGCCGAGGTTTCAGGCGCGCGCTGTGGCGTCAAACCTTCCTCTAATCCCCAGACGGCAGCTAGGACGACCACCATGACAATACCACCAAGGCAAGCAACGATTATCATCAGCTTGCTATGTGAATAGGGATCGATCAGCGATCCAACGATGCCAGCCGTCGCCGCAATGCCAAAAATCATCATCAGCCACGTTATTGTTGCCGCGGCGGCACGTCTATGTGGCGCAGTGTAACTGCCCAGCAATGCCAAAACCGATGTCCCCGCGGCGCCGACACCAAACCCGATCAAGATGTAGGCAATGACCGACAATACCATGCCAAAAACATAGGACGCCGGAAATATACCGATGGCAAATGATGCCAACACGGCACCTGTGACCAACAATGCCATACCAGAGTTGACCCAAAATGACCGCTTGCCCCCGACATCCGACAAATACCCCCAATTCGGACGCGACAATTGTACACCATAGTGCAATGCCACCAGAAACCCGGGGATTAATGCGGGCAATGATAATTCAACCACCATCAAGCGGTTCAGCGTCGAGGTCATAAGAACAACAATCGCCCCAAGGCACATTTGGATTAAACCAAGCCGTACGATTGAAAACCAACTTAGTGTCATGTCTTTCCCCTTACAGCCAGCGTAATCCAATGGCACAGATCATCATGCCACTGACAAACATTGAAACCCCAGTTGCATTATACCAAGGTGCATACCGTTTTGGATCACGCAGCAATCGGGCCATGGCCCACCACTGCCCAATCACCAACGCAGCAATTGCGCCAGAAACGTAAAACAGGCCCCAGTACGCAAACAGACCAATCACCACCAACTGCGGCGCGGTCATGATATAGCACGCAACCCGCGCGGCCCGTTTGGGCCCCAATGTGACGGGCAGCGACTTGATCCCCATGGTGCGATCACCATCTAACGCTTTGAAATCATTTAGGGTCATGATGCCATGTGCACCGATTGCATATAACATCGCAATGGTGACAATTTCCCATTGCGGGAACCCTTGGGCCATGACGGCGGCACCGGTGAACCATGGCAGGCCTTCGTAACACAGGCCAACCAGCCCTGGCCCCCACCAACCCGATTTCTTTAATCGAAACGGTTCCACGGAATAGGCCCAAGCCGCCAACACACCGATCACGGTTGCATAAAATCCCCATGCCCCCAACGCTGCGCCAACGCATAAGGAGAAAATCGACATAGCCAACGCAATCCACAACCCCCACCGACCAGGCATCCGCCCGGATGGAATGGGGCGGTGGGGTTCGTTGATGGCATCAACATGGCGATCACACCAGTCATTGGCTGCCTGGCTCATCCCGCAAACAATCGGTCCGCTTAGCAAAACACCTAATACGACATATCCCAAGTGTGGCAAAACAGATTCGCCCGACGATACAACGCCACAGGCATAGGCCCACATCGGCGGAAACCATGTGACAGGCTTGATAAGCTCAAGCATAACCTTGGGCTGAGGCACCATCGGGGTGTGTAATTTTTCCGTTACGCTCATGCGTCAATTATTATTGACATCCATGCGTAAAGCAAGAAAAAAGCAGGCGCTATTCGTCGCTTGCGTTGATCATTCCAAGTTTTCGCAATTTCACATACAAACTTTGACGTGAAAGCCCCAACATTTCCGCTGCAGCTGCGCGGTTGTTTCCGGTCAGATCAATCGCGGTTTCAATACAGATTTTTTCGATGATATCGGTGGTTTCAGACACGATCTCTTTCAGGGTGGCGCTGCCAACCAGCTCGGACACTTTGGCGCCACTTTGCACTTCGTTCGGCGTATCGGATGAATTGCGGCTTGCTTCTGTTCGAATTGAATCGCGGATGACAAAGGCAACATACCCATTATCAACCCCATCGGGACGCGAAATTGAAACCTCGACACCGGTTTGGCGCCCGAAATCATTTTTCAGTTTCGTCGAATAAACACGCATCTGGCCAGACCGACGAACATTTTCCAGCATCACTGCCAAATCGATCTGTCCACGCGCCAGGTAGTCAACCAAACTACGGCCACGGATGATGGAAAAATCTGGAACATTGATTAATTCCAGAAAGCTTTCGTTTGCGTATTGGATGACACCATCGCTGTTGGTGAACACAATCGCATCAGCGCCATGACTGTAAAGCGACATCAATCCAGTCATCAGCGCGTTTTCGGATGTCTCGGCTTTGTGTGCGACGCTTATGCGACACAAAATAATCCGGCGCCCTGAAGCACGATAAATAAAGGGACGCAGCATCGCTTTGGCAGAACGGGCATCTGGACCCAGCGTCACATCTATCGGTGTTTTGCTGACCGCAGCTGCCGTCAGCGATTCCAAAAAATCACTGCTGCTGCCGGCATGGCTGATCAAATCGTAAAAGTTTTTTGATCGCAGATCACCATCGCTGACACCGAACAAAGCGTGTGCTGCGGGGTTTGCATCATCAATGCGCCCATCAAAGGCTGAGACAAAGAATACGGGATCAACACCCGTTGCAAACAGCATTTTATAATGCACATCCTGTTCGCGGCGCTGTTCATAACTGCGTTCAATCGTTAGCTGCGCTTCGACCAATTGTTGCTGAATCTCAGAAACGGACCGCAAATCCCTGCCCAACAACAGGACATGACCATCGTCACCCAACCGGTGAACGCTGTAGCGTACTGGGAACTGCCACTTGGCCTGATCTTGGTGATTGATTTCAATCGAGTGCATGATTGTTGCACCGCTTTTAATCAAATCCAGCGCGCTGCGTAACTTGGGCACACTGTCGACAGTCAAAAAATCCCAAATTGGTTTTCCTTGCCAGTGCGATAAATTACCAAAGTTTTGTTCAGACTCGTTCAACAAAATACTATGGACGATTTCAGTGTCGGATACCACCAACGCGATGTCTGATGCAGTTGCAAGTATGCTGCCCAAAAACTCTGGCTGAATCATCGGGATCGATCCTAGATCCCATTGCTTCGAATCTCTGGTCTGCATATGCGCCTCTAACTCTCTGTTTGGAGGTTATCTTTTGTTGTATTGTCTAGTAATTCAAGCACTGATAGTACAATGTCTATATCATTGGAAACCAAGTCGACTGATAAGTTCGACAACTTCGACGGATCGATCTGAACCATTTGACCGCCGACTACGATTGGTACGCCAGCACCAAACGTCTGTCTAACTTTGTTTACACACTTATTCAGCTCAGGTAAAGCATGTATCCCAGCGCAAGAAAACAATAAGGCGGAAAAGTCCCCAGTTTGATACAATTTTGTCACGTCTTCCCAGGTGGCGTCGATAATCAATTTTACCGGCTGCTTCGCACGACACAGCTGGTCAGCCAAAACCTGCGCCCCCAAAATGTGCTGCTCGCCACGGCATGCAATCACCAATAAGGCGTCTTCATCATTACTCAGGCAGGTTTGCCCAACATCGCTCATCTCTTTCAAGATTTCACCAAGCCGCGCCGAACCCAGTGTGACCTCAGCAAAGCTGCGTAAATCAGACGCCCAATCATCGCCCAGAATGCGTGCGGCCATCGGTATGCAATATCCAATAACCATTTCGCTAGAACATCCGCGGCGCACCAAAGTTTCGACAACACCCAGATGATCATAGTTTCGCGATACGACCTGATTGGCCAACCATTGACCTGTTTGGCGAACACGACTGCGGCTTTCAGATGGTACTTTGTGCAATAAATCAGACAAGACGAGCTGGGCAAAATTATTCATTTGCCTTTGAACGCCACCCGTCCTAGGTGCTTTTATCTTGTCGGATACCATTACATCACTCTCGGACAACGCAGTTTGCATGGGGCTTCTATGCTTATGGCGGCTGTCACTTTCCCGTGAGTTAATTGTCCCAGAGCTGCGATTGCGTGTCAAATATAATACGCGGTCAATCAAAGGTAATCTTTCATCCATTTCCGTAATTCCAAACAAAGCATCAGTAAAATCGCAGACCAGATGAATAGCTAGCGATATAGATTTGTAATTTTATTTTTACACATATTTTGCGCCTTGTGTAAGTTTTATTTGACACAAGCAGGAATCCAGCCATACTAAAAACATAGCTAGATAGGAGACTTTAATGTCTCGAACCAACGGGGACATAACCAATCGGGGTGCACTGTACACCCCAGATCAACGCCAGAGGCGTGATGAATCGGTCTGGACAATTGTTCAGGGCATATTGGCCCCTATGCAATTTCTGGTCTTTATCATTTCATCTGTCTTGGTGATCCGTTACCTGTTGTCTGGCGACGGCTATCAAATCGCAACCGCATCTATCGTCATCAAAACAGGATTTCTGTATACGATCATGATCACCGGCGCGATCTGGGAAAAGGTCGTCTTTGGCCAATATCTCTTAGCACCTGCATTTTTTTGGGAAGACGTCGTCAGCTTTTTCGTCATCGCCCTGCACACTGCGTATCTCATTGCGCTGTATTATGAATTGCTATCGCCAACCCAGCTGATGTTTCTAACACTGGCGGCCTACCTGACCTATGCGGCCAATGCGATCCAATTCCTGTTAAAGCTCCGCGCAGCACGTCTGCAATCCCAGCAAGAGGTGCAGTATGTCTGATTTCCCAATTCTAAAGCAGCGCGGCCAACACGAAGTGTTTTGCGGATTGACTGCAATTTTGTGGCTACACCGCAAAATGCAAGATGCGTTTTTCTTGGTTGTTGGGTCGCGGACCTGTGCGCATTTGCTGCAAAGCGCGGCTGGCGTGATGATCTTTGCCGAACCGCGTTTCGGCACCATTATCCTAGAGGAAAGCGATTTGGCCGGCATGGCCGATATGCACACCGAACTGGATCGGGAAATTGAACGCCTACTGTCAAGAAGAACTGACATCAAGCGATTGTTCCTTGTCGGGTCATGTCCATCCGAAGTCATCAAATTGGACCTAGATGTCGCCGCAAAACGGCTTGCAAAAAAATTTAATAATTCGATCCAAATCGCCAATTTTTCCGGTTCTGGGATCGAAACGACCTTCACTCAGGGCGAAGATGCCTGCCTAGAAACAGTGATTCGCGACCTACCAGCGGATGATTCGCAGCAATTAATTGTGCTGGGCACCATGCCAGACGCCGTCGAAGATCAGATGAAATCGCTGCTCTCTGATCTGGGTATTGGTCCTGTCAAAGTGATCCCAACCGCGGATCAACGTCAAAAATTTGGCGTGGGTCGCGGTACACATTTTGCCTGTGTCCAACCATTCTTGGGCGCCACACATGATGCGATGATCCAGCGCGGCGCCAAGCATATTTCAGCACCCTTTCCATTTGGCGCAAACGGCACAACTGATTGGCTGTGGGCGATTGCAGATACCTATGGGGTGTCGCGCGATCATTTTGACCAGGTGATTGCCGCGCCGCTGGCGCGCGCGAAAAAGGCCGTCGCACATTCGAAATCCGTATTACAAGGCAAGTCAGTTTTCTTTTTCCCAGACAGCCAACTTGAACTGCCCCTAGCTCGGTTCTTGGCCCAAGAATGCGGTATGACACTGACAGAGGTGGGCACACCCTATCTGCACAGTGCGTTATTGCGCCATGAACTGGATGCCATCGGCCCAATCGCGTCGATCAGCGAAGGGCAGGATGTCGATTTGCAACTGGACCGCCATGCCACCGTAAACCCCGATCTTACCGTTTGCGGGCTTGGCTTGGCTAATCCGCTAGAAGGTCAGGGCAAATCCACAAAGTGGTCTATCGAATTGGTCTTTAGCCCCGTCCATTTTTATGAACAAGCTGGCGATTTGGCCGCCCTCTTTGCCCGCCCGCTGATCCGCAAAGGTTTGCTGACCAAAGAGGCTGCAGAATGAAACTGGCTGTCTGGACATACGAAGGCCCACCACATGTCGGCGCGATGCGCACCGTCACGGGGATGCAAAAAACCCATTTGGTACTGCATGCACCGCAGGGTGATACCTATGCCGATTTGTTGTTCACAATGATTGAACGGCGCAACCATCGCCCGCCGGTGACATTTACCACCTTTCAAGCGCGCGACTTGGGGTCAGATACGGCCAATCTGTTCAAACAGGCGTGTTTGGCCGCCTATGAGCGTTATAAACCCGAATTGCTGCTGGTTGGCGCATCTTGCACAGCTGAACTGATCCAGGACGATCCCGGCGGTTTGGCCGAGGCACTGGGCCTGCCCATTCCGGTCGTGGCGCTAGAACTGCCCAGTTATCAGCGCAAAGAAAACTTTGGCGCGGATGAGACATTTTTTCAGATCGTCAAGGCATTGGCCACCGAATGCCCCAAAACAGAAAACATCACATGCAACCTAATCGGGCCAACCGCATTGGGATTTCGGCACCGTGATGATATCCGCGAATTGACCCATTTGCTGTCCCAAATGGGTATTGCGATCAATGCAATTGCCCCGATGCACGCATCACCAGATGATATAAAACGACTGGGCGCTGCGCATTTCAACGTGCTGATGTATCCAGAAACTGGCGAAACAGCCTGCCGCTGGATGGAAAAAAACCTAAACCTGCCCTTTACCAAAACCATTCCAATTGGCCTGCATGCGGTTTCAGATTTCATTCAGGAAATTCAGGGCTTGGTCGATTGCAACACCCCCGATGTGGCGGCGGACATGCGTTCAGATTGGTACAGCGCATCCGTTGACAGCAACTATCTGACGAAAAAACGCGTTTTCATTTTTGGCGATGGCACCCATGCCATGGCCGCTGCCCGCTTGGCGCAAGATGAAATGGGTTTCCAAGTTGTCGGATTGGGATGTTATAACCGCGAACAGGCCCGCCCGTTGCGCGCAATGGCCAAAACGCTGGATGTCCCCGCGTTAATTTCGGACGATTACCTAGAAATCGAAGATCACATTAAGGAATTGGCGCCTGAACTGATTTTGGGCACACAAATGGAACGCCATATTGCCAAACGCCTTGGGATTCCCTGCGCGGTGATTTCTGCGCCTGTCCATGTTCAGGATTTTCCAGCACGCTATTCGCCCCAAATGGGCATCGAAGGTGCAAATGTCATTTTTGACACTTGGGTACATCCGCTGGTCATGGGGCTTGAGGAACATTTGCTACATATGTTCCGTGACGATTTCGAATTTAACGACACCGCCGGACCCAGCCACCATGGCGGATCACATCAGCCGGCACCGCAACCGGAAATTCCCGCAGACGACCAAATTATCTGGCTGGATTCTGCTGAGAAAGAATTAAGAAAGATACCATTTTTTGTCCGCGGCAAAGCCCGTCGGAACACGGAAAAATTCGCGTCAGCCAAGGGGCTGTATGAAATTTCCATCGACACCTTATACGAAGCCAAGGCCCATTATGCCCAATGATATGTCCCATATCACGTCGCAAACGCGGTATTCCATCGTAATTATCACGCTGGATTCCCATTCTGTTCAGCCGTGTCATGCGGCGTCGCAACGTATGCTGGCTGATTTTCCTGGACTGTCGATCGAAATTTTCGCGGCGGCGGAATGGGGCGAACAACCCCACAAATTACACGCCGCAATCCAAGCGATTGAAACCGCAGATATCGTCATCGCCAATCTTTTGTTCCTAGAGGATCATGTAAAACCCATTTTGCCCGCAATGGAAAAACGGCGCGATCACTGTGATGCCATGATTGGGGTGATCTGCGATGCCGCATTGGTCAAACTGACCAAGATGGGCGCATTGGACATGAACAGCCCACAAAGCGGCGCGTTGAAGCTGTTGAAAAAACTGCGTGGATCATCAAAACCCAACAGCGAAACGGGCGAAAGCAAAATGCGCATGCTGCGCCGTTTGCCCAAAATTTTGAAATTCATTCCCGGCAAGGCGCAGGATTTGCGGTCGTGGTTTTTGATCATGCAATATTGGCTGGGCGGCACCGACGACAACGTCGAGGGTATGTTACGCATGCTGCTGTCGCGCTATTGTTCCTTGCCTGATTGGCGCGGTGGCGTGATAACCGACCCCAAAATGTATGCGGATGTTGGGCTGTATCATCCAGATTTACCAAACCGAATTACCACCGAATTGGCAGATCTGCCGAATCAAAAACCGGACCAGCCCACAATCGGGCTATTGCTGATGCGGTCCTATGTCCTAAGCGGGGATAGCGCGCATTACGATGCGGTGATCCGCCGTTTCGAAGACATGGGCATGAATGTTATTCCCGCTTTTGCAGGCGGTTTGGATGGCCGCCCCGCAATCACCAAATTTTTCCAAAACGACGCAGGCACCAGTATCGATACATTGGTTTCTCTGACTGGGTTTTCGTTGGTGGGTGGACCCGCATACAATGACAGCGCTGCGGCGACCGAAACGCTAAAGTTCTTGGATCGCCCCTATATTGCGGCACATCCGCTGGAATTTCAGACACTTGCACAATGGACAGCCTCCCCACAGGGACTTGGCCCGATTGAAAATACCATGCTGGTTGCGCTGCCTGAATTGGACGGTGCAACATTACCAACCGTTTTTGCGGGCCGTCATGGTGACGATGCCTGCGACGGATGCGCCAAGGCATGCCATTCCCCAAATGATCGGTCGATGCATCCATGCTATGAACGCATAAACACTTTGGTTGCACGGGTCGAAAAAATCGCGGCCTTGCGGCACCGGACCAATGCAACGCGGCGTGTTGCGATTGTTCTGTTTGGGTTCCCCCCAAATGCAGGTGCGGCAGGTACGGCCGCCTATCTGGACGTATTTCAATCCCTCTTTAACACCCTGTCTGTGATGAAGGCCCAAGGTTATGACATTGATCTGCCACAAACGGTGGATGACCTGCGCGATATCGTTTTGGGTGGCAATGCAAAAACCTATGGCCAAGAGGCAAATGTTGCCGCCAAGGTCGACGCAAATACCATTGTATCCACCACACCGTGGCTAGAGGACATTGAAAAACAATGGGGCCCTGCACCCGGACGCGAACAATCCGATGGGCGCAATGTTTTTATTTTGGGCCACGACTTTGGCAATGTCTTTGTCGGGTTGCAACCGAAATTCGGCTATGAAGGCGACCCAATGCGGTTGCTGTTCGAAGGGGGATTTGCACCCACCCATGCCTTTAGCGCATTCTACCGCTGGATCAGCAACAGTTACCAAGCGGACGCTGTTTTGCACTTTGGCATGCATGGCGCATTGGAATTTATGCCCGGCAAACAAGCAGGACCCAGCGCGCAGGATTGGCCTGATCGGCTGATCGGAACATTGCCCAATGTCTATCTGTATGCGGGAAATAATCCATCCGAGGCAAGCCTTGCCAAACGCCGCAGCAACGCCACGATTATCACCCACCTGACACCGCCGGTTGTGCATGCAGGCCTGTACAAAGGGTTGGCAGATCTGAAAGACAGCCTAACCCAATGGCGCGGACTGCCCGAACACGACGACCGCCGTGATGATTTGGCGCACCTCATCCGCGACCAAGCACATAGCGTAGATTTAGATGCCAGCGACATGGACACATTATGGCACCGCGTTCTGGAAACAGAAAACACCCTGATCCCTGAGGGGCTGCACATTGTCGGAAAAAACAAATCCACCGAACAAATTGACAGCTATCTGGACATGATGGATGTATCACAAGATACACAGCGCGATAACATTCGCGATATCCTGTCAAACGATCACGAAATTCCCGCCATTCTGCGGGCTTTGGCGGGGCATTATATCGAACCTGTCGTCGGCGGTGATCTGATCCGGACCCAAGATATTTTGCCAACCGGCCGGAATATCCACGCCTTTGACCCGTTCCGCATGCCATCAGAATTTGCCTGCCGTCAGGGGGCCGCGCAGGCGCAGGCCCTGCTGGATCGGCATCAATCCATTCCGCGCACAGTCGCGTTGGTCCTATGGGGATCGGATAACATCAAATCAGACGGCAGCCCCATCGCCCAAGCCTTGGCATTGATCGGGGCAAAACCACGCTTTGACAGCTTTGGCCGTTTATCGGGCGCGGACCTGATCCCATTGTCCGAATTGGGCCGGCCACGGGTTGATGTGATCATGACCCTATCGGGTATTTTCCGCGATCTGTTGCCATTGCAAACAAAAATGCTGGCCCAAGCCGCGCTGAGCGCGGCACAGGCAGACGAACCATTAGAGATGAATTTCATCCGCGCCCATGCCCTGAACTATGCGCAGGATATGGGTGTCGATTTGGAAACCGCCGCACTGCGCGTTTTTTCCAATGCCGAGGGCGCCTATGGATCAAATGTAAATCAATTGGTCGACAGCTCGGCCTTTGGCTCCGAGGACGATTTGGCCGATGCCTATCAAGCCCGCAAAAGTTTTGCCTATGGCGTGAATGGCAAGGCACAGCAAAATTCTGGCCTGCTGACCAAGGCGCTGGCAGATGTTGATGTCGCCTATCAAAATTTAGAGAGTGTGGAACTGGGGATTACAACAGTCGATCACTACTTTGACACCTTGGGCGGGATTTCACGGGCGGTAAAACGCGCGCGCGGTGGCGATGACCCCGCGGTCTACATTTCTGATCATACCCGCGGCACAGGCAAGGTGCGCACATTGTCTGAGCAGCTGGAACTGGAAACCCGATCACGCGCCTTGAACCCCAAGTTTTACGAAGCCTTACTGTCCCACGGATCCGAAGGCGTCCGCCAGATCGAAGCGCAGCTGACAAACACCGTCGGCTGGTCCGCTACCACTGGCCAAGTGGAACCTTGGGTGTACCAAAAAATCAGCGAAACATTTGTTTTGGATGACGCCATGCTGGAACGCATTGCAGCACTGAACCCCGTTGCCAGTTCACGCATGGCAAACCGTCTGATTGAGGCCAGTGAACGCGATTATTGGTCACCCGACCCCGAAACGATCGAACGGCTGCAGCGCGCAGCCGACAGACTAGAAGACCAAATCGAAGGGATTGCCGCACAATGAAAAACCCTTTGCAACAACAAGGATACACACCATGACGCCACTTGATAAATCCCCCCCCGCCTTGCGGGGCTTGGACGGCGACGGTTCTGTCCAAATCCACCAAGATCCCCAAGATCAGATCGTCGGTGCCAAAGTGTTCGCCGTCTATGGCAAAGGCGGCATCGGCAAATCGACAACCAGCTCGAACTTGTCCGCTGCTTTTTCAAAATTGGGCAAACGTGTTTTGCAAATTGGATGCGATCCAAAACATGACAGCACATTTACCCTGACCGGATCCTTGGTACCAACCGTTATCGATATTCTGAAAGAGGTGGATTTTCACCCCGAAGAACTGCGCGCCGAAGATTTCGTTTTCGAAGGCTACAACGGCGTCAAATGTGTCGAGGCCGGTGGCCCCCCTGCGGGAACAGGCTGCGGCGGCTATGTCGTTGGACAAACGGTCAAATTGCTAAAACAGCATCACCTTCTGGATGACACAGATGTCGTCATCTTTGACGTGTTGGGGGATGTTGTCTGCGGTGGCTTTGCCGCACCTTTGCAACATGCCGATCGCGCCTTGATCGTCACAGCCAACGATTTTGACAGTATCTATGCCATGAACCGCATTATCGCCGCTGTTCAGGCGAAATCCAATAATTACAAAGTACGTCTGGCCGGCTGTGTCGCGAACCGATCGCACCAAACGGACGAGGTCGACAGATACTGCGCGACCGTTGGATTTAACCGCTTGGCGCATTTGCCTGATCTGGATGCAATCCGCAGATCACGCCTGAAAAAACGCACCCTGTTTGAAATGGACTTGGACGACGATATCGCAGCCGTTCAAACAGAATATATCCGTTTGGCGCAACTCTTGTGGGATGGCACCGAACCCATGGCCCCCGCCCCATTAGAGGACCGCGACATCTTTGAATTACTAGGATTTGATTGATGCAATACGAACAGACCTTGGCCCGCGTCGAAACCTATTTCGACCAGACAGCAACCAAAACTTGGGAACGGCTGACATCGGACGCGCCCGTGTCGCGCATCCGTCAGACCGTGCGCGAAGGGCGTGACCAAATGCGCGCGCGCCTGTTGTCACGTCTGCCAAGCGATGTTGCAGGTTTGCGGATTTTGGACGCGGGGTGCGGTGCAGGTCAGTTGACATTGGAATTGGCGCAGCGCGATGCACAGGTGACCGCCGTTGATATCAGCCCCGCCTTGGTCGACATTGCGCGCAAGCGCATTCCAACACAATTGCACAAAAACATCACATTTCAGGCCGGTGATTTGCTGAACCCTGATCTGGGTGTGTTTGATTACATCATCGGTATGGACAGCCTGATTTATTACAAAACACCGGTTTTGGCCCAGACGCTGAACCAATTGAAACAGCGTTGCACAGGCAGTATTTTGTTCACCGTTGCCCCGAAAACCCCCCTGTTAATGGCGATGTGGTATGCGGGCAAATTGGCCCCACGCGGTGACAAATCCCCAGTCATGGTGCCGCAATCGGCGGCAAAACTATCCCGCGACCTGACCGCAGGGTACCAGCTGAACGACATCGGCCGCGTTCATCGCGGATTTTACATTTCCCAAGCGCTTGAGGTGACCGGATGACCCAACCGCCCAAAGCACCTAGGATCAAGGCGTTGACTCTGAACATGCTGCCATTTGCGGATGCGGCAAGTCAGGGGCTGCCACTGGCGCAGCTGTTGCGGCTGTCGCTGTTTCAGGTGTCCGTGGGCATGGCATCGGTGATGTTATTGGGTACACTAAACCGCGTGATGATTGTCGAACTTAGTGTTCCGGCGATGATTGTGGCGTTTATGATTGCGCTGCCGGTGCTCAGCGCCCCGTTGCGGGCAGTGTTGGGATTTCGGTCAGACACATATCGTTCGGCCATTGGCTGGAAACGCATTCCCTATCTGTGGTTTGGGTCGCTTTGGCAAATGGGTGGACTGGCGATTATGCCGTTCAGCTTGATCGTGCTATCGGGTGATCAAACACTTGGTCCTGACTGGGCTGGCGAAGTATTGGCGGCCTTAGCGTTTTTGATGACCGGATTTGGCATCCACATGACGCAAACGGCGGGACTGGCATTGGCCAGCGATCGCGCAGATGATGAAACACGGCCCCGCGTGGTGGCATTGTTATATGTCATGTTCCTGGTTGGGATGGGCATATCATCGCTGTTGATCGGTTGGCTGCTGTCTGATTTCAGCAATCTTTGGCTGATCCGCGTGGTCCAAGGCGCGGCACTGGTCGGCATTTGTCTAAACGTCATTGCCCTGTGGAAACAGGAAAAAATGAACCCAATGTCCGCCGCAGAACGCCAATCTCCACGACCAAAATTCCGTGAAGCTTGGCGCGATTTTGCAGCTGGCGGATCTGCAGGACGTTTGTTGGTTGTCGTATTTTTGGGAACCATGGCGTTCAACATGCAAGACGTTTTACTGGAACCCTACGGCGGCGAAGTTCTAGGCCTGAGTGTTTCCGCAACCACATTATTGACAGCAATGTGGGTGGTCGGTGCGCTGGCTGGGTTATTTTTTGCCGCCCGAAAATTGCGCGAATTTGGCAACCCTATGGCATTGGCAGCATGGGGTCTGATCGCGGGATTGATCGCCTTTCCAACGGTGATTTTTGCAGGGCCTATGGCATCAACCAGCCTGTTTTTTGCAGGCACATTCTTGATCGGATTCGGGTCAGGTTTATTCGCAGTCGCCACAATGACCAGCGCAATGACCCTGCCCGTGGATGGAACCGCAGGACGCGGTTTAGCACTGGGCGCGTGGGGCGCGGCCCAAGCAACGGCGGCGGGGCTGTCGATTGCATTGGGTGGCACATTGCGCGACTGGGTAAATACACAAGCACTACAAGGGAATTTGGGACAGGCGCTGGCCACGCCTTCTACGGGATATTCGTTCGTTTATCACAGCGAAATCATCTTGCTGTTCGTGACACTTGCGGTGCTGGGACCAATGGTCAAACGAACAGGCACATCGGTTCGTGAATCATCACAAAGCAGCAAGATTGGTCTTGCTGATTTTCCAACATGATTCATACGCACAGGAAAGGACACTGACATGACCGAACCATTTTTTGGAAACTTTGATCTGGCCAGCCTATCACTTTGGTTGTTCTGGATATTTTTTGCACTGCTCATTTTTTACATCCAACGTGAAAACATGCGCGAAGGATACCCAATGGAAAATGACGATGGGACCGAGGCCGCAAACCAAGGCCCATTCCCATTACCTGAGCCAAAAACATTCAAACTGCCCCACGGCCGTGGCGAAGTCACGTTTCCCAATGGTGAACGTGAAAACCGTGATGTGGCCCTGCGCCAGACATCGAAATCAAACGGCTATCCGCTGGAACCAACTGGCGACCCGATGAAGGACGGCGTTGGCCCCGCATCATGGGCAC
Organism: uncultured Phaeobacter sp.; assembly: GCA_964633145.1. Lineage (GTDB taxonomy): Bacteria > Pseudomonadota > Alphaproteobacteria > Rhodobacterales > Rhodobacteraceae > CAJXSD01. Next base: position 43,567 of record CAZWFE010000011.1, on the reverse strand, counting down.
CGCGTCGCGATGCGCCAGAATTGGATGCACGCGGTCATCCGAAAATTGTCCCCCTTAGCGGGCTGGATCAGTTCCACGTCGGCTTTGGCCGCGACCCACGCGAATTGCCTGTTGTCGCCGGTGACGGTGCGATTGTTGGCAAAGTGACAGACATGTGGGTGGATGAACCCGAACAACTGGTTCGGTATTTGGAATTCGTACTGGCGCCCGAATTTGGCGAAGGCACCCGTTTGGTCCCAATGACACTTGCACGGATCCACGCAAACCGTGTCGCAGTCAAAAGTATTTTTGGAAAACACTTTAATGACGTGCCACGCCACCGCAATGCGAACCAAGTCACCCTGCTCGAAGAGGACAAGATCTCTGCCTACTACGGCGGGGGGACGCTTTATGCCTCGGCAGAGCGGCAAGAGCCACAGCTATAAGGAAAAGACCCCATGTCACACGACGATTTTCAGTTCGAACCGATCCCCGGTCTGCCAGAAAACTTACCACAAGGTGAGGAAATATTATGGCAAGGGCGCCCCAATATTTGGGCGCTGACCAAGGATTCTCTGAATTTTTGGTGGGTCATGGGGTACTTTGCTTTGCTGGCGGGATGGCGGTTTATTTCTGCCATCGATCTAATGCCAACCACGCGTGCTGCATCAATATCGACCCCATTTTTGATCCTAGGCGCAATCGTAGGCGGATTGTTGATTATCACCGCTGTCATTCAGGCGCGGTGTACCGTCTATACGATCACAAACAAACGTGTTGCGATGCGGATCGGCGCGGCACTGACTGTGACGTTAAATATCCCATTTAGCCAATTGGAAAACGCGGCACTTGGATTGACAAAGAATGGACAAGGCAACATCGCCCTGATCACCAAAGGCGAGACACGGTTTTCATTCCTTGTGTTATGGCCCCATGCGCGGCCCTGGCATTTTGCGAAAACCCAGCCCTGTTTACGCGCGATCGACGACGCACAAAACGTGGCCGGCATTTTGGCCAAAGCGGCACATTCGAACATCAAACAACATAACGCGCAAACGCAGTTCGATGCTGATTTTGCACACCTAAACCCCCAAGCCAGCTGATCGGACAAACACATGACACATATATCCCAAACCGACCAAGCCTCTGAATTAATTCCCAAAGCTGCCCTGCGCGCTTTGGTTGGATTGGTTGTCGCGGTTTTGGGGATTGTGTGTATTGCCGTGTGGTCCGGACGGGCCCCATCGGCGCAACCAACAGACGCGCCAATATCGGCGCAAATCCGCATTTTTCTGTCCGCTGATATGAGCGGATCAGTCCGCGTGTTGGACACAAATGGCAGCGTGATCGCCGATTTAGCCCCAGAACAGGGCGGATTTATTTCCGGTGTTGGACGCGTTTTGGACCGTGAACGCGGCAAACGCGGTGTGGATTTGAACGGGCCAGTCGATGTGATCTGGCGCGAAAATGGACGACTTTCAGTCAGTGATCCCAGCACAGGTTGGTCCGCTGATTTAATGGGCTTTGGCGCGGATAATGCCCGTGCCTTTGCCAAACTTGTAGCCACTGGAACCAAAGGAGCCTTAAATGGGAATATTAACGCGCTCGATTGAACATGCCCCCTGCACGGTAGAGATCAGTCACAAATTCGAAAGCCTGCATGCCCATGTTCGATTTAACAATGGGGCCGTCATCTATCCAGGTGACGAAGTCAAGGTAGAGGGCCCCGAAATCATGGCCCCCTTTGGTGAAATCGTGACGGCCGATCGCGATGCCACGATCATACGCGCCAGCGCACTTGAACGGCTTTGGACCCGCCTGACCGGCGATTTCGAAGTGATGGAGCTGTGCGAATTTTCATTTTCAGAGGAGGTCACGTTATGAACATGCATTCTGCTGACGCCGCCACCGCCGAAGAGGCCCTAAGTATCCAAGAGAAATTTGACAGCGACACAGCCACCGCTGTTGCCATGCAGGATACATTGCTGACCCCGCGGTTTTACACCACGAATTTTGACGAACTGGACGCAATCAACGTCGAACATATTCGCGATGAATGGGATCCGCTGATTGCCCAGATGCTATCTGACCCGAACAAAGGGCATTTCAAGAAAAATGCCGATTGGGATAAGGTGGACTGGGACGGAATGGACCCCGAACTGCGCAAGGAATTTATCGATTTCCTAATCAGTTCCTGTACCGCCGAATTTTCCGGCTGTGTGTTGTACAAAGAAATGAAACGACGTGGGTCAAACCATGAAATCACCCAGCTGTTTCAATTAATGGCCCGCGACGAAGCGCGCCATGCCGGGTTCATCAACGACGCCCTGCGCGAAGCTGGCGTGGCCGTAAACCTAGGGTTTTTGACGCAAAAGAAAAAATACACCTATTTCCGGCCCAAATTCATTTATTACGCCACATATCTGTCGGAAAAAATTGGCTACGCACGCTACATCACCATTTTCCGGCATCTTGAAAAACATCCAGAACATCGGTTCCACCCGATATTCAAGTGGTTCCAAGAATGGTGCAATGATGAATTTTCGCACGGCGAAGCCTTTGCCCTGCTGATGAAAACGGATCCGAAATTGACCCGCGGCCATAATGTGTGGTGGATCAAATTTTTCCTAACGGCCGTCTATGCCACGATGTATATTCGCGATCATCAGCGTCCAGCATTTCATCAGGCATTGGGTGTCGATACCGATTGGTATGCCCATGAGGTGTTCACAAAAACATCCGAGCTGAGCAAGCAAATTTTCCCAATCACATTGGATATTGATAGCCCGAAATGGTTACCAACCCTGAAAAAATTGCAGGCGGCGAATGTTGATTTGGCAACGGCTGAAAAATCAGGTGCAAAAATTGCTGCGATGTCGGCGCGATTGCGCGCGGCCAAGGCGTTTGTCACATTATTCTTGATCCCGACTAAACGCCACGATGTCCCATCCGTAACCCGGCTTGAGCCCTGTTACTGATGCTGGAAAACTGGGGCATAGCAGCAACGATTGCGACCTTTGGCTGGTGGTTTTTCACCGGTGCCATTTTGGTCATGATCCGTCTGTTTGACCCCGCGCCATTGGCACGACGGGTTGGCCTGTGTTTGGCCAGCCTGCCTGCCGTATTTGTGGCGGGATTATTTTACAACGCGGCAATTGTCGAAAACACAACAGCGCAGGTCTATGTTGCGTTTTTTTGCGTCTTGGTATTCTGGGGCTGGATCGAAATCAGCTTTCTAAGTGGTGTGATCACAGGACCAGTCGGATCCGAATGTCCAACGGGTATTTCAGAATGGGAACGGTTCATACGCGCGTGGGGCACCGTTGCCTATCACGAAATGCTACTGCTTGCAGCAGGGATTGCGCTGACTTGGGTGACATGGGGCGCAGAAAACCGGTTTGGCCTGTGGATTTACTATATCCTGTATTTCGCACGCATCAGTGCCAAACTGAACCTGTTTTTCGGGGTACCGCGCATCAACATCGAATTTGTCCCCCAAGCCATGCGCCATTTGACCAGCCATTTTCGTATTTCGTCAATCAACTGGTTTTTCCCCGTGTCAACATCAGGCTTGGCCTTTGCCTTGGCCTGTTGGTTGGAACGCCTTTATGCGGTGGACGCGATTGGCGATCAAATCGGGTTTACGCTGTTGTCAGCTATGACAGCATTGGCCTTGCTAGAACACTGGGTCATGGTTTTGCCCGTGCCAGATGCCAAACTGTGGCGGTGGATGCTGCCCACACCCAAACAATCAAAAAACAAATCATTCAAGAGGGAGGATTTCCATGGATTTTGACGCTATTTTTCAAAACCAACTTGACCAATTAAAACAGGATGGGAATTATCGTGTTTTTGCAGAATTAGAGCGTGAGTGCGGGAAATACCCCAAAGCGCAAAGTTACTGCGATACCTCGCCTGATAATGTCACAGTCTGGTGTTCCAATGACTATCTGGGCATGGGCCAACACCCCACGGTGATCAATGCTATGACCGAAACACTGCAACGCACCGGCTGCGGCGCAGGTGGCACACGCAACATTTCGGGCAATACCCATGAACACCGCCTGCTGGAACGTGAATTGGCCGATTTGCATGGCAAAGAGGCCGCGTTGCTGTTTACCTCGGGCTATGTATCAAATTGGGCGGCGCTGGGAACCTTGGGTGCCAAAATTCCGGGACTGGTGATTTTTTCAGATGCGTTGAACCATGCCAGCATGATCGAAGGCATCCGCCATTCCCGCGCCGAGAAAGTCATATGGAACCACAATGATCCCGAAGATTTGGATCGCAAATTATCGCAATATGGACCAGATGTCCCCAAATTGGTGGCCTTTGAATCGGTCTATTCGATGGATGGCGATATGTGCCCCATGGAACGCATCCTAGATGTCGCTGATAAACACGGCGCAATGACCTATCTGGACGAAGTGCATGCCGTTGGCCTTTATGGTCCGCGCGGCGGTGGACTGTCCGAGCAATTAGGATTGGCCCATCGGATCACATTGATCGAGGGCACCTTGGGCAAAGCATTTGGCGTGATGGGCGGTTATATCACCGGCTCGACGGCATTGTGTGACTTTATCAGATCGTTTTCCAGCGGCTTTATTTTCACAACCGCGCTGCCCCCGGCCGTTGCGGCCGGTGCGCGGGCCAGTGTCCGCCACCTGAAAACATCGCAAGCCGAACGTGACCAGCACAAACGCCAAGTTGCGAAATTGCGCCAAGGCTTGGATCGTGCAGGCATTCCCCACCTGATGAATGACAGCCATATTATCCCAGTGATGATCAAAGACCCTGTCAAATGTCGTGAACTGGCCGATATTTTGATGTGTGACTATGGAATTTACGTGCAGCCCATCAATTACCCCACCGTTCCCAAAGGGACCGAACGCTTACGCTTTACCCCGTCGCCGGTGCATACGGATCAAGATATCGAACACCTGATCTTTGCGATGACGGTTTTGTGGAAAAAATGCGCGATTGCGCAGGCAGTGGCCTAGAATTGATCTAGCTGCAATCGCCAAAGGCTGCATGCCATATTAAATCGGGGGCCTCTTCTTGGATCAAGTGGCCCCCGCTTGGTATCTGGGTCAGGCGCGCATGGGGTAATCGATCGAACCATACCTTTGATACCTGCGGTGACACCGTCAGATCATTAGCAGCCGTGATAAAATGTACGTTTTGCCCCAAACTGGGCAGCTGTGTGATAAAGTCGCCAACAGACCAATCCGCCATCAGCTGTAATGTGCCCTGAATATGATCACGCGTTTCAAACAACCTATGATAATAATCCAACTGTTGCTGCGGAATAATTGATCCTGTTTGCTGTAATATGCGTTTTATTGCGCTGGGATCACGGCCCAAATGTGCCAATAACCTGCTGACAAACGGGGCCACCAACATAGTGCGTGCCACCATTGGGAACAGTGACGCAAATATTCCTGAAAATTCAGAAAATGCCGCATTCAGCGTGATCGTATTCCCAATCTGCATCCGATGTCCCAAAGTCACCGCAATCACGGCACCTGCAGAATGACCCATAACATAGTCTGGCTGAAAACCTTCTTGCGCAAGCAGTTGTTCAAGCCCGTTTGTTATGGCCGAAATCGACGATTGTCCCAATCTGGGTCGGTCTGTATATCCATGACCCGGCAAATCGATCAACATATAGTCGGCCCAATCTGGCGCATAGTCGATCAATGGTTTCCAACTGTGTGTCGCAGCACCTGTGCCGTGGATCAGCAACACCTTGGGCCCCTGACCAAACCGCTGAACATGCCAATTATGATGCCGCGTGCGCATATGTTTGGAATGCGCGGCAAAGGGCCAGTTTGTTGGCACAACACGCATGCTAATCTACCATTGAATCACGAATAACATTGGAAACCGCGCGTGCGTCTGCCAGTGGTAACGGTAAATATTGCGATCCTGATGTTGCCGCCACCTGCTGCAATTTGGCATTTGGTCGCCGTCCAACATCAATAAAAATCGATTGCACGCCCAAATGATTGGTCATGCCTGCCAATTGATGAACATCCGTCATAGCGGCATCGCGATTGGCCGATCCATCCAGTGCGATATTTGCCTTGCCATCCGTCAAAAAGGCCAAAGTCGGCGTACGCCCATCACGTTTGGATTTCTGCGCCATGTCTAGGGCGCATTTCATACCCATGGCCAAGGGCGTTCCACCCCCACCAGCAAAGGCTGCCAGCGTTTTTTTGGCCATCACCAAGGAACGTGTGGGCTGCAATAATACCTCGGCTGTTTGTCCGCGAAACCCGACCAGTGCCACATAATCACGTTTGGCATAGGCATCGGCCAACATGATTTCGATGGCGCCTTTGGCCTCGGCAAATCGCGCAAGCGCCGCGGACCCCGATGCATCAACACCAAAAATGACAACCCGCTCGGATGGGACTTCGTACTGTTTCACATGGATATCACTTGGATAAATGATGAATTTCGCAGTCGCATCAGGGCGCGCAGACCGGCGTATTTTTTGCCATGGGGCCGCTGCACGCAGGGTTGCCAGAACATCGATACGCTTGCCGTATCCCGGCTTGCCAACCCTTGATGGTTTGGGTCGGCCTAGGGTATTCGACCGTTGTCGTTTACCTGCACCTGCATTGGCGCGCCCAGATCCGGTGCGGCCCAAACTTTGCTCTAACAGGTTCTTGGGCAGGTTTGCCTGAACCGCTGCAATCATCATGTCCAATAATGGGGCCAAATCGTCTGATGCTGTATCGTCGCCATCGTCATTGGCAGCATCATCTTGTGGCTGTGGCTGTTCCGATGGGGCGGCGTCACGATCCGGCATGGGAATTTCGACCATGCGGGGCGCAAGGATTGTCAGAACAGCCGTTTCAATGTCAGTGTCACATGTCACGGATCGCCCATCCACAAGCGCAAGTAACTTGGCAAACCGAACAGCAAACTGCGGCAGGCGCAAACTGGTTATTCCACCGCGACTGGCAACAGCAACCAATGCCGTGATTTGGTCGTCTGAAATTTGAACCCTGTGCAGCGGCAGATCATTTGGCAAATCATGCAGACACAATTCACCGTCTAGGCGAACTTGATCAGTCAGATCAAAATAAAACGCACATCTATCGGCCAAACTGGCACTCACGGCCTCTTCATCGATGCCTTCGTCCCAGAGGATTACGGCGGGACAACGGTTTGCATCGATATGGCTGGTCAAACTATGTACCAAAGCGGTGGGCGCACGTTCAGCCATAGGAATATTCAACCATGCCGCCCTGCGCAAAATACCCAAGGTTCGCACCAAAACCCCCTGTTGCAGGGTGGCGATCGGATCAATCCCACCCACCAAAGCAGTGCGATCCATTGCCCCATGCACCCGCGCGGCACGATGAAAGTTTTGGGACAAATGCGATCGCAAGCGATCCATCATCGGTCCAGCGCGCGCACGCAATATGACACCACCAAACTGATCAGGACATCGGATGGCAATTTGTAGCGCTAAGGCAAGGTTATCAAATGCCGTTTTGTTCATTACTGTAAAACAGCATCCAATGCGCGTTTTACCCGCGCGCTGCTGCCTGCTTCGTCCAATGGATCGCGCCGCAATCGGTGGCTAAGCGCCATTGGCGCAACATTGTGAATGTGCGCCACAGTGACGGCATTGTCACGATGATATGCCGCAGATGCCCGCCCAGCGCGCAACAATGCCAATTCGCCGCGCAATCCGTCACTGCCAAGATGCATGCAAAGCTTGGCGCAGAACTCTAAAACATCGTCTGAAACCTCGATGCCAGCAATCCGTTCCCGAGCAGAAATAATCGCCCCTTGGATGATTTGTTCTTGGGCGCGCCAAGTTTTGCAAAACGCATCTGGGTCTGTGTCAAATTCGTCCCGACGGCGGATCACGCTGACCCGATCTTGGATCGTATTTGGGGATCCGACGTCAACGGATAGCCCAAAGCGATCCAACAGTTGCGGGCGTAATTCGCCCTCTTCTGGATTGCCGGATCCGATCAACACAAATCGCGCAGGGTGTTTGATTGACATGCCTTCGCGTTCCACGACATTTTCGCCAGATTGCGCAACGTCTAGCAACAAATCCACTATGTGATCTTCGAGCAGGTTGATTTCATCGATATATAAATATCCACGATTGGCCGCGGCCAGCAAACCAGGCTGAAAGGCTTTCACGCCATCCATCAAGGCCCGTTCAATATCCAACGCGCCTGTCACGCGATCTTCGGACACACCAAGAGGCAGGTCAATAACAGGCGTTAAAATCTGCGTTATTGTACCATCCAGCTTGGGCCCCCATTCCGGCACATCTTGGCCATGCGCCGAATTTACAGGGCACCCCTGAACAACCGAAATTTTCGGCAACAAAGCAGACAAACCACGCACTGCGGTCGATTTGCCAGTTCCGCGATCCCCAAAAACCAGCACTCCGCCGATTTTTGGATCAATCGCCGTCAAAATCATCGCCAACTTCATATCATCTTGGCCAACAATGGCGGAAAATGGATACACCTGTTTCATTTCAATTCCTTATCCCAAGGGGTCGCAACCGGACCACGATCCATGTGATCCCGTGATTGCAAACCTTGCATAGAGTTCTTCGGCGAACATATCTTTCGCGCGGACCTGTGAAATGGCATCCGCATGCGCCCCACATCCGCGCGCAAAGGCAACCATAGGCGCAAGATCAGGCCAGATCGAAAATGTCATTTGCTGTAAAAATGGTTTTTCACCCAAACCAATTTTAAAAATCATATTCTCATTTTGCCCGACCAAGGCAGACACCAAAGGTTCCATTTTCCAAAATTTGGGAATAGCGCGCGGTTTCAACGTGGCGCGCGTCATCACTGCCACGGGTCCAACGATCGGGGGATGCGATACCTGGAACGGTTCGCAACCAGACCACTGCCCGCGTGTCGCAACTGGCGCCATGAAAACGGTATAATGTTCGCTGGCATGCGCCCGATAGCGGCCAAACAGCGATTTAGATAAACCAAGGTCCGCACTTGGGCGATCTGTCCAGACACATAATATGGCATAAACGCCCCAGTTCGGTTTAGGCGTAAAGCCCTGACCAGATCCGGACCCAAGCAGTTTCCAAAAGGTCAAATTTTCATGCCGCCCCATAAAGAAGCGCGCAAAGCCCATCATCGTAAAGGCCCAAACTTTACTAGCAAGGCTATCAAATCTGAAAAAACTGAGTGTGACAGTTTGAATCGGAAAACTCCTTTGGAAGGTGGCTAAGACCAGTGAACCACAAAAAACAAGTGTTGTAAATTATATCTGACAGTCGTAGGCTGTTTATGTCATGAATTTATTACACACAATCAAAACGCCAACTGTTACAAACCGTCATGCCGCGCGCGCGGTGGTGATTGGCGCCGGCTTGGGCGGGCTTTCTGCGGCGATGCGATTGGGGGCGAAAGGATATCATGTCACTGTCATCGACAAACTTGACCGTCTTGGGGGTCGTGGATCGTCGATCACGCAGTTGGGGCATCGCTTTGACCTTGGCCCAACGATCCTAACGGTTCCGCAGGTCTTTGAAACATTATGGAACGATTGCGGGCGCGATTTTCATTCGGACGTCGAAACAATCGCTCTGGATATTTTTTACGAAATCCGTTGGCCCGATGGCACAAGTTTCAAGATATACAAAGATCATGACAAAATGCTGGCCGAGGTGGCCCGACTGTTTCCCGCAGACCTAGAGGGATACAAACAATTCCTGCGCGATGCGGAAAAACGATACCATTTTGGATTTGAAGGTTTGGGGCGTCGCCCAATGAACAAGTTAGGCGACCTGATCAAAGAACTGCCAGGCTTTATCAGGTATCGTGCAGATCGATCCGTTTACGCCCATGCCGCTGCTCGTGTGAAAAACCCGAAACTTCGTATGGCGCTGTCGTTTCATCCGCTGTTCATTGGCGGCGATCCTGTCAATGTCACATCTATGTACATTCTGGTCAGTCACCTTGAGAAAGCCTTTGGCGTACATTACGTCATGGGCGGCGTGCAACGGCTGGCCGACGCGATGGGACAGGTTATCAAAGATCAGGGCGGCCAGATTGTTCTGGGCCATACCGTTGATAAAATTTTAACCCAAGGTGATCGTGCGACCGGCATCATATTGGACACCGGCCAACAGATTGATGCAGACGTTGTTGTATCGAATGCCGATCCTTATTGGACCTATTCGAAATTATTGTCGCATCGGCAAAACAAACGCTGGACAGATGCCAAGCTAAACAAAACCCGTTGGTCGATGGGATTGTTCGTTTGGTATTTCGGAACCAAGGGCACGCGTGATCTTTGGCCTGATGTTGGGCATCATACGATTTTGAACGGGCCACGCTATCGCGGATTGTTGCGTGATATTTTTCACAAACAGACGCTGGCCAAGGATATGTCAATCTATCTGCATCGCCCATCGGTGAATGACCCCACCGTGGCCCCTGCGGGGGATGACACCTTTTATGCGCTTTCGCCTGTTCCGAATTTGGCGGGGCAGAATGCGGTTGATTGGGCAGAACAAACACAAAGCTATAAACAATCGGTTCTTGATGTTTTGCAAAGCGACATTTTGCCAGGCCTGTCGCAGCATATTTCAACCGATTATGTCTTAACGCCAAAATGCTTTGAATCCCGATACCTTAGCCCGCATGGGGCCGGATTTTCACTGGAACCCCGTATTTTTCAATCTGCTTGGTTTCGCCCCCATAACATCAGCGAAGATATTGAAAACCTGTATCTGGTTGGCGCAGGCACCCATCCTGGCGCTGGCATTCCCAGTGTCGTCACATCGTCCGAGGTGTTGACGCAACTGGTCCCAGATGCCCACAAACTGACCCGAGCTGTCCAATGACATATGAAACCGATTTAGCATACTGCCATGACACGATAAAACACGGATCGCTGTCGTTTCATGCCGCGTCGAAATTATTGCCCCGTGATGTGCGCGATTCATCGCTTGCGCTGTATGCGTTTTGTCGGGTGGCCGATGACGAAGTGGATTTAAAACAGGACAAGGTCACAGCCGTCCAATCCCTGATTGATCGGGTGGATTGCGTGTATCGCGGACACCCCCGCAATCACCCCACGGACCGCGCCTTTGCCCATATTGTAGAACGTCACGATATGCCGCGCGCCCTGCCCGAAGCATTGCTAGAAGGCTTGGCATGGGACGCAATGGGGCATCGCTATGACAGTTTGAACGACCTGTATGCGTACAGCGCACGTGTGGCATCGGCCGTGGGCGTGATGATGTGCCGGATCATGGATGTGCGCGATCGCGATACATTGGCCCGCGCCTGCGATTTAGGCGTGGCAATGCAGCTGACCAATATTGCACGCGATATCGGCGAAGACGCATTAGAGCGCCGTTTATATATTCCGCAAAACTGGTTTCACGAGGCTGGCCTAGATCCAGAAGAGTTTCTGGACAACCCCCAGCCACGTCAGATTATTCGACATATGGCCCGCCGACTGTTGCGTGATGCTGACCGTTTGTACATTCGGTCCAATTCAGGCATCGCCCATTTGCCTGTGCGGGTGCGCTTGGCCATCTTTGCCGCGCGTTTCATTTATGCCGCAATCGGTGACGCGATATCGCAAAACAGTTATGATAGCGTAACCAAGCGCGCACGCACCACGCGCATTACCAAAGGTTTACTGGTTGCAAAATCTGCGTTCTGCACAGGGCAAAGCGTTATTGGACCAAGCTGCGCAATGCGATTTGCCCCTGCATTGCCCGAAACCGAATTTTTGGTAACTGCCGCAGCAGATCATACACCACAGCCCAAAGCATGGAGTGATCGGTTCTGCGATATCATGATGGAACTCAAGGCGCAGGACATTACCACGTGACGCCCCCTTGCAGAATCTTGAAAACTGCTTAAGTCATCCATATGGACTGGACAATATTCTTCATTTTATTGATCGCTAGCTTTGGTGCCGGCGCAACAGGGGCGTTGTTCCCGACAGGGGCGTGGTATGCGCAGCTGGAAAAACCCACATGGACGCCACCGAACTGGATGTTCCCAGTTGTCTGGACAACACTCTATGTTCTGATGGCCTATGCAGGCGCACGTGTTGCAACGCAGGACGGCGGACAAATTGCTTTGGCACTTTGGGCGATGCAAATTGCATTTAACACGCTTTGGACACCGGTATTTTTCGGCTTGCAACGTATGAAGGCAGGCCTGATCGTGCTCGTTGCACTTTGGTGCAGTGTCGCAGCCATGACTGCCGCAATGTGGTCCGTGGATTGGGTTGCAGGCTGTGTGATGTTGCCGTATGTGGCATGGGTCAGCATAGCCGGTGCGCTAAATGCCAGTTTGATTAAACGCAATCCAGATCAAGCCAAATAACTAGTCAGGTTTAGCGGGCCATGATGCGCGGCGTGGCACGCGCACGGCCAACATCGCCAAAATCAGCGGGTTGCGAAACCGCGTTAAATCCAACGCTTCGAATACGCCACGGCTTTTATGGCCCTGTAATGTTGTTTCGACCTCGGCACGACTGTAAAATGGCGCATCTAGCAAGCTTTGGATTTGCTTGGGCTTGGCACCTGCATCGCAACGTGTTTCGCGTTTAACCAACCAGCCACTTCGGGAAAATTTCACAGCATCTGGCGCAGAATCGGACAGGCGCACCTGCCCGTCTGGGTCACAATCCACAGCATAGGCCGCGGATGTCCCATCGCGATATGTCAGATCATAAAAACACTTGGTCCCTGATGCGACAGGAAACCGCCCCCATGTCCAATAATCAAAATCTTGCTCTAACGCGCGGGTGCCGAAATTCGCATCAAAATATCCATGCCCCTGCCATTGCCAACCCGGTCGATCCAAATCAACAAATATATCGCTGTTTGGCGCAAAGGGGCGCCAAACATGGGTCCCGCTTGGGGTCAACGCCAATTCAACATCTGTCACCCCCTTAGGGCGGATTACGACCGTTCCCTTGATCCGCGACACCAGTGGTAAGCTGCTGATTTCATTTATGTCGATACGCAATTCCTGTCGTTCGTCATCCCAATGAACCGACGATGGCCCCAGCGTTAGCGTATCTGGCGTCTGGTGCAGGGCACTGGTCCCGCGGTCAGTCATCGTAAAACGCCCCCCCGGACCATAGGTCGCCACGTTCAGACATACATGGTTTTGTGGTGATTTACGTCCAGACCATCGGTACCATGGGGAAAAAACAGACCCAATAAACGCAATGATCGAAATTGCACGGCCCGAAACAGGATCTATGCCGTCGATATACCACCAGGCGTAGCCATTTGGTGGGACGTCGATGTTGAAATTGGGGCGTTGGTGATCTTGGCGACCGCTTGCCTTGCGCAAAGCGTGACCATGGGAACCCCTGCCCCCGGATGGACCCCGCCCCCCACCAGATACAGGCCCGCTATCCGCGACTGAGTTTTCGGTTTCTTTAATGCTGCCAACATCCCCGACGGGCTGGGCCCGTAAAGCGACCCGTCCGAGCCGGGAAAACGTGCTGCGAATTGGGTCGGCGTCGTCAAATTCCGATGTTCCAAGTGTGTTTCGAACGTTACGCCAAACTGCGCCAATCGTTTCAGGACCTGTTCGTTGCATGTTGAAAAATCCTCTTGATTGGGGGCCAACTGCGATGCGGGGGCGGCATTCACAATCATTTCAAACCGTTCATTTTCAGGATAGGACATGTTTTTCCCACGGTCCTGCGCACAGATATAAATTGTCGGATCTGTTGGAAAAATACCCCGCTTGATATCATCAAATTCCGAATTCGACCGATCGGCAAAGAATACGTTATGGTGGATTAAATCGGGGCCGGAATATTTCCCTGCAAATCCCCAGACATAGGCCGATAATGATCTGTCAGCTTCGCCCTGTGACGTGGTTATTGCGGCACTGGCATCCGGACCAAGATGGCCCAAAGCCAAAGCCCGGGTATCGCCATTAAAAACAACAAAATTGGCTGCGATATATTCCCCATTTTCCAAAAATACACCGCGGGTTTGCCCGTCTAGGATGTCGATTTTTTCGACACGCGTTTTATAACTGAACTTGGCACCGCGACCGATCGCTAGGCGTTCTAGTGCGCCAGCCAGCTTTGCCATGCCACCCTTGATCGCCCAAACGCCCCGTTCCTCGGCTTGCCAAATCAAACTTAGCATCGCGGGTGTGTTCATCGGTGATCCACCGACATAGGTTGCATATCGACCAAACAATTGTGCCAATTTCGGGTTGGAAAATTGGGCCGACAAATACGTGGCCAATGTTTGATGTGGCCGTATTTTTGAAATCAATGACGGATTTTGCAAAACAACACGGTTCATGGCACCAAATGATGGATCAGGATTTTGCATCATCGGCCGATCAAAGGCATCAAATAAATCGGCGCTTGCCCGTTGAAATGTTGCATATTCGCGTCTAGCTGCCGCTCCGAATACCTCTTGGATGGAATCTAGGTTCGAGTCGTGACAATCGAATAAATCAAGCGATGTTCCATCAGCCCACCAATGGCGCACCAACAGCTTTTGGCGGATCAATTCGATGTGATCATCCAAATTTTCACCAACAGCTTGGAATAGGTCCCGAAACACGTGGACCATTGTTAAAACTGTGGGACCAATATCCACCGGCCCAGACACCGAAGGAACCTGTCGGACCTTGCCGCCGGGCTTGTCCGCCTGTTCGATCACATGAACACGATACCCAAGGTGCGACAACTCAAGCGCGGCGGCCAATCCAGCCATGCCAGCGCCGATTATGACGACATCGTTGCCCTGTTTGTATCGTAATACAGAAATATTCATGAATTAAATATTTGACAGAAACGCGTTTTATGTCCAGTTTTATTTACATGTTCCGCGAAGTTTTTAATGAATCGAGGGTTTAAATGGGTATTCACGCACGAATACAGACGGAAATTGCGAAATCTGTCCACTTTGACAGACAGTCGCCAATGCCCAATAAATTGGCCCAAGCGATGGATTATGCGGTTTTTCCAGGTGGCGCGCGCATTCGACCAACGATTTTGGTATCAATCGCGATGGCCTGTGGCGACGATCAACCCCAGCTGACGGATGCAGCTGCTTGCGCATTGGAATTGGTCCATTGCGCCAGCTTGGTCCATGATGATCTGCCGTGCTTTGACAATTCAAATATGCGCCGTGGCAAGCCAACGGTTCACAAAGCGTTTTCAGAACCCATTGCCGTTTTGACTGGTGATAGCTTGATCATTAAGGCATTTGAACATATCGCAAACCATTGCACGACGTCACCTGATCGTGCCGGCCAGCTGATTGGCTGCCTTGCGCGGTATGCAGGAACACCAAATGGCATCTGCGCAGGCCAAGCATGGGAAAGCGAAGCAGACATCGACCTAGGTGCATATCACCGATCCAAAACGGGCGCGCTGTTCATCGCGGCCACCCAAATGGGCGCAATTTCTGCGGGACAAAATGCACAAGACTGGACGGATTTAGGCGCCTATATCGGAGAGGCGTTTCAAGTGGCCGATGATCTGCGCGATGTTTTATGCACCACGGATGAATTGGGCAAACCAATTGGCCAAGACGCATTAAACAACCGCCCCAATGCCGTTGCACGACTGGGCGTGAAAGGTGCGATGGAAAAACTAAACGACATCTTGGCCTGCGCCATCGCGTCGATTCCCGCCTGCCCAGGTGAACAGTCCCTTGCAAAAATGGTGCGTATGCAGGCCGATAGCATTATGCCATCCGCCGAAATCGTCCAACGCGCGTAGGGTGAAAGATATCGCAACATATCCACGCCGCAAACCCAGCCTTAGGGATCGGTTGGATCGATATATGTTCAAGCTGATTGCAACCCCATCCTTGCAAAACAGGGTGTCACGCCTGCCAATTATCAATCGGTTTGCGCGTCGCGACGGCGAGGCCGTGTTCGATATCATGATGGGGTTTATCAATTCCCAAGTTCTGATGGCGCTTGTTCGATTGAACATAATTGAACACCTTTCCAAACAAAGCGCAGACCTGACCGAATTAGCAGATCTGTGCGATGTGCCGCAGGATCGAATGAAAATTCTGTGCCGCGCTGGTGTTGCATTGGGATTGCTGAAAATTCGTAAATCACGCGTCCGGCTTAGCCGCAAAGGCGCGGTATTTGCAGCTGTGCCAGGGCTGGCGCAATTGGTCGATCATCACGAAATTTTATACCGCGACCTAACACAGGCACAGGATTTTTTTCGCGGATCTACGAATCCTGCGCTTGCGGGATTTTGGCCCTATGTGTTTACCCAAGGAAACGATTTAGATGCAGCCGAGGCGGCGCGATATTCCCAATTGATGACCGATACACAAAGTCTGGTCGCGCATGATACGTTGGAC
This sequence comes from uncultured Phaeobacter sp., assembly GCA_964633145.1. GTDB lineage: Bacteria > Pseudomonadota > Alphaproteobacteria > Rhodobacterales > Rhodobacteraceae > CAJXSD01. Next base: position 27,225 of record CAZWFE010000011.1, on the reverse strand, counting down.
GGCTTAAACATTGGGTCGGCCAAATCATGGCTAGATGTCGGTGGTGGATCCGGCGCATTTATCGGCCATGTTGCGCAAAAGTTTCCGCACCTTGATTGTGCCGTATTCGATATCGTGCCCAAACTTTCCCCAGACGAATCGTTCGAACGCCACGTTGGATCCTTCAAAACGGAATCATTACCCGCGGAATATGACGTTATTTCAGTGATCCGTGTTTTATATGATCACAATGATACAACCGTCCAGAATCTGTTAGGGAAAATTTACACTGCCCTCCCAAAAGACGGGCAGATCATTGTTTCAGAACCGATGCTTGGCCATCCATCCCCAACCCCTGCGGGGGATGTGTATTTTGCAATCTATACGCTAGCGATGCAAACCGGCAAGACGCGTTCATCCTCTGAAATCATTGAAATCATGAAAGATATTGGATTTTCTGACATCAAATTTAAACGTGGAAACAGGCCATTTGTGACCTCGACCATCACGGCGCGTAAAAAATAATTTCCCCTTTGTGTCAAAATAAATTGACAGTTTGATATGTAAGGTTAAACTGACACTAAGCAAAATAACCAACAGCCGGAGGAAGAAAGGGGGTCCAAATGGACACGCACGCCATAGTGTTAACAGGCGCAAAAACCCTGTCTTTGTCTCATGCAAAACTGAATGACCCTCAGGACGGCGAGGTTGTAGTACGCGTTGATTATTCCGCAATTTCCACTGGCACTGAAAATCTGTTTTGGTCCGGCACAATGCCGCCCTTTCCTGGCATGGGGTATCCATTGATCCCCGGATACGAAGCGATGGGTGAAATCGTCGAAACGCGCGGCACAACACCCTATCGTGTAGGGGATCGTGTTTTTGTCCCCGGTGCAAATTGCTACCAAGATGCCTTTGGGTTGTTTGGTGCGGCGTCACGACACCTGATCACATCACATGAACGCGTTTTGAAAATTGACAGTGGTTCAGGTGCGACAGGCGCACTTTATGCGCTGGCCGCAACCGCACGCCATGCCATTGCAGGCGTTGAAACTGGCCTGCCTGATTTGATCGTTGGCCACGGTGTTGTTGGCCGTCTTTTGGCGCGCTTGACCCTGGCGGCGGGTGGTCCACCACCGACTGTTTGGGAAATCGATGAAACACGCCGCAGCGGTGCAGATGGTGCCTATCCTGTGATCCATCCAAATGATGATGGAAATGCATCCTACAAACACATTTATGACGCATCTGGCCAAGCGGACATTATGGATCAGTTGGTTGCGCGCCTGTCAAAGGGCGGTGAAATCGTATTGGCAGGGTTTTACCCCGATCGTATCGGGTTCAATTTCGCCCCCGCCTTTATGAAGGAAGCCCGCCTAAGAATCGCCGCAGAATGGACCAAGGCCGACCTGACAGCCACACATGCTCTGGTCGATGCGGGCGCACTTTCACTTGATGGACTGATTACGCATCAGGCGCAGGCAGCCCAAGCGGCGCATGCCTATCAAACAGCATTCACGGATAAATCCTGCCTGAAAATGGCCCTAGACTGGAAAGAAGTCGCATGAAAGATGATGTACCAAACCTGACCAGCTATTCCGACCGCTTGCGTGACGAGGCAAACACAGACCTTGCCGATGTTATCGCAGAACAATCCGAACCCACCAGCAAAACGCAAATCATTGCGATTTATGGCAAAGGGGGGATTGGCAAATCCTTTACGCTTGCGAACCTATCGCACATGCTGGCCGAAATGGGCAAACGCGTGTTGTTGATCGGCTGTGATCCGAAATCTGACACCACATCATTGCTGTTTGGTGGCAAAGCCTGCCCAACGATCATCGAAACATCGACCCGCAAAAAATTGGCGGGCGAACAGGTGGAAATTGGGGACGTCTGTTTTAAACGCGGCGGTGTTTTCGCGATGGAACTGGGCGGACCCGAGGTCGGCCGCGGTTGCGGTGGACGTGGCATCATTCACGGATTTGAATTGCTGGAAAAGCTAGGGTTCCATGATTGGGATTTCGACTATGTCCTGCTGGATTTCTTGGGCGATGTAGTCTGTGGTGGTTTTGGTCTGCCCATCGCCCGCGATATGGCGCAGAAAGTCATTCTTGTCGCCTCAAATGATCTGCAATCGCTTTATGTGGCCAATAATGTCTGCTCTGCCGTTGAATATTTCCGCAAGCTTGGCGGTAATGTCGGTGTTGCAGGACTTGTCATCAACAAAGATGACGGATCCGGCGAAGCCGCCGCATTTGCCAAGGCAACAAATGTTCCAATCTTGGCATCCATTCCCCAAAACGACGACTTGCGCAAAAAATCAGCGAATTATCAAATCGTAGGCACAATGGAAAGCCAGTGGGGCGCATTGTTCCAAGAACTGGCAGGCGAGGTCATGACCGCACCCCCCATTCGCCCTGCGCCACTGGAACAAGATGGATTACTTGACCTGTTCGACAGCAAAGATACCGGCGGTGACTTTGTCTTGGTCCCTGCCACGGATGCAGATATGCGTGGATCCAGATCCGCGCCCAAGCCGTCCCTAGAAATCATATACGACGAGGTTTAGGAATGGGGCGCGAAATCAAATATGACAACGCGGCAGATGTTCCAATCATCGCCCCTGAACCCGTGGCTGACACATCGCCAACACCGGCGCTAAGTGGCGGCTGCGGATCCGTTGATTTGCGCAAGGCCAGCGGCACACAGGCCAACAACAGCGAAATGTTGGAACAATTTGCGCGCGATTACCCGCAAGGACCCCATGACAAACCACAATCCATGTGCCCCGCATTTGGATCGTTGCGCGTCGGCCTGCGGATGCGTCGTGTGGCCACCGTTTTATCGGGATCCGCCTGCTGTGTTTATGGGCTAAGTTTCGTCAGCCATTTCTATGGCGCGCGCCGGTCCGTTGGATATGTGCCGTTTGATTCAGAAACCTTGGTCACGGGCCAGCTGTTCGAAGATATCGTCGCCGCCGCCCATGATCTGGCAGATCCCGATGCCTATGACGCGATTGTCATCACCAATCTATGCGTTCCATCCGCCAGCGGTGTGCCCCTGCAATTGCTGCCCAAGGAAATAAACGGCGTCCGTATTATTGGCATCGATGTGCCAGGATTTGGCGTCCCCACCCATGCCGAGGCCAAGGATGTTCTGGCATCTGCCATGCTGAAATACGCCATGGACGAAGCCAAATCAGGGCCCGTCAAAGCGCCCAATCGCGCACGGTCCGGCAAACCCGCATTGGCTCTGTTGGGCGAAATGTTCCCTGCCGATCCCGTTATGCTGGGTGCGATGTTGGGTCCATTGGGGCTAGAGGCTGGGCCAACCGTGCCCACCCGTGAATGGCGCGAATTATATGCAGCGCTCGATTGTGCCGCTGTCGCCGCCGTTCACCCGTTTTACACTGCAACCACGCGCGTTTTTGAATCAGCGGGTCGTCCGATCATTGGCAGCGCCCCAGTGGGTGCCGAGGGCACAGCCGCATGGTATGACAGCGTGGGCGATGTATTCGGCCTGCCACGCGCGCAGGTGGATGCAGCGAAAAACGCCTTTGTCCCCGCGATCCAAGGGGCCTTGGCCCAGAACAAAATCAACGGCCGTATTACCCTATCCGGATACGAAGGATCAGAACTGCTGGTCGCGCGCCTGTTGATCGAAAGCGGCGCAGACGTTCCCTATGTCGGCACAGCTTGCCCCAAAACGCCACAATCCCAAGCAGATTTTGAATGGTTGGCTGCAAAGGGCGTCGCCGTCAAATTCCGCGCATCGCTAGAGGATGACCTGGCCGCGCTGGATCATTTCGAACCAGACTTGGCAATTGGGACGACACCAGTTGTCCAAAAGGCCAAGGAAAACCAAACACCGGGATTGTATTTCACCAACCTGATTTCCGCACGTCCCTTGATGGGCCCTGCCGGCGCAGGCAGCTTAACGACAGTTGTGAATTCAGCCATGGCCAATTCTGACCGCATGTCGAAAATGCACAGCTTTTTCACCGGTGTTGGCACGGGTGACACAGCCGGCGTGTGGGAAGGCAAACCAAACCTGCAACCACAGTTCCGCGCCACACATCAGAAAAAATTGGACAAAGCCGCACGCGCTGCCAAAGCGCAGGAGATGATTTAGAAATGTTAGTCTATGACCACGACAGAGCCGGAGGATATTGGGGCGCAGTTTATGCATTCTGCGCGACCAAAGGCATTCAGGTCGTCATAGACGGACCTGTCGGATGCGAAAACCTGCCGGTCACCTCTGTTTTGCATTACACGGACGCGCTGCCACCCCATGAATTGCCAATCGTTGTCACCGGTTTGGGCGAAGAAGAATTGGGCCGTGACGGAACCGAGGGTGCGATGAAACGCGCATGGGGCACATTGGACCCAGCGCTGCCCGCAGTTGTTGTCACCGGATCAATTGCCGAAATGATTGGCGGCGGCGTAACGCCCCAAGGCACCAATGTCCAACGGTTCCTGCCCCGCACCATCGACGAAGATCAATGGCAAGCCGCTGATCGCGCCATGACGTGGCTGTTTACCGAATTTGGCATGACCAAAGGCCGCATGCCCCCCGAGGCAAAGCGCGAAGAGGGCGCAAAACCACGCGTCAATATTCTGGGGCCAATGTATGGCACATTTAACATGCCCAGCGATTTGGCCGAAATTCGCCGTCTGGTCGAAGGTATCGGCGCCGAGGTCAACATGGTCATGCCGATGGGTGCCCACGTTGCCGAAATGCGCCAGCTGGTGAATGCAGATGTCAATATTTGCATGTACCGCGAATTTGGGCGTGGCCTATGCGAAGTGCTGGGCAAGCCATATTTGCAAGCCCCAATCGGAATGGAAAGCACGACCAAGTTCTTGACGACCCTTGGCGAATTGCTGGGACTGGATCCGACCGATTTCATCGAAACGGAAAAACATTCGACCCTAAAGCCCGTCTGGGATTTGTGGCGGTCGGTGACGCAGGATTTCTTTACCACGTCCAATTTCGCAATCGTGGCGAATGAAACCTATGCCCGCGGAATCCGGTATTTTCTGGAAACGGAAATGGGTCTGCCCTGCGCCTTTGCTGTGGCGCGCACGGCGGGAACAAAAACCAACGCGATGGAAATTCGCAATCTGATGGAACAAACGCGGCCCCTAATCGTGTTTGGATCAATCAATGAAAAAATTTATTTGGCGGAACAGTCGGGTGGCCATGGCCCAAGACCTTCGTTCATTCCAGCATCCTTTCCTGGCGCTGCCATTCGGCGCGCGACCGGAACGCCCATGATGGGCTATGCAGGCGCCACCTATTTGATCCAAGAAATTTGTAACGGATTATTCGACGCTCTGTTTCATATTTTACCACTGGGAACAGACATGGATGCCGGGCCCGCAACCCCGACAGAAACTGCAACGACATTACCGTGGGATCCTGACGCACAAGCGATGCTTGATAAAATCGTGTCGCGTCATCCCATTTTAACCCGCATTTCAGCGGCAAAATCCCTGCGTGATGCAGCCGAAAAATCGGCGCGTGACAGGGGGCATGATTCCGTTCTGGTCGATACCGTCATCGCATTGGATGACGCCAAAATGGCCCGGACATAACCAAAGGAGGACGCAATGACAGATATCAGTGCAATCCCAACAAAATACAAAAGCCCAACGCGGCGCAGTGCTGAATTCATTTTCTATTTCAGCCTGATTTTCGTGCTGGCCATTCCGTTTACAACGGTGGCTTGGGCCGTGGACGTATTCCGCAGACAGACCCTGTTTTTACATGGTCCTTTGGCCCGCGCATGGGCCGAAGCGGATCGCACCACACCACTCATTTTCTCGGTTCACTAGGATCGAGGATCACGCTCTGCTCTGTCGGCGGACAGAACAGGACCCGGATGACTTGAACATCCGGACCCGGCCCCAGGGGAACTGCGGCGTCAGCGAAACGTTCCGGAGGAAAGTTTATGGCTGATAATACAAACCTGTCATTCACAGGATTAACAGACGAGCAGGCGCAAGAGCTGCACTCAGTCTATATGAGCGGACTATGGCTATTTTCAGCAGTAGCAATCGTCGCCCATTTGGCAGTGTTTATCTGGCGTCCTTGGTTCTGAGGAGGAAAAAATGGCTAAGTTTTATAAAATCTGGCTCGTTTTTGATCCGCGCCGCGTATTCGTGGCTCAGGGGGTATTCCTCTTTTTGCTAGCAGCGATGATTCATCTCGTTCTGCTTAGCACAGATCATTACAACTGGTTTGAATTGGCGGCACAAAACGCACAATAGTGCGCTTTGTCCAACATTCACTTCAGTGCTCATCAAAATTGGCTACGGGCGGTTTTTTCATAAAATCGGCCGAAGCCCTTGAACACATCCAAAACGAATAGCCTGCCGGCATTCGTACGACATGGAGAGAAGAGATGGCATTGCTCAGTTTCGAAAGAAAATATCGCGTCCGAGGCGGGACGTTAATCGGCGGCGATCTGTTCGACTTCTGGGTAGGACCATTTTATGTTGGTTTCTTCGGGGTCACGACAGCATTCTTTGCCTTATTAGGAACCATATTAATTTTCTGGGGGGCATCCCAGCAAGGGACATTTAACCCTTGGCTGATCAACATTGCGCCCCCTGATCTTAGTTATGGTTTGGGCATGGCCCCCCTTATGGAAGGCGGGCTGTGGCAGATCATAACAATGTGCGCAACCGGTGCCTTTATCAGTTGGGCCCTGCGCGAAGTCGAAATTTGCCGCAAACTTGGCATGGGATACCATGTTCCATTTGCCTTTAGTTTCGCGATTTTGGCATATCTAACTTTGGTCGTTTTTCGGCCTTTGCTGATGGGTGCTTGGGGACATGGGTTCCCTTATGGCATTTTCAGCCACTTGGACTGGGTTTCAAATACAGGTTATGCCTATCTGCATTTCCATTATAACCCTGCACATATGTTGGCCGTCACGTTGTTTTTCACAACGACACTTGCACTGGCATTACACGGCGCCTTGATCCTAAGTGCCGCAAACCCCGAAAAAGGCGAAGAGGCCCTTGGCCCCGACCACGAAGACACGTTTTTCCGTGACTATATTGGGTATTCGATTGGCACCTTGGGGATTCACCGCCTTGGATTTCTGCTGGCGATCAATGCGGTGTTCTTTTCTGCAGTTTGTATCATAATTTCTGGCCCCGTCTGGACCAAAGGCTGGCCTGAATGGTGGAATTGGTGGTTAGAGCTGCCGATTTGGCCAAGCCAAGTGGGGATGTAACCATGATTGAATATCAAAACATACTGACACAAGTTCAAGTTCGCGGTCCCGCAGAAATGGGGACTGACAACGAAAACAACATGATGTCCGAGCGCATCGGTAAACCTTGGTTTTCGATCCTAGCCGGATTGATCGGCAACGCACAAATTGGGCCCGTCTATCTGGGTTGGACCGGTGTTATATCACTGGCCACCGGGATGCTGTGGTTCAATATCGTAGGCCTAAATATGCTTGCGCAGGTGGGCTGGTCGATCCCTGAATTCCTAAGACAGTTTTTCTGGCTGGCACTGGAACCACCCGGGCCAGAATGGGGACTGCGTATGCCACCGCTTGACCAAGGGGGATGGTACATTATCAGTTCACTGTTCCTGTTGGTTTCCGTCTGCACTTGGTGGCTGCGCAGTTACCTCTTGGCGCAACAGCACAAGATGGGCAAACATGTTGCCTGGGCCTTTGCCGCTGCGATTTGGTTGTTCTTGGTTCTTGGCCTGATCCGCCCCATTTTAATGGGCAGCTGGTCCGAAGCGGTGCCATACGGAATTTTCCCACACCTTGATTGGACAACAGCGTTTTCCATTCGCTACGGCAACCTGTACTATAACCCATTCCACGCATTATCGATCGTGTTCCTATATGGATCTGTTTTATTGTTCGCGATGCATGGCGCAACCATTCTGGCGGTAACACGCTATGGCGGCGACCGTGAATTGGAACAAATCTATGATCGCGGAACAGCCACGGAACGTGCGGCCCTGTTCTGGCGCTGGACCATGGGTTTCAATGCAACGATGGAGGGCATTCACCGCTGGGCGTGGTGGTTCGCAGTCCTCTGTCCGATCACTGGCGGAATTGGCATTTTGCTGACTGGAACTGTGGTGGACAATTGGTTCATCTGGGCACAGGAACATTATTTCGCCCCAATGTACGACGGCTCTTACGGATACGAAAACTACGGATCCTACGAAACCTTCGTTGGTCAGGAGAAGTAACATGTTACCCAAATGGTTCGACAAGTGGAACAAAGAAAACCCCACAAACATCTATGGCCCCGCCACATTGGTCGGGGTCGCAGGGGCCGCTGTTTTCGCAGCTGCAGTCTTGGTCAGCTATGGCCAGCCGTCAGCAACCGAAAGCTTGCAAACTGGTCCGCGCGGGAATGGGATGTCTGTGACTGAATTCAAAACAGATTTGGCCACGCCGGATCCTGATATTGCAAATCTGGTCGCAGATGATCCCTATATCCCCGAAGGCGGCGAAGAGCTGGCAGGCGACATCTATCAAAACGTCCAAGTCTTGGGTGATTTGACGGATGACAACTTTAATCGCCTAATGGCTGCTATGACCAACTGGGTCGCGCCCGATCAGGGATGTGCCTATTGTCATGGGGATGGCGACATGGACACATACGGCGACGACGCGCTGTATACCAAAGTGGTCGCGCGACGCATGATCGAAATGACCCAAAACATTAATGAAAACTGGGACGGTCACGTAAATGCCAATAAACAGGTGGGTGTGACGTGTAACACCTGTCACCGCGGACAAAATGTCCCCAGTGATATTTGGTTCAAAATTACACCTGTCAACGAAACCGTAGCAGGCTGGCCAGCGGTGCAAAACCGCGCAACTCCGTTGTCGCAATATACATCGCTACCCTCTGACGCGCTTGAGGCCTATTTGGTCAATTATGAAACCATCGCGGTTCATGATTTGGAAAGCCGCGTTGACAATCAGCCCGGAGATCCATTGATCCAGCAAGCTGAACGGACATATTCGTTGATGAATTACTTTGCCAATTCATTGGGACGCAACTGTGTGCTGTGTCACAACACCCGTGCGTTCTATGACGGATCACAGGTCACACCCCAATGGGGCACGGCCAGCATGGGCATTTCCATGGTCCAAGAGCTTAACAACGACTATCTGTTGCCGCTTGGCCCTGAATTGCCCGAAAACCGTCTGGGTCCACTGCATGGCGACGCCCCCAAAGTGGCCTGTAAAACATGTCACAAAGGGTACCAACAGCCCCTACAAGGCAGCAATGTGATCCAATACTGGCCTGAATTGGCCACAACAGGTGCGCCTGTTTATGAATAGCGACCGTGGGATATCCCACGGTCCACAGTTCGACCCTTTTTCCCGGGGGTCGATCTCTGGAGCTTGCCATAGCTCCGGTTCCCTTCCTGTTGGCTGCAGGAGGAGGCGTCATGTCCGCACAGGACATGACGCCCTTTTTGTCTGAAAGGATCCGCTATGCCCATCGTATCACACAATAACAAGCCTGTATTGGCAAAAATAAAATCACCCAAAGACATGAAACATCTGTCGCTTGCGCAATTGCAGCAGCTGTCGGGTGAATTGCGAAATGATGTGATCGAAATCGTGTCCCAAACCGGTGGGCATTTGGGGTCATCTTTGGGGGTCATTGAATTAACAGTCGCACTGCACCACGTATTTGACGCCCCGCGCGACAAAATTATCTGGGATGTGGGCCACCAATGTTATCCCCATAAAATATTAACTGGCCGCCGCCACCAAATGACGAAACTTCGCCAAAACGGGGGGCCAAGTGGTTTTACAAAACGATCTGAATCGCCCTATGATCCCTTTGGCGCAGCGCATAGTTCCACATCCATTTCCGCGGCCCTAGGCTTTGCCGCAGCACGCGATTTGGGCCAAGATGTGGGTGACACTGTGGCCGTGATCGGTGATGGATCCATTTCCGCTGGCATGGCCTATGAGGCACTGAACAACGCAGGCAGCGCCGGAAAACGGCTGTTTGTCATTCTAAACGACAACGACATGTCCATCGCACCACCTGTTGGGGCTATGTCGAAATATTTATCCGGCTTGGATGGCAACACACCCTTGCACAAATTGAACGATCTGGCGCAAGACATGGAAAGCCTGCTGCCCAAACCGTTGCGTTTGGGGGCAAAACGCACGCGTGAAATCGTGACGGGCCGCCCAGACAAGGCAACCCTGTTCGAAGATTTAGGGTTCGATTACATCGGCCCAATCGACGGGCACGACATGGGCCAGCTGTTGACCGCCCTGCGCCGTGCGCGTACACAATCACGCGGGCCCGTGTTAATCCACGCCCTGACCCGCAAAGGCAAAGGCTACGCCCCCGCCGAAAACGCCGCCGATAAATATCATGGCGTGTCGAAATTCGATGTCGAAACCGGCAATCAATTCAAATCCCCCGCCAATGCGCCGAGCTATACATCCGTCTTTGCCAAGGCATTGGTTGCCGAGGCACAGGCCGACCCAAGGGTGGTTGCCGTAACCGCCGCCATGCCATCGGGCACAGGCGTCGACAAATTACAACAAATTGCCCCCAACCGCGTGTTTGATGTGGGGATTGCCGAACAACATGCCGTGACATTCGCAGCCGGTATGGCGGCAGGTGGGCTAAGACCATTCTGCGCGATTTATTCAACCTTTTTGCAACGCGGCTATGATCAGATCGTCCATGATGTGGCGTTACAGGGCTTGCCCGTCCGCTTTGCCATTGACCGCGCGGGCTTGGTCGGGGCCGATGGGGCCACCCATGCGGGCAGCTTTGACATATCCTATTTGGTCCCACTGCCTGGGTTCGTGGTCATGGCGGCCGCGGACGAGGCGGAATTGATGCACATGGTTGCAACGGCCGCCGCCTATGACGATGGACCCATCGCATTTCGATACCCCCGCGGATCGGGACGTGGCTGCGAATTACCTGATAAGGGCAGCATTCTGCCCATCGGCAAAGGGCGCATAATCTCTCACGGTGATGATGTCGCCATCCTGTCCTTTGGTGCGCATTTGGACCAAGCGGAACAAGCCAAGGTTATTCTGGCCGAACAGGGAATTTCCGTGACCATTGCGGACGCGCGATTTGCCAAGCCATTGGATACCGATTTGATCGATACCTTGGTTCAAAATCATGATGTTGTCATGACGTTGGAACAGGGGGGCAGCGGCGGCTTTGGCGCGGCCGTGTTGGAATATCTGGCGCACAGCAATCAGCTGAGCCAAGCCACAATCTTTCCCATGACACTGCCGGATCGGTTCATTGACCAAGGCAGTGCAGACGAAATGTATCATACCGCCGGATTATCCGCCGCACAGATCAGCGACCGATTGCAATCCCTGTTTATGGCGCGGCAATCGCAAAATCCCGTCGATCAAACCAAACAGGATGTGGGATAAGAACCAGCAAACCTTTTCTGTGGGGCTTGTCAGACTAAGTGTGTAAAAAACCAACGCACGCGCAAGAAATGACACCGGTCCACATCATTTGGTTCAAACGTGATCTTAGCATCCATGACAACGCCGCCCTATCATTGGCGGCGCGGTCTGGTCCCGTTGTGCCGCTGTATATCATGGAACCCGACCTATGGGCGCAACCTGATGTCAGCTATCGACAATATGATTTTTTGTATCATAGCCTGCGCGATTTGAATGCTGATCTGTCACGTTTGGGCGCACCGCTGGTGGTACGGGTGGGTGATGCGGTCACCGTGCTAGAGGCCATGCGCCAAAGCCATCCAATCGCGGGGATATATTCCCACCAAGAAACGTGGAACATGTGGACCTATGCCCGTGACATTCGCGTTTTGGACTGGTGCAAACACCACAATATCACATGGCATGAACCCGTCCGAAATGGTGTCGTTCGGCGATTGAAATCACGTGATGGTTGGGCCAGATCATGGCATGACACCATGTCCACCGCCCTGATCGAACCGCCAACATCCCTGTCTGGCCCCGCCCTGCGATCGGACAAAATGCCAAAGGCCGCAGATTTGGGATTGGACACCACCCAACCCACCACCCAGCAAATGGCAGGTCGTCAGGCGGCATTAGACACACTTGGCAGTTTTCTGACCCACCGCGGGCGGCGGTATCGGTATGAAATGTCATCCCCGCGCACCGCAGACCACAGCTGTTCGCGGCTGTCGGCCTATCTGGCCTTTGGCACGCTATCCATTCGCGAAGTGGCGCATGCCACGACACAGGCGCGGCGTCACATCCGTGACACCGACCCGCACCATGCGAAATCTATCGACAGTTTTTACAGCCGTCTGCATTGGCATTGCCATTTTATCCAAAAACTAGAGGATCAGCCAAATATCGAAACCACCAATCTGCACCCTGCCTTTCGCGGGTTGGATCGATACGGGCCTGATCATCCCCATTTCACAGCTTGGGCCACGGGGCGCACTGGCTATCCCTTTATCGATGCCTGCATGCGATATCTGAACGAAACAGGCTGGTTGAATTTTCGCATGCGCGCGATGTTGGTCAGCTTTGCCAGTTATCACCTGTGGTTGGATTGGCGGGCCACATCCCAGCATTTGGCGCGCCAGTTTTTGGATTACGAACCGGGCATTCATTACAGTCAGGTCCAAATGCAATCTGGCACCACAGGGATCAACACGATCCGCATTTATAACCCCATTAAACAAAGTCAGGACCAAGATCCCAAAGGCCAGTTCATCCGCAAATGGGTCCCCGAACTGGCACAGGTCCGCGATGAACATATCCATGAACCGTGGTTATATCCCGATTTTCCGGACAGCTACATTTTGCCCATCGTCGATGAAAAACAGGCCCGCACAGCAGCGGCGCAAAAAATCCATGCGATCAAGAAAGCCTATCAAAACGATCCCAGCACCAAATCGATTCTGGTCCGCCATGCCAGCCGAAATTCCCCGGATCGTCGCCCAGCAAAGTCCAAAAAACCGACGTCAGATCCGCGCCAATTGGATTTGTTTTGACCTAGTCGTTATCCGTCAATCCCGCACCCGCCCCTGCTGCGCGCGATTGCTCGGTCGCGGGGACCGTTGTACGCATGCCCAATGACTTTAGCTGTTCAAATGCTTGGGCCTGAATACCAATGCGTTGAAATGCGACATTGCGATCTTTGGCTGTGGCCATTTGGGTTGTCCCAAGACGAATAGTCCCAGTTTGCAAATCTGGGTTCTGCGGTGTCAGTTGACGGTCACGTTCAAATGCAAGCACGCGCTTGCCGATCTGCGCCGACATCCGATCCAAGAACGGCAACAGGAAAATAGGATAGCATACATCACCCAATTCCAAAGCCGCGCTTTCCAAGGCCAAGTCACCCAAATCACACAAAGCTGCCCCAGTTACGACAGGGCATAATGGCGCCCTGTTCGCAGATGGCTTTAAATCCGACAATCGTTTTGGAACCGTGATTGCATCCGTTTCAAACAATGCCAAAAGTTCACACAAAACTGTGGATCCATCGATCCCCATGCCAGCCAATTCGGCCAAGGCCCAGCCGAATTCTTCTGCGTGACCCCAGTCATAGCCAGCGCCACGGGCGGCCTTTTCGCCCAAACTGGCCCATTCATTCTGACTGAGCAAAATTGGATCAGAGCCGTGCATCAAAATTTCCGATATCCGTTGGATAGGGCAGCCCTGCAAACAGGCTGATCCGGACCCATTTATCAGACCGCGGATCAAACCGGCTTGCCCCGAAATAGGCCAATTTGTATCGCATCATATCAATTGGCAAAATATCATCCGCCAACAGGTTTTCACGAATTTCCCCATATTCACAATTCACAAGCGATTGAATGCGGCGCACAATTTGCCGGTGTTGTGGGTGGGTCAGCAAAAATTCAGCAACCGTCATAGTTTTGGGTGTGTCGTTCAATTGTTGTGACAGCTGCCAAACCAACCACGCTATGCCCAATGGGTTTTCGCGGTCACTGCCGTCCTCTGCGTGACGCGACCCCAGTCTGGGTTCCAGTTTCTCTTCTGAAACGTACCAAAAACGGGCAGTTCCTGTAAGTGATGCAAAGTCATATTGCAAAGCCCACTGATAATTATGATCAATGACGTCGCATAGCTGTTGAACGCTTTGCCGACCGTCAATAGGGGCCGCAAAGGTTTCAGGGAAACTAAGACATTCGGACAGCCCATCAACGATTGCGCCATGCGGCTCAAGCATCAGTGATAAAACGGCCTCTTGCCCTTCGCACGACAATGCCGTTGCAGCCCAATTCCACAGATCATCCCATGGCAAAACCGATTGGGCCTTTGGCCAAGCCGCTAGATATTCATCCACGGCCGCCAAATCAGTGCGCAGTTGTGGCAGTTTGTCGGTCATATAGGGCGATGCCGATGTCCAGTGCTGGGCATTCAGAACTGCGTCGCGCAAGGCCTCGCGCAAATGATCATATTGCTGCGGTGTGACATCTGCCAGACTGCGAACGCGGGCCAATGCCTCTTCGCGGACGCAGGCCCAAGCGTGTAGCAAGCCGGGATGTTTGACCAAAAACGGCGCCATACCTAAACCGGTTGAATTGCCAACACCCAACCCGCGGGCCAGCTCAGGCGATAACTCGACAGCAGCAGCCCCGCCTTTCACACGTGCCATATGGTTGACGACATCAATGGTAAATTGGCGGATCAACCAAACCGTCATCATTTCAGCCTGAAACGGTTGGGATAATTCGGGACGTGCCGCAATTTCGCTGCGATCTTGCGCACCAAATTTGCCTGATCCATACACAGCGGTTGTGCGCATCAAGTACCCGACTTGGTCCAATTCAGCGCGATCCGGCTGATGGCCCTGCGCCAAAGCCGATACGACATGATCAAACAAGCGCACTGATCTGTTCGCACGACTTAGCGTCAGTTCCTGTGCGCTGACACGGCCCGCCTCTTGAAGTGGTACGTTTTTTGACAAACGCGCAATATCATCCGACGATGGCACCCCATCAAACAGCGCAAAGGTCGCATCCCAAGCCGTGGCAATAACACGATCCGATCGAATTTCATCGGGTAAATCATGGGAAAAGGCGACCAAACTATAACTGCGTTGTGGCCCATGCAGTGTATAGACCGCATGCCCAACGCCCTGTGTATTCAAGTCAAAGGACATCCGGTCATATCGCCAACCCTGCTGTTGCATACGCCGCAGCATAATTCGCAAAAATGACAGACGCGTCGGATGTGCCGATCCCATCCGTTCCAATCGCATCGCATGTTCTGGCAAGCGGCGTGGAATGTCTGTTATGGCAGTATCCGGTTGAATGTGCATCAGAGTGATCCTGTCAGCTATTGCGCCCCGAAAGAGGTTTCGAAAAAACGTTTCCAGTTGTTGCCCATGACACCATCAATCGTATTTTGATCAAGCCCAGCCGCGACCAATCCTGCTCGAATATTGCCAAAATCGCGGTTATCGGCGAAAAAATCAGGCATCGGTGGGAATCCGGGGGCGCTGGCACTGCCTTCGCCGTAATCAATGGATTTTGTCCAACGCCCGACGCGCATCCATTCAACAATGCTGTCTGGTTGATCCTGACACAGGTCACTGCCCAGCCCAACCTGTTCTGGGCCCATCATATCTACTGTCTTGGCGATCATATCACAAAAACTCTGCACACTGCAGTCGCTTTTATCCTTAAGGTGATGGGGGTAAAGCGACAGACCCAAAAACCCGCCGCTTTGCGATAGCGCCTGCAAAACACGATCAGATTTATTGCGCAACGCGGGGTGCCAAAATTCGGGGTTGGCATGGGTAATCGCGATTGGGCGTGTAGAGTGGTCGATCGCCTCAAGCGTGGATCGTTCTGCCGAATGGGACATATCAACCACCAACCCAACACGGTTCATTTCACGCACCACTTCGCGCCCCATGCGGGTCAGGCCCATGTCGTCCGCCTCATAGCATCCCGTCGCCAATAGCGATTGGTTGTTATAGGTCAGCTGCATAAACCGCAGACCAAGGCGATGCAGCACCTCAACCAATCCGATGTCATCTTCGATGCAGGATGGGTTTTGCGATCCAAAGAATATGGCCGTGCGCCCCGTTTGGCGGGCCAGATCAATATCAGCGGCTGTAAATCCCTGAAAAATCAATTCAGGATAGGTTTCAAACCACCGGTTCCATTTTTCGATCACATGAACCGTTTCGCGGAAATTTTCGTGATAGGTGATCGTGACATGAACCGCATCCACGCCACCCTGCCGCATTTGGCGGAATATTTTTTCCGACCAATTTGCGTATTGCAATCCATCAATTAAAAATCCCGCTGGATCAGACATGCGCGACCATCCTTGTCATTTTTCGGTAACGTGGCGCGCGTATTGGAGCATGTCAATTTTTAATTTAAAAAATTCCGAAAGATGGTTGCGTGTTAAAATGCTTTGGCCCATCGTAGCGTGAAAGTAATGGGGGGAAAAATGCCACAAGTCACAATCAATGATATCTTTGACTCCGCACGCACTGCATTGGAACATCACGGTGCCGATTCATGGCAGGCCGAACATGTGGCCCGCGCCACCGCATCAGCCGAATCCTTTGGAAATGTGATTTGTGGTCTGCAATATTTGGAAAGCTACTGCACACAATTGGCATCAGGCCGTGTTGATGGCACCGTAACCCCAGACATCAGCCAGCCCAAACCAGCGGCCGTCTTGGCCGATGCAAAATGTGGATTTGCGCAACCCGCCTTTGCTGCGGGTTTGGACACCGCCATTAAAACGGCACAGACCCAAGGGATCGCCCTGTTTTCCGTTGCAAACAGCCACACATGCACATCGCTGGGATATTTCACCGAGCAAATCGCACAAAAAGGTTTCATTGCCATAGGCTTTACCAACGCATCCCCAGTCGTTGCAGCCCCTGGCGGCAAAGATCGCGTCATCGGAACAAACCCGATCGCATTTTCTGTCCCCGACAACGATGGCGGGTTGGCTATCCACTTTGATTTTTCGACCTCGGCTGTCGCGCTGGGTAAAATCACAATGGCAAAATATGCAGGCGAACAAATTCCGCTGGGTTGGGCAGTTGATGAAAATGGCGCCCCCACCACCGACCCCGAGGCGGCGCTGCGTGGATCGCTATGCAGTGCAGGCGGTTACAAAGGATGGGGGTTTGGCATTATGGCCGAACTGATGGCAGCGGCCCTGACTGGGTCAGTCAATTCACTGGATGTGGGCGGGTTGAAATTGCCAGACGGCCCCCCACACCGTTTGGGACAAACCTATCTGGTGATTGACCAGACAACATTCACCGATCAATTCGGCGCACGCCTATCGCGTTTGGCCGATGCCGTGGCCCAAGATGATGGGGGCCGTATTCCAGGAGAAAGCCGCGCACCGCGCGAGGTTATCGACGTGCCCGATGCACTGTGGGATGCCTGTCAGGCCTTGGGTGGCTAAATTACGGGAACGTATAGGCCCAGCGCCTCTTGCAATTCGGTTTCCTCATAACCGAAATGGGACCGAACCACAGCGAACAACTGTTTATAAATGGCGCGGGCCGTTTCGAAATTGTCGGCGGTCTGGTCAGCCGCTAGGTTTTGTGCCGCATCATCTAGGCGGATCAGTAATTCATGCACCACCAGATGTTCGGTTTTCAACCGCTCGACCACTTGGGTCAAGGCGGGGATTTGCTGGGCGTTGAGCTGCGGGAAAATCATGTCTTCTTCGGCGTTGTGATGGAATGTCAAAACCTGACATTCGCGCCCGCATAATGTGCCAAACAGCTGCATATTGCGCACCAATTTTGCACCCCCAATTGCATTGACCAACCCCGCAGGTGCAGCACGGCCTGCATCGATATCATCCAAAAACTGGCCAATCTGGGTCATTTCACGCAAATACATGCGATGGATGGCAGCCAGATGGCGACCCTTTTGCCGGTGATGATCTTGGGCCGCGGGCAAGGGTGGCATTTTCGGACGCATGCCGTGATCCACGGTTAATTCTGCCAGCGTTGCATCACAGTAAGGTCGATCATGTGCCATTTGTTGTCCCAGTCATTCATTCCAAACATAGCTAGATATGGCCCCACGCGGGCAAATGTCCACCCCGCCCCATCCCCAAAACATGTCGCAATTGGACAGGTTTCATGCCTGTAACAGCGTGACAAGCAGCCGCTTATCCGACACCATGGCCCTGAAACGGTTACGCGGAAAGATTTTTGATGTTAAAAACATTGCTCAGCGTTTGGGCGTTGCTGATTGGGATCGTGTTTATCATGCTGGGAAATGGCATGCATTTTACCCTAATCGGTATTCGTGGCGATTTAGAGGGATTTTCCGCAACCGCCCTATCCGTCGTAGCATCAGGGTATTTCATCGGGTTTTTGTCCGGCGCGCGCCTGACCCCCCACATGATCCGGCGCGTGGGGCATGTGCGGGTGTTCGCCGCCTTGGCCAGTTTTATGTCGGCCGCCTTGATTGCCTTTGCCCTATTTGCTGATCCGATTTTTTGGACGGCACTGCGGATATTAATCGGATTTTGCATGTCTGGCGTCTATGTCACAGCTGAAAGCTGGCTGAATGACGCATCAACCAACGAAAACCGCGGTCAAATCCTGTCGGCCTATATGTTGGCGCAGACATCGGGGATTATTGGGGCGCAGGGGCTGCTGACACTGGGGGACGCGCAGGGGGCATTTTTGTTTATTGGCGCGTCCATTTTGGTGTCAATTTCCTTTGGCCCGATTTTATTATCTGTCAGCCCCACACCCGCCGCCGAATTAACCCGCGCCATGCCGATCAAGGATTTGTTCCGCGCGTCCCCCTTGGGGACCGTGGGTGTGTTTTTTCTGGGCATCGTCTATGCAATTCAGGCCGGGATGGGTGCGGTATATGGGGCGCAAATTGGGCTAAGTGCCAATGAAATATCCCTGTTCATGGCGATGCTGTTTGCGGGTACGTTGATATTGCAATATCCGTTCGGCTGGTTATCAGATCGCATGGATCGGCGAAAACTGATTTTTTTGACATCCATTATTGCCGTGGGCTGTTGCCTGTTTGGGGCGCTTTATGCGCAAATCACATGGGCGGTCATGGTGGCTGCGTTTTTGTCGGGTGGGGTGACCACGCCGTTATATGCGCTGTTGCTGGCCTATACTAACGACACGCTTGCACGCGAAGATATGCCTGCTGCATCTGGGGGGATCGTGATGCTGTTTGGCATTGGCGCAATTTCTGGCCCCATGATTGCAGGCTGGGCGATGGAACATTTTGGCGCAGTGGGTTTTTGGGCCGTCTTGGCCGTGGTCTTTGCAGTGGTGTCAGTTTATGCACTATATCGCATGACACAGCGGCCCGTGGTGCCCACGGATGAAACCGACAGCTATGTTGGTATTTCACCCGGTGCATCCCCCGTCGCGGTTGAGGCCGCCAGCACATGGGCCGCCGACCAATCAAACCCCAATTCCAAGGACTAAGGGACACCAGCATGCCGCAACCGCACGCCCCAAGCCAACACCATTTTTTGGTCATCGGACGCGGATTGATGGGCACATCCTGTGCCTGCCATCTGGCCCAAATGGGCCATCGGGTCACACTGATTGGTCCAGATGAACCGCAAGATCGTCAGGCATTCCAAGGCCCCTTTGCCAGCCACCACGATGCAGGGCGCATCACGCGCGGGCTGGCTGAAAATGCTGATTGGTCAAAACTGGCCCTGCGGTCCATCGAACGCTATGGCGATTTTGAACGCAGTGTGGGGCTGTCATTTTACCACCAAACGGGCGTGATGATGTGCGGGCCGCACACGGGGCCAGCCGCCCCCTTTAGCCAGTCGTTTTTATCTGTCGCAGAACGGATGCAACTGAATCATGACGTATTGCACGGCACTGAAATTTCACAACGCTTTCCTTGGTTTGAAATCCCAAACGATAATGTCGCCGCTTGGGAAAAACTGGGCGGATGGATCAATCCACGCCTGCTGCGCCGCGCCATGGAACAGACCGCCATACAATCGGGCGCAGATATTGTGCCGTCATGGGTGGCCCGACAAACGGGCACAACTGTCACACTGGCCACGGGTGACGTGATTACAGGCGATCACATCGTGGTGGCAACTGGGGGCTATTGCGCCACAGCCGATTGGTGCGACATACGCCCCGCAATGCAGGTCTATGCCCGCACTGTTGTTCTGGCCCAAGTCAGTCAAGCCCAAACCAAAACCATGGCAGCAATGCCATCCGCCATCATATTGCCCACAGGCGCACAGCTGGACCAAGACGTCTATATCCTGCCCCCGATCCAATACCCAGATGGCCAGTATTACATCAAAATCGGGGGCGAGGAATCATCGCCATTGTTGACGAATGATACCGATATGCAACATTGGTTTCGATCCGGCGGCGACCCTGTTGCGGCAGACATGCTGGAACACCAGCTACGCCAGCTGATGCCCCGTGTTCCATTTCAATCCATCACGCGCGACGCCTGTGCAGTCAGTTTTACACAAACTGGCCTGCCCTATATCGAAACGGTGTCTGACGGTCTGACGTTGGTCACAGGCGGCAATGGGGCCGCCGCCAAAAGCTGCATTGAAATCGGCAAGCTGGGCGCAATGACGGCGGCCCAACAGGACATCAAATCCCAAGGTTATGACAGCGATTTTCATGCCGTTTTGGCGTGACAATGGTGCAGCTGAAAACAGCAGACTGGATATTTTGGAAAATTGGGCGTAAGCAACGCACAGTTTTACTGGCCTGCGGGCTGGCATTTTCACACGGATTGTTTTGACACATGGCCCAGATGATCAAAAAATTTGGTAACCAAGCATTAGATTTTATCGCCTATTGCGCGGCGATGATTGTCTTTGGGGTTGCTTGGGTTTTTCCGATGACTTTGCGGCGTAGGATTTTCGTTGCGGTCTTTGCATCCGTCTTTGCGCCGTTAATGGGCTGGCCCAAACGCATTGGCCGACATCTGGCGTTTGCGATACCCGAAATTCCCGCAACACAGCATCGCAAAATCGCGCGCCAAACCTGTCGGAATCTAGCTGCCACACTGTTTGAAATCTTTACCCCCGCCTATACCCGTTCATTGGCACAGCAGGCCCAGATCACCGGGCCTGGGGCAGATGCAATCACCGCTGCCATCACGGATAAATCACCCGTGATTTTGGTGTCGGGGCATTTTGGGAACTATGACATCATTCGATCAAAAATGATCGCCAATGGTGTTGATTTGGGGGGACTGTATCGGCCGCTGAATAATGAATGGCTGAATCAAACCTATGTGCAGGCCATTTCACAAACAGGCACCCCATTGTTTCCCCGCGACAAAGCTGGGTTTACCAATATGCTAAAACATATCAAAGGGGGTGGATCGGTGGCCCTGCTAATCGACCAGCATATGGACAAAGGGTTGCCCGTCACATTTTTCGGCAAAACCGCTTATACATCAGGATCGGCTGCGCAACTGGCGTTAAAACACAACCGCCCCCTGATCCCCATTTATGCCATTCGGCAATCAAACGGCAGAGATTTTACCATTTGGGTCGACTCCCCCGTGATCCCCAGTGATCCCACCACAATGACCCAGGAGTTAAACGACAGCCTAGAACGTGTGGTGCGTGAAAACATTGACCAATGGGCCTGGCCGCACAAGCGTTGGAAACCCAGTCGCGTCCAGTGACCCGCGTTGCGGCATCTTAGCATTTCGCACCCAAATGGCCACGCGACTTGCGCAGCAGGACATAACGTGCCAGACACGCGCACAAACATACGAACGATACAAAGGGTATTTCCCGCGTGCTAAAATCATTTTGGGCCTATCTGAAACAGATTGAACGGAGACATCGCGACAGCTTTAGTCACGATATTGTGGACCCTGTTGAACGGAAAAAATCACAGTCTTATCTGCGCTGGGTCGATCATGAAATTCTGCGGATACATTGGCACAACTTTGCAGAAATCGCACCAGGGGCGTATCGATCAAATCACCCGACGCGCGAACGCATGGAACATTATGCGCAGTTGGGGATTACAACGATCGTTAACCTGCGTGGGCCAAACAAATTGGCCCCCTATAATTTCGAAGTCGAAGCCTGCCGCGATTTAGGGTTAGAGCTGATCGATATTCCCCTATCCGCACGCCGCGCGGCACCGCGCGAACGCATGTTGGAATTGGTTGATTTACTATGCAATTTGCCAACACCATTTTTGTTGCATTGCAAATCGGGTGCGGACCGCACCGGATTGGCATCGGCATTGTATTTAATGTTGGTCCATGATGTCCCAGTCGAACAGGCAAAGCGTCAGCTGACAATCCGCCATGTGCATTTGAATTTCACGCAAACTGGCATTTTGGATTACATCATGTGGGTTTACGAACAGCGAAACGCGCGCAGCCCCATCGGATTTCGCGACTGGATTGCAACCGAATACGATCACGAACGTATTTCTGACGAATTCGCCAAGGTTCCATTTTGGAAACGCCTGCGGTTGTGACGCCGGCCAAATTCAAACCGATATCAGATACCGTTCAAACATAGGAATGGCAGAGGCGCCCAACGTGCGCGCGTTCGACCCGATGGTCCCACATTTCAAATCAGGGACAAACAGCCCCGACCAGTTCAACCGGGCAAAATTTTGTTGGATGCGCTGAACAATACGCTGCAACAGCGTTTCGGGCATCGATCCATCCAAAATCACCATGGGAAAGTCAATAAACGCGCACCCTGCCAATATCGTTTCAGCGATAGCATGGGCCGCATCATTAATCCAATTATTCAAAACATCAGGGCACACCCCATAATCAGGTGCATCCCAAACCAACGTAGCAGATGATGCACCCGCACGTTTCAAACGTGATTGCAGTGTGGCCAATGATGCAATTTCAACGATCTGCTTTGTCGATCCATCAGATTGCGTGACACTAAACGGACCCAACGCACCGGCATTTCCGGTCGACCCCGTGAACAATTCGCCATTCAACACAATGCCGCCACCGATAAATTGTCCGATGTAGAAATATAGAAAATCAGTCGGCAGTGGATCTTTGCCAAACACCAATTCAGCACCGCAAGCGCAGGTGGCATCATTGCGCGACCAGACGGGAAAATCGAACTGCATGGATAGGCTGTCTTGAATATCAATGGTACGCCATGGGTCAATCAAATGTGGCTCAACCCCAATTGATGTGGCCCATTCCCACAAAAACCCCGGCATTGCGACACCCAACCCACGGATACGGTCCCGCACCGATTGGGGTTTCGATTGCATCATCGAATTCACAGAATCCACAATGAACGATATGGTTTTTTGCGGATCGGGATAATCATAGACCATGGATGTTTGATCAATAATTTCCCCAACAAAATTCACCAACAAAATGTCCGTGCTGCGCCGCCCCAGTTTCGCACCAAAGAAAAACGCACCCTCAGCGCACAACCGCATGGGTATGGATGGCTGCCCCACACGACCACGCACGGGTTCACCACGGGTGATCAGCCCCTCGGCCTCTAGGTCGCGCATGATGACAGCGGCAGTTTGGTTGGTAAAACCAGCACGCTTGCCGACCTCGCTCTTGGACAGGCCGCCATGCGCCTTTAACAACGACAGCACCACGCGTTCGTTGTAATTGCGCAATCCAGACTGGTCTGATCGCTGTGCTTGTCCTGTTGATTGGTCTGCAAATCGTCTCATCATGCCGTAATCCATCAAAACGTTGCTAGATGAAAGGTTATTTTTTTGCTCACGTCAATAAATAATAAAACTTTATTTAATTATTGACGTGGCTGTAAAAGTGTCTAACGTGGGGCACATCAAAACTCACTTCCGCGATTCTGGGTTCTGGGTTTGACGTATTTTTTGGGAGGACACACAATGAAAAAATTATTGGCCAGCGCCGCATTGGTTGCGCTATCCGCAGTTGGAACATCTGCCTATGCAGGCGGTCACGGCATTTCTGCATGCTTGATCACAAAAACAGATACCAACCCATTCTTTGTTAAAATGCGCGAAGGCGCGATGGCGAAAGCCGAAGAACTGGGTGTGAGCCTGTCAGCATATGCTGGTAAGGTTGACGGCGACCACGAAACACAAGTGGCAGCCATCGAAACATGTATCGCAGACGGTGCCAAAGGTATCTTGATCACTGCATCTGACACATCATCAATCGTCCCTGCCGTTCAGCAGGCACGCGATGCAGGTCTGGTTGTGATCGCATTGGATACACCATTGGATCCAATTGACGCTGCAGACATGACATTTGCGACAGACAACTTCCTAGCAGGTGAACTGATCGGCCAGTGGGCCGCAGCTGCATTGGGCGCAGACGCCGCAAATGCAAAAATCGGCATGCTGGACCTAGCGGTTTCACAACCAACGGTTGGCGTACTACGCGACCAAGGTTTCCTTAAAGGTTTCGGAATCGACCTAGGCGATCCAAACCGTTGGGGCGACGAAGATGACGCACGCATCGTTGGCAACGACGTTACCGCCGGCAACGAAGAAGGCGGCCGTAAAGCAATGGAAAACCTGTTGGCCAAAGATCCAATGATCAACGTTGTTTACACAATCAACGAACCAGCAGCAGCTGGCGCATATGAGGCGCTGAAATCAATCGGCCGTGAAAACGACGTTCTGATCGTTTCTGTCGATGGCGGCTGCCCAGGTGTGAAAAACGTAAAAGAAGGCGTCATTGGGGCGACATCACAGCAATACCCATTGCTGATGGCATCCAAAGGCATCGAAGCCATTGTTGAGTGGGCGAAAAATGGCACCAAGCCTGCGCCAACACCAGGCAAAGCGTTCTTTGACACAGGTGTAGCACTGGTCACAGACAAACCAGTTGAAGGTGTTGAAAGCATTGACACCACCAAAGGGACTGAGCTTTGCTGGGGCTAATGTCCCACTGACATAACGACACATGTAGGGGCGGATGAAAATTCGCCCCTATTCATTAACAGCGCAAAATAGGTCACAGCAATGTCGCAAGACGAAAACTTTGAAGCAGTCGCAAAACGCGCCGATACAACCGTGGCGTCGTTTGATGATGCAAATGCCGGACTTTTACACAAATTCCATCACCTACTGCACACAACGCCAGCCATTGTTCCATTGATTGTATTAACTGCATCGATCATCACATTTGGACTATTGCTGGGCAGCAAATTCTTTTCGCCCTTTGCACTGACATTGATTTTACAACAGGTGCAAATCGTCGGCATCATCGCCGCCGCCCAAAGTTTGGTCATTCTGACAGCCGGCATTGAATTGTCTGTTGGGGCCATTGCGGTGATTTCATCGATTGTCATGGGAACATTTACGTTTCGATATGGCATCCCTGCACCGATTTCTGTTTTATGCGGCCTAACCTTTGGCACCATGATTGGGGCTTTAAATGGCTGGCTGGTCGCGCGCATGAAATTGCCGCCCTTTATCGTGACACTGGGTATGTGGCAAATCGTATTGGCGGCGAATTTCCTGTATTCACGAAACGAAACCATTCGCAGCCAAGACATCGAAGCAAACGCACCCATCCTGCAATTGCTGGGCTGGAAATTCAAAATGGGCGGGGCCGTGTTCACCTTTGGCGTGATCTTTATGGTCGCCTTGTTTTTGGTGCTGGCCTATGTGCTGCGTCAAACCGCGTGGGGCCGCCACGTCTATGCCGTGGGCGATGACCCCGAGGCGGCGGAATTATCCGGCGTGAACGTGTCCAGAACCTTGATTTCCGTCTATGCGGTATCTGGCTTGATCTGCGCCTTTGGCGGGTGGGCCTTGATTGGGCGCATCGGATCAGTATCGCCAACGTCAGGTCAGTTGCTAAACATCGAAAGCATTACGGCGGTTGTGATCGGTGGCATTTCCCTGTTCGGCGGCCGTGGATCAATCTTGGGCACATTTTTCGGCGCGCTGATTGTGGGCGTGTTCACCTTGGGTCTGCGCTTGCTAGGGGCAGATGCGCAATGGACCTATTTGTTAATCGGCGTTTTGATCATCACCGCGGTCGCCGTGGATCAATGGATCAGAAAGGTAGCAGCATAATGGAACCTATTCTTAAAGCACGCGGGCTTGTAAAACGGTATGGCCGTGTGGTGGCACTGGATCACTGCGACTTTGACCTGATGCCGGGCGAAATTCTGGCGGTCATTGGCGACAACGGCGCAGGCAAATCATCCCTGATCAAGGCGATTTCAGGCGCGGTGCAACCCGACGCGGGCACCGTCACCCTAGAGGGCAAAGAAATACAGTTCGCCAGCCCAATCGATGCCCGCCACGCAGGGATTGAAACCGTGTATCAAACACTGGCGATGTCGCCTGCCTTGTCGATAGCGGACAACATGTTTATGGGGCGCGAAATTCGCAAACCGGGTCTGCGTGGATCATTACTGCGCCAGCTTGACCGCAAAAAGATGGAAGAGATTGCCCGCGAAAAGCTGTCTGAACTGGGATTGATGACCATTCAAAACATCAACCAAGCGGTCGAAACCCTGTCTGGCGGCCAGCGTCAGGGCGTGGCCGTTGCGCGTGCGGCAGCCTTTGGGTCCAAAGTGATCATTTTGGACGAACCCACAGCCGCACTGGGCGTCAAAGAAAGCCGACGTGTTTTGGAATTGATCCAAGATGTACGATCACGCGGCATTCCGATTATCCTGATCAGCCACAACATGCCCCATGTGTTCGAAGTGGCAGACCGCATCCATGTGCATCGTTTGGGCAAACGCCTGTGCGTTATTAACCCCAAAGATCATTCAATGGCGGACGCCGTAGCATTGATGACAGGGGCCAAAGAACCCGAACCCGCCTAGGGTCGCGCGAAAATGGGGGCTTGCCCAAGATCTGGGCCAGCCCCATCCAAATCAAACGTATTGATTAAAAAATCACAAATTCAGTGCAGATTTACAGGCGGCTTCCCGTTTACACGCACGGATAAAGCGGTTCAATTTCCCCTCGGCGCCAGCTGAACGCATATCCAGATTGTCGATTTCTTTGTCCAATCCCTCAATCGTCAATTCCAAGGCAAAGACCTGATTGTTGATGTTTTGATAGTCCAGCAATGGTGTATAGTCACTGCCCATCACTGACCGAATGTTTGTAATCGCCTGATTGGCGGCATCAATTCTGGTCTGCAATGTTTCGACCTGCTGGGCATCTTGGGCAATTTGGGCATCCAACCCGGCAATCTGTTGCGATTTATCGGTGATCCCCGTTTGTAATTGTTCCACAATCGCCTGCGTTGCCTGCGCCTGTGGCGCCATGCGATCTA
>CAZWFE010000010.1:41015-69372 GCA_964633145.1 uncultured Phaeobacter sp. | reverse complement strand
CGCGCGTTATACATCGGAATATCGGACCATGAAAGCTGTTTGGTTGGTTGTTTGGTAAATAGGGCTTAGTGCTATCACCTGATCAGAAAACGTCATTAAATGTCGGCGTTTGGGGTTGAAATTGTTCCGTTCTCTTGGTCTTTTTAATAAAAAGTCGGAGGACGGAACATGCGCTTTTCCGCGCTAAAAATATTGCAAGAGGGTTTGACGGGAAACAAAGGCTGGACGCATCATTGGCGCGACCCCCAGCCCAAGTCCGAATATGATATTGTTATCATTGGGGGCGGTGGTCATGGGTTGGCCACGGCCTATTATTTGGCGAAACGTCATGGCCTGACCAATATTGCAGTTCTAGAAAAAGGTTATATCGGTGGCGGCAATGTGGGCCGTAATACCACGATTGTTCGTGCCAATTATGGCATGCCCGGAAATTCCGAATTCTACAGCCATTCGCTAAAGTTATGGGAGGGTCTAGAGCAAGACCTGAACTATAATGTCATGCATTCCCAACGGGGCATTATCAATCTGTTTCATTCGGACGGTCAACGCGATGCCTTTGCTTGGCGCGGCAACGCCATTCGCAATCAGGGTGACGATGCCGAATTGTTGGATCGCAATGACCTGCGCAAAATGCTGCCCTATCTGAACTTTGACAATGCGCGGTTTCCTGTGCGGGGCGGGTTGTTGCAACGGCGTGGCGGAACAGCGCGCCATGATGCCGTGGTTTGGGGCTTGGCGCGTGGTGCCGATCAGCGCGGTGTTGACATCATCCAAAATTGCGAAGTCACCGGCATTGATATCGAAAATGGCACGGTCAAAGGCGTGCAAACATCCCGCGGTGCCATTCGCGCCAAAAAGGTGGGCATCGTGGTTGCCGGCCGTTCGGGCCAAGTGGCGGCCATGGCGGGTATGCGTTTACCGATTGAGAGCCATATTTTACAGGCCTTTGTCACCGAAGGGATTAAGCCTGCGATTGATCATGTTGTCAGCTTTGGCATGGGGCATTTTTATATCAGCCAATCGGACAAAGGCGGGTTGGTGTTCGGCGGTGATCTGGATTTTTATGCCAGCTATGCATCACGCGGCAACCTGCCCATGATGGAACATGTGATGGAGGCCGGCATGGCCCTGATGCCCGCCATCGGCAAAGCCAAGGTGCTGCGCAGTTGGGGTGGCATTATGGATATGACCCCAGATGGCAGCCCGATCATTGATAAAACGCATATTGATGGGCTCTATATCGATTGTGGCTGGTGTTATGGCGGGTTCAAGGCGGTGCCAGGATCGGGCGATTGTTTCGCCCATCTGATTGCAACCGATACACCGCATCCTGCCGCAACCGGTTTCCGATTGGATCGGTTCAAAACAGGCGTCGGCCTGATGGACGAAGAGGGCACCGGCTCTCAGCATAATTTACATTAGGGGGCTGGGTGATGCGAATTAAATGCCCAATCTGCGGTGATCGCGATATGCGCGAATATTATTACCAAGGTGATGCCGTGATGATCCATCGCCCCGCGCCAGATGCGGGCGATCAGGTCTGGGATGATTATCTGCACAACCGCGACAACCCTGCGGGTGATACCCGTGAACTATGGCATCATGGCGCAGGCTGTGGCGAATGGGTGGTTGTAACCCGCAATACTGTGACCCATGCCATATCGAACACGGCCTTGGCCCGCGACGTCAAGGGGGCATCATCATGAGGATTGCAGGCAAAGGATTGGTGCAAAACGCGCCCAAGGTTACGTTTCAATTTGATGGATCCCCCGTGCATGGTGTTGTGGGTGATACGGTGGCCTCGGCCTTATTGGCGAATGATATCCGGCTGGTGGGTCGGTCGTTCAAATACCATCGCCCGCGCGGTATCCTGACCGCGGGATCAGAGGAACCCAATGCCCTGTTAACCGTGGGAACCGGTGCGGCGCAGGATCCCAACGTGCGTGCAACGCAACAGGAAATTTATGATGGTTTGGTGACGGCCAGCCAAAACCGTTGGCCATCGTTGAAATACGATGTGTTGTCGGTAAACAATCTGCTGTCGCCCTTTCTGGGTGCAGGGTTTTATTACAAAACCTTTATGTGGCCCGAAAAGTTTTGGGAAAAGATCTATGAACCTTTTATCCGGCATGCTGCGGGTTTGGGCGCATTATCGATGCAGCCCAATGCGGATAAATATGACCGCGCATTTGCCTTTTGTGATGTGTTGATTGTAGGCGGTGGGCCAACGGGATTGATGGCGGCGAAAACGGCTGCCTTGGCGGGGTTGGATGTTATCCTAGCGGACGAAGATTTCGTCTTGGGTGGTCGCCTGAACAGCGAAACCTATGACATTGACGGTCAGTCAGGGGCGCAATGGGCGGCACAAACGGTGCAAGATTTGTCCCAGATGGACAATGTGCGTATCATGTCGCGCACCACGGTAACTGGGGCCTATGATCAGGGGATATACGGCGCATTGCAGCGCATGGGTCATCACGGTCCGCGCCGCAACCCAGACGCACCGCTGGAATGTTTTTGGCGCATCACTGCGAAACGCACCATTTTGGCGGCGGGCGCATTGGAACGGATGATCGCGTTTGCCAACAACGATCGACCCGGGATTATGACCGCATCGGCTGTGCGATCCTATCTGAACCGATATGGTGTTGTGGGCGGTCAAACGGTTGCGATATTTGGCAATAATGACAATGCCCTGCGCACCGCACGCGATTTGTCTGATGCAGGTGTTTCCATATCAGCCTATGTTGACAGTCGGCCGGACGCTGAAATTTCCGGCGATTTTCCAATTTATCGCGGTGCGGTCATTTGTGACACGGCGGGCAGTCTAGGGCTGACATCCGTTACAATCAAACATGCAGGTGGCACTGATAAAATTGCGACCGAAGTTTTGGGCGTATCGGGCGGCTGGAATCCAACCGTTCATCTGACATGCCACATGAATGGGCGGCCCACATGGTCGGATGACATCGCCAGTTTCGTGCCAACCACTGGCACCATTCCGGGATTAACCGCGGCAGGATCGGCGGCGGGCTATATGTCTACGCGGGACTGTCTGCAATCTGCCATCGACGTGGCCCGCAGCGTGATTTCGGATCTGGGTGCCAAAGTGGCGTCAATCGATGTGCCGCAGGCTGAGGATGCAGGCTATCGCATCAAACCCCTATGGGCCGTTGCGGGCAAGGGGCGCGCGTGGCTAGATTTCCAAAATGATGTCACGGTCAAGGATATCAAACAGGCCGCGCAGGAAAATTTCCGGTCGGTCGAACATATGAAACGCTATACCACCCAAGGGATGGCGACGGATCAGGGTAAAAATTCAAATGTTGCGGCCTTGGCCATTTTGGCCGATGTCACGGGGCGTGGGATCCCTGAAACGGGCACAACAACATTCCGCCCACCCTTTGTGCCGGTGTCGATTGCGGCCATGGGACAATTGGGTCAGGACAAAGGGTTCGCACCCGAACGCTTTACCACATCACATCAGGCGTCTGTGGAACGCGGCGCACCGTTTATCGAGGCAGGGCTATGGCACCGCCCCAGCTATTTCCCGATTGCAGGGGAAACCACATGGCGGCAATCCTGCGACCGAGAGGTCAACATGGTGCGCAATGCGGTTGGCATTTGCGATGTGTCCACCTTGGGCAAAATTGACATTCAGGGTCCCGATGCGGCCAAGTTGTTGGATTTTGTCTATACCAATACATTTTCCACCCTTAAAATTGGGCGCACCCGATACGGGTTGATGCTGCGCGAAGATGGCCATGTTTTGGATGATGGCACCACCGCGAGATTGGGGGAAAACCATTATGTCTTGACCACGACAACCGCTGCGGCGGGATTGGTGATGCGTCATTTGGATTTTGTGATGCAGGCGCTGCATCCCGAATGGGATGTGCATATTCAGTCAGTGACCGATCATTGGGCGCAATTTGCAATTGCTGGACCCAAAGCGCGTGACCTGCTGCAGGGGGTTTTGGATCAACCCGTGGACAATGACACATGGCCCTTTATGGCCTGTGGCCCTGTAACCTTGGGATCCGTTCAGGGGCGTTTGTTCCGCATTTCATTCAGCGGTGAACTGGGGTTCGAATTGGCCGTGCCTGCGCGGTTTGGCGATGCGCTGTTCCGCGACCTGTGTGCACGCGCCGAAAAATTGGGCGGCGGCCCCTACGGGATGGAGGCACTGAACGTTCTACGCATTGAAAAAGGGTTCATCACGCATGCCGAAATTCACGGGCGCACAACGGCCTTTGATATCGGGATGGAAAAAATGATAAGTCCCAAGAAAGATTGCATCGGCAAAACCATGGCGGCGCGTTCTGGTTTGATTGATCCGACGCGGCCGCGTTTGGTCGGGTTGAAACCGGTGGGGGATGTCAAGCAACTGTTGGCGGGGGCACATCTGTTTAACCCAGATGATGATCCGGTGCGTATTCATGACCAAGGCTACATTACATCGGCCTGTTATTCGCCAACCTTGGGTCATTCGCTTGCAATGGGGTTTTTGAAAAACGGTCCTAATCGAATTGGGGACCATGTGAAAATGGTTGATCATTTGCGCGGTGTTGAGGCGCTGTGTGAGGTGATCCATCCCATCGCCTTTGATCCAGAGGGGGGACGCTTGCGTGCTTAATTTGTCGTCAATATCAGCAACCCAAGGTGTGTTGCCCGTCACACATGGAACGCTAGAGCTATGTGAAATCTGCCCTGATCATATCACATCACTGGCCGCCTATCGCGGGCAGGCGGATGCATTGTCGGCTGCGTTGAAATCGGCGCATGGGCTGACCCTGCCAGCGATCAATCGTGCCACGGGGCGCGATGGCGCGCGGGCCATTTGGTTTGGTCCCAGCGTTGTGTTGGTGGGCCCTGCGCCTGATGCCAGCTTGGCCCAACATGCGGCTGTGGTTGATCTATCGGATGGGTGGTGCCAGCTGCGACTGTTGGGGGATCGGATCGACGATGTTCTGGCCCGACTGGCCCCTGTTGATTTGCGTTGGTCCGTATTTGGGCGCGGGCATGTGGCGCGCAGCCAGCTGGTGCATGCCAATGTGGCCTATCACCGTGTGTCGGAAACCACTGTCGATATTTACGGGTTTCGGTCCATGGCCCATAGCCTGGTCCATGAAATCACCCGTGCAATGGCATCGGTCGATGCGATGGGCATGCAATGATATTTGCGTTGGCATCTGGACTCTGACTGCAACAGCACCGATATTTAGGGCATGAGCCTGCCACCCGGATTCTTGGATGAGTTACGAACCCGCGTCACCCTGTCAGCAGTGGTGGGGCGAAAAGTCATGTGGGATCGCCGCAAATCCAATCAAGGCAAAGGGGACATGTGGGCCCCGTGCCCGTTTCACCATGAAAAAACCGCGTCCTTCCATGTCGATGATGGCAAGGGGTTTTATTATTGTTTCGGTTGCCAAGCCAAAGGCGATGTGATCGGTTTTATCAAAGAAACCGAAAATGTCGGTTTCATGGAGGCGGTGGAATTATTGGCGCGCGAGGCGGGCATGACCATGCCCCAAGCTGATCCCAAAGCCCGCGAACGTGCCGATCGTCGGACCCAGCTGGCCGATGTGATGGAGGAGGCGGTCAAGTTCTTCCGCATGTCTTTGAATACCGCGGTGGCGGAAAACGCGCGGCAGTATTTGGTCAAACGTGGCTTGGATGCGGCTGCCCTGGATCGGTTTGAAATCGGCTTTGCCCCCAATTCGCGCGATGGTATTCTGCTGGCACTGACGGGGCGCGGCATTGCCGTTCAGGATTTGATTGATACCGGCATGTGCATCAAGCCCGATGATGGGGGCCAGCCCTATGATCGGTTTCGCGGGCGGATCATGTTTCCCATTCGCGACGCACGCGGACGCTGCATTGCCTTTGGTGGGCGATCAATGGATCCCAATGCGCGGGCGAAATACCTGAATTCGCCGGAAACCATGTTGTTTGATAAAGGGCGCAGCCTGTACAACCATGCCCCTGCACGTGGTGCCGTGGGCCGTGGTCAGCCCCTGATCGTAGCCGAAGGGTATATGGATGTCATTGCCCTGTGTCTGGCAGGATTTGAGGGGGCAGTTGCGCCCTTGGGGACCGCCATAACCGAAAACCAGTTAAATATGGTTTGGCAAATTAGCCCAGAACCGATCATTGCCCTAGATGGGGACAAAGCGGGACTGCGCGCGGCCTATCGTTTGATGGAACTGTCATTGCCACATCTGCAAACGGGGCGCGCATTGCGCTTTGCCCTGATGCCCGAAGGGCAGGATCCCGATGATCTGATCCGGGCCAAGGGCCCCGGTGCCGTTCAAACCGTATTGGATCAGGCAATGCCATTGGTCGAACTGCTGTGGCAACGCGAAACCGAGGGCCAAAATTTCGACAGCCCTGACCGCCGTGCGGCCTTGGAAAAACGGTTGTTTGATTCATTGCAGCAGATCAAAGATAAAACACTGTCGTCGCATTATTTGCGGTCCATAAAAGATTTACTGTGGGCGCATTTCAGATCAGGGCCCAAAGGCGGGTTTCGTGCAAAATCCCCTGTTGCCAAAGCGCAGCCAACCACGCGCGCATCGGCCTTGGTGCAATCACAAGAGAACGTGGCCCAGTTTTTACGCGAAACTGTGATCGTTGCCGTATTGGTTAAAACACCGCAAATCATCCCAGCGTTTCTTGATGATCTTGTAATGATCGATTTTGACTATGCTGAACATCAGGAAATCCTGAAGCTGCTTGTTGCGAATGTGCCATCGGACGAATCCGCCGCACGGGAATTGGTGCAGAAAAAATTGGGTGATGCCGCCCTTGAAAAGTTGTTTCAACAAAGCCATTTGAATATCGTCCCTGCACTGCGCAAAGCGGGCGATGTGGAATTGGCGCGCCTAACCTTACAAGAAGAGCTGGCCAAAATGGCCACAGACCGTGGCTTGCGTGCGGAATTAAATGAATTTACATCGTCCAACCCAGATGAATTGGATGATGTGATGTTCTATCGTTTGGGGCAGGCAGCAGACGCGCGCAATCGTGCCACGCGCCCAGACCAAGAGGATACGGCGCATTATGATTTGGGCGAAAACGGTGCGCGAATCAATCGTGATGAACGGGACAAACTTGACGCTTTGTTAAAAACAATCTCGTATAGCAAGAAAAAATAGCAGAAAAATTGCGCAAAACCCTAAAAAAACAGTGTCAGACGGGTGCGCGAATCAAATTGAAAGGGTATTGATTCTATCAAGCGAATCACGCGCCCGGTAAAGGAACACGGAATGGCAGCTGCAGAAGAAGACGATAAAAAGCCTCAGGACCAAGATGGTGAAATCTCGCTGGATATGAGCCAAGCCCAGGTCAAGCGCATGATTGCTGAGGCACGCGAGCGTGGGTACATTACCTATGATCAGCTTAATACAGTGTTGCCGCCTGACCAGGTATCGTCGGAACAAATCGAAGATGTGATGTCGATGCTGTCTGAAATGGGCATCAACATTATCGAAGATGAAGATGCCGAAGATGAAGACCTAGGCGCAACTGAGCTGGTTACAACCAGCAACAAAGATGTTGCCGTTGCATCGAATGAGAGCGAGAAGCTAGATCGCACAGACGACCCAGTGCGTATGTACCTGCGCGAAATGGGTTCGGTCGAATTGCTAAGCCGTGAAGGCGAAATTGCGATTGCCAAGCGCATCGAAGCTGGTCGTAACACAATGATTATGGGCCTGTGCGAAAGCCCTTTGACATTCCAAGCGATCACGATCTGGCGTGAAGAATTGCTGAGCGAAGACATCTTGCTGCGTGATGTGATCGACCTAGAGGCGACATTTGGCAACCAGCTTGATGGCGAAGAGGACGGCGTAGAAAGTGTTTTAGACCCAAGCAAAATCAATTCTGCGGGTGAAACGCCGGGTAAATCTGATGAACCTGAATACGATGCGGATGGTAATCCGATCTCTTCGGATGATGATGACGAGGATGATCAATCCAACATGTCTTTGGCCGCGATGGAGGCCGCATTAAAACCGCGTGTTCTGGAAACCCTAGAACGCATCGCAACCGATTATGAACGGTTGTCCGAAATGCAAGACAGCCGTATTTCTGCCACCTTGAACGAAAGCGATCGTTTTAGCGCGTCCGAAGAAGAGACATATCAATCGTTGCGTTATGAAATTGTGCAGTTGGTGAATGAACTGCATCTGCACAACAACCGGATTGAGGCGTTGATTGATCAGTTGTACGGCATCAATCGTCGCATCATGCAGATCGACAGCAGCATGGTGAAATTGGCCGATCAGGCCCGTATCAACCGTCGCGAATTCATTGATGAATATCGTGGCTATGAATTGGATCCAAATTGGTTGGATCGCATGGCTGAAAAATCGGGCCGCGGGTGGCAAATGTTTATCGAACGCTCGCGCGACAAGGCCGAAGGTCTGCGTTCAGATATGGCGCAGGTTGGGCAATATGTCGGCCTAGATATTTCGGAATTCCGTCGGATTGTATCACAGGTACAAAAGGGCGAAAAAGAAGCCCGCCAAGCCAAAAAAGAAATGGTCGAAGCCAACCTGCGATTGGTGATTTCGATTGCGAAAAAATATACCAACCGTGGTTTGCAATTCTTGGATCTGATCCAAGAAGGTAACATCGGTTTGATGAAAGCGGTTGATAAATTTGAATATCGCCGTGGGTACAAATTTTCGACCTATGCCACATGGTGGATCCGTCAGGCGATCACCCGTTCGATTGCAGATCAGGCGCGGACCATCCGTATTCCGGTGCATATGATCGAAACGATCAACAAATTGGTGCGCACAGGGCGCCAAATGTTGCATGAAATTGGCCGCGAACCCACCCCCGAAGAATTGGCAGAAAAACTGCAAATGCCTTTGGAAAAGGTGCGCAAGGTGATGAAGATCGCCAAAGAGCCGATTTCATTGGAGACCCCAATCGGCGACGAAGAAGACAGCCAACTGGGCGATTTCATCGAGGACAAAAACGCGATCCTGCCATTGGACAGCGCGATCCAAGAAAACCTGAAAGAAACCACAACCCGTGTTTTGTCATCACTGACCCCACGCGAAGAACGCGTTTTGCGGATGCGGTTTGGTATTGGTATGAATACCGACCACACGCTTGAGGAAGTTGGACAGCAGTTCAGCGTGACGCGTGAACGGATTCGCCAGATTGAGGCCAAAGCATTGCGCAAGCTGAAACATCCCAGCAGATCACGCAAACTGCGCAGTTTTCTGGACGAATAAAATTAAAAAAAATCCCGCCTCGAGCGGGATTTTTTGTATTTGTATTGATAGAAACTTTCTATCAAATAACGATATTTCGATATTGAAATAACGTATAAAACTGCGCATGACATGACAAACCGCGAAAAGGCCTGTCATGACTGAAATTACTTATACAGATGATGATTTGCGTCACATTATTGACCAGCATCTAACACTAGAAGGGCCAATGCTGCCCATTTTGCACGCACTACAACATGCCTTTGGCCACATTCCAGCGCGTGCGCGCGAATTGATTGCCGATGCGTTGAACATCACCAAAGCCGAAGTGCATGGCGTGATCAGTTTTTACCATGATTTCAGGGACAATCCAGCGGGCAAACATGTGGTCAAAATCTGTCGCGCCGAGGCCTGTCAATCGGTCGGTGCGGATGCACTTGCCGAATCGACGTTGAAAAAACTGGGGCTGGATTGGCATCAAACAACCCAAAACGGCAATGTCACGATTGAACCTGTCTATTGTTTGGGGCTGTGCGCCTGTGGTCCGGCTGTGATGGTTGATGACCGTGTGGTGGCCCGTGTGGATGGTACGAAAATGGACGATATCCTGAAAGGGGCAGGCGCATGAAGATTTATGTCCCTCTAGACAGTGTCGCCGTGGCCCTGGGCGCGGATGACCTGGCACAAAACATTGCGGATCAGGCCGCTGCGCGTGGGATTGATGTCACAATCATCCGCAATGGATCGCACGGTATGGTCTGGTTGGAACCGCTGGTTGAGGTCGAGACAGATCAGGGCCGCATCGGCTATGGCCCTGTGTCCCCCGACCAAGCGGGCGATTTGTTGGATGGTAAATTGTCCAGCCTAGGGGCCGTTGCAGATATTCCGTTTATGGCGCGTCAAACACGACTGACCTTTGCGCGTTGTGGAATTGTCGATCCGTTGGATGTTGATGATTATCAGGCGCATGGCGGCTTGACTGGTCTGCGCCGCGCATTGGGGATGACCCAATCCGAAATCGTGGATGAGGTCACAAAATCTGGTCTGCGCGGGCGTGGCGGCGCAGGGTTTCCAACAGGCATCAAATGGAAAACCGTGTCCGAGGCGCAAGCAGATCAGAAATACATCGTTTGTAATGCCGACGAAGGCGACAGCGGTACATTCGCCGACCGCATGATTATGGAGGGCGACCCCCTGTCCCTGATCGAAGGGATGGCCATTGCTGGCGTGGGCGTCGGGGCCACCCGTGGTTATGTGTATTTGCGGTCGGAATATCCCGTGGCCATCCGCGTCATGCGCGCTGCGGTTGACGCCGCCCGTCAGGCGGGCGTGTTGGGTCGCGGTATTTTGGGGTCGGATCGTGATTTCGATATGGAAATTCGCGTGGGCGCTGGTGCCTATGTGTGCGGCGAAGAAACGTCGCTGCTCAATTCCCTAGAAGGTAAGCGCGGCATCGTGCGCGCCAAACCGCCGCTGCCCGCGCTTGAGGGGTTCTTGGGCCGACCAACGGTGGTTAACAACGTGATTTCGCTGGCCTCGGTTCCCGTCATTTTTGAAAAGGGTGCCGACCATTACGCCAGCTTTGGTGTTGGTCGTTCACGCGGTACTGTGACATTGCAGATTGCTGGCAATGTCAAACACGGTGGCCTGTTTGAAACGGCCTTTGGCACCACATTGGGCGAGGTTGTGAACGACATCGCAGGCGGCACAGCATCAGGTCGTCCGGTCAAGGCGGTGCAGGTGGGCGGACCCTTGGGTGCCTATATGCCTGTGTCAAAATTTGACACGCCCATGGGCTATGAAGAGTTTGACCAAAACGGCGGCTTGATCGGTCACGCGGGCATGGTTGTGTTCGATGACAGCGCAGACATGCTGAAAATGGCCCGCTTTGCGATGGAATTCTGCGCGGTTGAAAGCTGCGGGAAATGTACGCCATGTCGGATTGGTGCGGTACGCGGTGTCGAAACCATCGACCGCATTGCGCAAGGTGACAGCACTGCCACCGAATTGCTGACAGATCTATGTGAAACAATGAAAGATGGGTCACTTTGCGCCTTGGGTGGGTTTACACCATTCCCAGTCATGTCCGCGCTGACCCATTTCCCTGATGACTTTGCTACCCATAAAGAGGCCGCAGAATGAAAGATTTTATAATTCCTTGGGATGATGATCGTGATCTGGGGACCCCCGCGGCCCATGGTGAACCGGTTACATTAACAATTGATGGCTTTGAGGTGACTGTTCCGGCGGGTACCTCGGTCATGCGTGCGGCTGCTTTGGCTGATATTCAGGTGCCCAAGCTATGCGCATCTGACAACCTTGAGGCATTCGGATCCTGCCGGTTGTGTGTCGTCGAAATCGAAGGGCGTCGGGGCACACCTGCGTCGTGCACAACACCCGTTGCCCCTGGCATGGTTGTGCATACCCAATCGCAAAAAATTCGCAAAATCCGCAAAGGCGTGATGGAGCTTTATATCTCGGATCACCCGTTGGATTGTTTGACTTGTTCAGCCAATGGCGATTGCGAACTGCAGGATATGGCGGGGGCCGTCGGCCTGCGCGATGTGCGCTATCAAGCGCCCGAGGGCGGTGAATTGGCCAACCATTTCGCCGTGCGCAACACATCTGGCGAAGCCAATCCAGAATGGCAATGCAAAGACGATAGCAATCCATATTTTACATATGATCCGTCGAAATGTATTGTGTGTAACCGGTGTGTGCGCGCCTGCGAAGAGGTGCAAGGCACCTTTGCCCTAACCATCGAAGGTCGCGGTTTTGACAGCCGCGTATCCTCTGGTGGTCCGCTGGATAATTTCCTGACGTCTGATTGTGTCAGCTGTGGTGCCTGTGTGCAGGCCTGCCCAACGGCGACGTTGCAGGAAAAATCTGTGATCGAATTGGGAACGCCCGATCGATCCGTGGTGACAACCTGTGCCTATTGTGGCGTGGGCTGTTCGTTCAAGGCAGAAATGCAGGGCGATCAATTGGTACGCATGGTGCCGTTCAAAAACGGCAAAGCGAACCGTGGCCATTCCTGCGTCAAAGGGCGCTTTGCCTATGGGTATGCCAACCACAAAGACCGCATTTTGAACCCGATGATCCGCGACAGCATTGACGAACCATGGCGCGAAGTGTCATGGGACGAAGCCCTGTCCTTCACCGCCAATAAACTGCGCGGGATTACCGAAAAATACGGTCGCAAATCAACAGGTGTGATTACATCCAGCCGCTGCACGAACGAAGAAACGTTCTTGGTGCAAAAACTGACCCGCGCGGTGTTCAAAAACAACAACACCGACACCTGCGCCCGCGTGTGCCATTCGCCCACCGGTTACGGTTTGGGCCAAACATTCGGCACATCAGCAGGGACACAGGATTTCGACAGCGTGGAACATACGGATGTTGTCATCGTCATTGGGGCAAACCCAACCGATGGCCACCCCGTCTTTGCATCGCGTTTGAAAAAACGTCTGCGCGCTGGCGCGAAATTGATCGTGATCGACCCACGTCGCATTGATTTGGTGAAATCGGCGCATATTGCAGCATCGCATCACCTGCAATTACAGCCCGGCACCAACGTGGCTGTCGTGACAGCATTGGCGCATACGATCGTGACCGAAGGGCTGATGGATCAAGAGTTCATTCAAACCCGCTGTGATTGGAACGAATTCCAAGAATACGCAGAATTCGTATCCCAAGATCGCCACAGCCCAGAGGCCACCGAATTGTTGACCGGTGTACCAGCTGCAGAATTGCGCGCAGCGGCGCGTTTGTTTGCAACAGGTGGCAATGGCGCGATTTACTATGGCCTAGGCGTGACGGAACACAGCCAAGGGTCCACAACCGTTATGGGCATTGCCAACCTCGCCATGTTGACCGGTAACATTGGTCGTCGCGGTGTGGGTGTGAACCCGTTGCGCGGACAAAACAATGTGCAGGGGTCGTGTGATATGGGGTCATTCCCCCACGAATTGCCCGGCTACCGCCATGTCAAATTGCCCGAGGTTCGTAATATTTTCGAACAGGCTTGGGGCGTTGAAATTGATCCAGAACCCGGTTTGCGCATTCCAAACATGTTGGACGCCGCCGTCGATGGCACGTTCAAGGCGCTGTATTGCCAAGGCGAAGACATCTTGCAATCTGACCCTGACACCAAACATGTGGCTGCAGGTCTGGCTGCGATGGAATGTGTGATCGTGCACGATCTGTTCCTGAACGAAACCGCAAACTATGCGCATGTGTTCTTGCCCGGATCAACATTCTTGGAAAAGGATGGCACATTCACCAACGCCGAACGTCGGATCAACCGTGTTCGTCGCGTGATGGCACCGCGCAATGGCTATGCAGATTGGGAAATTACCCAAATGTTGGCCAATGCTATGGGCGCGGGATGGAATTATTCCCACCCCAGCGAAATCATGGCCGAAATTGCAGAAACCACCCCATCTTTTGCCAATGTCACCTATGATCTGCTTGAGCAAAAGGGATCGGTTCAGTGGCCGTGTAATGACGCCACCCCCGATGGCACGCCATTGATGCACGTCGATGGATTTGTGCGCGGCAAGGGGCGGTTTATTGTCACCGAATATGTGGCCACCGATGAACGCACTGGTCCGCGGTTCCCATTGCTGCTGACCACAGGTCGAATTTTGTCGCAATATAACGTGGGTGCACAAACGCGTCGTACCGATAACGTTGTCTGGCATGATCAGGATGTATTGGAAATTCACCCCCATGACGCCGAAAACCGCGGCATCAATGATGGTGATTTCATCAAATTGGCGTCACGGTCGGGTGAAACCGCGCTGCGTGCAAAAATCACCGATCGTGTGGCGCCGGGGGTTGTGTACACCACATTCCACCACCCTGATACGCAGGCCAATGTGATTACCACCGATTATTCGGATTGGGCGACCAACTGTCCCGAATATAAGGTGACGGCCGTGCAAGTCAGCCCATCAAACGGTCCAACTGATTGGCAAGAGCAATATAACGCCCAAGCCGCACAGTCGCGCCGCATTTTGCCTGCGGCGGAATAAATTATGGAACGTGCGCCCAGTATTTTGGCGCAGGGTTTGTCCATCACATCTGATGGGCAAACCGACGTTGCGTATGATGTGCCGAACGAAACGGCCGTGGCCGTATCTGTTAATGGCACCACCCACGCGGTGATGATGGCAACCCCGCAACATTTGCGTGATTTTGCCATCGGATTTGCCCTGACCGAAGGCATTTTGACAGACACAGACCAGATACGGTCGCTGGACATCATCGATCATCCAAACGGGGTCGAGGCGCAATTTTGGTTGACCGACGAAACCGCCCAGCCATTTTTGGCCCGCCGTCGCGCGATGGCAGGACCTGTGGGCTGTGGTTTGTGCGGGATCGACAGTTTGGATCAGGCGGTTCGGACTTTGCCACGGGTGGGCGATGATACAGCCCATTTCCCAGCGGATCAGATTGTATCAGCCTGCGATGAACTGCAACGCCAACAACCCCTGCATGATGTGACGCATGGTGTGCATGCGGCTGGATTTTTGACGCGCGATCATGGGATCACCATCGTGCGCGAAGATGTGGGCCGCCATAATGCGCTGGATAAATTGATCGGCGCTTTGCGGCAGTCAGGCGTTGATCCGGCAACTGGGGCCATTGTGTTAACATCGCGGGTTTCGGTTGAAATGGTACAAAAAACCGCGCTTGCTGGCTGCGGCATGATCATCGCAGTATCGACCCCGACGTCACATGCGCTGGATCTAGCGCAATCTGCAAACATTACATTGTGCGCGATCACGCGTTCAGGGCGAACCGTGTGTTTTGCCCATCCACACCGACTAGAAGGAAACAGCTAACATGGCCCCCGAAAAAATGGTCCGCATGGCCAATCAAATTGCTACGTTTTTCAAAACCCAACCCGGCACAGATCAGTCGGACAAAGTCGCCGCACATCTGCGCGATTTTTGGGAACCTGGCATGCGCCAACGGTTGAAAGATTACATTGCCGCAAACAACAGCGCGGAATTGGATGACATTGTGGTGCAGGCCGCCAAACAACTGTGACATGGTGCTAAACGCAAGTAAAACCATCGCTGATCCATCGGCGGTGGTTTTTTCGTTTCCACAGGTATTTTTACAGATATCGAAATGGCGGATTTCCGGCAATTTTCACGACGGAAAAATGGTGCTGCTGAGTAGGATTGAACTACCGACCTCTCCCTTACCAAGGGAGTGCTCTACCACTGAGCTACAGCAGCACTCTGTGCGCCGCTGATTAGACGGAATTTCGCCAATGTGCAAGACTAATCTAGACGCTTTTTAAGCATTATTGTAAAGATGATCCATGACAAGCAGTAAATCAAACATAAACCCAGAAAAATCAGCAAAAAACCGGGATGACCGGTTAAAAGCCGCGTTGAAAGCAAACATGGCCAAGCGCAAGGCACAGGCCAAAGCGCGCGCAAATACAGCTGTACAGGGTGGCGAGGCGAAGAAGGAACAATAATGGATTCGATTTTAGTCAAAGGCAATGGCCCACTTAGCGGACAAATTCCGATTGCAGGGGCCAAAAATGCCTGTTTGACGCTCATGCCCGCCACGTTGCTAAGTGACGAGCCATTGACGTTAACAAACGCGCCTAGGCTGTCCGATATCAAAACAATGTCGACACTTTTGGCGTCGCTTGGAGCCGAAGTCAGCAGTCTTAATGACGGTTTGGTTTTGGCCATGTCATCGCATGACTTGAACAATCTGACCGCTGATTACGATATTGTGCGCAAAATGCGGGCGTCTAATTTGGTGCTGGGCCCGTTGTTGGCCCGTGCAGGGCAGGCAATTGTATCATTGCCGGGGGGCTGTGCGATTGGCGCGCGTCCTATGGATTTGCATATCGCAGCCCTAGAATCGCTTGGTGCCGAAATCGAGCTGCGCGATGGGTATTTGCATGCCAAGGTGGCGGGCAGCCGATTGAAAGGCGCGGTGCATAACATGCGTTTTGCGTCTGTTGGGGCCACCGAAAACTTTGTTATGGCTGCCACCTTAGCCAAAGGGACGTCAGTGTTGAAAAACGCAGCGCGCGAACCTGAAATTGTTGATCTGGTTCACTGCCTGCGCAAAATGGGTGCGCAGATCGAGGGCGAAGGGACATCAGAAATCACGATCCAAGGTGTTGATCGTCTGAATGGCGCCACCCATCCCGTGGTTGTGGATCGCATCGAATTGGGAACCTATATGCTGGCACCAGCGATTGCCGGCGGTGAAGTCGAGTGCCTTGGCGGTTCGATCGAATTGATTCAGTCCTTTGTTGATAAATTGGACGCCGCCGGTGTTGATGTCACGCAAACGCAATCGGGTATTCGGGTCAAACGTCGTGCTGATCATATCAATGCTGTGGACGTGCGCACCGAGGTATTTCCAGGCTTTCCGACCGACTTACAGGCACAAATGATGGCGCTGATGTGCACGGCGCAGGGTGTCAGTAAGCTAGAAGAAACCATTTTTGAAAATCGCTTTATGCATGCGCCCGAATTGATGCGCATGGGGGCAGATATCGACGTGAATGGCGGGACTGCCACGGTGACTGGCGTGGATCAATTAAAGGGTGCACCTGTTATGGCGACAGATTTGCGGGCCTCTGTTTCGCTGATCTTGGCTGGACTGGCCGCGCAGGGCGAAACAGTTGTCAGCCGTGTTTATCACCTTGATCGAGGTTATGAAAAACTGGTCGAAAAACTGTCGGCCGTTGGCGCACATGTCGAACGGGTGTCCAGCAATGGCTGATGCCGAATTTTCCGATGGTGCAGAACGTCCCGTAAATCTAGGGGCGTTTGATACTGATGATCTGCGCATTATTTCTGCGCTTGCGCAAGATGCCGTTTTACCTGCAACAGAAATCAAATGGCTGCGTCGGGAACGTAAATTGGCCCTGTTGGTCAACCGTTTCCGATGGGAAGACGTCGATCAAGCCAAATCCCAACGCCGGCCTGTGGAACGTGTGCAGTCCTTGTTGGTGATAAACCAAGTGTCTGCTGTTGCTTCACAAGGTATTGATCCGCGCGATCGTGATTTGGTGTTGTCGGTCCTATCGCTTGATTTTGATGGTCCCGATGACGGGGCTGGTCACGTTGTGATCACCTTGGCAGGCGATGGGGCGGTGCGGGCAAGCGTGGATGCC
This sequence comes from uncultured Phaeobacter sp., assembly GCA_964633145.1. GTDB lineage: Bacteria > Pseudomonadota > Alphaproteobacteria > Rhodobacterales > Rhodobacteraceae > CAJXSD01. Next base: position 51,972 of record CAZWFE010000010.1, on the reverse strand, counting down.
CTGGATGTAATGTTGCGCGATGTTACACGTCCCTATGTCGCGCCCTCGGGCAACGTGCCGCAACACAAAGTGTGACCATAGACTTGTAGTGGGGCGGCATGAATTGTATGGCTTGGTCACAAACGAAAGCGATATGACATGCCCGTATTTCTAAACGCACAAGATCCTGAATTTGAAACCCAGTTTCAGCAATTGCTGTCCGCCAAACGCGAAGACAGCCCCGACGTGGATGATACTGTTGCAGGTATCATTGCCGATGTTCGCGCCCGTGGCGATGCCGCTGTTTTGGAATTGACCGCCAAATTCGATCGTATGGATATTACGGCGGATCAGTTGCGCTTTGGTCCAGCGGAAATTGATGCGGAAATTGCCAAGGTATCGGATGCTGATCGCGCGGCATTGGAATTGGCGGCGGATCGGATCCGCGCCTATCATGAACGGCAAATGCCCAGCGATGCCTATTGGACTGATGAAACCGGCGCAGAATTGGGATGGCGCTGGACCCCTGTTTCGGCTGCGGGCCTGTATGTCCCTGGGGGATTGGCCAGCTATCCGTCATCGGTGTTGATGAATGCCATTCCGGCCAAGGTGGCGGGGGTTCAGCGTTTGGCCATTACGGTGCCGACGCCCGATGGTATTTGTAACCCGCTGGTGCTGCTTGCTGCGAAATTGGCCGGCGTTGACGAAGTGTACCGCATCGGCGGCGCGCAGGCCATTGCGGCACTGGCCTATGGTACCGAAACGATTTCACCAGTCGATAAAATTACGGGCCCTGGCAACGCCTTTGTCGCGGCGGCAAAACGGCGCGTGTTTGGCAAAGTGGGCATTGATATGATTGCGGGGCCATCGGAAATCTTGGTGATTGCAGATGGTGACAATGATCCCGATTGGATCGCACTTGATCTGCTTAGTCAGGCAGAACACGATGAAAGCGCGCAATCAATCTTGATTACTGATGATGCTGAATTTGGTAATCAAGTGGCACAGGCCGTCGACAATCATTTGAAAACACTTGAACGACGCGACATTGCTGGACCCAGCTGGCGTGATTATGGCGCGGTGATCGTTGTGCCCGACTTGGACGTTGCGGCACAGCTGTCCGATCGCATTGCGCCGGAACATTTGGAATTATGCGTGGCCGATCCTGTGGCCTATAGTCAACAGATCACCCATGCCGGTGCTATATTTTTGGGCGCATGGACGCCCGAGGCAATCGGCGACTATGTGGGTGGACCAAACCACGTTTTGCCAACTGCGCGTTCGGCACGGTTTTCCAGTGGCCTGTCGGTGATGGATTTTGTCAAACGCACGACATTGGCGCGCATGACACCGGACGCCCTGCGTGCAATTGGCCCTGCGGCAGAAACGCTGGCCACATCTGAGAGCTTGCAGGCCCATGGTCTGTCCGTCACGGCACGTTTGCAAAAATTAAATCGCTAAACTGCGAATTTGGCATGCAGGGTGCATTGTATTCCTGCGTGGGTTGGGTTTAGCTGATATCCAGATTGGAAAATAACACATGAGCCGTATTGCACATATCGACCTTGATGATCGTAATCTGCCGCCGCCCACGCCTGAGATTGAACAGGAACGGCGCGTAGCGATTTTTGATTTGCTTGAGGATAACACATTTGACCTGCCCAAGCGCGATGATCGCATCGTGCCCGAAGGCCCGTACAAAGTTGCCCTGTCCATTCGTGAAAAACGTCTGGTCTTTGATATCGCAACCGAGACGGGGCAAAGCGCGGTCGAGTTTCATTTGTCACTGTCCCCCTTTCGCCAAGTCGTCAAGGATTACTGGGCCATTTGCGAAAGCTATTATGACGCGGTCAAAAACATGCCGCCCAGCCAAATCGAAACGATTGATATGGCCCGTCGTGGTATCCACAACGAAGGTGCGCGGGTGCTGGCAGAGCGGCTAGAGGGCAAAGCCATCGTCGATAATGACACGGCGCGTCGGTTGTTCACATTGATCTGTGTTCTACATTTCGGGGGCTGATCGTGTTGCGGGACATGCCACAATCTGTCCTGTTTTGCTGTGACCATAATGCGGTCCGATCCCCCATGGCCGAGGGGATCATGAAGAAATTTTATGGCACCGATACCTATGTGCAATCTGTCGGTGTCATGAATGATTTGGAAATTGACGGTTTTTCTATTGCCGTATGTCAAGAAATTGGGGTCGAACTGTCACGCCATAGGTCCCGCAGCTTTGATGAAATGGAACAATGGGGTGATGATTTGTCATCATTCGATTTGATTGTGGCTTTGTCCCCTGCAAGCCAACGGCGCGCATTGGAATTGACCCGTTATTTTCACCTAGATGTCGAATATTGGCCAATTATGGACCCAACTGGACTAGGCGAAACACGAGACACTAAGTTAACCGCCTATCGACAAACCCGCGACCAAATCGCGGATCAGCTGATAACACGGTGGGGTAAACCGTTGGGGGAATGATATGAACGTGATCGAGACATATTTTAACGCGTTTAATAATGGTGACGTACAGGGCATGTTGGATTGTCTGTCTGATGATGTGGCCCACCATGTCAACGAAGGACAAGTCCGCATCGGCAAGGACAAGTTTGCATCATTTTGCGAACATATGAACATCTGTTACAAGGAAAACCTGACCGATATCGTTGTGTTCACAAATGACAACAACACCCGCGGCGCGGCGGAATTTACAGTCAATGGGACCTATTTGAAAACGGACGGTGATTTGCCGGCAGCCCACGGGCAACAGTATTGTTTACCCGCGGGATCGTTTTTTTCGCTTGCAGATGGAAAAATTACACGCGTCGTTACCTATTACAATTTGTCCGACTGGATTGCACAGGTTTCATGATTGACCTGCGTATTTTGACAGGCGATGCGCTGCAGGCGGCGTTGGACGATGTCGCCCAGCTGCGTATTTCGGTGTTTCGTGATTGGCCATATCTTTATGATGGCGATATCGAATATGAACGTAAATATTTGCAAACCTATCGTGATAGCGCAGCGGCGATTTTGGTTGGTGCGTTTGATGGCGATCAATTGGTGGGGGCATCAACGGGCACGCCGATGGATGACCATGCACAGGATTTCGCGGATGCCTTTGCACAGACAGATTATAATTTGAACGATTTGTTTTATTGTGCTGAATCGGTTTTGTTGCCGGACTATCGCGGTCAGGGAATTGGACATGCCTTTTTCGAATATCGCGAAGCGCACGCGCGTAAATTGGGGTTTGATTATGTCACCTTTTGCGGTGTCATTCGCCCAGATGATCATCCACTGCGACCCAAATCATATCGCCCGTTGGATCCGTTTTGGACCAAGCGGGGATATAAAAAACTGACCGGTGTAACCGCGCAGTTTCAATGGAAAGACGTGGATCAGCCCGAACAAACGGGCAAACCGTTACAGTTCTGGATCAAACCGGTTTAGGAGATATCCTGCATTGCGGTCAAAAATGCGCGGATTTCATCCATGGAATTATAATGGCACATGGACACGCGCACGCAATCTGACCAGCCCAATGGATTTAGGATCCCACCGGAATAGTGGTCTGCCTTGCGTGTATGTGTTCGGATGCCACGTTCGTTTAGGGCTGTGACCAACTCAGTCGATGCCCGTCCCGCAATTCGAAACGATACCAATCCTTTGCGTGATGGGTTATCAACGCCGCCAATGATTTCGACATTTTCAAGATCCGCCAGCCCCTTGAGGTTGCCAATCCCATGGATCATTGCATCGGTCAACTGGGTTTCATAGGCCAATATAGCTTGCCCCGCGCCTACCAAACGTTCGCGTCGGTTGGGGGATGGGCAAACCTGGCTGCCGAGCCAGTCCATATAGTTTACGACATCCGACATGGTCGCATAGCTGCCCGTGTCGCGTGTTCCCAGTTCCCAATTTTGCTGCGGCCCATCCAGCAGGCATTCATGATCTAATGCGGTTAATCGGTCTGCGACCCATGCAAAGCCATAGCCATGACGCGAAAACATTTTGTATGGGGAAATAGCATATCCGTCTATATCATAACTGTCGATGTCCAATGTGCCGTGGGCCGCGTTTTGGACGCCGTCAACGATGATAAAACAGTCAGGCGATGCGGCGCGGATGGCGGCGACGATTCCTGCCAAATCAACTCCCATCCCCGTCACGGGCGAGGCATGCAAAATCGTGGCAACACGGGTATTGTGGTTGACGACATCTGCATAGGCCTGCGGTGTCACAAGACCTGTTGCATCATCATGTGCCACACTTAGGTAGGGGCGATCTGACACCTCGGCCCAATGTTTCAATGCGCTGCGGGTTGCGGGGTGTTCAAAGGTTGATCCGACGACATTGCCACCATCAGGCGCACCAACTGTTGCCGTGCGCACCAGACGAAACAACAGCTCGGTCCCGCTTTCACCCACAAAAAACTGGCCCTTTTGTGTGCCGAACAAATCGGCTGCATCTGATTTGGCCTGTTTGATTATATCAACCAACGCATGTGATGCTGGGTTGTCGCGCCCTTGGTTGTCGGGAATTGCTGCAAATTTTGTCGACGTGTCCACAACCGATTTCAACGTCAAAGCACCGCCGGCATTTTCAAAAAAGATGCGTTCGCCGGAAAAAGGGCAGGTATCAACATGTGCAAATTTTTCGCGGATTACTGGCAGAATGTCTGAAATCGTCTGTGTCATTCGTTTACTCGCTTTGGCTAGGGTCGCATTATCCATATCCAGATTTAGGGCAAAAGCAATGGGAAACCAGATTTCATTTTTGCGCCCCTTGCGTTGGATGTCGCAAGGTGTAATCTGCCAAGCAAAGGGGAAGTTATGTCAGATTTTGTAACGCTATACGAAATGGGCCCACGCGATGGTTTGCAAAACGAACCTGATTTGATCGCGACACAGGATAAAATTGCATTGGTTGATCGCTTGTCTGCATGTGGACTAAAACATATCGAAGTGACCAGCTTTGTCAGCCCGAAATGGGTGCCACAAATGGCAGATGCGGCCCAAGTACTGGCCGCGATTTCACGCAAACCTGGTGTGGTCTATGCTGCGCTGACACCGAACATCAGGGGCTTTGAAAATGCGTTAGCAGCGGGCGCAGACGAAGTGGCGATTTTTGCCTCTGCCTCAGAGGGGTTTAGTCACGCGAACATCAATTGTTCGATTGCGCAAAGCATTGAACGTTTTGCCCCGATCATGGATGCCGCACGTGATGCAGGGGTGCGTGTGCGCGGATATGTGTCATGTGTAACGGATTGCCCCTATGATGGGTCTGTAACACCAAGCGCGGTTGCAGACGTCGCCGCAAAATTAATGGCGCTGGGATGTTATCAGGTGTCTTTGGGCGATACGATTGGGGCTGCAACCCCCAAAAAAACAACCGAAATGTTGACCGCTGTCTTGACCCAAGTTGCGGCACAAAACTTGGCTGGGCATTTTCATGATACCCAAGGCCATGCGATTGATAATATTGCCGTTTCTTTGGATATGGGATTGCGCGATTTTGATGCTGCCGTTGGTGGGTTGGGGGGATGCCCCTATGCCCCTGGTGCGCAGGGCAATGTTGCAACGGAACGTGTCGTGGAATTTCTACATGCGCAGGGGTTCGAAACGGGAATAGACCGCGAAAAATTGAATGCGGCTGCGGTTTTTGCCAAGGAATTGCGTAAATGAATGCAAAATTTGAAACATTGAATGTCACGCGCGACGACGCAGGGGTCATATCGTTGGAACTGGCGCGGCCTGATAAACGCAACGCAATGTCCGGTGAAATGATTTCAGAGCTGACGCAATTTGCGAAATCTGTTGGTGACGATAAAACCGCACGGGCTGTCATTTTATCGGGGCAGGGTTCCGTATTTTGCGCAGGTGGTGATTTAGGTTGGATGCAACAACAGATACAGGCCGACCGCCCCCAACGCATGGCCCAAGCCCGAAAACTGGCCGAAATGTTGTTTGCACTGAATACGATGCCGTTGCCATTGATTGGGCAGGTGCATGGCGGTGCATTTGGGGGTGGCGTGGGCCTGTGCAGTGTTTGTGATGTTGTCATCGCCGCACAAGAGACCAAGTTTGCATTCACGGAAACGCGGCTGGGGCTGATCCCCGCAACCATCAGCCCCTATGTGTTGGCGAAAATGGGCGAACGGAATGCGCGGCATGTTTTCATGTCATCGCGTGTATTCACTGCCAAAGAAGCTGTTGATTTAGCCTTGGTCAGCGATGTTGTTGACATGGCAGATTTGGCCGATCGCGTGCAGGCCGAAATTGATCCGTATTTATCCGTCGCACCAGGGGCAGTTGCTGCATCGAAATCATTGGCGCGTTCACTGGGGCCACGTATCGATCCAGATGTGATAGAGGATACAATCATCCGACTAGCGGACACTTGGGAAACAGAAGAGGCGTCGCATGGAATCGATGCATTTTTGAATAAAACCAAACCCCGCTGGGCGTGATCCAGCCGCGCCTTAGCTAAGTCCGTTGAATGGATTGTAAGTGCTGTAAAATCTGCGGACCAATTGGGGTGGGGCGCTGGGAATTGGCATCCACCTGCACTTGTGCAAAAAAACCCAACGCAAATGCGCGTGCCTCTTGGTTTCTAAATAAACCAATGTCATAGCGCCACGATGTACGCCCAATGTGCGTTACGCATAGGCCAAGATGAATTTTGTCTGGATAGGCGGCCTGTTGCAGATATTTGCATCCACTTTCGACAACGAAAAACTGCACGTCAGTGAAATCAAAAAAACCACGTTCCCTTTGCCAATTCGTAACAGCCGTATCGATTAATGAATAATGAACGACATTATTCATATGGCCATAGGCATCATTGTCCATCCACCTGGTATCAAGGGATTGGAATTCAAAAAAATCTGTTCTGTGATCAAATGCGTTTTCTGTCATGGATCCATCATTCCCCAAGGTCGGTAAAATGACAAATGGTATTTGATGACGCTAGGTAATATTCGCATGTCTTGAACTGCGCTTAAATTTCTATCAAGGTTTCGAAAACCAACTGGAGGTATGGAAAATGCAGTTCACAGAAAAAACAGTTGCTATTGTGACAGGTGGGGCGTCTGGCTTGGGTGCCGCGACAGTACGTGCTTTGCGTGCACAGGGCGCACAAGTTACAATTTTCGATATGAATGCAGAGCTTGCTGCGCAAGTTGTGGCCGAAACAGGTGCCAGTTTTATTCAGGTTGATGTCACAAACCCCCAACAGGTTGCTACAGCCGTAGCCAGTGTTGCGCAGGCAGGTGGGTTGCATATTGCCGTTAACTGCGCCGGTATTGGGCCTGCGGCCAAAACTGTGTCACGCGATCAGGCGCATGATCCAGAATTGTTTTCCAAAGTGATTTCAGTGAACTTGATTGGAACATTCAATATCGCATCGCAAGCTGCATTGTGGATGACACGCAATGACGCTTTGTCGGATGATGGGGCACGGGGGGTCATTGTCAACACTGCCTCGGTCGCGGCATATGATGGGCAAATCGGGCAAATTGCCTATGCCGCATCAAAAGGCGGCATTGTCGGAATGACATTACCAATGGCGCGCGATCTTGCACAAACTGGTATACGGGTTGTTTCCATTGCGCCGGGGTTATTTTTAACACCGCTTTTGGAATCGCTACCCGAAGATGTGCAAACATCACTGGGCCAACAGGTCCCGTTCCCATCGCGTTTGGGGAAACCGGCAGAATATGCCAAGATGGTCTGTCATATTTTTGAAAATGACATGCTAAATGGTGAAACAATTCGACTAGACGGTGCCATACGCATGGCGCCACGATAAACGCGGCCGTGTTACTGGGTGCGCAGTATGCGGAAAAACGCAGATGCGCCCCAACCCGCAACGACAGCTATGACAAGCGATAGTAACGCGTATAAAAACGGTTTTTCGTGGGCAAGCGTGTATAAGAAATCTTCCATCCCGACTTTGCGAACGTCGATGGTCGTTTCAAAGCTTGATACGACAGCACGATCGCGGGTCAAATAAATTTTCGTTTTATAATCGCCGGCGGTTAAATTTGCCGGCATCGGGATGCGGGTTTGGAATAATGTGTCTTGATCCAATAAAACGCCATTTTCGTAGATACCGAATTTGCCCTGTGTTTCACGGATCCGTTTTAACGCATCATTGAATACTTCGGTATCTGTGACCCGGGTGTCCACGGCACGAATGGCACGAGGGATTGAAATGCGATGGCGCAGATCCTCGGTATCAGAAATAATGTCCAGCCATGGCATCGACGTTGAAACGGCGTAAAAACTGGGCGCAGCGTCGACTTCAATTTCGTCGGTGTTCATCCATATTCCGAACTTGCGTTCTTTTCGGCGAACTTTGACGCGTTCATTCGGGCCGACGATTGTCACAATGACGCCCAGTTTCCCATCAGGCTGGGGGGCATCGCGTTTGATTGCCCCAAATATCAAAATCTCTGATCCATCAAAATTGGCAGTGATTTGGACTTCGTCATGGTTCATACCTAAAACGATGTCCTCTGCCCTTAGGGCGGTCGCAACAAACAAAGACAGGATAAAAATCAGTCGGATCATGGCAAGATCGCCACGCGGCTGATCGAATACAGTTCTGCCGGTTCAATCAGCAATTCAAGCGCAATTTTGAAACAGACCAGCAAAACCATCGTGGCCAACAATATGCGCAACTGCTCTGCTTTCAACTTTGCGCCGATTTGGGTGCCAATTTGTGCACCGATCACCGCGCCCAACAACAGCAATACCGCCAACACAACATCAACTGTTTGACTGGTCACTGAATGCAAAACCGTTGTGAACGCGGTCACAAAAATAATTTGATACAGTGATGTTCCAACAACCACTTTGGTTGGCATATGCAGCAAATATATCATTGCAGGGATCATAATGAACCCGCCGCCAACGCCCATGATTGCGGATAAAACACCAACGCATAATCCCACGAGCAACGGCGGAATAACCGAAATATAAAGGCCAGATGTCCGAAACCGCATTTTCAATGGCAATGTTTCAACCAGCCCACGTTTGCGGCGCACTGCGGGGGTATGGCCGTTTTTCTGACGGCGTATCGCACGCAGGCTTTCGATGAACATTAATCCACCAATCACACCCAAAAACACGACATAGCACAATCGCACCAGCAGATCGACTTGGCCCAGTGATTTCAGATAATTGAACAAGATCACGCCAAACGCAGCACCAATCAATCCGCCAATCACCAATATGGATCCCATTTTGAAATCCACGGTTTTTCGTTGCAGGTGGGCCAACACGCCTGATATTGATGACGCCACGATCTGGGTGGATTGTGTCGCAACGGCGACTGCGGGTGGGATACCGATGAAAAACAAAAGTGGGGTCAATAAAAACCCACCACCAACACCAAACATCCCGGATAAAATGCCCACGACCCCACCCAGGCCAAGGACCAGGAATATGTTCACCGATACTTCTGCTATGGGTAAGTAAAATTGCATTATTTGATTATCGCAGTCTGGGCTTAAATTGCAAGCAAGGTGTATGGTATTCGTCTAGCGTTCCTTGACATATGGTTCGCCCCCTGCGCGTGGGGGGATGGCTTTGCCAACAAAGCCGGCCAAGATGACCACAGTCAACACATAAGGTAGCGCATCAAGCAGTTGTACTTGGACCTTAAAGCCCGCGTATTTTTCGATTAAATCTGGGCGCAGTGCCAAGGCCTGTAAAAATCCAAACAGTAAACACGAATACAGGGCATACCACGGGCGCCATTTGGCAAAAATGAGCGCCGCCAGTGCGATATATCCGCGCCCTGCGGTCATATCCTTGACGAAACCAGCCTGCAACGCGGTCGCCATATAGGCCCCTGCAATGCCGCAGAGCACACCACAGATCATCACTGCGCTGTAACGCAATCCGATCACGGATATGCCTGCGGTGTCGACTGCCTCGGGTGCCTCGCCCACGGCGCGCAGACGCAAGCCAAAGCGTGTGCGATACAGAACCCACCATGACGCAGGCACGCATGCCAGCGCCAGATAAACCAAAATGGAATGGCCTGAAATCAATTCAGCATAGATTGGTCCGAAAAACGGCACCCCCTCTAGCGCAGAGGCAAAGGGCAGATCCAGTGATTCAAACCGTGCGCCCCCAAACAACGATGGTGTTCTGCCGCCTTGTTGGAACCAACTTTGCGCCACCAATACGGTCATGCCGGCTGCCAAGAAATTGATCGCAACACCGGAAATCAATTGGTTGCCGCGAAAGGTGATGGACGCCAGTCCATGCAGGATTGACAACGCCAGTGATGCAGCGATCCCTGCCAATAATCCCAAGAACACCGAACCTGATGCAAAGGCAACAGCTGCCGAAAAAAACGCAGCTGCCAGCATTTTGCCCTCTAGGCCGATGTCGAAAATACCTGCGCGTTCTGAAAACAGCCCCGCAAGACAGGCCAACAACAATGGCGTGGCCAAACGCAATGTCGAATCTGATACGGTTAACAAGTCGATAAAAAATTGCATGGCTTTACCCCTTGTTCCGGTTCAGTTTGACAAAGATTTTTTCCAAAGGCGCGCGCACCATGTTGTCCAGCGCACCCGTAAATAAAATCACCAAGGCTTGGATCACAACGATCAATTCGCGTGGGATGGATGTCCACAACGCCAATTCTGCGCCGCCTTGGTACAAAAATCCGAACAAGATTGATGCCAAAACCACGCCGAACGGATGGCTGCGCCCCATCAGTGCCACTGCGATGCCGATAAACCCAGCGCCCTCGGTCATGTTCAAAATCAACCGTTCGCTTTCGCCCATCGTTGTGTTGATGGCCATCATTCCCGCAAGCGCGCCGGAAATCAGCATGGCAATAACGGTTATTTTGACTGGGTTGATGCCTGCATATTTGGCCGCGGATTCAGATTGACCGAATGCGCGGATTTCATAGCCTAGCTTTGTGCGCCAAATCAGCACCCAAACAAAAA
>CAZWFE010000010.1:12869-40915 GCA_964633145.1 uncultured Phaeobacter sp. | reverse complement strand
AATGCGCGGATTTCATAGCCTAGCTTTGTGCGCCAAATCAGCACCCAAACAAAAAACGCAGCCAAAAGGGCTAGAACCAAACTTACATTTGCAGGTGCAGCTTTGGAAAACTTAATCCCAAGCGGTGTCAACAGATCATGCAGCGTGGGCAAATGTGTGGCCATTGGAAAGCTGGCGGTAGCAGGGTCCATAGATGTCGGTGGCCGCAAGATATTCACAAGCAAATAGTTCAACAGCGCCGCCGCAATAAAGTTAAACATAATTGTGGTAATCACAATGTGGCTGCCACGCTTGGCTTGCAATATTGCAGGGATATAGGCCCAGGCTGCCCCCAGCAATGCCGCCCCGACCGAACAACCAATAATGGCTAGGGTCCAATGTGGCCAAGGAATATAAAGTGCGACCAATGCCACACCCAGCCCGCCCAGCATGGCTTGCCCTTCGCCGCCGATGTTGAACATGCGCGCATGGAATGCAACCGCAACCGCAAGACCGGTAAACATAAAATTCGTTGCGTAATACAGGGTATAGCCCCAGCCATAGGTGGACCCAACGGCCCCTGTGACCATCATTTTTACGGCTGCAACTGGATCCTCACCAATGCCTATGATCACCAATCCAGAAATGACGGCTGCAAGAAACAGGGAAATTAGCGGGATCAGAACAATATCTGCCCAAGCTGGCATTTTTTGCATTATCTCATTCCCTCTGCGATACCGGCCATCATCAAACCCAATTCTTTTTCATCTGTTTGATCCGGCAGACGTTCACCCATAATCTGGCCATCAAACATGACAGTGATCCGGTCTGACAAAGATATGATTTCATCCAATTCAACGGACACCAACAAAATTGCTTTGCCTTGGTCACGCAGTTCGATGATTTTTTTATGTATAAATTCGATGGCCCCAATATCGACGCCGCGCGTGGGTTGACCGATAAGCAAAACATCTGGCTCGGCCTCGATTTCGCGGGCGACGACGATTTTTTGTTGGTTCCCACCCGAGAAATTCTTGGCTGACAATTTCGGGTTTGGCGGGCGCACGTCAAAGCGTTCCATTTTGTCAGCGGCATCAGCGTAAATTGCGCTGTTGTTCATGAAAATACCGGACTGATAGCGTTCCTTGCGATGATACCCAAAGGCGACGTTTTCCCACGCCATGAAATCCATTACCAAGCCTTCGGTTTGTCGGTCCTCGGGTACATGTGCAATTCCACTATCGCGGCGTGATTTTCCATCGCTGTTGGGGCCCGACAGTGGTAATTCGTGGTCCCGCATGCGCAAGGTTCCCGTCGCAGGCATATAGCCGCCCAAAACCTCAAGCAATTCGGATTGGCCATTTCCAGCAACACCCGCAATGCCCAACACTTCGCCAGCGCGCAGCGATAGGGATATACCCTTTAGCCGTTCAACACCGGCGTCGTCCCAAACGTGTAGGTTTTCAACCTCTAAAATTGGGGCGCCGGGCTGGGCGGGTTTTTTATCGACTTGCAGCAACACTTTGCGGCCAACCATCAATTCAGCAAGGTTTTGGGGATTGGTCTGTGATGTTTGCACTGTTGCGGTCATCTGACCGCGGCGCATCACAGAAACCGTATCCGTGATGTCCATGATTTCGCGTAATTTGTGTGTGATCAGGATGATCGTTTTGCCCTCTTCACGCAGGCGGCCCAGGATCCGGAACAGCTGATCTGCCTCGGATGGGGTCAAAACGCCTGTGGGTTCATCCAAAATCAAAATATCGGCTTGTCGATACAGCGCCTTTAGGATTTCCACGCGTTGTTGATGGCCCACTGACAGATCCTGGATCAATGCGTCTGGATCAACGTCCAATTCATATTCTTGGGCCAGTTCTGCCAAGGTTTTTCTGGCTTTGGCCAGAGACGGGCGCAATAAAGCCCCATCCTCGGCGCCAAGAATAATGTTTTCAAGCACGCTAAAATTCTGGACCAGTTTGAAATGCTGAAACACCATGCCGATTCCGGCTGCGATGGCGGCTTGGCTGTCGGGGATTTGCGTGCGTTTCCCGTGAATGAAAATTTCGCCTGCGTCGGCTTTGTAAAATCCATATAGAATGGACATCAGGGTTGATTTGCCCGCGCCATTTTCGCCAATGATACCATGGATTGTCCCGGGCATCACGCGGATGGAAATATCTTTGTTTGCTTGAACAGGGCCAAAGGCTTTTGAAATACCAACCAGCTCAATGGCTGGGGCGCCAGTTTCCTGCCGCCCCTGTGATTGCACCGATGTCATCTGATTTATTCGACTGGGCAGCTGTTGTCTGACATGTAATCGTGGACAGACAGTGCGCCCGATCCAATCGCTGCTGCTGCTGCGTCAACTGCGGCCTGCATATCGGCGCTGACCAATGCGGCGTTGTTGTCATCCAATGCATAGCCGACACCACCGTTGGACAGACCCATCACATTGAAACCGGTTTCCAGATTTTCACCTTGGGTAAAGGCATCATAAACGGCGTTGTCCACGCGTTTCATCATGGATGTCAAAACTTTGCCAGGGTGCATATAGTTTTGGTTGCTGTCCACACCGATGGACAAGATGCCTTCGTCTGCGGCGGTTTGCAGAACGCCAACACCTGTACCGCCTGCTGCTGCGTATACAACGTCTGCGCCTTGGGCGATTTGGGCTTTGGTCAATTCAGAACCTTTTACGGGGTCATTCCATGCAGCAGGTGTTGTGCCGGTCATGTTTTGGATCACGGTTGCGTCTGGGTTGACCGCTTTGGCGCCTTGGACATAGCCGCATGCGAATTTACGGATCAGCGGAATATCCATACCACCGATGAACCCAACGGTGCCGGATTTCGATGCTTGGGCAGCCATCATACCGACCAGGTAGGATCCTTCGTGTTCGTTGAACACAACGGAACGTACGTTTGGTTTATCGACAACCATGTCAATGATTGTGAATTTTGTGTCGGGGTATTCATCTGCAACTGTTTCCAACGCCGATGCAAAGGCAAAGCCTGCCATCACGATTGGGTTTGCACCCGCTTCTGCAAAACGGCGCAGAGCTTGTTCGCGCTGTGCTTCGGATTGCAGTTCGATTTCGCGGAATGAATTGCCGGTTTCTTCGGCCCAGCGTTGTGCGCCAGTGAACGCCATTTCGTTGAATGATTTGTCGAACTTGCCGCCCAAATCGAAAATCAACGCAGGTTCAGCAAATGCTGCGCCAGCGCCAACAACCAAAGCAGTTGTCGCGCCCAGAATTTTTTTCATAAATGTCATGGTTCTCTCCCACAGATTACAGACTCAGTCTGGTTCCATTTGTTTTGGATGGACTAATAAGGCCGTGATATGCCGGAATGGTCAACCAGTTTTTCCAAGTTAACGTAAAGTCAGCCAGGCAAATCGTTTGTTTCCAAAGATTTCGCCAATACAAGTGCATCTGTGACACCACCACTGCGGGTTTTATAATACTGTTTGCGCACCCCAACCTGTGTGTATCCATTCGTGGCGTAAAACATTTTGGCCGGACTATTTGCGATACTGACTTCTAGGATAATGTTGGTTGCGCCACGCAATCGGCAGGCATGTTCGAACGCTTGTATCAGGATTTGGCCCTGGCCTGATCGACGGATTTTGTGGTCGACGATGATCATATGTAATTCAGCTTGGTCCATGATCGCAGTGCCAATGGCAAAGCCATTTGAATTTGCTGAAACGACGCAATTTGGATCGGTCAGTGCCTTGGCGTATTCGTCCGCGGTCCAAGGTCGTTGATCAGGTCCTGATGCCGCATGCAGATCGGCCATTTGTTGCGGGGTCATGTCAAACGCTGTGGCGCGGTATCCTTGGACGGGGCGGCATCCGCAGGCTTGATATAAAACGGGATCGGTTTGTCATGTCTGTCGGTCTGCGCTAGGCGCTGATGTGCGACCAGCGCAATGCGTTCGACCAATGTTGTGGTGTCGAGCTGTGGCAAGACAGGCAGGCCAAGTGCATCAGCGTCCGATTGTGGGCCCAGTGTCGCACTGGCAATACCGCTGTTACGCATGGCGTAATATATCTGATCCCGCGGGGCGGGCACAGTTGCCACCGCATTCTGGCGTTCATTTAGCCATGTTGCATCGAACTGGGTGACCCCAATCGCAGGAATATTTCGTGCAAGTGATAGCCCGCGCGCCAGTGACACAGAAATGCGGATTCCGGTGAAATTGCCCGGTCCGGTCCCAACGGCGATCGCTGTGACCGTGTTCCATGATTGGCCGGATTGTTTCAAAACATCGTCTAGCAGGGATGGGATCGTTTCTGCCTGTCCACGGGCCATTGGTTTCACAATATTTGCGCCAATGCGATCCCCCACAAGCACACAGGCCGCGCAATGCGCGGCCGATGTATCAAATGCGATTATGACTGGATCACAGTTCAACTGGGCGCACCTCGGCCACCTCGGGGATATAGTGGCGCAGCAGGTTTTCGATCCCCATTTTCAACGTCATTGTTGACGATGGGCATCCTGCGCAGGCGCCTTTCATTTGCAGGTAAACGACACCGCGTTCAAAGCCGTGAAATGTGATGTCCCCGCCGTCTTGGGCCACCGCTGGACGCACGCGTGTGTCTAGCAGTTCTTTGATTTGACCGACGATTTCTGCATCTGCACCATCATGGTTGTCGCCATGTTCCGCCGCGCCAGCCCCGATTAATGCAGGTTGGCCCGATTGGTAATGTTCCATGATCGCGCCCAATAGGGATGGTTTGATGTGATCCCAATCCACGTCGTCAGATTTGGTCACTGTGACAAAATCACGGCCCAAAAACACACCCGAAACGCCAGATACCGCAAAGATACGCTGGGCGAGTGGTGACGATTCTGTACCATCTGCGGATGGAAAATCGGCTGTTCCATCCTCAAGCACGGTTAGACCGGGCAGGAATTTCAGTGTCGCTGGGTTTGGTGTGGATTCGGTTTGAATAAACATGACTGGGCTCCATCTCTCGCCCAAGATATGGAATTTCGGACCAGTAATGTCAAGTAACTTAGACCGATTCTAAAGAGATTGTGTTAGCTCAAGCAAATCCCAAAGGTTCCCAAACCGATCGCGGAATTTGCATACGACGCCATATGTTTCGCGCCGGGGTGTTTCGATGAATGCGACCCCTTTGGCGCGATAGGCTGCGTAGTCGCGTTCAAAATCATCGGTGTTCAGAAATATAAACACCCGTCCGCCGGTTTGATTGCCAATGCTTGCGCTTTGCTCTGCGGATGCGGCGCGCGCCAAAAGGATGTTGGATCCTTGCGCGCCCTTGGGGCGGATCAATACCCAGCGTTTGTCTGGTGTGAGCCGTGTGTCTTGGATAAGTTCAAACCCCAAGATACCGCAATAATAATCAATCGCGTCGTCATAGTCGGGAACAGTGATCGCAAACGCATGGATCGATTGTGTGTTCATGTCAGGGCGTCAAGTTGTTCCTTGGTCAGATTGCCCGGGACGATAGTGATTGGACAGGGCAGAGTGCCTGCGTTTTTCGACAGCTGGCTGACCAAGGGGCCTGGCCCCTTTTTGTCTAAGCCCGCGCCCAAAACCAAAATGCCGATTTCGGGGTCAGATTCGATATGGGCCAAAATTTCGGTAACGGCTTCGCCTTCGCGAATGTGCAATTCGGGATCAATGTTTTGCCGATCTCGCATCCATTTGGCAAACACCTCATAGTGCGCCTCGATACGTTCGCGGGCCTCTTGGCGCATGAGGTCGCCGACACCGATCCAATGATTGAATTCATCTGGGGGAATCACCGACAAAATTGCGACACCACCCCCTGATTTAGATGCCCGCATTGCGGCAAACCGCATGGCATTCAGGCATTCGCGGCTGTCGTCTAATACGACCAAGAACTTGCGCATCTGGTTCCCCATTCATAGCGATTTTGCAGTGCTTAGTCTGCCGCTAGCAATGCGCCTGTGTCAAGAAGAACGTGGCTGCACACAACGCACCCCAATTTCAGGCCCCAGCACATATGGTTTCTAAAACTGCAAAGAGATGCGTTGATCGGATGTTACCTAACGAACCCGACAATATCATAGGCCTGCTGCAAAATGGGCTGCGCGATGTCGCGCGCGCGTTCTGCACCGCGGGCCAAAATGCGGTCAATTTCGGCAGGGTCCGCCATCAGACGTGACATTTCTGTGGAAATGGGGGCCAATTTATCGACTGCCAAATCCGCCAGTGCGGGTTTGAATTTGCCCCAGCCTGCGCCGGCATATTCTGTAATGACCTGTTGCGATGTTTGATCGGACAGTGCGGCATAGATATCGACCAGATTGCGCGCCTCGGGGCGGCCCGCCAGTCCGTCCAACGTGTCGGGCAGTGGTTCTGGATCGGTTTTGGCCTTTTTGAATTTTTTGGCGATGGTGTCGGCATCATCGGTCATGTTGATGCGTTCCATATCGCTTTCACCCGATTTTGACATTTTCTTGGACCCGTCACGCAGGTTCATGACGCGCGTGGCTGGGCCTTCGATCACGGGTTTCGTTTCGGGGAAAAAATCCACCTTGAAATCGTGATTGAATTTCTGCGCAATATCGCGGGTCAATTCGACGTGTTGTTTTTGATCCTCGCCCACTGGGACATGCGTGGCGTGATAGAGCAAAATATCCGCGGCCATCAGTGATGGATAAGCATAAAGGCCTAAAGATACCTTTTCCGCGTTTGATCCTGCTTTGTCTTTGAACTGTGTCATGCGGTTCATCCAACCGACACGGGCGACACAGTTGAACAACCATCCCAATTCGGCATGCTGGGACACTTGGGATTGATTGAACAAAACCGATTTTTCAGGGTCGATGCCGGATGCGATGAAACCTGCGGCCACTTCGCGGGTGGCATTGCGCAGCTCGGACGGGTCCTGCCAGACGGTGATGGCATGCAGATCGACCACGCAATAGATGGTTTCAAAATCCCCACCCTGCATATCAACAAAGCGTTTGATCGCGCCTAGGTAATTGCCCAAGGTCAAACCACCGGATGGTTTTATCCCGGAAAACACGCGCGGGGTGAATTTGGCGTTTACGTCTGTGGTCGCCGCATCAGTCATCTATATTCTCCGACTAGAAGTTTTGTTGCAAACCGTCTAACCCTAGGGTGATACCACGTCAAGCAAGAGGACCAAATGGATCACAATCGCCCACAGCCTATCCTAAACCCAATGCCATCTGTCATTATGGGATTGTTCGTTTTCATTGCTGGGATCGAGGTAATTTTTGTTCTGGGCTCTATGGGGATTTTAGGGGACGCATCTGCCATTGGTTGGCGCAATGCCGCGGTCAGCGATTATGCGCTGACACCTGCTGTATTGTGGTGGATGTTGGAACAGGGGCAATATCCGACCGATTTGTTGGTGCGCTTTGTGACGTATTCGTTTGTAAATGGGTCCACTGTCGGGGCAGGGATCGCCATTGCGTTATTGCTGGCAATGGGGCGCATGGTGGGACAGGTGTTTTCTGAATGGGCCACGTTGGTGATATATTTTGTATCAGCCATTGTGGCTGCCGTTGTCTTTTCTGTGTTTGCACCTGAAACGGAATGGCTGTTTGGCAGTTTTGTTGGGATCTATGGGTTGATTGGGGCCTATTCGTTCCTGAACTGGGTGGCGCTGCGTGCAGGTCACGGACCACAGGCACAGGCGTTTACATTGATTGCAATGCTAATGGGCGTGCAGTTGTTATTTGGTATGCTCTTTGGGTCGAATTTCACCTGGATCGCTGATTTGGCTGCGTTTTTTGCAGGCTTTGGCATTTCATTTTTTGTAGCCCCCGGCGGGCTGCGACGTATTCTGGCGGCCATTCGACGCGATTAACGGCTGCGGCGTAGGCTGGATTTCAGGTCCTGTACATCAAACGCGCCTAAGCTGCGCCCAGCGATCCCATAGACCACAATACCAAGCGCGATTAACCCCAGTGCAAGGGCGATCCGACTGGGGGCATCTGCGGCATAATCCATCACAACCATGGCCATGCACCACAGGGTGGCGCCCATGATCCCTGATGCAATACACATCCTTAGGACACGGGATTTAACCGTTGGACTGATGCGCGCCACATCCCCAAACTTGCGGGCAGACCCTGCCAATAGGGCGACCATGACCCACGATGACAGGGTCGTGGCGACAGCGGCCGAAATCCAGCCCAACCACGGCATCAGCCCCAGTGCAAGCGCGGCGTTTATGATCATGGACCACACTGCAAAGCGAAACGGTGTTTTTGTATCTTCGCGCGCGAAAAACAGGGGCTGTAGCAGTTTTTGCAAAATAAACGCAGGCAGGCCCAAACCATAAATGGCGGTTGCCAGTCCTATGGCCAAAATATCGTCGCGCCCCGTCGCACCATATTCATACAGCATGGACGCCAATGGAACAGGGATCACAAACAATGCGACCGCCGCAGGCAGCGTCAGTGCCAGCGCAATTTCGGTTCCACGATTGAATGCATCTTTGGCACCGGCATCATCATGTGTTTGCAGCCGTTTGGATAATTCGGGCAGCAATACCAATCCCACGGCAATGCCCACCACGCCCAAGGGCAGCTGGTACAATCGGTCCGCACCATACAGCCAGCTGACGGCGCCGGTATATTGTGACGATACCAGTTGCCCAACCAACAAATTGATCTGAACCACCCCATTGGCCAAAGCAGCCGGAACTGCAATGCGGATCAGTTGTTTCATGTCGGGCGACAATCTGGGGCGGGATAGTGTGATGGGCAATCCGGCCTTGTGACAGGCGACCCAGACCATGGCCAATTGCACAACACCCGCAACAGGGATTGACCAAATCAGATAGGATATATGCCGCCCGTCCATGATCCATGACAGCCCCAGCGCCGCGATGACTAAGATGTTCAAAAATACAGGCGCTGCGGCGGCCACTGCAAAATGTCCCTTGGCATTCAGTGCCCCCGACAACAGGGCGGCGGATGATATGAACAGGATATAGGGAAACATCACGCGCCCGTAATCCACGGTCATGTCAAACCGTGTATCCCCCGCAAACCCGCTGGCCGTGATCCAAACCAAGACAGGCATGAAAATCATCGCAACAGCGGTTAGGATCATCACCACAAAGGCCAATCCGCCCATCGCCTGATTGGCAAAGCCAACCGCATCACGATCATCGGCCAATCGCTTGGAAAGCATGGGAACAAAGGCCGCATTAAAGGCCCCTTCGGCAAAGAACCGGCGAAACATATTGGGCAGGCGAAAGGCTGCGACAAAGGCATCCAAAACCGGACCCGCGCCAATCAAGGCAAACAGCAAAATTTCGCGTACCATGCCCAGCACACGGCTGAGCAAGGTCCAAAATCCCACTGTCATGATGGATCGCAGCATATGTTATCCCTATGTGTTATCCTTGGGCGCGTTCGACGCCCTTGGCGATGGCGTCGCGCAGATTGCGTTCGATGGCACGTTGTTTGGTTTCGTTATAGAACTTAAGTCCAAACATGTCCTTGACGTAAAATGTGTCTACCACCTGTTCGCCATAGGTCGCAATAACGGCAGACGCAATATAGATGTTCATATTGGCCAAGGTGCGGGTCAGATCATACAACAATCCGGGGCGGTCGCGTGTGTCGACCTCAATAATGGTATAGATTTCGGACCCATCATTATCAAAGGTGACAGAAGTTGACACCCGAAACGCTTTTTCGCGCTTTTTGAATTTGTCTTTTTCTTGCATCGCATCGCGTGCGATGACTTCGCCTTTTAGGGTTTTTTCGATCATGCTGCGCAGACGGGGCAGGCGGCTGCTTTCATAGGGGCCTTCGTCGCCGTCTTGGACCCAGAATGCGGCCGTTGCATAGCCATCTTTGGATGTATAGGTACGCGCGTCTACGACATTTGCCCCAACCAGCGCCAATGCGCCCGCAAGGCGTGAAAAAATACCGGGATGATCGACCAAGGCAAAGCAAATCCGTGTGGCATCACGTTCCACATCTGGGTGCAGATCCAGCCGAATTTCATCGGTTTCAATGCCGCGCAACAAATTGGCAAACACCACATGCGCGGTTACATGCAGCCCCTGCCAATAGGGGCCGTAGTGGCGATCCATTTCTATTTTCAGGTCCGTGCCGGGCCAGTCGCGCAATGCCTGTTTCAGCGCAACCTGTGCCTCGGCCCCGCGGTTTTCGCGGGTCACGGCCTCCATCCCATCCTCTAGCACCAGACGGGTCTGACGATAAAGCGCGCGGATCAGGGCCGCTTTCCAGTTGTTCCATGTATTTGGGCCAACGCCGCGAATATCGCAGACCGTCAACACAGTCAGCAGGTCCAACCGTTTCACAGTTTTCACAGCCCGCGCAAAATCGCGTACCGTGCGCGGATCGGCGATATCGCGTTTTTGCGCCATATCCGACATCAACAGGTGATAGCGCACCAACCATTCAATGGTTTCGACCTCTTCTGCGTTTAATCCCAAACGCGGGGCTACTTTGCGGGCGATTTTTGCGCCTAGGATCGAATGATCTTCGGGGCGACCTTTGCCGATGTCATGCAGTAGCAGGGCGACATAGATCGCTTTGCGATTGATCCCCTCGTCCAAGATGGACGACGCGATTGGCAATTCTTCTTGCAATTCGCCGCGTTCAATTTCAGCCAAGTTCGAAATACATTGGATCGTGTGTTCATCGACCGTATAGCTGTGATACATGTTGAACTGCATCATTGCCACGATGGGTTCAAATTCGGGAATAAAGGCCGCCAATACCCCCAATTCGTTCATCCGCCGTAACGCGCGTTCTGGGTTGCCGTGTTTTAGCAACAAATCCACAAAAATACGCTGCGCGGTTGGATTATTGCGCATGTCATCGTCGATTTTATCCAAATTTGCTGAAATTAGGCGCATGGCATCTGGGTGGATCAACAATCCAGTGCGCAGGGCCTCTTCGAAAATGCGCAGGATATTCAGTTTATCTTGGATAAAGTTGTCGGGCGATTTCAACGCCAAACGGTTATGAACAACGCGATATTCGGGTTTGATACGGGGACGTTTGCGGAAAATCCGTTCCAGCAGGGGCGCGTCCTTGGCATGCGTCGCCTCAAGCGCGGTCAGGATAATGCGTGTCAGATCCCCAACCCGTGTGGCGTGGCGGAAATAATCTTGCATAAAGATTTCCACCGAACGGCGCCCTTCGCGGTTCGCGTATTGCATGGCCTCGGCCACTTGGACCTGTAAATCAAATGACAGCTGTTCTGTCGCGCGCCCTGCCAATAAATGCATATGACATCGCACGGCCCACAGGAAATTTTCAGCGCGCGCGAATGTGGCGTATTCGTCGGGTTGAAACACCCCCTTGGCCACCAGTTCGGCGGTGGTTTCGACGTGATGCACATATTTTGCAATCCAGAACAGCGATTGCAGGTCGCGCAAACCGCCTTTGCCCTCTTTCACGTTGGGTTCGACCATATAGCGTTGGCCGCCCTGTTTTGTGTGACGTGCATCGCGTTCGTTTAATTTTGCCTCGACAAATTCGCGCTCGGTTCCTTGGAATAACTCTTGCCTCAGGCGGTTATCTAGATCTTTGGCTAGGGGTGCTTCTCCGCAAATATGGCGGTGTTCCAACATCGCGGTGCGGATTGTGAAATCTTCTTTGCCCAAGCGAATGCAATCGGACACGGTTCGGGTGGAATGCCCCACCTTTAGCCGCAGATCCCACAGCATATACAACATGCTTTCGACAACGGATTCGGCCCATGGGGTCACTTTGTACGGGGTAAGGAACAGCAAATCGACATCGCTGAATGGGGCCATTTCACCGCGCCCATAGCCACCCACTGCCAAAACGGACAATTTTTCCCCCTCGGTCGGGGTGTGAATGGGGTGCAAATATTCGCTGGCCGTGACCCAGACGGATTTCACCAAACAATCGGTCAACCATGTATAGCTGCGGATTGCCTGCGTGGCTGATCGCGGATTTTCGATAAAGGCCGCTTTGATCCGATCCATCCCTGATTTGCGCCGTGTGCGCAGATCGGAAATCACCAATTTGCGCAAATCATCTGACGCTATATCGCCGACCTGCGCCAAGGTCGCGCGATAAAATGCACCCACATCAAAAATATCATCAGGCGGACATATCAGACCGCCTGAATCCAATGATGGCGTGATGCAGTCGGGATTAAAATCCCCCGATTGAGAAGGCGCGTGGGGCAGGGTCAAGGATCGTTACCTGTTTTTCGATAATTTGTGCAAGTGATAGTGCTCTTTCGTTTGTGCCGTCATTTTTCAAGCGAAAAATGCCATCGACGCCTTTGAAACCATTCGGATTGGTTAAATTTTGTGCAGATAACACCGCGCCCCCGTCACCGCGTCCGATTTGCGCGATTATGGACACCGCGTCATAGGCTAGGCTGGCCAAATTATGTGGGCGCCCACCATTGACCAATTCATAACGGGTTGCGAAATTTTCGTTGCTGGCGGTGTCTGGCACTGCAAACCATCCGTTTTGAACGCCCGGCAAATCCAACATCTGCGCTGGAACATCCCAGCGCCCCAAACCGGCATATTGAACAGCCATCGGGTCGACACCGTTTTCAGGCAGCAGTTGGGCCAACAATGGCAGGGCGCCTGAACTGTTCGATGTCAGCAGTAATAAATCTGCCTGTTCAATTTCGACGGCCGCGCGGATCATCGGGATTGCGTTTACCACAGCTGTTTCGTTGAATTCAAATCCCTGTTCGCTTACAATTGCGATGCCTGATTTCTGGGCCGCTTTGCGAAACGCCTGTAGGCCGAATGTGCCTTCTATGTTGTTTGGATACGCGACAACAGCCCGGGATTTGCCTTGGGCTGCGGCGAATTCTAACAACCGCTCGGCTGTATTATCGAATGTTTTGCCCAATACATACAGGTTGCCACCCGCAATTGTGGGGTTATTAGAGAAACTGATCACATTCACGCCATCATCTGCAACAGCTACGGCCGCTGCATTCGACGTTTCCGCCCGCAGCGGGCCCAGAATGATCTGCGCGCCGTCGTCGACGGCCTGCTGCGCCACTTGGGCCGCAATGGTTTCATTGCCTGCGGTGTCATAGACGCGCAAATCAATCTCTACATCGGGTGATTCCTGCACAGCCAGCCGCGCAGCATTTTCTAGTGATTTTGCCAAACTAGCGATGTCAGCATCTGATTTAGGCACCAGCAATGCCACCGGAATTGGTTTCGACAGGTCCAGTTTCGGCACTTTCACTGCCGGCATTTCGTCACAGGCCATTAAACCCAACAGCGCCCCAATAGCAAAAACCTTGCGAATACTAAAAAACCCTGAAAGAAAGCTACCTAACATTATTTCGTCTCCCAATCCCATTATATTTTACCTTGGGGGTGACGATAGAATCCATATCCCAAAGGGTCCAGCCATGAATCACAAACACGTCAAATTAGCTGCTGGATTATATTTTGTTGCAACACCGATTGGGACGGCGCGGGATATCACGCTGCGGGCCTTGGATATTTTGGCCAGTGCCGACATTATCGCCGCCGAAGATACGCGTAGCATGCGCAAGCTGTTGGAAATACACGGAATTGCATTAGGGGATCGGCCCTTGGTCGCCTATCATGATCACAGCGGCGACCGCGTGCGGGATAAATTGGCCCAATGGATCGAACAGGGTCTGTCGGTTGCTTATGCATCCGAGGCTGGAACGCCATTAATTGCAGATCCGGGCTATCATCTGTCCAAAGATATCGCCGCACAGGGCCATTTGGTGACCTCGGCGCCGGGGCCCAGCGCCTGCATCACCGCGCTGACATTGGCGGGATTGCCGACAGATCGTTTTTTATTCGAAGGTTTTTTGCCCAATTCCAAATCCCAGCGACGCAAAAAACTGTCTGAATTGATGGATATTCCTGCGACCTTGATATTTTATGAATCGCCTAAGCGTTTGGCCGCGATGTTGTCAGATGCCGCCGATGTGATGGGGGGCCATCGCGCTGCGGTGTACATGCGTGAACTGACCAAAAAATTCGAAGATATCCAGCGCGGCACCCTGTCAGAACTGGCAGATCGCGTCGCAGGCCAATCGGTCAAGGGCGAAATCGTTGTCCTGATTGATCGTGCAGATAAACCAACTGTTAACCCCGAGGATATAGAACAGCAGTTACAACAGGCGCTGGGCCAAATGTCCGTTCGTGATGCCGCCGATGCGGTGGCGCAGGCCACCGGCCGGCCCAAGCGTGAAATATATCAAATGGCACTGGCACTGGGGTCGCAAAACAGTGGGTCACAAAATAAAGGGTAGAATTTCTTATCACCGTGGCCATGCCGCAGAGTTGGCCGCGGAACAGGCCTATCAACGACTTGGGGCGCAAATTTTGGCAAAACGCTGGCGTGGGGCTGGCGGGGAAATTGATCTGATCGTGCAGCTTGGCGATACCATCATCTTTGCCGAGGTCAAAGCCGCCCAGACCCATGACATAGCCGCAGAGCGTATTTCCACGCGCCAAGCGCAGCGAATATGCGCCAGCGCGCAAACCTATCTGGCGAACCGACCCGATCAACATCAACGCTTTGATGCTGTCTTGGTGGATCAAAATGGTATCGTGGATATCCGTGTAAATGCCTTGGCCGAATTTTTAATGGTATAAATGCCCATTGATAAATGTGGTCAGACAGGTCATTTAAGGATCAAACAATATTTTGGGGAATTCGATGAAGATAGCGTTCCAAATGGATCCGATTGGATCAGTCAATATCAACGCGGACAGCACCTTTCGCATCGCAGAAGAGGCACAAGCCCGCGGGCACGAATTGTTTTACTATGCCCCCGATCAGCTGGCATTCGATCAGGGTCGGCTGACCGCGCGCGGATATCCGATGCAGGTGCAACGGGTGGCAGATACCCCTGCAATTTTGGGCGATATGGTAACGGTTGATTTGGCCGATTTCGATGTGATCTGGCTGCGGCAGGACCCGCCCTTTGATATGCATTACATCACCACAACACATATGTTGGACCTGGTGCATCCCAAAACATTGGTGGTCAATGATCCGTTTTGGGTCCGCAATTTCCCCGAAAAATTGTTGGTTTTGAAATTCCCTGACCTGACACCGCCCACCATGATTGCACGCGATATCGACAATTTACGCGCGTTTAAGGATCAGCATGGCGATATCATCGTAAAACCGCTGTACGGCAACGGCGGCGCCGGTGTGTTCCGCCTGACCCAAGACGATCGCAATCTGTCGTCCCTGTTTGAATTGTTCACTGGGTTTTCACGCGAACCGTTGATTGCGCAGAAATATTTGCCGGCGGTGACGCAGGGCGACAAACGGGTGATTTTGATCGATGGCGAACCCATCGGTGCGATTAACCGTGTGCCTGCCGCGGGTGAAACGCGGTCAAATATGCACGTCGGCGGCCGCCCCGAGAAGGTCGAGCTGACAGAGCGTGACTGCGAAATCTGTGCTGCCATCGGTCCGGTATTGCGTGAACATGGCCAGATTTTTGTCGGGATCGATGTGATTGGCGATTATTTGACCGAAATCAACGTCACATCGCCCACGGGGATCCAAGAATTGGAACGCTTTGACGGGATCAACGTCGCCGAAAAGATTTGGCAAGTGATCGAGGCCAAGCGCGCCTAGGCGACCGTTTGCGGCATTCGGAAACTGATCGCTTCGGCAAGGTGGTGTTTTTCGATATCAGGTGCATCATCCAGATCGGCGATGGTGCGCGCCACGCGCAAAATGCGATGATACCCGCGGGCTGTTAATTTCAATCGCTCGGCCGCCGTGTCAAAATAACCCGCAGCGGTGGGGCACAGGTTGACGTGGTGTTCCAAATCGGCACCCTGTAAATCCGCATTTGTGGTGACTTGCGGTAATTGATCATACCGTTCGCTTTGCCGTGTTCGGGCGGCCAACACGCGATCCGCGATTTGTGCGCTGCTTTCAAGATGCTGCGTGTTGGTCAAATCGCGATAATGCACAGCAGGCACATCAATGCGCAGATCAAACCGATCCAACAGTGGCCCAGAAATGCGGGCCATATAATCTGCACCACATTGCGGCGCGCGGCTGCAGGCTTGGTCCGGATCGGATAGGTATCCGCATTTACAGGGGTTTGCCGCTGCAATCAGACTGAATTTGCAAGGGTATTGAATATGTGCATTGGCGCGCGCCACGACCACTTGGCCCGTTTCCAATGGTTGGCGCAGGGTTTCCAAAACATTTCGCGGAAATTCCGGAAATTCGTCCAAGAACAACACGCCATTATGGGCCAGCGATATTTCCCCTGGTTTGGCCCCACGACCACCGCCCACAATGGCAGCCATAGACGCGGTATGGTGCGGGTCACGAAAGGGGCGCGTGTGTTGCAAACCATCCGCCCCCAGCGTTCCCGCAAGCGAATGGATCATTGATGTTTCCAGCGCTTCTTGGGCCGTCATCGGGGGTAGGATCGATGGCAATCGCGCGGCGAGCATTGATTTGCCCGAACCCGGTGTGCCCACCATCAGTACATGGTGACGCCCCGCCGCTGCAATTTCCAGCGCCCGTTTGGCGCGTTCTTGGCCTTTGACATCGGACATATCGCGGCCGCTGGGTAAAACATGGCTGCTGCGCGGTGTGGCCGGGGCAATGATGGTTTGCCCTGTCATGTGCTGGATCAGTGCCAGTAAACTGGGTGCGGCAATCACCCTGGTGGCGTCAATCCATGCCGCCTCTGCGCCGCAGGGCGCTGGGCAAAACATATGTTTACCCAATTCAGCGGCCTTTAGCGCGCTGGGCAGGGCGCCCGAAACTGGGTTTATCCGCCCGTCCAGCGATAATTCCCCAATGGCAATGGCGTTTTCGACATCCTCTGGCGGGACAATATCCAAGGCCGCCAGCATCGCCAAGGCGATGGGTAAATCCAGATGCGCGCCCTCTTTGGGCAGGTCAGCAGGTATCAAATTGATGGTGATCCGCTTTGACGGTAGGGCGATTGACAATTCCCCCAGTGCCGCGCGGATGCGTTCGCGTGCCTCGGATATGGCTTTGTCTGGCAGGCCGACGATTGTGAAATTTGGCAACCCATTTGCCACCACACATTCGATTTCAACCAAACGCGCCTCAATCCCTTCGAAACAGACGCTATATGCCCGTGTTATCATGCTGCCTCCTTTGCTTTGGTGTAAAGCGCCAAAGGTTTCTAAATGATTAATCTGTCGCTTAAATTTTTAATAAAAATAGGGATTTAGCAAAATATGTCGGAATTTTGGTAAGTTTTTTGAACCCTTTTTGATCCAAGTCGCAGGGCCACGCGTAAACAGTATAAAAATAACAAATGTTTGGTTGAAACAGTCCTAAGGGGAACTACGATGGCTTTGGATAACAGTAATGTAAGTTCGCTTTCCCGTCGCGCCATGAAGGCCGAAATACTGGATGCAGACACAGAACGTCAGCTTGCCTATGCATGGCGCGATCATCGCGATGAACAGGCGCTGCATCGACTGATCAATGCCTATATGCGCCTAGCTATTTCTATGGCGTCAAAATTCAAACGATATGGCGCGCCCACAAATGACCTGATCCAAGAGGCGGGTTTGGGACTGATGAAGGCGGCCGATAAATTTGACCCCGATCGTGGGGTACGGTTTTCCACCTATGCCGTATGGTGGATCAAAGCATCGATTCAGGACTATGTGATGCGCAATTGGTCGTTGGTGCGCACCGGTTCAACCAGTTCGCAAAAATCCCTGTTTTTCAATATGCGCCGTGTTCAGGCCCATTTTGAACGCGAAGCGATGGCCGCCGGAGAGACAATCGGGCGCGACAAACTGCATGAATTGATCGCCGAAGAAATTGGTGTGCCACTGGGCGATGTGCAAATGATGGATGGACGTCTGTCTGGATCCGATTATTCGCTAAACGCCACACAATCAACCGACGAAGAGGGCCGCGAATGGATCGAATTGATCGAAGACGAAGGCAGTCAGGTTGATTTAATCGTCGAGGAAAAGCATGACACAGACCAATTGCGCGGTTGGTTAAAGGACGCACTGTTTGCCCTGAATGAACGTGAACGCATGATTGTGCGCGAACGCATGCTGGTCGATACCCCCCGCACCTTGGAAAGTTTGGGTAAGGAATTGAACCTGTCCAAAGAGCGTATTCGCCAGCTAGAGGCCGCTGCATATGGAAAGATGCGAAAATTCCTTGAAAAAAATTCGAACGAACTACATCACTTTTTGTGATGTTTAAGGAACTCTTCTTAACTCTCGTGTGCTTAGTGTCCTGTGCGGTCAATGCGACTGCGCAGGACATTTTTTTGTTGGGCGAAATACACGATAATCCTGCCCATCATGACATTCAGGCCCAGTGGATTGGCCGTATCGCCCCCAGTGCGGTTGTGTTTGAAATGTTGACCCCCCAGCAGGCGCAGGCCGTGATGGACCTGCCGGACCGCGGCGCAGATGATATTCGCGATGTGACGCAGTGGGATCAATCGGGTTGGCCAAGTTTTGAAATTTATGCGCCTGTGTTTGATGCCGTAGGCAATCGCCCAATTATTGGGGCAGGCGTGCCGCGTGATGATATGCGTGCAGTCATGGCACAGGGTGTTGTCGCGTCCTTTGGGGCGCAGCAGGCGGCGCGATTTGGCTTGGATCAGCCACTAGACGCCGATCAACAGGCATTGCGCGAACAGGCGCAGTTATTGGCCCATTGCAATGCGATGCCTGGGGAAATGTTGCCCGTCATGGTCGATTTACAGCGATATCGTGATGCGGTCTTGGCGCGCGCTGCCGTTGCGGCACTGGACCTGTATGGCGCCCCTGTGGCGGTGATTACGGGCAATGGACATGCCCGAACAGATTGGGGGGTGCCTGTCTATATCGCTGCGGCGCGGCCTGATCTAGATGTCTTTGCCCTTGGCCTGCGCGAAGAGGGCACTGCAGACTTTGGTCAGTTTGATCAAACGCTTACCACGCAACCAATGGCGCGGCCCGATCCCTGCGCGTCTTTTGCCTCGGGCGGGTGAAAACGCCCTTGCACAGGGTGCGGCTATCCCCATAGTGTTAGGGGCAACTGAAAGGGGCGTTTCATGCTAACTGGCAAAAGAATTCTGTTGATCATTACAGGCGGGATTGCGGCGTATAAATCGTTGGAATTGATCCGCCGTCTGCGCGATGCGGGTGCGGCAGTGACACCCGTCATGACACGCGCGGCGGCAGAATTTGTCACGCCCCTATCCGTGTCATCGCTGGCGGGCGAAACGGTACATCAGGATTTATTTGATCTAACGCAGGAATCGGAAATTGGGCATATCCAATTGTCGCGATCTGCCGATTTGGTCGTGGTCGCCCCTGCAACCGCCGATATTATGGCCAAGCTGGCACAGGGGCAGGCCAATGATTTGGCAACCACGTTGCTATTGGCCACGGATACGCCTGTTTTAATGGCGCCTGCGATGAATGTGCGCATGTGGGACCACCCCGCGACACAGCGCAATCTGCGCCAATTGCGTGATGATGGTGTTGCCTTTGTGGGGCCAAATTCTGGCGGTATGGCCTGCGGCGAATTTGGTGTGGGGCGCATGGCGGAACCAGCTGAAATCATGGCGGCCATATCCGAACATTTTGGCCCCAAACCCTTGGCGGGGCGTCGGGTTTTGGTGACCTCTGGGCCGACGCATGAACCGATTGATCCGGTGCGCTATATCGCGAACCGATCCTCTGGTGCGCAAGGCGCGGCGATTGCGGCAGCCCTGCGCGATTTGGGGGCTGATGTGATGTTTGTTACGGGGCCAGCAGATGCGCCAACACCGCAGGGCGTTACCGAAATTCGCGTTGAAACGGCGGCGCAAATGATGGCGGCGGTCATGGATCAGCTGCCTGTTGATGCAGCCATTTTCGCAGCAGCCGTCGCCGATTGGCGCGTTGAAAATGCGTCATCGCAGAAAGTGAAAAAGGTGGCCGGCGCATTGCCGGCGCTGAGCCTGACAGAAAACCCTGACATTCTAGCGCATGTCGCGCAATTGACCGATCAACGGCCCGCGTTGGTGGTGGGTTTTGCTGCGGAAACGAATGATGTGATCGAAAACGCCACCGCCAAGCGCCATCGCAAAGGGTGTGATTGGATTGTGGCAAATGATGTGTCGCCCGAAACTGGCATTATGGGCGGGTCCGAAAATCAGGTGAATTTGATTACCGACAGCGGTGCGACCCCATGGCCGCGTCTGAGCAAAGTGGAAACAGGTCAAAAACTGGCACAAGCCATTGCTGATCATTTTCAGACCACGGGGGCGAAATGATACATTTGGAAATTCAATGGGCCGATGATGCCGATCAAACCCTAGGCCTGCCCAGTTATGAAACATCCGGCTCTGCTGGGGCGGATTTGCGGGCAAATTTTGCCCCTGATCTGCGTGAACAGGGGGTCATGTTGGACCCGATGCAGCGCGCGTTGATCCCCACGGGGCTGCGCATGGCTGTCCCCCAAGGATACGAAGTGCAAATTCGCCCCAGATCCGGTCTGGCCCTGAAACAGGGGGTGTCGATCCCCAATGCGCCCGGTACGATTGACAGCGATTATCGCGGTACTGTCGGCGTGATTTTGATCAATCTGGGGACAGAGCCTGTGCATATTGCGCATGGCGATCGTGTGGCGCAAATGGTTGTGGCCCCCGTTGTGCAGGCCCAGTTTCAGACTGTCGCGTCCTTAAATGATACTGCCCGTGGGTCGGGCGGATTTGGATCGACGGGGAAACAATAATGTTTGCGATTTTCGCAGGGGCGGTGATCTGGTGGCTGGTGGCGCGGCGCCTTGGCATTCCGACGCGCGTTTTGTGGGTTATGTTGATCGTTGTTTATTTGGCGATTGTTGCGGCGCATTTTGTTTTGCCGTCCACATCACCTTTGATCATGGCGCTGGGCGGCGATGTTCGGTTGTGGGGCGTGATCGGGTTATTTGCCGCGCTGATCGCGGGCTATGGCCGTGGATTGGCCTATCTGAAATCGCGGTCCAAATCTGGTAATCTGGCATCACAGCCCAAAAAGGGCACATTTTCTGACACGGAATTAAACCGCTATGCCCGTCACATTGTCATGCGTGAAATTGGCGGCGCGGGACAAAAGAAAATCAAAAATGCCCGCGTTTTGGTGATTGGGGCAGGCGGGTTGGGCGCGCCTGTGTTGCAATACCTAGCGGCAGCAGGTGTTGGCACAATCGGCGTGATTGACGACGATGTGGTGGATAATTCCAACCTACAACGTCAGGTGATACACCAAGACGCAGCCATCGGTACGCCCAAGGTATTTTCCGCACAGACCATGATGCAGGCGCAAAATCCCTTTATCACCGTGCAGCCCTATCACCGTCGTTTGACCGCCGATATCGCCGCCGACCTGTTTGCCGATTTCGACATAATCATCGAAGGGTCAGACAATTTCGAAACCCGCTATCTGGCAAATGCCTGCGCGGTGCAGCAGGGCAAACCACTGGTCTCTGGCGCGCTTAGCCAATGGGAAGGCCAGATTAGTGTATTTCACCCCGCCACCTCTGGCCCGTGTTATCAATGTGTTTTCCCGCAACAACCCGCCGCAGGTTTGGCACCCAGTTGCGCCGAAGCCGGCGTTTTTGCACCCCTGCCGGGTGTGATTGGTGCCATGATGGTGGGCGAAGCGATCAAGCTAATTTTGGGATCAGGACAACCGCTGATCGGGGAAATGATGATATATGATGCGCTCTATAGCGATGTGCGAAAATTCCGGACCAAGGCCAAGGCTGCCTGTCCGATTTGTGGATCTGGTGACGCGACTGACGCGACACTGAATAAGGGATAGTTAGAAATGACAAATATATTGTTGCAGCCATGGGATACGCCGTTTGACATTCCCGCCTTTGACAAAATTTCGGACGACGATTTTTTACCGGCCTTTGAAATTGCCTTGGAACGGGATTTGTCCGAAACGCAGGCTATTGCGCAGCAAGAGGCGCCTGCAACCTTTGCCAACACCATTGATGCCATGATGTCGGTTGGACAGGATCTGACCCGTGTTTTGCCGGCGTTCTATGCAATGTCTGGCGCGCATAGCAACGAAAAACGCGAAGCAATCATGCGTGAAATGTCGCCTGCCTTGGCGGCACATTCATCGGCAATCTATGCGATGCGGCCTTTGTTTGATCGGATCAATACGCTTTATCAAAACCGCGCGACCTTGGGGTTAACTGCGGAACAAGCCCGCGTTTTGGAATTGACCCATCAATCATGGGTGCGTGCCGGTGCTGGTCTGACAGGGGCCGCAGCGGATCGGATGAAAGAGATCAAACAGAGGCTGGCCACACTAGGCACCCAGTTTTCGCAAAACATGTTGGCGGATGAACGTGATTGGTACATGCAATTGCAGCCCGATGATTTAGACGGCCTGCCGCAATTTCTGATCCGCGCTGCACAGGCGGCAGGGACAGAACGTGGGGTTGACGCACCGATCATTACCACGTCGCGGTCGTTGTTGATGCCATTTTTACAATTCAGCCCAAACCGCGAATTGCGCCGCCAAGCGCAGCAGGCATGGGCAAACCGTGGCGCGCGTGGTGGCGATACCGATAACCGTGCGATTGCGGCCGAAAGCATTAATTTGCGCCACGAAATGGCGCAGTTGCTGGGTTACGAAAACTTTGCCGCCTATAAACTGGAAACAGAAATGGCGAAAAATTCGGACAATGTGCGCCAGTTGTTGATGGATGTATGGAAACCTGCAAAAACGCAGGCACTGGCGGACCAAGACATTTTGGCGCAAATGATGCGCGCTGATGGGGTTGATGGACCATTGCAGCCATGGGATTGGCGATATTATTCCGAAAAACGCCGCCAAGCCGAACATGATCTGGACGAAGAATTGGTCAAACCGTATTTCCAACTGGATCGCATGATTGATGCCGCCTTTGATTGTGCCAATCGCCTGTTTGGTTTGGAATTTGCGCCCATGGATGTGCCGTTGTACCACTCCGATTGCCGCGTATGGGCTGTAACGCGGGGGGGCGAACACATCGCGATTTTCATTGGCGATTATTTTGCTCGCGGATCAAAACGGTCGGGCGCATGGTGTTCGGCCATTCAGGCGCAGGCTAAATTCCCCGATGTCAAATCACCGATCGTGGTCAATGTCTGTAACTTTGCCAAGGATACGCCGGCGTTATTGTCGGCCGATGATGTGCGCACCTTGTTCCATGAATTTGGTCATGCGTTGCATCAAATGCTGTCAAATGTGACCTATGAAATGGTGTCTGGCACATCGGTTCCGCGCGATTTTGTGGAATTGCCCAGCCAGCTGTATGAACATTGGGCCATGGTGCCAGAGGTCATGCAAAAACATGCGCTGCATTGTGAAACGGGCGATCCAATTCCACAGGATTTGCTGGATCGTGTGATCGGTGCGCAAAATTATGACATGGGGTTTTCGACCGTTGAATTTATTGCCAGCGCAATGGTGGATTTGGAATATCACCAAGGCCCGTTAACGGGTGATGTGATGGAGCGTCAGGCTGAAATTCTGCGCGATATGGGCATGCCCACGGCGATTGAAATGCGCCATGCTACACCGCATTTTGCCCATGTATTTTCTGGTGGCTACTATGCCAGCGCCTACTACAGTTATATGTGGGCCGAGGTGATGGATGCGGACGCGTTTGAGGCCTTTGCCGAATTACAAAATCCCTTTGACCCTGCGACTGCCGCGTCGCTGGAACGCAATATTTTGTCCACAGGTGGGTCACGCGATCCCGAAGAATTATATACGGCATTCCGTGGCCGATTGCCCCAAGTGGATGCTTTGTTAAAGGGTCGCGGATTGGCGGGCTGATCCGTTCAATTTTTTTGGATTATTTTCAGGGCCGGGTGTTGACTCGGCCCTTTCGCTTACCTAACTATGCACCGTTAGCACTCACACAGGGTGAGTGCTAATAGGTCGAAAAACCTAAACTATATAATTATTGCTAAGGAGCCTCAGAGATGGCATTGAAACCGCTTCACGATCGTGTGCTCGTTCGTCGAGTTGAAAGCGAAGAAAAAACAGCTGGTGGTCTGATCATTCCAGACAGCGCAAAAGAAAAACCAGCCGAAGGTCTTGTCGTAGCATGTGGCGAAGGCGCCCGCAAAGACAGCGGCGAATTGATCGCTATGGCAGTCAAAGAAGGCGACAAAGTTCTGTTCGGCAAATGGTCGGGTACAGAAGTCTCCGTTGACGGCGAAGAACTGTTGATGATGAAAGAAAGCGATATCTTGGGCATTTTGTCCTAAGTCGCGCACACACTAACGAAATTTATTTAGACGAGGAAATGCACAATGGCTGCTAAAGACGTCAAATTCGGCACAGACGCACGCAATCGCATGCTGAACGGTGTCAACATCCTAGCGGATGCTGTAAAAGTAACACTTGGCCCAAAAGGTCGTAACGTTGTTTTGGACAAATCTTTCGGCGCACCGCGCATCACGAAAGACGGTGTTTCAGTTGCGAAAGAAATCGAACTAGAGGACAAGTTCGAGAACATGGGCGCGCAGATGGTCAAAGAAGTGGCATCGCGCACCAACGACGAAGCAGGCGACGGTACAACAACCGCGACTGTTCTGGCCCAAGCCATCGTAAAAGAAGGCATGAAATCCGTTGCAGCGGGTATGAACCCAATGGACCTGAAACGTGGCATCGACATGGCAACTGCTAAAGTTGTTGACGCGATCCGTGCAATGGCCCGCCCTGTTGCGGACAGCGACGAAGTGGCACAAGTTGGTACAATTTCAGCCAATGGCGAAGCAGAAATCGGTCGTCAGATCGCAGACGCGATGCAAAAAGTTGGCAACGAAGGCGTTATCACTGTTGAAGAAAACAAAGGTCTGGAAACAGAAACAACTGTTGTCGAAGGCATGCAATTCGACCGCGGTTACCTGTCACCATATTTCGTGACCAACCCAGAAAAAATGACTGCAGAGCTTGATGACTGCATGATTTTGTTGCACGAGAAGAAGTTGTCTTCTTTGCAAGCGATGGTTCCATTGTTGGAGTCAGTGATCCAATCACAAAAACCACTGTTGATCATTGCAGAAGACGTCGAAGGCGAAGCGCTGGCAACTTTGGTTGTCAACAAACTGCGCGGCGGTTTGAAAATCGCAGCTGTCAAAGCACCTGGTTTCGGCGATCGCCGCAAAGCCATGTTGCAAGACATCGCAATCCTGACAGGCGGCCAAGTCATCTCAGAAGATCTGGGCATGAAATTGGAAAACGTCACTATGGACATGCTGGGTACTGCTAAGAAAGTACAGATCACCAAAGACGAAACAACAATCGTTGATGGCGCTGGTGTCAAAGCAGAAATCGAAGCACGTGTTTCACAAATCCGCGCACAGATCGAAGAAACTTCATCTGACTACGATCGTGAAAAACTGCAAGAACGTGTTGCCAAATTGGCAGGCGGCGTTGCGGTTATCCGTGTCGGTGGCATGACCGAAGTCGAAGTGAAAGAGCGTAAAGACCGCGTTGATGACGCACTGAACGCGACACGCGCAGCCGTACAAGAAGGCATCATCGTGGGTGGTGGTGTTGCTCTGGTACAAGCGGTCAAAGGCCTAGAAGGTCTTGAGGGCGCAAACAGCGACCAAAACGCAGGTATCGCAATCGTACGTCGTGCGCTTGAAGCGCCATTGCGTCAGATCGCAGAAAACGCCGGTGTTGACGGTGCAGTTGTTGCCGGCAAAATCCGCGAAAGCAGCGACACATCATTTGGCTTTAACGCACAAACCGAAGAATATGGCGACATGTTCAAATTCGGCGTGATCGACCCAGCCAAAGTGACACGCACCGCGTTGGAAGACGCAGCATCCGTTGCCGGTCTGTTGATCACAACAGAAGCGATGATCGCTGATAAACCATCCAAAGAAGGCGCCGGCGCAGGCATGCCCGACATGGGCGGCATGGGCGGCATGGGCGGCATGATGTAAGCTGCCAAGCTGGAAAAATTCAGGAAAGGGCTCGCACATGCGGGCCCTTTTTGTTTACAAGGATTGTTAAATGGGATTTTATAGCCAGAAAATTGATCGCTCTTTTTGATATAGATTATTGATGCTTATTTTGACCGGCTATCATCCCAGGCAAACACAAATTGGTGGCGTCAGATGACATTTGAAAAATGGATATTTGCCTGTGTGTTTGTCGCATTCAGCGGCCCAGTTTGGGCTGATTGTGTCTTGCTCGTGCACGGGTTGGCGCGGACGTCAAAGTCTATGTGGATTTTATCCTTTGCGCTGGAAAGGCAGGGCTATACCACGGTGCTGATCGATTATCCGTCCACCAAGGGGGACATCGATAGTTTGGCGCAACGGGCGTTTTCCACGGCCTTTGATCAATGTTCTGACACCACCCATGTGGTGACCCATTCTATGGGGGGAATATTGGCCCGCATTTGGTTGGCAGATCAAAGGCCTGCAAATTTGGGCCGTGTTGTCATGTTGTCGCCCCCCAATCAGGGATCGGAAATTATTGATGCCTTTGGTCACTATGAATGGTTTCAGACCCTAAATGGTCCCGCAGCCCAGTCATTGTCGACGACAGGATATGTGACCCATTTACCCGCGGTTCAATTTCCGCTGGGCGTTATTGCGGGATCGCACTCAACAAACCCGTTGTTTTCGCATTTGATCCCTGGTCCTGACGATGGAAAGGTATCTGTTACATCCACAAAACTGGCGAATATGGACGACCACATTACTTTGCCAGTTACACATACATTCATGATGACCGACCCAACAGTGATCAAACAGATCATCCATTTCCTGCGCAATGGGGTGTTCCAGCATGATCGCGATTGATCACTGGATCACGCGGAACCCATGCACCAACGGACCCCATTCAATAAACTTTGACCCCATCATCACGAAATGCTATCCGCGGCGAAATGATTGGGGACAGCTATGGCGACGACGTTTTTAAATGCCAATGTGTTGGGTGGCGATACGCTGCAGATTTGCGATTTTTCGTTTGGCGATGGTGTGATTTCGCACGCCATCGGGGACAGAACATTTGATCTGTCTGGCTTTATGATTCTGCCGGGGATTGTCGATATCCACGGTGATGGTTTCGAACATCATTTGGCCAAACGGCGCGGCATGTTAAAGGATATCCAAACAGGCCTGCGTGCGGCCCATTCGGAATTGGCATCAAACGGGATTACAACCGCCGTTATGGCCCAGTTTTTCAGCTGGGAAGGCGGCATGCGTGGCCCCGAATTCGCCGCTGTGTTACTGCCTGCCTTGCGGGAATTTCAGCAAACGGTGCCGACAGAATTGGTGGCGCAGTTGCGCATGGAAATTCACATGACGGATCAATACGATGAATTTTTGGGCCTGGTGCGTGACTATAACGTGCCCTATGTGGTCTTTAACGATCATTTACCGCATGAGGCTCTGCGCAAAGGTAAAAAACCCCCACGCCTAAATGGCCAAGCGTTGAAAGCCAAACGCAGCCCCGACCAACATCTGGCCATGTTGCAGAAATTGCATGATCAACATGCTCAGGTCATGGCTAATTTACCAGCATTTGCATCCCAATTGCTTGATCTTGGGTGCCGGTTGGGCAGCCACGATGATCACACGCCCGAACAACGTGCATCATATGCTGCAATGGGCGCGGATATCTGCGAATTTCCAGAAACCCACGCCGCGGCGGCTGCCGCACAGGGGCCCGTATTGATGGGCGCACCCAATTTCGTGCGTGGTGGTTCGCACAAAGATAACGTATCCGCCGTTGATTTGGTTGCAGAAGATTTGGTGACGGCTTTGGCATCGGATTATCACTATCCGTCCCTTTGGGCCGCGATGCAGCAGATCGCAGAGACACGCGGATGGGGTTATGCCAGCGCCTTGGTGTCAGCGGGCCCTGCCAATGTCCTCGGGTTGGATGACCGTGGGTCATTGCAAATCGGCAAACGTGCCGATTTTATTGTGGTACATCAGGATAAAATGCAAATCCAAGGGACCTTTGCCGCGGGAAAACCGACCTTTGTCACTGGCGATTTGGCTGAACGCCTGATGCGCCAATAACCTCGGTATAAAATGGGGCGC
>CAZWFE010000010.1:10495-12769 GCA_964633145.1 uncultured Phaeobacter sp. | reverse complement strand
CCAATCACGGAAACCTCATGTGTGAAATTAACAAACCCCTCAAGAATGGCGGGCGCACCGGCCATATCGTCAAAGGCCGATGCCACATCAGCGGCTGATTTGATGCGGGCTTGGCCCTTGCCATCATATCCAAACCGCCGTGTTTTCAAAATGGCGGGTACCCCGATGCGCGTGGTCGCGTCATTTAGATCATCCAGCGTATCAACCGCCTGATAGGGGGCTGTTTTTAGACCCAGATTGTTTAGAAACTCTTTTTCCGTCAAGCGATCTTGGGATACACGCAGGGTTTCGCGATTGGGGTGAATTTGGCAAAACCCCTCTAGGATATCCAGTGCGGATGTCGGGATATTTTCAAATTCATAGGTAATGACATCTACCGATTTTGCAAATTTTTCCAACGCATCTGCATCGTCATAAGACGCCTGAAAATGATAATTCGCCACATGGGATGCGGGGCAATCGCCACCTGGTTCAAAAATACAGGTTTTGAATCCCAAACGGCTGGCGGCCACGGATAACATTCGACCCAGCTGTCCGCCGCCTAATATACCAATTGTTGCGCCTTGTTTTAACATCTATTCGTCTTTCGGTTCATCTGGAATTGACGCGGACAGCGCGTCGCGCCATGCGTCCAGACGCGCGGCCAAATCAGGGTCTTGTAATGCCAAAATGCCCGCGGCCATCAGCCCCGCATTTGCAGCGCCTGCGGCCCCGATGGCCATGGTGGCGACTGGGTACCCTTTGGGCATTTGAACGATGGAATAAAGGCTATCGACACCCGACAGCGCCTTGGTCTGGACCGGCACGCCAATGACCGGCACGCGCGTTTTTGACGCCATCATACCGGGCAGGTGTGCGGCCCCGCCAGCCCCAGCAATAATCACCTGCAATCCCCGATCGGCAGCTGATTTTCCATAGGCCCATAAACGATCAGGCGTGCGATGGGCCGATACGATTTTGGTTTCATAGGCAATGCCCAATTCATCCAAGATATCAGCGGCCAATTTCATGGTGGGCCAATCGGATTGGCTGCCCATAATGATGCCGACGGGGGGAATGTGTGACATGGTAATCGCCCTTTTGCCCATAGAAAGCCGGCACTATAGTGATCCGGTCGATTTATGCAATAATATCTGGGGTTAATCTATCTTCGATCTGAGCAATTTTGTCTTTCAGCATCAACTTTTTCTTCTTTAGGCGCTGCAAGGTCAATTGATCTGCCGTGCCTTTTTCGACCAATGCCGCGATAGCGTCATCTAAATCGCGATGCTCTTGGCGAAATACTTGTAATTCAAACCGCAAGACATCGTCGGATTTCATTGAAAATTCTGTTGGCGCGTTCATTACGATCCTCTGAATCATTAAGCCCTAACAATACAAAACACAAAGCCATCTGCATAGCCCTTGCATTTCCTAAAATTCACACCCATATTTTCACTAAGGCCGCCAAATTGGGGCCAAATCTGGACTGTCGCTTGGATAAGGACGTGTCAATGACAAAACTGACTTTGGGAACATACCCACACATGTTGGGGTTTGAACAATTAGAACGCTTGCTAGAACGCGCAGCGAAATCTGGCAACGAAGGGTACCCGCCCTATAATATCGAACAAACATCTAATCGATCCTATCGCATTACCTTGGCGGTTGCTGGGTTTTCGGAAAATGACCTTTCTATCACTGTCGAGGATCGGCAACTGGTCATTCGTGGACGTCAGCGTGACGATTCCCAAGAACGGGTGTTTTTGCATCGCGGGATTGCAGCGCGCCAATTTCAACGGTCATTCGTGTTGGCCGATGGTGTTGATGTCGGCGAGGCGATTATGGAAAACGGGTTGCTGCATGTCGATTTGACAATAAACCTGCCCGATACCGTTGTGCAAACGATCAAAATCAAGCGCGGGGGATAACATGGCACAGGCAAATCAAGCAACCAAGAATGGCGTGGTTTATGTCAAAGAGGTCGCGATCCAAGACCTGCCACAGGATATCCGTGAAAAACTGGCCAGCCAGAACAAAGTCTATGCAGTGCATAGCGAAGCTGGCGAACGGTTGGCATTGGTCCGTGATCGCAAGCTGGCGTTTATTTTGGCGCGGCAAAATGATTTGACGCCAGTCACGGTACATTAACGCAAACCTGCGCGGTATAGTGAACATCGCATAAAACATTTGCGTGTTCGCATGTTTTGCGACACCCTAATGATATGGAATATCAGTGTGATTGGATTGATGCCTTTACAGATCGGGCGTTTGGTGGAAACGGCTGCGCCGTTG
>CAZWFE010000010.1:0-10395 GCA_964633145.1 uncultured Phaeobacter sp. | reverse complement strand
GATTGGATTGATGCCTTTACAGATCGGGCGTTTGGTGGAAACGGCTGCGCCGTTGTGCATGACGCATTAGATTTAGGGGATGATCAATGCTGTGCGTTTGTCCGCGAAACATCGTTGACGGAATGCACATTTGTGGGGACGTCGGAAACGGCCGATTTTCGGGTGCGGTATTTTTTGGCAGGGGGCGAAATTCCCTTTGCAGGGCATCCGACATTGGCCACGGTGTTGTCATTATTGCATCGGGGAAAATTATCTAGTTCGCGGATCACACTGGAAACGGGTGCTGGAATTATACCAATCGAGATTGATCAAAGCTTTGGACACCCCCGTGTTATTATGACCCAAATCGCGCCGGATTTTGGACCTAAGGTTGATCCTGCAAATATTGCTGCGATTGGGGGGATCGATGCAGATGATATTATTGCGACGCCGCAAATTGTATCGACGGGCTTGCCGTTTTGTATTGCGGTCGTGAAATCCCATGATGTTTTGCGCCGTGTGACATTGCAGCCCAAACCCCTAGCTGCATTTCAAAAAGCAGGGGCAGCGATTGGCGTTATGGAGCCATTTTGGGTGACATTACAGGGGGTCACAGAAATTGGCGACACGTTTTCGCGGTTATTGATGGCACCGCCTAATCCGACAGAGGACCCGTTTACGGGATCGGCCACGGGCGCGATGGCGGCGTATCTGTGGCGCTATGCTTTGATTGAGGATCGTAATTTCATCGCAGAACAGGGGCATTGGCTGGGACGGCCGGGCCAAGCGCAAGTTCAGGTTTTGGGGGCGCAAAAGCAAATCGCGGGTGTGCGCATCGCTGGAACGGGCCATGTTTTGATGAGTGGGGCGCTGATGTTGTAACGGTCGGCACATTTTCGAAGGGCGGTGCAGTGGGCTGCTGTCGGAGCCTCCGGCGGGAGTATTTTGGCAAAAATGAAAGATGTGGTGTTTTAATGATGGGGCGCGGCTGAGTTTTTCGACGCGCCCCAGTTTTTGTTAGTCGTGCTCTGCGAGCCAGCGTTCTGCATCAAGGGCTGCCATGCAGCCCATGCCGGCGCTGGTGACGGCCTGGCGGTAATGAATGTCGGTCAGGTCCCCTGCGGCGAAGACACCTGGAACGGATGTGCGTGTTGTGCCTGGTTCGACCCAGACATAGCCGCCAGAATGCGTTTCTAGTTGTTCCGTGACAAGTTCCGAGGCGGGTGCGTGGCCGATGGCAACAAAGACACCTTTGCAGGGGATTTCGGTGGTTTGCCCTGTTTTGGTATGTTTGACACGAACGGCTTCGACACCTTTGGGATCGGATGTGCCGATGACTTCGTCCAATTCATGGAACCACAGAGTTTCGATTTTTGGGTTTTTCATCAGCCGATCCTGAAGGATTTTTTCTGCTCGCAGGGTGTCGCGGCGGTGGATCAAGGTGACTTTGGATGCGAAATTGGTGAGGAACAGCGCTTCTTCGACGGCGGTGTTGCCGCCACCGATCACGACGATTTCCTGACCACGGTAAAAGAAGCCGTCACATGTTGCACAGGCTGATACGCCGAAGCCTTTGAATGCGTCTTCGGATGGGAGGCCCAGCCATTTTGCGCGTGCACCGGTGGCCAATATCACCGCATCGGCAGTGTAGGTTATGCCGCTGTCACTCTGGGCTACAAAGGGGCGTTGTTTGAGATCAAGTGAAGTGATCAGATCTGTGACCACATCGCAGCCCATAGCGCGCGCGTGTGATTCCATATTAACCATCAATTGTGGGCCCTGGATTTCGGTTTCGCCGGGCCAATTTTCAACCTCGGTGGTGGTGGTTAATTGTCCGCCGGGTTCCATGCCCTGAACCAAGATAGGTTCCAACATTGCGCGGCTGGCATAGACGCCTGCTGTATAGCCCGCGGGGCCGGAGCCGATGATTAAAACTTTGGTGTGGCGTGTCTGTGACATATTGGACCTATTCGTTAAATCTGTGTTGGGTGACATATAGACATTTGTGGTCCGCACGAAAAGAGAGGATTTTTGTTGAAACAGTGCGTTTGTTGGGGTGCAAAAGAATGTTGCGCTGATGTGAAATAATATTGC
Source organism: uncultured Phaeobacter sp. (assembly GCA_964633145.1). Taxonomy (GTDB): domain Bacteria; phylum Pseudomonadota; class Alphaproteobacteria; order Rhodobacterales; family Rhodobacteraceae; genus CAJXSD01. The sequence goes on along the minus strand of CAZWFE010000010.1, from coordinate 8,322 downwards.
GCAGAGGTCCGGTTGTGGTATAACAACGCTAAAAATAGGGGACGCAATTTGATGCCTTTGACAAGACTTGACCCAATCGACCGTTTGATTTTGTCTGAATTACAGGCCGATGGACGCATGACAAATGTGGAGTTGGCCCGTCGGGTGGGAATTTCTGCGCCGCCCTGTTTGCGCCGTGTTCGCGCGTTAGAAGAGCAGGGGTTCATCAAGGGGTATCACGCCCGTGTCGATAGTCGTGCCTTGGGTTTTGAAGTGCAGGTGTTTGCTATGGTTGGGCTGCAAAGTCAGGCCGAGGCCGATTTGCGTGCATTTGAGGAACGCTGCCAGTCGTGGCCGTTGGTGCGCGAATGCCATATGTTGAATGGCGAGGTCGATTTTATGCTAAAATGCGTGGCACCAGATTTAAGCAGTTTCCAAAGTTTTCTGACCGAAGATTTGCTGCGCGCCCCAAATGTGGGGTCGGTCAAGACATCGCTGGTTATTCGCGGCGAAAAGAACGAGCCTGGTGTTCCGTTTGATGTTTTAGAAAGCCGTTTGGCCCAAGACGCCTAAACTGTCAGTCATAATGTGATGCAGGATATCAAACGGCCATAATCCGCCTGACCCAAATGCGTTGAGCGACGATAGGAATAAAACCGTTGTGCATCAGAGTATGTGCAATGTCCTGTCCAGATCGCACGGCGTAATCCTAGGGCATCTAATCTGTCTTTGCCAAACATGGGCAGGTTGAATTGATATTTGTCGGGTGATTGGCCGGCGGCAAAAAAACGATCAAAGCTTGGATCAATTTCGATGAAATGATCACGAAATTCTGCGCCAATTTCGTAGCAGGGTTGTGAAATACATGGGCCAATAACGGCGACGATTTGGGATCGTTCAGCGCCCAGTGTTTCCATTTTTTCGACTGTATCCGTCAAAATACCATCTAGGGCCCCGCGCCATCCGGCGTGTGCTGCGGCTATGACGCCGTTTTTTGCATCATGAAACAGAACGGGCTGGCAATCGGCGGTCAGCACGGACAGGGTCAGGCCCGTGACATTCGTGGCGATGGCATCTGCCTTGACCGGGGCGGTCAGAACGGAATCGGCGATGATGCAATCTGACGAATGGACTTGGTACACTGCTATCATGGGGTGATCGCCCATGGCCTGTTGGACGCGCTGGCGGTTTATCGCAACAATTTCGGTTTGATCTGAACTGCCTGCGCCACAGTTTAATCCATCAAAAATCCCAGACGACGCACCACCGCGGCGTGTGAAAAAACCGTGGCGGACGGGGCCAAGTGCATCTGAAGTTATGATTTCTAATGTCATGGTTCAAACCCTACGGGATGTTTGGCAGTTTTTGGAAATAACGCCATAACTTTGAACAGTGTCCCCATTTCGTCTGGGTGCGTCAAGCGGCGATGTGCTTGTATGTGGTGATCCAAGGCATCGCCCGATAAACCGCGCGCCAATGTCTGTGCGCGTGCGGTGATTCCCAGCCGTTCCAACCAAACACCTTGGGGGGTGACGCGTGAATATGCGGATGGTGTCGCTTGTGCCAATGCCTCAAAATCGACCTGAGCGGTGATGTCGGCTTGCCCCGGGGTTTGCAACGGATCGCAATAGGCATGGTTCTGCACAGCTTGCAACGTATCACCCAAGGACCGCCAATCGCCATAGTCAAAAATCAACGCAAGCCCGCCTTGGGCGTTTATGACCTGTCCGATCTGGTCGCATATTGTGACGGCCTGCTGGCAAATTTCGACGATGTCGCCCTGCGATGTATCGTTGAGGCGGGCCATCAGTTGGGGCAAATCTGTTGGTGATTTGCTAAGCCCGAAACACAACGCATCCTGTTGCAATCCGACGGTACGTTCGTGCCAATGGGATCCATCGCGCTGAAATTGGCGAATGGGCAGTGCGTCGAAAAATTCATTTGCAACACAAAACAAAGGCGCATCATCCAACTGTGTTAAATCCGTTATCCATGTAACGTCGTATCCCACCAGCGTTTGTTGTTGAATGTCGCGCAGCTTGGGTGATGCTTCGCATAGGGTGATTGTTATTGCGGCATGAAATCCGGGAATACGTTTGGTCGCGCGCAAAATATCAGCCATCAATGTCCCACGACCTGGTCCCAGTTCAAGCAGCGTGCTGGGGCTTGGCTGTCCTGCGTCAATCCACGCCTGCGCCAAGGCCAGTCCGACTAGTTCGCCGAACATTTGTGAAATTTCTGGGGCCGTGATGAAATCACCGCCGCGCCCAAAGACTGTAGATTGGGTATAATACCCATGATTGGGATGGAACAGACACATCGCCATATACTGGGACACGGTCATTGGCCCATTGGTGCGAATATCGTTTGATATAATCTGTTCCAGAGGCGTCATTTATTCTTGGCCCTGATTACCAAAGCCAGTCCTAGTACGATCATGGGGATTGATAACAATTGCCCCATGGTTAGGCCGATACCAGAAAATTGCACCGCGTAACCGATCGGGTTGTCCACGCTTTGAAATTGTGCGTCGGGTTGGCGGAACAGCTCGACAAAGCTGCGTGCAATTCCGTAGCCGATGAAAAACACACCCGTAATCAGGCCAGTTTTTTTCAATGCCTGACGTCTGAATGCCAAAAATGCCAACAGCAGAGCCAGCACCAGACCTTCTAATGTGGCTTGGTACAGTTGCGATGGATGGCGCGCGCATAGCCCGATGACATCCCCACAGGTCTGTGCCGCTTGGCCGGGGAAAATAACGCCCCATGGCATATCGGTGGGCCGCCCCCAGAGTTCGGCATTGATGAAATTGGCCAATCGACCCAACATCAAGCCCAATGGAACAGACAATGCCACCATATCGGCCCCGCGGCCAATCGGTACATTTTGGGTTTTGAAATACACATAGGCGGCTAGGATCACACCGGCCAAGCCACCATGAAACGCCATGCCGCCCTGCCAAACCTTGATGATGTCCATCGGGTTATCGGCGTAGTAGCCAGGTTGGTAAAACAACACAAACCCCAAACGTCCACCGACAATGATTCCAATCACGGCATAGGTGATGAAATCTTCGATTTGGCGATGTGACATTGGTGGTGTCTGATCGGGCCACAAATGGGGCCGCACACTGGCCGCGACCATAATGCGCCATGACAGCAAGATCCCTACAATATAGGATAGGGCATACCATCTTAGGGCAAATTCAAATCCGCCAAGAGACACGGAAAATAATTCGGGGGATATGTTTGGAAACTGTATCATAATAGTCCCGTGTTTGCCCATTTTTATGATGATGTGTCAAGCTAGTGACTTTTGGTGGCGACATGCCTATATAGATACAAAATGAATGGAGTGCGAAATGCAAACTAGAAACAAGATGCTTGACGATTTTTCGCGATTGATGACAAACGCGATGGGTGTCGCGCAAGGTGCAAAAGACGAAGCCGAAACAGCGATGAAATCGATGCTGGATCGTTGGTTGGCTGATCGCAATTTCGTCACACGCGAGGAATTCGAATCCGTACGCTTGATGGCGCAAAAAGCACGCGAAGAAAACATCGCATTGGCCGCGCGGCTGGACGCCCTAGAAGCAAATAAGTCTGATAACGCGTAAGTGCGACATAAATTTCTGACGATGCCGCCCAAGGATTTGGGCGGCTTTTTCGTGCCGTGGGTGCGTAAAACCCATGATTTTGGCCCCAATAGTGCCTAATTTACGGTTATCCACAAGATATTGTGCGTAAACCCAACATTTTTCTTTACACAGCGATCAAAGCGCAGCACCATATATAGTAGGGTGCATGCAAAATATTCATGCACCTTGAGCAGACACCAAGCGATTGCGGATACTGCCATGTCCAATCGCAAAGCGAGAAAGGTGGCGCTATGTCATTGACAGACCAATACCTAGAGGATGACATTCATCCCATAGATATCGTTGAAAATATCGCATCCTATCATGACTGGGAATTTGACAGGATCGAAGAAAATCAAATTGCAATGGCCGTTCAAGGCCAATGGCGCACCTATTCGATCACTTTGGCGTGGTCGGGCGTTGATGAAACATTGCGGATGATTTGCACATTCGATATGGCGCCCCCAGCTGAGCGATTGCCAAAGCTGTATGAAACGATAAACGCGGTCAATGAAAAATCATGGGCAGGTGCGTTCAGTTTCTGGGCTGAACATAAGTTGATGGTTTTCCGATATGGTTTGGTTTTGGCCGGTGGCCAGTACGCCAGCGCAGAACAGATTGATACGATGATTTCGAATGCCGTTCTGAATTCGGAACGGTTTTATCCCGCGTTTCAATTGTCCGTCTATAGCGACGAAACCCCGCAACAATCGTTACAAGTTGCCATTGCAGAAGCCTACGGTCGCGCGTAACAATACCCCAAACTTTGATTGGGGGTTCTATGTATTCGGATATTGAACGCCGCGGACTGGTTCTGTTGGGCTGTGGTAAAATGGGATCTGCCATGTTGGCAGGATGGCTGGCATCGGGGGTGTCGCCGACCGCAGTCTGGGTGATCGATCCAAATCCGTCAGATTGGGTGCGCGGGCAGGGCGTTCATATCAATGTTGACCTGCCTGAATCCCCAGCGATTGTCATTGTCGCGGTCAAGCCACAGATGATGGGCGCCGCATTGCCATCCCTACAGGCATTGGGAAACAGCGATACAGTGTTTTTATCAATTGCGGCGGGCACATCGATTGCGACGTTCGAAACCATATTGGGGGATTCAACCCCGATTGTACGCGCCATGCCAAACACGCCAGCGGCGATTGGACAGGGCATTACCGCCATGATCGGCAATACGAATACAGACGCCAATCATTTGCAAATGGCTGAAAATCTGTTGTCTGCGATTGGTCAGGTGGTTCAGCTGGATGCAGAACAACAGATGGATGCTGTAACTGGTGTTTCTGGGTCTGGGCCAGCCTATGTGTTTTATATGATTGATGTTTTGGCCCAAGCGGGTGTGGCCCAAGGGCTGTCGCCAGAATTGGCGATGCAACTGGCCAAGGCAACGGTGTCAGGTGCAGGCGCATTGGCGCAATCGGCGGCTGAAACGCCCACCCAGTTGCGCATAAATGTGACCAGTCCAAATGGCACGACCCAAGCAGGGCTTGAGGTATTGATGCAGGATGCAACAGGCCTGGCCCCTTTGATCAAACAAACGGTGGCTGCGGCGGCTGATCGATCGCGGGAATTGGCCAATGGCTGAAATTTCGTATGATGATTTTTTAGCTGTCGATATCCGTGTGGGAACCGTTTTGCGGGCCGAACCTTTCCCCGAGGCGCGCAAGCCTGCCATCAAAATGTGGATCGATTTTGGCCCTGAGATTGGGGAAAAGAAAACATCTGCCCAAGTCACAGTCCATTACACCCCGGAATCTTTGGTTGGCAAACAGGTCATGGCAGTTGTCAATTTCCCACCCCGCCAAATCGGCCCGTTCATGTCCGAAGTACTGGTGCTTGGCTGCATTGATCCCGATGGTGCCGTGGTGTTGATCGCGCCCGATCAATCCGTGCCAAACGGGGGGCGCATGCACTAGGCTGTGTCGCCCACTGCCGCGCGCCAATGGCGGCGGCATAGGGACACATAGGTTTCATTGCCGCCAATTTGCACTTGGGCCCCATGCGTGATGGCTTGGCCTTGGTCATCCTGACGCACAACCATCGTCGCTTTTTTACCGCAATGGCAAATTGTTCGGATTTCACGCATTTCATCCGCCAGGGCCAATAATGTCGCCGACCCTGGGAACAGTTTACCCTGAAAATCGACGCGTAAACCATAACACATGACTGGGATGTTCAGATCATCAACAGCGCGGGCCAGTTGCCAAACCTGATCTGGGGTCAGAAACTGTGCTTCGTCTATAAACACACAGGCACAGGGACCTTGTTCCAAGCGCGCCTGAATTTTGGCAAACAGATCATCGTTTTCTGCAAATGTATCGGCAGGTGTCTGGATGCCGATGCGCGATCCGATTTTACCCCGTCCTGATCGGTCATCAAAGGCGGCAGTTAACAGATACGGATCCATACCGCGTTCTTGGTAATTATAGGCCGCCTGCAGCAACAGGGTCGATTTGCCTGCGTTCATTGTCGAATATTGAAAATAAAGCTTTGCCATGCCGCTTTAATGCCCTGATGGCGGGGCCGGTTCAAGTGGTTTTGATATCTTGCATTCCAATGGTTCAGCTGGGACAAAGAGATATGTCAAATGATTTGCAGATATATGATGCCGTTTTGACCGATCGGGGTTCAAAATATGCCGTGTCGGGTGCCCCAGCACGCACCAAAACCGACGCATTGGCCGTGATCAAGCAGCTAACGCGTGACAAAAAATTTGCCAAGGCAACCCATAACACATGGGCGATGATATCAAGTGATCATGGCCCAATCAAAAACGACGACGGCGAATCCGGTGCCGGAATGGTCATCGTTCGAATGTTAGAACGTGAAAACCTAGTTGATCATGTGATCGTTGTTACACGTTGGTTTGGCGGCACGCATTTGGGGGGCGACAGGTTTCGCCGCGTCCAAGATTGCGTGCGCCATTATTTGGATCATAGAAAGCTGGATTAAAGCCCGTCAAATTCGCATAGAATCTGGACATCCATTCCCATGGCTTCCAATTTTTTGCGTCCGCCCAGTGCGGGCAGGTCAATGATAAACGAACAGCTGATGATTTCACCACCCAGACGTTCGACCAATTTGATGCCTGCCTCGGCTGTGCCGCCAGTCGCCAAAAGGTCATCAACCAATAAAATGCGTTCGCCTGCGGTGATGGCATCGTCATGGATTTCAACGATGGCTTCGCCGTATTCCAATGTATAGGCTTGGCTGATCGTGGCGCCGGGCAGCTTGCCTTTCTTGCGGATTGGCACGAATCCCGTGCCCAGTTGATGCGCGATGGCACCGCCTAGGATAAATCCGCGGGCCTCAAGCCCCACAACCTTGTCGATGCGCTGACCGGCATAGGGGTGCAACATCTGATCCACCGCCATGCGAAACCCACGCGGGTCAGAAAATAGGGTGGTGACATCGCGGAACATGATCCCTTCGTGGGGGAAATCAACGATTGTGCGGATATAGTCTTTTACAGTTTTCATGGTCATTGTTCTTTATGCGAGTTTAAAGAGAACCCATTCGAAAGGTCCTCGGGTTTGTTTGCGCATCCATATAACGGCAAAGGCGACACATCCAATGCAAAAGGCCGTGGAATAGCCTATCAACTCTGTTGGCGACAAATATCCCTTAACCCAGCCCATCGATTCCATGAATCCCATGCCCAACAAAATATGGGCAAAATACAATGTCAACGACATGCGCCCCGCTTTCAATATTGATTGTGTTAATTCAAAGGACTCAATTTTTGGTGTGATCCACAAAGCGCACCCAAGCACAAATAACGCGGAACCGGTTGCGGTAAGCACATAAAGTGGATTGGGGGGAATCGGTGCGAAGGTAAACATTTCTGCCCATTCGCTGTTGGCGATCAAAATTGTTTCCAAGACGTAGGTAAAAACGGTGATGATCAAGCCACTGACAAATAACGACATTTGTACCGAGTTTCTGGATAACTGCAAGCGGCCAATCCAAAGGCCGATCACCAAGAAACTGGCCCAAGGGAATATGGGGTGAAACCCATTGAAAAACGAATTGCGTAGAAATCCGGTGAGTGACCAAAAATCGGTATACTCTAACGTTTCCCAATTCCATCCCCTGTCGAAATCAAAAACAAGCATTAAAACCATGCCGATCAAGGTTATCCCAATACTTCCGATGATCAGTCGCCCAGATGATTGGTTCAGAAATGCCACGCCAACAATGAAGTACAAGGCGTAATAGTGGATGATATCAGCGGGGAAAATCAATTGGTTTAACATGCCCAAGCAAAACAGCACTGCCGCACGCTTTAAAATACGCCAATGATCTGGTCGTCCCAACGACATCCCTATACCTGCAAGGATAACAAAAAGTGCGGCTGCGCGCCCTTCGGTGGTGTCGATCAATTGGGTTGCAATCGACGTGTCCCAATTTACATCGGCCACGATCCTGAAATTAACAAGCACCATTCCTAAAAAGGCTAGAAACCGAGCAAGGTCTAATCCGTGTAGCCTCATGATAAAACCCGACCCGCGACTGCGTCTAATTTTGACACAAGTGTAGGGTCGCGTTTGTCGGGGGCTGTGATGATGGCATATTCCAGCGCTTTGTCGCAGTAATGCGGGCAATCGTTGCGGCTGGCGCCCAGTAATGCCGGCAGGCGGGACACCAAATCGCGCGCTTTGGTGCCGTTGCCTTGCAGGGTTGCAAGGATTTGGTTG
>CAZWFE010000009.1:67250-70774 GCA_964633145.1 uncultured Phaeobacter sp. | reverse complement strand
GAGAACTGGAACGAACGACGCGCTTTTGGCTTACCGTATTTTTTACGTTCAACAACGCGGCTGTCGCGTGTTAGGAAGCCTGCGGCTTTCAACGCGCCACGCAACGATGGATCGTACAGTTGCAACGCTTTGGAAATGCCGTGCTTAACCGCACCAGCTTGACCGGACAGACCACCGCCAGAAACGGTTGCCATAACGTCGAATTGATCTTCGACACCAGCAACTTGGAATGGTTGACGCAGGATCATTTGCAAAACAGGGCGTGCAAAATATGCGGCCATTTCTTTACCGTTTACAGTTACTTTGCCTGAACCTGGTTTGATCCAAACGCGTGCAACTGCGTCTTTACGTTTACCAGTCGCATAAGCGCGACCCAATGCATCACGAACGGGTTCACGAGGAGCGGCAACTTCTACAACGGCTTCGCCGCCTGCAACAGTTTCCAGATCGCTCAAGGATTTGATTTCTTCAGCCATTATTTCGCCACCCGAGTGTTTTTAGAGTTCATGGATTTTACGTCCAGCACTTCTGGTTGTTGTGCTTCGTGACCATGTTCTGCGCCTGCATAAACGCGCAGGTTCGTCATGATCTGACGGCTTAGACGGTTGCCTGGCAACATACGCTTAACAGCTTGGATCACAATGCGCTCAGGATGGGCGCCGTCCAGAATTTGCTGTTTTGTGCGTGACTTGATGCCACCTGGGTGACCAGTGTGCCAGTAAAAGTTTTCCTGACGCTTGTTACCAGTCATCTGGATTTTGTCCGCATTGATAATGATGACGTTGTCACCACAATCCATATGAGGCGTAAAGGATGCTTTGTGCTTGCCGCGCAAACGCATCGCAACAATTGACGCCAAACGACCCAGAACGATGCCTTCGGCGTCGATCAGGATCCATTTTTTGTCGATGTCTGCGGGGGTTGCAGAGAATGTTTTCATCGAAGGTTACCCTTGGTTCTATAGTTTCTGCAAAACGGATTGAACCGTCTTGACCGTGATGGGCGGGTTATATCGATTGTTTGCGCGCAGTCAAGGGCGTGCCATCAATATAAATCTAGCAAAAACAATATCTTACAAAATAGGTATCAAAATACCCCAGAATAATGCGGCATAACGTCTTAAAATCATGCCGCATAACGCTTGTCACCGCCAGAATGGCTGTTTGCTTTCCTCATAGGCCTGCGCGCGGGTTATTCCGATGTCACGCAATTGATCATCCGTCAAGGCGGCCAATCTGATCCGCGTGCGATGATTGCGACGCCATTTGCACAACACCACCGTCAACACCAAAGTCCAATGCGCCATGACCGGCAGCGTTTGCAACTGCGCCAGTTCCGATAACAGGGATTGGTGTCTTGAGATATGTGGTGTCATGTCCTTATTCCTTAATTGTACCGATACACTAATATTGACTTTAGTCTTTTTATTGATACTTTAGTGATACAATTTTCAAAAACAAAACATTGTACTGGATACAATAATCATGCAACCAAACCGTGCAAAATACGTCACCTTGATAAACGTAATCCTGAAACAAATTGAAAATGGCACATTAAAACAAGGGGATAAATTGCCATCGGTGCGCAATCTGGCCTTTGATATGCAGGTGACTCCTGGGACCGTTGCACGTGCATACAAGGAATTGATCGATCAAAATATCCTTGAGGCGCGTGTCGGTGATGGGACGTTTGTACGGGAATACAAAGCCGCTGTATCCCATACCCCCTCGGATCAACTGTACCTTTTGTCCCCCCGCCTGCCCGACATCGGACAAGTTGCGATTTTGCGGCGTGGGTTTATCGAATTCGGCAATTCCGCTGGCTTTAATGAATTGATGGCCTATCCGCAGCGTATGGATACAGCCACGCTTCAGGCCTCATATCTGCGGTTTATCCGTGACGTTCCCTTGGGCCAAACCACCGCCCAGGATGTGGTCGTGACCCATGGTGGACAACATGGCGGTGTCACGGCCCTTCAGGCCATTCGCCAGCATAAACAAGGTGATGTCATCACAGAGGATTTGTCCTATCCCGGATTTCGCCATGCAGCCGAATTATCCGGCACAAAATTGCGGCCAGTTGCGACGGACATAGATGGACCCATACCGGAACATTTCGAACAAATTTTGCGGTCGCACAAAATATCGGCCTTTTTCACATCCGCGCAGGTCAATAATCCAACCCTGCGACAAACATCGAATGAACGTCGTCACATTTTGGTCGATCTTTGTCGCAAACACGATGTCGATATTGTCGAAGATGATTGTTATCGCATCGGCGCCTATCAAGGGATGTCATATCGCGCGATCTACCCCGATGGGGCGTGGTATGTGACCAGCTTTTCCAAATCCATTTCGCCTGCTTTGCGCATTGGCTGTGTGGTTTGCCCTGAAAACATGGCCGATCATCTGCGTAATATCGTTTTCTTTAATTCGCTTGGGGTTTCGCAGGCAACATGCCGCGTGGCGGAATATGTCATGAACCACCCCAGAATTGCCGAAATTCAGGTGCAAATCGCCAATGAAACCAACCGCTATATCCAAGCGGCCGTCAACGTATTGGGGCAATTTGATATTGCGTGGCGGGACGCAGTGCCCATGCTGTGGCTGCAATTACCGCGCGGTTGGCGCGCGGCGGCATTTTGTCAGGCCGCCAAGGATCGCGGTGTGCTGATCACGCCGGCCGACGCCTTTACCGTTCGCGATGGCAATGCCCCCCAAGCGGTGCGAATATCTGTGAACGCGGAACATGGGCTGGATCGGTTTACCGCAGGCATCGAAACACTGGCGAACCTGCTGCGCACCCCACCCGCGGTCGAGGTGGTTTAAAAACCAGACATGGACAAATATACGACTGCCCCAGCTGCAAGGCCATAAACAGCGCTGCTCACCCAGCTGTACCAATGGGGCACATGATGCATCTGAATACCCTGCGATAGGATGACTGGCACGGTTAATAAAAACACTAACCCCAGCACAACATTGCCCCAAATCATTGAAGCGATGGAAATACATGTCATTCCAGCAGCGCCAAGAATTTCGGAACGTCTGAATGAATGTCCGTCGCGGTATGTATCGAATTCCTGACGGGTGGCAAAACGGGTTTGTTTGGCAATGTGTTTATCTTGACTATGCCTGGCTGCCCCAAAAAACCACCAAACGCTGGTCATGATAGTAAATTGGATCGCAAATTGTAACAAAACGGCGGCTCGATCGGGAAAGTCAGCCATATTGATTGTCATAACACTTGCCTGAAGCACCCCCCAAGACACCGCATTCATGATCCATTCAAACGACAATTTTGGTTTATCAATCGCCATGAATTGGAACTGGACCATGACGTCCAATGCCACAACAAACAACGGCACAAAAGCCAATGACGACCACAGACCCAAACCATCGGATGGGTCACTGACATGCAGCAACAATATCACCGGAATGAAAATACACAGGCCAATCAGGTCATTCAAAATGGGGTTTTTCGTCATAGCGCACCGAACATATTACGTGCCCGATGCTATCATT
>CAZWFE010000009.1:7407-67150 GCA_964633145.1 uncultured Phaeobacter sp. | reverse complement strand
AATGGGGTTTTTCGTCATAGCGCACCGAACATATTACGTGCCCGATGCTATCATTCACCCATTGGGTGTCAACGCTCTAACTCACTATCCCAATAGAGGAAATCCATCCAGCTATCGTGTAGGTAATTGGGTGGAAAACGCCGGCCCAAGGATTGCAATTCATGCACCGACGGTTGGCGCGGGGGTTTGCGCAGGTGCAATCCAGAATGGCGCAAACTCTTGGAACCTTTCTTTAAATTACAGGGGCTACACGCGGCGACCACATTTTCCCAACTGGTCACACCACCCACTTTGCGCGGCACCACGTGGTCAAATGTTAAATCGCCCCGCGATCCACAGTACTGACATTTGAATTCGTCCCGCAAAAATAAATTAAAGCGCGTGAAGGCCACGCGCTTTTGAGGTTTGACATAATCTTTTAGGACGACAACAGAGGGTATTTTTATTCGTGTGGTCGGACTGTGAACATAATCATCATATTCCGCCACAATATCGACCCGATCCATGTAGGCTGCCTTGACTGCATCCTGCCACGACCACAGCGACAGCGGATAATACGACAGTGGTCGATAATCCGCATTCAATACCAAGGCCGCATGTTGTTTGCGCGATGCGGGTTCGCGTATAAATTCAGTTCTAAAATCGCCATCCATGGCTGCCCCCTGTCATTCCCATTGGTCACAGTGTTCAGATCGGATAACACCACTATATATCGTGTATTCCATCTGGCAACCCCCTTGATTTGGGCTCACCAAGACAGAACCACGACTTTATGACAGGGATATGACAGTTACAGGCTAAGTTCGTCGCGCAGAAATGCCAGTGCAACGCCCAATCCATCGGGGGCGATGCCGTGACCTGTGCCTTTTTGGATATGGGCGTAAACTTCGGTAAACTTGGCGGTTTGCAGGGCTTCGGCCGCTTGGGGCAGTGATTGCACCGGAACCACATCATCCTGATCGCCATGGACCAACAATATGGGCATACGGCTGATCGCCTCATCCGCCAGCAATTCAGGTTCTAATAAACGACCAGAAAATGCAACGATACCCGCAATCGGGTCTTCGCGGCGTGGCGCCACATGCAATGACATCATTGTGCCCTGGGAAAAGCCGAACAAAACCACCTGTTCGGGCAGGACATCTTCGTCAACCATCAGCGCATCAAGGAATGCGTTCACATCCTCGGTTGCAGCCATCATGCCGCGGCGCGATTCCTCTTCGCTGCTGCCGTCAATCCAAGGGATGGGAAACCACTGGAACCCCATGGGGCTGCCTGCACAATGTTCGGGGGCATCGGGGGCCACAAACAGCGTGTCTGGCAAATGTTCGGCCAAAGGATCGGCCAACCCCAGTAAATCAGCGCCATTTGCGCCATAGCCGTGCAAGAAAACAACAACAGATCGCGTTGATCCCGATAAAGGTTCGCGGCGTTCGGCGTTTAGGATGCGTGTCATGTGATGCCCTCTCGTTCTTTGACGTGTTTGTAATAGGCCCAAAGCACGCGCGCTGCAACCGCCCGCCATGGCGACCACGCTTGGGCGAATTGGCGCAATTCGCGCTCGGACGGACGTTCGGGCATGTCGTATAATATCCGCACAGCTTCTTGCAGGGCCAAATCCCCCGGCGCGAAAACATCAGCGCGCCCCAAACTAAACATCGCATATATTTCGGCCGTCCATACCCCGACGCCCGAAACCTGTGTCAATGTTTTGATGATATCATGCGTGGCCATATCGCGCAGCGCGTCAAAATCAATATCCGCTGCCGCCAAAGCACGCGCATAGCGCATTTTTTGGCGGCTTAACCCACAGGCGCGCAAATCGTCGTCGCTGGCTGCTAGGATCGCGGTGGGATCTGTCATCCCTGCCCCCTCAACCCGTGCCCAAATTGCATTTGCGGATGCGACCGATACCTGTTGCGATACGATTGCAGATAACAACCGATCAAACCCGTCTGCACGGAGGCGCAATGGGATTGGCCCAAGCTCAGGTAAAATCGCCGCAAACCGCGGACAGGTCTGCGCCAGCCATGCGCAGCCGCGATCAATGTCAGATTGATCCGTTATTATTGTTTCCACCAGACCTATTCCATCGGTTATCGACACACTTAGGATTGACGATACACTAAGAATATCATATCGCAAGCCTTGAATATTTACACAAGGATCCCCCCATGACCGTGGCAAATGACAGCATCGCGAAACGGAATGTGACCATTTTGGTGCTCGCGCAAGCGTTCTTGGGCGCACAAATGCCAATGATTTTTACCATTGGCGGTCTGGCGGGGCAGACATTGGCATCAAACATCTGCTTTGCGACATTGCCGATTTCGCTGATTGTCTTGGGGTCCATGCTATCGGCCACACCGATGTCCATGATCATGCAAAAATATGGACGTCGTGTTGGTTTTTTGATTGGGACCGCGGGCGGCGCGGCCGGTGGTGCGATTGGTGCGATTGGTCTATATCAACATTCCTTTACCATTTTTCTAATCGGATCGTTTTTGACAGGGATTTACATGTCTGCGCAGGGCTTTTTCCGCTTTGCAGCCGCAGACACGGCATCGGATGCCTTTCGCCCCAAGGCCATTTCATATGTCATGGCCGGTGGTCTGGCATCCGCAATTATCGGACCACAGTTGGTTAAAGTAACGGCACAATCAATGGTCGTGCCATTTATGGGCACCTATTTGGCGGTGATTGCGATCAATATAATTGGATCGTTGTTGTTTTTCGCGATTAACATTCCAACACCGGAAAAACCCGCCGCAAATGCCCCCAAAGGGCGCAGCCGATTGGCGATCTTAAAAACGCCGGCCATCAGCGTGGCAATTATTTGCGGCATGGTGTCCTATGCATTGATGAACCTTGTGATGACATCGACACCATTGGCAGTTGTGGGCTGTGGATTTGAACAAAACACTGCCGCGGATATCGTGTCCGCACACGTCTTGGCGATGTATATCCCATCATTTTTCACAGGGCATTTCATTGCACGCTTTGGCGTTAAAACCGTGGTCTCAGCAGGGCTGGTCATTCTTGGGGTGTCAGGATTGGTTGCGTTGCAAGGCGTTGCCTTGGAAAACTTCTATATCGCCTTGATCCTTTTGGGTGTGGGTTGGAATTTTGGCTTTATCGGCGCGACCACAATGCTGGCAGGCGCGCACGACAGCGCGGAAAAGGGCATTGTTCAGGGTATGAACGATCTTATCGTCTTTGGTGGCGTGACGTTTGCATCGCTTGCGTCGGGTGGTTTGATGAATTGCTCGGGCGGTGCAGCTGTGGATGGGTGGGCATCGGTAAACATTGCGATGATCCCGTTTTTAACGCTGGCCGGTGGCGCATTGCTTTGGCTGACCTTCAAGAACAAAGAGGCCTAGACCTTGCGCACATGAATTATTTGGCCAATGACGGTTTGCGCACACCAATTTGATCAAGTGCGCGATCCAATTCATGTGATACACCGCTGTCGCTTGCTCTTTGTTTGGCTTGATCTTTGATGTGATCAAATCGCTGGCGCAGGGCCTGTTTTTCAGCCCCCTTACAATCATTCCATGGGCGGTTCTGCAGGCCCATAACCAACACATAATATCCAATAAAATGCGGCCTGACCCCGTTTTCCAACAACATGCGATACGCGGTATCAGGTCCCAGTTCGCGCAATTGCTGCGCGCCGGTCACGCCAATTTTATGGAACTCGGCCTCGGTCGCGGGGCCCAAGTTTCGTATCGATGAAATTGGCTGATCCAAGTTCCTACACCCCGCTGCATTCCATGTTTCAATAAGGCACATGCGCCCGCAAATTGTCAATTTCCAATAACCGTGCCAGAATATAGCGTTTCCATTTTGAAACAGGTTTGATATTGCACCAACAAATCATCACGAAAGGGTCAAATGATGGTCGCTGTTATGCTGCATAATTCGATGACACGACGCAAAGAAACCTTTGCGCCGATAGACGCCAATAATGTGCGCATGTATCTATGTGGACCGACCGTCTATGATCGCGCCCATATCGGCAACGCAAGAAACGTGATTATGTTTGACGTGTTGTTTCGTCTGCTAAAACATATCTATGGCGCAGATCATGTTACATATGTGCGCAACTTCACTGATGTTGAAGATAAAATTAATGCGCGCGCGGCCGAAACAGGGCGTAGTATTGGTGATATTACAGCGCAAACCACACAATGGTTTTTGGACGATATGGGTGCATTGGGCAACCAATTGCCGACCCACATGCCGCGCGCCACGCAATACATCGATCAAATGATCGATATGATTTCAGATTTGATCGCCAAAAACAACGCCTATGCGGCCCAAGGCCATGTGCTGTTTGCCGTTGACAGCTATGATGGCTATGGGCGCCTATCAGGTCGCAATATCGACGATATGATCGCAGGCGCCCGGGTTGAGGTCGCACCCTATAAACGCAATCCGATGGATTTTGTGTTGTGGAAACCATCCCAAGATCACGAACCCGGTTGGGACAGCCCATGGGGCCGTGGCCGCCCCGGCTGGCACATTGAATGTTCAGCCATGTCACGCGATCTGTTGGGGGCGCATTTTGACATTCATGGCGGTGGCAATGATTTGATGTTCCCCCACCACGAAAACGAAATTGCCCAAAGCTGCTGTGCCGATCCGAATGCCGGTTTTGCAAATGTTTGGCTGCACAATGAAATGCTACAGGTTGAGGGCAAAAAAATGTCCAAGTCTCTGGGCAATTTCTTTACCGTGCGCGATTTGTTGGATCAGGGCTATGCGGGCGAAGTTATCAGGTTTGTGTTTCTATCGACGCATTACGGCAAACCCATGGACTGGAATGATGCCAAGGCGCGCGACGCAGAAAAGACGTTGCGCAAATGGCGTGCGATCACCGATGGCATCACCGCATGCAAAATCGCCGATGATGTCGTCAAAACACTGGCAGATGATCTGAACACATCGGGTGTGATCGCACTGTTGCATCAATATGCCAATGCAGGCGATGGCCCAATGTTGAAAGCGGCTGCAAACCTGATAGGCTTGCTAAGTGATGAAATGGGGGATTGGACCACCCCAACTGTTGACCTAAGCGCCTATGAAACCGCATTATTTGCCGCCCGACAAACTGCGATTGCATCGAAAAATTTTGACCAAGTGGATAAACTGAAATCCCTCTTTCAATCTGCAGGGCTTGAGGTCAGGATGTCGAAAACCGGTGTCGAACTTGTCCCAAGTGTTGGGTTTGACATACATAAATTACCAGATGCCGATACGCTTTAACGCAAGTGCCCGCTAAATCGAACACCACACAACAAAGTTGAACACAATGAAAGACAGACTGTATATTTATGATACGACCCTGCGCGACGGGCAACAAACCCAAGGTGTTCAATTTTCTATTGAAGAAAAACAAGCTATCGCAACTGCGCTAGATGCATTGGGTGTCGACTATATCGAGGGGGGCTGGCCCGGTGCCAACCCAACCGACAGCGCATTTTTTGACGCACGCCCAGACACACAGGCCACGTTTACGGCATTTGGAATGACCAAACGTTCAGGCCGATCGGCCGAAAACGATGATGTCTTGGCCGCGGTCATGAACGCGGGAACACCGGCAGTATGCTTGGTTGGCAAATCACATGATTTTCATGTCACCGCTGCACTGGGTATTACACTGGACGAAAATCTGGAAAATATCAGCGCGTCTGTGGCCCATATTGTCGCCCAAGGCCGCCAAGCGTTATTTGATGCCGAACATTTCTTTGATGGGTTCAAGGCAAATCCAGACTATGCGTTAAAAACCTTGCAGGCCGCTCTTTCAGCTGGCGCACGTTGGATTGTTTTATGCGATACCAATGGCGGCACCCTGCCCGCCGAGGTGTTCGAAATCGTTTCATCGGTTATTCAATCGGGCATTCCAGGCGATCATTTGGGGATTCACACCCACAACGACACCGAAAATGCCGTCGCAAACACCTTGGCCGCGATTGACGCAGGCGTGCGCCAAATTCAAGGCACATTGAATGGGCTGGGCGAACGTTGTGGCAACGCAAATCTGACATCGATCATTCCAACGTTGTTGTTAAAGCAACCCTATTGCGATCAGCTTGAAACTAAAATTTCCCACGCAGCACTGCAAAACCTGACCCGCACATCACGCCTGTTGGATGATATCTTAAACCGCGTTCCTGCACGCCAGGCACCCTATGTCGGCAGCTCTGCTTTTGCGCACAAGGCAGGTCTGCACGCCAGTGCAATCCTTAAAGATCCCTCGACCTATGAACATACGGATCCCGCAACTGTTGGAAACGCGCGTATTATTCCGATGTCAAACCAAGCCGGTCAATCAAACCTAATTCGCAGATTGTCCGACGCCGGCATTTCCGTCGAAAAAGGTGATCCCGCATTGGGGCGTATCCTTGATACGATCAAAGCCCGCGAGGCCGAGGGTTATTCCTATGACACGGCCCAAGCCAGCTTTGAATTGCTGGCGCGCCGCGAACTTGGCATCTTGCCCAATTTTTTCGAAGTCAAACGCTACCGCGTCACGGTTGAACGGCGCAAAAACAAATATGACAAAATGGTCAGCCTGTCCGAGGCCGTCGTTGTTGTAAAAATCGATGGTGATAAAAAACTATCCGTAAGCGAAAGCATGGATGAAACGGGCTCAGACCGCGGTCCGGTCAATGCTTTGGCCAAAGCCTTGGCCAAAGATCTGGGCCCCTACCAAGATATCATCGACGACATGCATCTGGTTGATTTTAAGGTGCGTATTACCCAAGGCGGCACAGAGGCCGTCACGCGTGTCGTCATCGACAGCCAAGACAGCAGCGGGCAGCGTTGGGCAACGGTTGGTGTATCCCCCAACATCGTGGACGCCAGCTTTGAGGCACTGTTAGACGCAATCACATGGAAAATCATGCGCGATACGGCGAAACAGGCTTAGGTCATGGATCCACATTCGACGGACGATATAAACGCCTGCGCCGAACTGCTTGCACGCAATGACCCCAACCGGCTGCGCGCTATTATGGCCTGCCCACGCGATCGACGTGCCCCTCTCTTTGCGCTCTTTGCGATGAACTGCGAAATCGCTCAAGCCCCTTGGGCCAGCCAAGAACCAATGATCTGCGAAATGCGCCTACAGTGGTGGTTCGACGCCCTTGATGATATCGCATCAGGAAAAACCGTAACGACCCACCCAGCGCTGTCCATTCTTTGCACGCTACTTAATCCGGCCCAAGCCCGCAATTTACAAAACTTGGTCTCGGCACGTCGATGGGATATCTACCGCGAACCCTTTGACACGCTACAAGCCCACCATCTGTATATATGCCAAACCTCAGGGATTTTATACGAAACCGCCGCAGCGCTTTTACATTCAAATTGTACGAAACAAGCATATGACATGGGCACCGCAATTGGCGCGGCCAATTTCCTAAACGCCCTACCAGCCCTTGAACGCGCTGGTAAAATTCCAATGACTGATGGCCGCCCCACAGCTATCCGCGACTTTGCAACATGGGGGCAAACGCGCATCCCCAAACGCCTTGATCGCGCGGCGCGCTTGGCCTGTTTGTCAGGGTACATGGCAAAAACAACGCTCAAACAGGTGCAATCAAACCCATCTGTGGTCGGCGACACAATACCGTCTGAAAATCCAATGATAGATCGCATGAGATTTCTAAAATTTGCACTCATCGGACCTTAGTCGAAACATAGACTGCTTTCACTTTTGAAAAATACTCAATCACGCAACGCGTACAATCGGACAAAACCGTGAAATTTTGATAAATACGCGATAAAAAAGCGGGGAAATTATCCCCGCCCTTTCAATTTAAGTAAGCTTTAAGCTTAGCCAACCAGCTCTAGACCTGAGAAGAAATACGCGATTTCAACAGCAGCTGTTTCTGGCGCGTCTGAACCGTGAACAGAGTTTTCGCCAACAGATTGTGCAAACTCTGCACGAATGGTTCCTGGTGCCGCGTCAGCTGGGTTAGTTGCGCCCATAACTTCGCGGTTTTTCGCGATTGCGCCTTCGCCTTCCAAGACTTGAACGACAACTGGCGCAGACGCCATGAATTCGCACAATTCGCCATAGAATGGGCGTTCAGCATGCACTTCGTAAAACTTGCCCGCTTGTGCAGGTGTCAGGTGAATACGCTTTTGCGCAACAATACGCAGGCCCGCATCTTCGAATTTGGCGTTGATTTTGCCAGTCAAGTTGCGTGTTGTTGCGTCTGGTTTGATGATGCTCAGTGTACGTTCTGTTGCCATAACATTGGTCCTTTAATTTTGGGATGATCCAAGATGAATATCAAGCGCAGCCATTATCACGGTCATTTCTGTTTGAAAAGTGCCAATCAAATGCTTTTATCCGAATGGCTGTTATGAATTTATGTGCCAATGTCCTTTGGCCCTTTTCCTTTTATCGCTGAACCTCTAGTGAAGAGAGCAAGCAAAGTAGGCATAAAATGATTAAATTCGAAAATATAGGTTATTCCATCGCGGGCCGCCCCTTGGTCGAGGATGCAAGTGCTGCCATCCCAGCAGGTCACAAGGTGGGTCTTGTCGGGCGCAATGGGACGGGAAAAACAACACTGTTTCGCGTCATCCGTGGGGAATTACCGCTTGATACGGGCAGCATTTCAATTCCCAAGGGCGCCCGCATCGGCGGCATTGCACAAGAGGTTCCATCGAACGAAGTGTCCTTGATTGAAACCGTTTTGGCCCAAGATATTGAACGTGCCGCCTTGTTAGACGAATCCGAGACAACGACAGATCCAAACCGAATTGCCGAAGTGCAGACACGTTTGGCCGATATTGATGCCTGGTCCGCACCTGCGCGCGCGGCCAGTATCTTAAAGGGTTTGGGCTTTGATGAAGAAAAACAAGCGATGCCATGTTCTGCGTTTTCAGGCGGTTGGCGGATGCGCGTGGCTTTGGCAGGTGTGTTGTTTTCCCAGCCAGACCTTTTGTTATTGGACGAACCGACCAACTATCTGGACCTTGAGGGGGCCATCTGGCTTGAGACATATCTAGCGCGCTATCCGCATACGGTGATCATCGTCAGTCACGACCGTGGATTGTTAAATCGGGCAGTCGGCAGCATATTGCACCTTGAGGATCGCAAACTGACATTTTACCAAGGCAATTACGACACATTTGCCAACACGCGCGCCGCACGATTAGCCGCCGCCGAGTCAGAGGCAAAAAAACAAGAGGCGCGCCGCGCGCATCTACAATCCTATGTGGATCGCTTTAGATATAAAGCGGACAAAGCGAAACAGGCCCAAGCCCGCATTAAGATGATTTCAAAGATGCAGCCCATTTCAACACCGCAAGAGGCTGCTTTACGCCGTTTTACATTCCCTGAGCCCGAGGAACTGCAACCGCCAATTTTGCGACTGGACCACGCATCCGTCGGCTATGATGGGCCGCCCGTCTTGAAAAACCTAGACTTGCGGATCGACCAGGATGATCGCATTGCATTATTGGGCCAAAACGGTCAGGGCAAATCAACGCTGTCAAAACTGATTGCAGATCGGCTGACCCCCTGCGCGGGTAGCATTGTACGCAGCACAAAATTACGGATCGGTTATTTTGCGCAACATCAGGTCGATGAACTGCACCTAGATGAAACACCCCTGGAACATTTACGCCGACTGCGTCCCGATCCGACCCCAGCAAAACTGCGTGCCATGCTTGGTGGCTTTGGCATCGGGGCAGAACAGGCCGATACACAGGTCGGGCGTTTATCCGGTGGACAAAAGGCGCGATTGTCATTGATGTTGGCCACACTGGATGCGCCACATCTATTGATTTTGGACGAACCCACAAACCACCTAGACATTGAAAGCCGCGAAGCGCTGGTCGAGGCCCTGACCCAATACAGCGGCGCAGTCATTCTGGTCAGCCACGATATGCACCTACTATCCTTAGTGGCCGACAGGCTATGGCTGGTCAAAGATGGTCATGTTAGCCCATATAACGACGATCTGGAAAGCTATCGCGCATTGCTGTTGAACACGGGTACAAATTCGCAAAAATCCAGCGAAGGGAAACAAAAGTCACCCAAACCCAAACGGGCAAGCCGTGACGAAATTCTTGTCTTGCGTGCAGAGGTCAGAAAATGCGAAGATCGCATGGAAAAATTACACGATATGCACGAAAAGCTATCTGCGAAACTGGCCGATCCCAGTCTGTACGAAGATGACAAAGTCGCCGATCTAGCAGTATGGAATCGCAAATTTGCAGAAGTGACACAAGCCATTGAACGGGCCGAGACATTGTGGATTGAGGCCCAAGACAAGCTTGAAACAGCCCAAAACGGCACCAAGACCTAACGACGGATTTTAACGATGGACTTTGCTTTAATTGCCACCAGTTTTGTCACACTGTTTGTGATCGTGGATCCCATAGGGCTGACACCGATTGCGGCTGCTTTGACGCATGGAATGCCCGCGGCGGAACAGCGAAAAATTGCCCGCCGTGCGGTATTGGTCGCATTCGGAATTTTGGTCGCGTTTACGGTATTTGGGGATGCAATTTTGCAATTTGCTGGCATTTCAATGCCGGCCTTTCGTATGGCGGGTGGCATATTGTTGTTTATAACCGCGCTGGACATGTTATTTGAACGCCGCACCAAACGCCGTCAGGACAGCAGCGACGAAGAAAGCGTTGAGGACCCTTCTGTTTTCCCGATGGCCATCCCCTTGATTGCCGGACCGGGGTCCATTGCCTCGGTTATTTTGATTTCGGCGCAAATTCCCGGCATTTTGGGGATCGGTTTGACCATAGGGGTCGCAGCTGCGGTATTGTTGATCGTCTATGTCCTGTTTTCAATCGCGCCGCTGCTGCAACGCGCCTTGGGCAAAACTGGTGTAAATGTCACAACACGGCTCTTTGGTATGTTGTTGGCCGCCTTGGCCGTACAATTTGTTATGGAAGGTATTGTTCAATTTGGTTTGCTTTCCTAACTATAGCTTATGTACAGTTCTGAAACCGACCGATTGATTTACCTCAGTGTCCTGTTAGGCATCACAGTATTGGCTGTGTTGTCAACGCGCGGTAGTTTGCGCCAATTTTTACGACCACTGCTGATATGGTTGGGGATATTTGCGGTTGTCACCCTGGGATATGGCGCATGGATGTCTGTCACGCAGCCAAAACACCAAGGCCAATTCAAAACAACCGAGCAAGGTCATATTATCCTGCCGCTTCAGTCAGATGGCCATTTCCAAGCGACGTTGATCATAAATGATACCCCTGTTGATTTTGTAATCGACACAGGCGCAAGCGAGATTGTTTTAACCCAAGAGGACGCACGGCGGATAGGATTTAATCTGGATCGGCTGAATTTCATGAATACCGCCCTGACGGCAAATGGCGCGGTGCGCACGGCCCCTGTGCGGTTGGCAAATGTGCAATTTGGACCCCACCAAGATGGCAATGTCCGCGCAATGATTAATGGTGGCGAATTGTTCCAATCCCTGTTGGGGATGTCATACCTTAGACGGTTTGGATCTATTGAACTGACGCCCGAGGCGATGATTATCCGTCGCTAGGTGTCTTTTCAGCCTTCTTTTGCCACGACCCAGTTTCTTCGGACCAATATTGGGCTGCACAATTCGCATCCGTTAGCGATTTCCACTGAACCCGCGCAGCTTGGACAGCATCCGGATTATGTCCATCAAACAAAATACACACACGTTGCGCAGTTGCGACATCTTGGGGCGTAACATCTGCACCGTCCAATGCCATTAAGCATGAAAAATCACCGCTGGCCCCTTGCATCAAAGGTTCCGTTTCAGGGGCCAAAACGATGGGGCTGTGTTGGGCTTGATCCGATCCGACGATTGCGTGGGGCAAAAATCCATCGTCTGGCCAGCTCCACAGTGCGTCATCAAGTGATGTTAAGTGGTCCAGTTTAGGGGCGCGCACCTGAATACGCCACCCTGCCCCCAAAGCTTTCTCCAACAACATGGATAAAGTTTGGGGTAAAGGTTTACGTGTGACGTGATAAAAATAAACGCTGCCCATCAATTTTATTCAAAATTGTCGCGCACTAAACGGTTTAGCGCCATAACGCCCCAGCCTGTCGCCCCAGATGGTGCATGGGCTGTTTCGGCCTTTATAGATGCGACGCCTGCAATATCCAAATGGATCCATGGCGTGCCCTCTTTGACAAAGCGTTGCAAAAATTGCGCCGCAGTGATCGAGCCCGCCGGACGGCCACCCACATTGTTCATATCAGCGACGCGTGATTTCAACAGTTTGTCATATGCTTTGCCCAGTGGCATGCGCCATGCGCCTTCGTTTTCGGTGCGCGCGGCATCCAAAAACGCATTACACAGGGTATCATCATTGGAAAACACACCTGCATTTTCATAGCCAAGGCCGATAATGATTGCCCCAGTCAGCGTTGCCAAATCAATCATACCCTTGGGCGCAAAGCGTTCTTGTGCATACCACATCACATCACACAGCACCAAACGGCCTTCGGCATCGGTGTTTGTAATTTCGATGGTGTCACCCTTCATCGATGTCACAACATCGCCGGGCCGCGTGGCCGTGCCCGAGGGCATATTTTCCACCAAACCGATCAGGCCTACCACATTGGCCGCCGCTTTGCGTTTGGCCAGTGCCATCATCGCACCTGCAACAACACCCGCGCCACCCATGTCCATGGTCATTTCTTCCATGCCCAAGGCCGGTTTTAGCGAAATTCCACCAGTGTCAAAAACAACGCCCTTGCCCACCAAAGCAAGCGGCGCATCGCCCGACTTGCCACCGTTCCATTCCATCACAACCACTTTCGAAGGGCTGGCCGAACCCTGACCCACTGCAAGCAGCGCATTCATCCCCAGTTTGGCCAATTCGTCCTCATCCAGCACTTGAACCTTTACGCCCAATTCGCCCAAGGCAACCAAGCGGTTTGCAAATTCTGTCGTTGTCAGAACATTTGCAGGTTCAGAAATCAGATCGCGTGTGAAATGCACACCATCACGCACCGCCAAAACATCGTTGATACGGTCGCGACAATCATCTGCACGATTGACCATAACTGTAATTTGACCATCGTGGGCTGTATCAGTTTGGGTGCGATACGTATCAAAGCGATAATCGCGCAGCGCAATACCATTGGTCAATTCCACAGCCTGTTTCAGCAGACCCGCCAGCACCAATAAATTCTGACCATTGCGACGTTTGGCCAAACCGACACCCGCCTTGCGCGCAGTTAATGCATCAGCACGGCGATCCAATTTTACGATTTCCAAACTTTGCGCCGCCAAGCCCGCAGGATATGCCAGTGCAATCGCATCACCCTGAGCCAATTTTTCAAACGCATCGCTTTGTGCCACGCGATCAACGGCCCCTTTGGTCAGACGGTTTACACGGCGCGCGACCTTGTCTAGTGCACCATCCACACCAATAAAAATTGCAATATGGCCTGTGGCCTTTTCCAAATTCTCTAGCTCGATCTCGCGCAATTCGATTGACGTGGTCATCTGATCCTACCTCTGATATGAACAGGGGTGTCGCCCTGTTTGCAATTTGAATGTCATCACCACCGTTATATCTCATTTTCAAACAGGCGCAATTTATGTCTAGGATCAAAGCCGCATAAATTCGCCGAAATTCAAACATTACCACACATGACTAGACTATCGTTTCAAAACCTGTAATTCAGGAAGGGTAAAGTAACCCTGAGAACCAAACCAAACGATATGTCCCGCTTTGACCGTTATATCCTGTCACAAAGCTTCGTTGTCTTTGGTTTTTTTACGTTCGTTTTTTTGGCGGTCATTTGGATCAATCGGGCAATTAAGATGTTTGATCGGTTGATCGCAGACGGCCATTCAGTCGTGATTTTCTTTGAATTTTCAGCCCTAACGCTGCCTGGCGCAATGGCAGAAATCATTCCATTATCTGCCTTTGCCACCAGCGTCTATATTACCAACCGCCTCAGCAGCGAAAGCGAATTGGTCGTGATGCAGGCAACCGGCTTTAGCCCATGGCGCATGGCACGACCATTTATTATTTTTGGCACTATTGCTGCGGCTTTTGTGTCTGTACTAACTTTGGCATTGGTCCCAATGGCGGCGGAACAACAGCGGATACGACAGGCCGAAATTTCGGCAAACGTTTCATCCAAATTGTTGCAGTCTGGCGTATTTCAGCACCCCACACCGGGTGTTACGTTTTTCATTCGCGACATATCAGATGCTGGCGAATTGGTGGATGTCTATATTTCTGACAGACGCAGCGCATCGCAATTTGTCACCTATACGGCCAGCCGCGCCTATCTGGTCCAAGACGCAGGTGACACCCTGTTTGTGATGATCAATGGAATGGCGCAGACCTATGACACAACACAAAACACCGTGGCATTGACCAAATTTGGTGATTTAACCTATGGCATCGGTGATATTTTGGCCCCACAAACGGCAGCAAAGCAGCGGGCGAAACACTTAACACTTTGGCAATTTGGACCATCCTTTGAACATATTGCCAAAAATACCGGCGAAACAATAGCGCGCATCCAAGAAGAGTTTCACAGCCGTCTTGCTGGTCCATTGTTGGTACTTGCAACCGCACTATTGGGGTTTACCACCATCTATATTGCGGGGTTTAGCCGATTTGGATCCGGCCGTTACATCGTATTCGCCATTTTTCTGCTGGTCATCATCAAAGCCATTGAAAGTGCAATCACCGACCCGACCCGCCAACACGCGCAGCTATGGTATTTGATCTATGCACCCGCGTTATTTGGCATTCTGTCTAGCTGGCTTTTGATTGCTATCAACGACAGTGGTATCCTAAAACAGCGGCGCAACAAAATGCAGGGAACATCATGACACTGCATTATTATTTTGCACGCAAATTCTTGTTTTATTTTTCATCCGTCTTGGTGCTGTTTTTGATTTTCATTTCGATGATCGATTTTTTAGAACATCTGCGGCGCTTTGGTGATGACACTGAAATAACAAATGTGATGATATTGGCCGCACTGAATGTGCCAGACACCGCATATGAAATCATGCCGCTGGTTATGATCCTAAGTTCTGTTTGGATGTTTATTGCCTTGGCACGGTCCAGTGAATTGGTCGTTGCGCGCAGCGTGGGGCGGTCGGCCTTGCAATTTTTGATGGCCCCCGGCTTGGTGGGGTTGTGTTTGGGCGTTGCAACCGTCTTTTTCTTTAACCCCATCGTGGCGGCATCGCAAAAAACATATGATCTTAAGCGCCAAGAATACACCAAAGGCGGTGGATCAGTGCTGTCGATCGGGGCTGAGGGGCTTTGGCTGCGACAAGGCGATGCAACCACACAAACAGTCATCCGTGCATCAACCGCCAATTATGACGGGACACGTTTGTTTGATGTCACAATGGTTGAATTGGACTCCAGCCTAGGCCCAGTTCGCCGCATTCATGCAGCATCGGCAAGTTTGGAAAATGGATATTGGTCCCTAGAACAGGTACAAGTGTGGCCCATAATTGCAGGACAAAACCCGCAAAATGCACTGCAGCGATACGACAGTTTCAAACTGCCCTCGCCGCTTACTCAGGATCAAATCCGCGACAGGTTCGGCGCACCTGCCAGTATCTCAATCTGGAATTTACCGGCGTTTATCGACACCCTACAAAATTCCGGTTTTTCTGCGCAACGCTATATCGTTTGGTTTCAAATGGAAATGGCCCGTCCGCTATATCTGTTCGTCATGGTTTTGGTCGGGGCCAGTTTCAGCATGCGTCACACGCGCTTTGGCGGCACAGGTGTGTCCATTTTAATGGCGGTTCTGCTTGGATTTGGACTGTATTATCTGCGAAATTTTGCCCAAATTTTTGGAAACTCTGGGCAATTGCCGGCAATTATCGCAGCCTGGACGCCACCCATGGTCGGTTTACTCTTGTCGTTGGGGATCATACTTCATACTGAGGATGGGTAATGTCGCGTTTATTTAACATCTTGGCCGTGGTGTTAACCCTGTGTTTGGGTTGGCCCGTATTGGCCGCACCTGCCCCAGCAACTGTCGTGGCCGATATGATCAGTATCGACGGGCAGGGAAATTTGGTGGCGCAGGGCAATATTGAGGTGTTTTACAATGGCGCAACGCTGCAAGCCTCCAAAATAATCTATGACCGTGCCGCAGACGACCTAGACATAATTGGACCTCTGGTGTTGGTTGATGAACAAGGAAACCGATTGTCAGCAGATCGCGGGATGCTATCGCGCGACCTGCAAAACGGTATTTTGACAAGCGCACGTTTGTTGTTAGACAATCAGCTGGATCTGCGCGCCCAATCCATTGCACGACAAGAGGGCCGTTTTTCGGATCTAAATCAGGTCGCTTTAACGTCGTGTAAAACCTGTGATGGCCGTCCACCATTGTGGCAAATTCGGGCTGCAACGGTGCGGCATGACACGCAGCAAAAACAAATTTACATGACCAACGCGCAACTTAGGCTGTGGGGAATTCCGGTATTTTATGTCCCTTGGCTGCGGGTCCCCGATCCTTCGCTGGATCGCGCGCAGGGGTTTTTAGAGCCTACTATAAAATCAACCAGCCTTTTGGGATCGGGGCTGAAGCTGCCGTATTTCATCCCGATCGGTCAGGACAAAGACGTCACACTGACACCCTATATCTCAAGCGTGACAAATACCCTAGAAATTGATTACAGACAGGCATTCCATTCAGGTTCGTTGACTGCAGCAATCAGACTGTCACAAGATTCAATTGAATCGGACGGCACCCGCGCGCATGGCAAAATCTGGGGTGATTTTAAGCTGCCTCGTGAATTTAAGCTGAACTTTTCAATCGAGGCCGTTTCAGACAATCGGTATTTGGGTGATTATTACGACGACACCCGTGACCAAGTGCGCAGCAGTGTTAGCATTGCCAAGACGGATGCCGCCACCCACCGCGAAGTCAACCTGTACCACTACAAGGCCCTCTATGACGAAGACAGCACAGATCCATCGGTGTTGACATATAGTAGGATCGAACATGTTGTCCCACGACTTATCTTGGGTCACCCACTGACGCTAAGCGCCGAGGCAATGTATAGCCATCGCAATTCTACGCTGGCACCAATTGGACGTGACACAGGCAGAATAAATTCCGCATTTGTCTGGTCGGCGCGCGAAACGGCGCCCATCGGCTTGCGTTTGGGGCTGGATGTTCAGGGCCGCGCTGATCTGTTTTTCACCGCCCAAGATGACAATTACCAAGATCGTATTTTATCGCTGACCACGGATGTAATGGGACAAGTGCGCTGGCCTTGGGTCGGACAGCTTGGCACGACGACCACGCTAATTGAACCGGTTTTTCAGATTGGATACGGCATCCGCGACAAGAATAATTTCCCAAACGAAGAAAGTACCAGCACCGAATTTGACCCAGGGAATTTACTGTCGCTATCGCGTTTCCCCGCACCTGACCGTTATGAACGCGGCCTGCGTGCCGCATGGGGATTGAATATGAATTTGGAAAACGCAAATGGGGTGAAATTTGGGGGCACCCTAGGACAAGTCATTCGTGACAAAAGTTTGAATGATTTTTCGGATAGCTCTGGCCTACAGGGAACGCGATCTGACCTTTTAATTGCCGGTCACATCTCGGACGGTAACAAATTCAGCGTGACGGCCCGCAGCCTGCGCAATTCCGAATTAAAGGCCATAAAATCAGAACTGCGCGGCCAATATCATGGAAAACGGTTTACGTTGGATGGCGGCTATTCGAACCTGGAATCCGACGTCCAAGAAAACCGTCTGCAATCCGTACAGGAATGGACAATTGCCAGCAGTTACAAAATGAACAAACGATGGACGATTTCAAACGACTTTCGATTTGATCTAGATGCAAAAAGGTTTGCAACCGCTGGTCTTGGGCTGGCATATGATGCACAATGCGCAAACATTGATTTTTCTGTATCCCGCAGGTTTACGGAATCAGGCACATCGCCCCCCCAAACCACCTTTGCCCTTGGGCTTAGGCTAAAGGGGTTCGGCACAGGACGCAGTACAACACAATCACAACCCAGTTGTGGGGGATAAAACATGATACGAACGACATTAAAAACAGTTTTGTTTGCCCTAGGTTTGGCCATCGCACCCGTTGCGCCCATGGCCACCGCGCAGTCCCCATTTTCTGCCGCTATCAAAATCGACGAAACCGTTGTGACCCGCTATGAACTGGATCAGCGCATCCGTTTTTTAACGGCGCTGAATTTCCCAGGCGTACCATCACAGGTGGCGCGTGAACAGCTGATTGACGAAAAATTAAAACGCCGCGCCGCGAAAGAGGCGGGCGTGATCCTAGCACCAGAAGCACTGAGTGATGGGCTAGAGGCCTTTGCCGCGCGCGGCAATATGGATTTCAAAACCTTTGTCGGTGAATTATCCAAGGCAGGGATTGACCGTTACACAATGGAACAATTCGTTGAAACGAATTTATTGTGGATCGAGTTTGTGCGTGGCAAATTTGGCCGGCAATCACGCGTCACAGATGCCCAATTGGAACGTTCGGTTAAATCAGAAAAATCGGGTACCGCGGTTGAGGTATTGTTGACCGAAATCATCATGGGCGTTACCCCTCTGACCCAAGACACCGTGGCACAAACGGCTGCGGAATTGGCCCAGATCAAATCGACCGCCGAATTTTCACAAGCAGCCCGCGAATATTCCGATGCCCCAACACGGGACTTGGGCGGATTGGTTACATGGCAAAAACTAGACAGCTTGCCCCCAGTGTTGCAACCGTTGGTGTTCGGATTGGCCCCCGGCGAGGTCACTGAACCGCTGATCATTCCAAATGCAATTGCGCTGTTCCAGATGCGCGGGATACGTGAAACACCTTATCGTGCGCCACCTGCTGGCGCGTTGGATTATGCCCGGTATTCTGTAACGTCTGATCAGGCCGCACAACTGGATCGCATCATCGCCGATACGGTCCATTGCGATGATCTTTATGCTTGGGCCAAGGGAAATCCCAATCATACCCTAGAACGCCAATCCAAAATTCCATCCGAAATCCCGCAAACTGTGCGAAATCAGATCGAACGTCTGGACGATAATGAAATCATGAAATTGGATCGCACCAGTTTTATCATGCTATGCGCGCGCACGGCCAGCCTAGACACCGAGGCCACAGACCTAGAGGCGATCCGAACCGGCCTGCGTAACAAACGCCTAGAGAGTTTGGCCGAGGGATATTTGGAACAACTGCGCCAAGAGGCGCGGATCACATATCCATGACCGCCCCAATTGTCATGTCCTGCGGGGATCCCGCCGGCATTGGCCCAGAGGTGGCGGCAAAATCGTGGTCTGCATTGCGCGGGGACATTCCCTTTGTGTGGATCGGTGATCCGCGCCATTTGCCCGCCGGCACACCAGTCACTGTGGTCAACGAAACGCTCGACAACGCAGAAGATATTTCAAAAACATCGTTGCCTGTTTACCCCATCAATTTCGCAATGGATGTAACACCTGGGCGCCCAAACGACCAAAATGGACAAGGTGTTGTTGATGCGATTTCGACGGCGGTTGGTATGGTCAAATCGGGTCATGCCATTGGACTATGTACGGCCCCGATTTCAAAGGCTGTTTTACAACGAGGTGCTGATTTTGCCCACCCGGGGCATACGGAATACTTGGCCCATTTGGATGGCACACAAAACGTTGTTATGATGCTGGCCAGTTCAAACCTAAAGGTCGTGCCTGCCACCATTCACATCCCACTTGAACAAGTGCCAACAGCGCTGACGCCCGAAACGTTGGAACAATGTATCACGATTACGCACCGTGCATTGGTCAATCAATTTGGCATCCAATCACCCAAGATTGCTGTGGCAGGTTTAAACCCCCACGCCGGAGAAGACGGCCGTATGGGCCACCAAGAACAAACATTAATCACACCGGTATTGGACAAACTGCGCAATAGGGGCATGTCTATCATCGGCCCCCTGCCCGCCGATACAATGTTTCACGCCAAAGCACGGGCCGCCTATGATGCAGCCATATGTATGTACCATGACCAAGCCTTGATCCCAATTAAAACACTGGATTTTGACAATGGTGTGAATGTTACATTGGGCTTGTCATTTGTGCGCACATCGCCCGACCACGGAACAGCATTTGACATTGCAGGACAAAATATTGCAAATCCCGCCTCAACAATTGCGGCCTTGCGCCTTGCATCACAGCTAGGATCCAAAAACATATGAACGGAATCGACAGCCTGCCCCCATTGCGCGATGTCATCGCGACCCATGGATTAAGCGCACGGAAATCACTGGGGCAGAACTTTCTGTTGGATCTAAACCTGACATCAAAAATTGCGCGCCAAGCGGGTGACTTATCCCAATTTGATGTCTTGGAAATTGGCCCCGGCCCCGGCGGGTTGACCCGCGGATTATTGGCCGAGGGCGCGCGCCGCGTTTTAGCCATAGAAAAGGACAAACGCTGCATCGCTGCGCTGGATGAAATTGCCCAGGCCTATCCCAACCGTTTGCACGTCATCGAAGGTGACGCCCTAGAAATTAATCCGCTTGACCATTTAACACCACCTATTCGGATCGCGGCCAATCTGCCGTATAACGTCGGTACGGAATTATTGGTGCGTTGGTTGACCCCCAAAGAATGGCCACCATTTTGGGACACACTGACGTTAATGTTTCAAAAAGAGGTCGCAGAACGCATCGTCGCTCAGCCAGGTTCCAAGGCCTATGGCAGATTGGCGATTTTGGCATCTTGGCGATGCGAGGCAAAAATCGCCCTGCACTTGCCCCCATCCGCATTTACACCGCCGCCTAAGGTGTCCAGCGCTGTTGTTCATTTGCAAGCTTTGGAAAAACCCAAATTCGAAGCAGATGCAAAAACACTAGAGCGTGTTGTCGCAATGGCATTTAACCAACGTCGCAAAATGTTGCGCGCCGCGCTGAAAGGTGCAGCCCCCGATATAGAGGATCGTTTGATGGCTGCCGGAATTAAGCCCACCGAGCGTGCAGAACAAATCCCGCTAGAGGGATTTTGCGCACTGGCCCGTGAAATCGCCAAACCCTAAACAAAAGGCGCCCAAAGGCGCCTTGTTTCGTCATTTTAATTTTATTCAGCAGCTTGTGATGGTCCATCACCTTCGCCCGCATCCGGTTTTTTCCGACGGGGGGCGCGCGGCTTACGCGGTTTTTTCGGTTTTTCCGCGGTATCAGCAGCATCAGCCGAATGGGGTTGCTGTGCCGCTTGGTCGTGGGCTGGCTGCACGTCATCCAAAATTGGCATAGAATCGACAATCGGCTGATCATCGGTATCTGCAAACCCGTCAGAAATCAGGTTACTGCTGTCATCGGTTGCACCGACTTCGCGATCTTGGCGTTCTCGGTCACGCTGGGCCTGACGTTCACGGTTTTCGCGTTCTTGCTGTTCGCGACGCTGATCCATTTCACGCTGGGCTTCGCCCAGTAATCTTAGATAATGTTCGGCATGCTGCTGAAAGTTTTCTGCTGCAACACGGTCATTGGACAGCTGTGCATCACGGGCCAATTGATTATATTTTTCAATAATCTGCTGTGGTGTGCCACGCACTTTGCCTTCGGGACCAGAGCTGTCAAAAACACGATTGATGACATTGCCTAGGGACCGATTATTATTGCGGTTCGGTCTGGATCGCGACCGCGATTTTGATGATCTCATGTAAGCTTTCCAGCCTTGCTATTGTGATGGTCTGAACAGAGTGAAAAACAAGATTAGCAACCAAATTCCACTGCTGTTTGATAATTTTTAGCATTGGGGTGCTCTGCACAACCTAACTAATGCTGCAACACAGATAACCTGTAAAGGTATCTGGCTACAAGCAAAAACTAACACTTTCTCGACAAAAGATACAATTTTTCTGAACAAAATCGCACCACAGTCACCATTTTGCTAAAACAACCCGGTCTTTACAATCTAAATCACGCTGAATTTCAACATGCGAAAACCCCGCTTTATGGAAAAATTCCACGACACTTGCCCCTTGGCGCCAGCCGATTTCAACTGCGACGGACCCACCTGCATTCAAAAACTGTGGGCTCATTTCCGCGATAATGCGATACGGATCCAGACCATCCCCACCCGGTGTCAGCGCGATTTTTGGATCAAAGTTGACCACATCTGGCATAAGCTCTGCCATTTCTGCATCCGCGATATAGGGGGGATTTGACACGATTAAGTCATAGGTTCCAGTAATGTTGGCAAACCAATTCGATTGCAAAAATTGTACCCGCCCCGCAACGCCCAATGTTTCCGCGTTGTTTTGTGCGACCTGCAAGGCCTTGGGGGATATATCAGATGCCACAACAGTTGTTTCAGGCCATTCAGCCGCCAATGTGACCGCCAGAATACCACTGCCGGTTCCCAAATCTAAAACGCGTGCAGCAGGTTGTGGTAAAACTGTGCTGATCAATGTTTCGGTATCGCCCCGCGGATCCAAAACATCAGATGTTATGGAAAAGTGACGTCCCCAAAATTCACGATACCCCAAAATGCGCGAAACTGGTTTATGTGTGCAGCGCTGCGCAATCAATTCGTCATATTGCGCCAGAACCGTCGGTGTCAGTGTCTGAGACAATTCCAAGGTCAAGCGCGATGGGGAAATGCCCATACACGCGGCCAATAACAATCGCGCATCACGCGCGGCGGTTTCGATATTCAGGTCGTTCAACTGCGCAGTGGCACGGCGCAGCGCATTTTGTGCGATCATTGGTTCATTTCAGCCAGCAAAGTGGCCTGAGCATCTGAAATCAACGCATCCACAATATCATCCAGATCACCCTGCATAATTTGATCAAGCTTATATAGCGTTAAGTTGATGCGGTGATCCGACATGCGCCCTTGGGGGAAATTATAGGTGCGGATCCGCTCTGAACGATCCCCTGATCCAACCTGCGATTTACGATCAGCCGATCGTGCATCATGCACACGCTGGCGTTCCATATCATACAACCGCGTTTTCAAAACCTGCATAGCAATTTCGCGGTTTCTGTGCTGTGACTTTTCAGAACTGGTTACCACCAAACCAGATGGAATATGCGTAATACGCACGGCCGAGTCGGTGGTGTTTACGTGCTGGCCCCCTGCCCCGGATGACCGCATTGTATCGATGCGTATATCATTCGCGTCGATGTGAATGTCTACATCTTCCGCTTCGGGTAATACGGCAACGGTGGCGGCCGATGTATGAACACGCCCGCCGCTTTCGGTTTCGGGGACGCGCTGAACGCGATGCACGCCGGATTCGTATTTCATACGCGCAAAAACACCGTCGCCCTTGATGTGGGCCACAACCTCTTTGATGCCACCTAATTCAGTGTGCTGTTCTTCGATGATGTCGAATGTCCAGCCTTTGGTTTCGGCATAACGTTGATACATCCGCAACAAATCACCTGCGAACAACGCAGCCTCGTCCCCGCCGGTACCGGGGCGAATTTCCAGCATAGCAGGACGCGCATCGGCCGCGTCCTTGGGTAACAACGCCAGTTGCAAAGCGTGCTCAACCTCTGGGATCCGCGACTTAAGGCGGGGTAATTCATCCTCGGCCAATTCACGCATATCGGGATCGGACAACATTTCCTGCGCTTCGTCCAGATCGGACAGCAGCGTTTGATATTCGCCAATCTGTTCCACAACGGGGCGCAATTCGGAATATTCGCGTGAAATTTTTGCAATTTCATCGCCAGAGGCGCCCGCGTTTAACTGCGCCTCAAGAAATTCAAATCGTTGCTTGATTTGTTCTAGTCTGTCTAAAGGTATCATGGTGCTAAAATCACGAAAGAAAACTTTTGGTCAAGCCCTAATCAACCAAACACTTGTGATAACCACGCGTCCAAGCGGCGGCCATTCACACCCAAGTCGGACTGACCAAAGCGCAAGCGCGAATACACACGCAACCGTCCGTCGGTCCACTCAAGTGTAATGTAATCCGGAAAACCCATCCATTTACTGCGCGCGATATAGGTGATTTTACCCGCAGCGACCGATCCTGCCAGCTGGCGCACGCGCGCCGTATTGGCAATAACGGATGTAAGTTCCGCAAATTGATTGGCATCGACACCCGTCAATACACGCATGACCCCGCCGGCCAGATCCTGATCTGCATCGAAATCTGGTAAACTGTGCCAACGCGTCACATCACTTGGGGCAAGACGGATATAGCCCAAGGCCCCAAGGATGATCACTAAGATTGCAATCTTGAACATGTCGCTACCTCATTCGCTGGGCGTGACAGGTTGTGCCTGTTCAACCAAACGCGCAAAGAAACTGGCCCCATAGGGCGCGGCATCATCATTAAAATCATAATTGGTATTGTGCAAACCAGCGCCATCGCCAATCCCCATAAACAGATAGGCACCTGGTCGGGCCTCAAGCATATAGCTGAAATCTTCGGCCCCCATTTCGCAACCCGATGTGGTATCTACTGCCGCCGGTCCTGAAATTTCACCTGCAACTGCGGCTGCAAATTCGGCCTTGTCTGCGTTATTGATTGTTGGCGGATAGCCTTTTTCATATCGCAATGTCACATCCAGCCCAAAGGACAACGCCATGCCATCGCAAATGGCCTGCATACGGTCGATGACCATGGCCTGCACCTCTTTGGAAAAAATGCGAACCGTGCCGTTCATATAGGCCGTTTCAGGGATCACATTATCGGTCTGGCCCGCATGAATTTGGGTGATCGACAACACCAATTGATCAAAGGGATCCAAATTTCGGGTGACGATGGTTTGAAACGCTTGCGCGATTGCGACGGCGACCATAACGGGGTCTTTGGTTTCGTGGGGATAGGCGGCATGCCCACCCAACCCTGTGATATCGACGTGAAATTCATCAGCCCCCGCCATCAAGGGGCCCAGTGTCGTTTCAAAATGCCCCAAAGGCAGGTTGGGCACATTATGAATCCCATAAACTTGGGAAATGTCAAAGCGTTCCATCATACCCTCTTCGACCATAATGCGTCCGCCGCCGATGGTTTCCTCGGCCGGTTGGAAAATCAATGCGACGCGTCCCGAAAACTTACGCGTTTCCGCCAGATATTTGGCCGCACCCAATAACATTGTGGTGTGACCGTCATGGCCACAGGCATGCATGGCGCCATCGACTTGGCTGGCCCAATCAACATCCGTGGTTTCTGTCATAGGCAGCGCATCCATATCCGCGCGCAGCCCAATGGTTGGACCAGCACCTTGACCATTGATAATCGCCACAATTCCAGTTTTTGCGATACCGGTATGAATTTCATCGACACCAAATTCACGCAAACGTGCGGCCACGAAATTTGCCGTTTCAAAACACTCTAACGCCAGTTCCGGATGCGCATGCAAATGGCGGCGCCATGTTTTCATATCGTCGGCATAAGCGGCAATGCGATTTATAACGGGCATGCTCTGGACTCCTTTGGTGCAACTTGTCAGGGTGTATATGATCTGGAACAGATAGGTGTTGCAATGGGCTTTGACAGGAAATTAATTAACGACCCTAATGCGGGAATGCCGCGATTGCTGGAAATTATGAAGGCCCTGCGCGACCCAGTCAATGGATGCCCTTGGGACATTGAACAAGATTACAAATCGATTGCCCCCTATACGATAGAAGAGGCCTATGAAGTGGCCGATGCCATCGACCGCAATGATTTTGAGGATCTGAAATCCGAACTGGGGGATTTGTTGTTACAAAGCGTCTATCATACGCAAATGGCAACTGAAGAAGGCCGGTTTAATTTCGACGATGTGGTCAATGCGATTTCTGACAAAATGGTCCATCGTCACCCCCATGTCTTTGGTGATGAATCGCGCGATAAATCTGCCGAACAACAAACCCAAGACTGGGAAAAAATTAAGGCCGCTGAACGCGCCAGCAAAAAACGCAGTGGCGTCTTGGATGATGTCGCCGTTGGATTACCCGCCTTGATGCGCGCAGAAAAGCTGCAAAAACGTGCGGCGCGTGTTGGATTTGACTGGCCCGACATCAGCCATGTGTTGAACAAAATCCAAGAGGAATCAGCCGAATTGGCCGAAGCCCAAGATAATGGTGACCCCGCACATTTGGCAGAAGAGTTTGGCGATTTATTGTTCGTCATCGTAAATTTAGGGCGCCACCTTAAAATAGATTCAGAGGTCGCATTGCGGAATGCAAATTCGAAATTCATAAATCGTTTCAGATATATAGAAAGTGAACTTAACAAGATCAATAAAACACCTGAGCAGTCAGATTTAGCGGAAATGGATGCATTGTGGAACCAAGCCAAAAAGCATCTGAAATAATCCGACTATTTTATTCAAGTATTGACCTGACAATTTTACTCAGGTAATAGTTGGCCACCAAATATAATGGCATGAGGGAACTATGAAGACTTATATTATCAGCGCGCTGACAGCAGGCATCTTGGCCACGTCGGCCCTTGGGCAAGACGTGAACATATATTCATATCGTCAACCTGAATTGCTAAAGCCACTGACCGATGCCTTTACCGAGCAAACTGGAATAACAGTGAATGTTGCGTATCTGGACAAAGGCCTGATTGAACGGATGAAAGCCGAAGGCAAACGATCCCCTGCTGATGTGATCCTAACCGTCGACATTGCACGATTGTCTGCTGTGGTTGATGCTGGACTGACACAATCCGTGGATAGCACCATCATCGAACAAAATGTGCCGCAACAATATCGCGACCCAAATAATCACTGGTTTGGGCTTTCGACCCGGGCGCGCATCGCATACGCCAGCAAAGACCGCGTTGCAGATGGCGAATTGACCACCTACGAAGATTTAGCCTCGGATAAATGGCGGGGTCGTATTTGCACCCGATCGGGCATGCACGATTACAATATCGCACTTACCTCGGCCATGATCGCCCATCACGGCGCGGCGGCTGCAAAAACATGGCTACATGACGTCAAAGACAATTTGGCCCGCAGACCCCAAGGCAATGACCGCGCCCAAGTCAAGGCGATCTGGTCAGGCGAATGTGATATTTCAATCGGAAACACCTATTACATGGGCCAAATGTTATCCGACCCTGAACAACAGGAATGGGCAGACAGCGTGCGTATTTTGTTCCCTGTCTTTGAAAACGGTGGGGTCCATGTGAATGTGTCTGGGGTCGCAATGGCAAAACATGCCCCAAACCCTGACCAAGCGCTGGCCTTGATCGAATTCCTGACGTCGCCTGCAGCACAAGAAATCTATGCAGATGCGAATTTTGAATA
Source organism: uncultured Phaeobacter sp. (assembly GCA_964633145.1). Lineage (GTDB taxonomy): Bacteria > Pseudomonadota > Alphaproteobacteria > Rhodobacterales > Rhodobacteraceae > CAJXSD01. Next base: position 39,920 of record CAZWFE010000009.1, on the reverse strand, counting down.
TCCAATCGCTGCAGGAACGGATCCCAATGCAGTGGTGTCATCATGGGGCACGTTCACCGCGGATGATTTGAATGTCACAGAATTGGCCAAACATCGTGGGGCTGCATTGCAAATGACCGAACAGGTTGATTTCGACAACTAGGCAGCACCCCAATCAGCGGTGCTTGGGGTATACCGTGGGCACCGCTTTACGCTTGAAACTACTGTTATTCCGTGCAAGCTACTTGTTAACGAGTATTGAGGGATTTCATGGCTGTTAAAAAAATAATCATAGACACCGATCCGGGCCAAGATGATGCCATTGCAATTTTACTGGCATTGGCCAGCCCACAAGATATCGAAGTGCTGGGTATTACGGCCGTGGCCGGCAACGTGCCGCTAGATTTAACGCAAAAAAACGCCCGCATCGTCTGTGAACTGGCCAAGCGCACCGATATCCCCGTTTTCGCAGGCTGTGATCGTCCGCTTGCACATCGGCTGGTGACCGCTGAACACGTCCATGGGAAAACTGGATTAGATGGTCCAGACTTACCTGATCCAACGATGCCATTGCAGGACATGCACGCCGTTGATTTCATCATCGACACAGTGCGCCAGCATCCCAGCGGCAGCGTCACACTATGCCCGTTGGGACCCCTGACAAATATTGCATCAGCGATAAACAAAGCCCCTGACATCATTGAAAAAATTGATCAGATCGTTTTGATGGGCGGCGCATATTTCGAAGTGGGCAACATCACCCCCGCCGCTGAATTTAACATTTACGTCGACCCAGAAGCCGCTGAAATTGTTATGAAATCTGGTGCGAAGATAACAATGTTACCACTGGACGTGACACATAAGGCATTGGTCACACGCGCACGCAATGATGCGTTTCGTGCATTAAATACACCCGCTGGTCTGGCGGTCGCACAAATGACCGATTTCTTTGAACGTTTTGATAAAGAAAAATACGGATCAAGTGGGGCGCCATTACATGACCCTACGGTCATCGCCTATCTTATAGCGCCAGAATTGTTTTCAGGTCGAAATATCAATGTGGAAATTGAAACAAAATCACCCCTGACACGCGGTATGACCGTTGCCGATTGGTGGGGTGTGACAGACCGACCTGTGAACGCATATTTCATCGGGGATTTGGACGCAGATGGGTTTTTCAACCTGCTCACGCATCGGTTGGCACAATTATGACAAATATCCGATTGGCAGATCCTGACGATTTTGGCAAAATTGATCCGCTGGTTGCGGGCTACAGCGATGAATTTGGTCTAGGTCTTGACGATGGGATGCGCGAACGCGCGCTGATGCCGCTGCTGCAGGGCAGTCCAATGGGCGTAATTTACCTGATCGGGCCGCCCAGCGCACCAGTGGGCTATGCGATCGTGACATTCAGCTGGTCCATGGCACATGGTGGGTTGCAAGCAATATTGGAACAAATATTTATGCGCGACAAAGTGCGTGGGCGTGGTATGGGTCGGGAAACGGTCAATAAAATCTGCGTGATGTTGCGCGAAAATGGGGTTGCATCCCTGTCTTTGTCCTTGCCCAAACATGACCCGCGGCTAGAACGATTTTTATCATCGGTCGGCTTTGAACGGCACGACAGCCATGGACTGATGTCTCAAAGCTTCTAAGGACCGCAAATGGTAAACCTGACCCTGACATTTGATAACAGCTATGCGAAGCTGCCCGAACGTTTTTTCAGCGTGGAAACGCCCGCGCCAGCATCTTGTCCCAGCCTGATTGCATGGAACAGCGAACTGGCGGCTGATCTGGACATAACGGCCCCCGACGACACGGCGCAAATCGCCGAATATTTTTCTGGAAACGAACAGATCGCCGGATCAACCCCCATTGCCCAGGCCTATTGCGGCCATCAATTCGGTCATTTCAACCCCCAACTGGGCGATGGTCGTGCGATATTATTGGGCGAGGTGATCGGCAAAAATGGCGCACGGTTCGACCTGCAACTTAAGGGGTCTGGCCGCACCAAATGGTCGCGTCAGGGCGACGGCCGCGCATGGCTAGGCCCTGTTTTGCGCGAATATCTGGTGTCTGAGGCCATGCACAAACTGGGCATCCCCACAACCCGCGCCCTAGCTGCTGTCGCGACAGGCGATACCGTGTACCGCGAAACCCCACTGCCTGGGGCCGTTTTAACACGGGTGGCCAGCAGCCATCTGCGCGTTGGCACGTTTCAATATTTTGCCGCGCGCGGGGATCGTGATGGATTACAGCAGTTGTTCGACTATGCCCGTGCTCGGCATTACCCGCAGGCAACAGACCCCATTGATTTTTTGAAATCCGTGATTGCCAAGCAATCCCAATTGATTGCAAACTGGCTGTCCATTGGATTCATTCACGGGGTTATGAATACCGATAATTGCCATATCGATGGCATAACAATTGATTACGGCCCCTGCGCATTCATGGACACATACCATCCCCAAACGGTATATTCGTCAATTGATCAATACGGCCGCTATTCCTATGACAACCAAGCGGCTGTTATCGTTTGGAACATGGGCCAACTGGCCAGCGCGCTATTGCCACTGTTGCCAGATCATCAAGATACGATCGATCATTTAACAAAAATCGTACATGCGATGCCTGATCAAATCGCACATGATCGCCGCCAAATCTTTGCCCGCAAACTTGGGATTATCGATGCGACGCCAGCCGATGATGGATTGATTCAAAGCTGGCTAGATATACTGCAGGCACATCAGTTGGATTTCACCAACAGCTTTCGGGCATTGATGAATGATGGGGCACAAGAAACGCTGCCTGATAGTCCCGAATTTTCCGAATGGTATGAAACATGGCGCGCCCGCCGCGATGCAGATTATGCATCCATTATGGCCCAGTGCAATCCAGTCATCATCCCCCGCAATCACCAGATTGAGGCGGCAATTGTAGTCGCCGTTGCAGGCGATATGACGCCGTTTCACACCCTGCTGCAAGCTGTACAGACCCCATATGACCTAACGGATAAAACGCAGGCCTTTACAGCGCCCCCCAAGCCGGATCAGGTGGTCCAAGCCACATTTTGCGGAACCTAGCCACCCTTGGCACATTCATGGCCTTGACCGCAGTGAATTTCGCAGGCTTATGCTAGTTGAATGGATTTGTGATCAAGATTGGGACAGCATGCAAACCTATAACCTGCGCGGCATTTTATTGATGATCCTATCCATGCTGGGATTCGCGATCGAGGATGTGTTTCTGAAACTGCTCAGCGATACAATCCCCGCATCACAGCTGTTGGTGCTAACTGGATTTGGCGCGGCCGCTGTCCTTGCCGCCATTGCCAAGCTACAAGGTGCGCCAATATATTCAAATCAACTGTGGGAACGCCCGATCATCATCCGAACTTTGGCGGATTTGGTCGGGGCGATCTTCTTTATCTGGTCGATTGTCCTGCTGCCGCTGACCATCCTAAGTTCAATCATTCAGGCGATTCCCTTGGCCGTGACCGCAGGGGCCGCGCTGATATTGGGTGAACGCGTGGGCGTCAAACGGTGGACGGCTATTGCCATCGGGTTCATCGGTGTTCTGATCATCATTCGCCCCACCACCCAAGGGGTCAACATCGGTGCCCTCCTGGCGCTGATCTTTGTTGCGGCACTGGCTGTACGCGATCTTGTGACCCGTCAAATCCGAACCAAACTGCCCTCGGTCACGATTTCAATCTATGGCTTTGTCGCTATGGGCACCGCAGGGCTTGTCATTGCGCCCTTCTCAACACCCTATGTTTGGCCAACGACCATAGAAACGCTCTGGCTGGCTTTGGCGATCCTGTTTGCCGTGATTGGCTACTATATGATCGTGATTTCAACCCGCATTGGCGATGCATCCGTCGTGGCCCCCTTTCGCTATTCGCGCTTGGTCTTTGCGGTTATGTTGTCGTTTGTCTTTTTGGGTGAAACCATTGATCCCATCACGGGGCTGGGCATTTTCATTGTGATTACCTCAGGCCTCTATACCTTTTGGCGCGAAGCGAGATTGCGCAAATCACAATCCAAATAGGTTTGCGCAAACAGGTTGCGCAAACATTGCCCCAAACCCAATGTTAGCGGTAACAAAAATATTTCCTTTCTGGCAATCCCATGCTAAACGACCCCCATTAACCCGTCTATCATCAGCAAAGGCACGATTATGACAACCATCATCGATATTCACGCACGCGAAATTCTGGACAGCCGCGGCAATCCAACCGTCGAGGTTGATGTTATCCTAGAGGACGGCACAATGGGCCGTGCGGCGGTTCCCTCTGGCGCATCAACCGGCGCACACGAAGCCGTGGAAAAACGCGATGGTGACAAAACCCGCTATATGGGCAAAGGCGTGCTTGAGGCCGTCGCCGCAGTCAACGGTGAAATCGCCGACACGCTGGTCGGCTTTGACGCCACCGACCAAGAATCCATCGACGCCGCAATGATCGAATTGGACGGCACCGCAAACAAAGGGCGCCTGGGCGCAAATGCGATCTTGGGCGTATCCATGGCCGTGGCCCGCGCGGCGGCTGATGCCTTGGGCCAACCACTCTATCGTTATGTCGGCGGCACATCTGCCCGCGTTTTACCCGTACCGATGATGAACATTATCAATGGCGGTGAACATGCCGATAACCCCATCGACATCCAGGAATTCATGATCATGCCCGTCTCCGCGACCAATATCCGCGACGCGGTCCGCATGGGCTCCGAAGTATTCCACACCTTGAAAAAGGAACTCTCCGCCGCAGGCCTTTCAACCGGCATCGGTGACGAAGGCGGCTTTGCGCCAAACCTTTCTTCTACCCGTGACGCGCTAGATTTCATCATCAAATCGATCGAGAAAGCGGGCTATAAAGCCGGCCAAGACATCTACCTTGCCCTCGATTGCGCCTCAACCGAATACTATAAAAACGGCAAATACGAATTAGCGGGCGAAGGCAAATCCCTCACATCAGCCGAAAACGTCACCTACTTAACAGAATTGGTCAATGACTACCCCATCATCTCAATCGAAGATGGCATGGCCGAGGATGACTGGGACGGCTGGCGCGCTTTGACGGATGCCTTGGGCGACCGCGTTCAACTGGTTGGCGACGATCTTTTCGTGACCAATCCGGCGCGCCTTTCCGATGGCATTGAACAGGGCTGCGCAAACTCTATGCTGGTCAAGGTCAATCAAATCGGCACCCTGTCCGAAACACTGCGCGCCGTCGAAATGGCCCACCGCGCGCGCTATACCAATGTTATGTCCCACCGCTCTGGCGAAACCGAGGATACGACAATCGCCGATCTTGCGGTTGCCACAAACTGTGGTCAAATCAAAACGGGATCACTGGCCCGCTCAGACCGGTTGGCAAAATACAACCAATTGATCCGCATCGAAGAAGAACTGGGCGAAACCGCAATCTATGCAGGCACCTCAATCTTGCGCAAATAACAAAAAATGCGCCCTCGACTTCGGGGGCGCATATACTTTCATTTTTGCATAAATACTCGCGCCGCAGGCATCCGACCTATCCGCTGGCAATGGCTTTCGCAAATTTTGGCAAACGGGCCTTTTTAAACAATCCTCGCAGGGTCCAATCATTATCCGACATGACCCGCGCCTCGCGCAGAATATCATCACCAACTGCGACCATCGCATCTGGCCTCTCTAACCAAGCCTGATACAACAAACGGTCCGGATCCAATCGATCCACACCCTCTTCCCATAAAATATGCTTTGGAAAATCTTTGTTATTCAGGGTAACCACCACATCCGCAGATCCTGCAATCGCTGCCGCCAAAACATGCCGGTCCGCTAGGTCGGGCAATGCCAATCGCTGCTCAACCTTTTGCGAATAGGCAACACAGGCCTTGGGCCAGTCCGCGCGCAGCAGCGCAATTTCCGCGCGCGCTTGCATCTCACCCTCAGTGCCCAATTTTCGCGTGGATCGCGCCCATTCTTCTAATATCCGCTCAGACCACAACGGTTCCCACGCCATAACACGGCACGCCCCCATCAGGGCATGTCGCATCACAGTGGGGTATAAAACGCAGGTATCAAACAGAATTTTCATAGTCGGAAAAAGAGCGACTTCAAATAACCACTTTCGGCCAGTTGCGAATGCAGGGGGTGATCCATTCCAGCGTACCCTGTGTGAAACAACGCACCCGCGCGTCCTGCACGCCCAATTCCGCGCACACAGGACGTGCGAAATTTATGCAAATCCGCAGCATGAGAGCACGAACATAAAACCAATACGCCCCCTTCTTTGACCAAGGGCGCCGCCAATCGCGCCACGCGTTCATAGGCGCGCAATCCTGCCTCTAGCGCTGGTTTCGATGCGGCAAAGGCGGGCGGATCGCAAATCACAATATCATAGGTCATGCCTTGCTCGCCCAGATCCGTCAAAACATCAAACGCATCGCCACGCCGTGTTGAAAACCGATCGGCGGCCCCCATGGCTTGCGCGCCTTGCCCTGCCAAATCCAACGCGGCGGCTGATCCATCCACGGCCATGGCCTGTGTGGCACCACCTGCTAGGGCCGCTAACGAAAATCCCCCAACATGGGAAAATACATCCAACACCTGCGCGCCGCTGGCAATCTGTTTCACAACGGCATGATTGGGACGTTGATCATAAAACAGACCCGTTTTTTGTCCCCCTGCCACATCGGCCATATACACGGCACCATTCATCGGCACCGGCAATGGCGCACTGGGCATATCGCCAAGCAAAACCGCGTTTTGATCATCCAGCCCTTCAAGCGCGCGCGCGCGCCCCGAGGCATTTTTGATGACCACCCGCGCCCCGCCACATTCAACCAAGGCTGCAACCAAATGATCCAGACGGCGTTCAATCCATGCGGCATTCGGCTGGACCACGAAAACATCGTCAAATCGATCTACGATCAATCCGGGAAATCCATCTGCCTCGGCATGGATCACACGATAATATGGCGCATCAAACACCATTTTTCGCAGGTCCAGTGCATGCCGAACAGCACGATGAATCCAATCGCCGTCAATCACAGCCTGCGGATCACGATCCAACACACGGGCCGGAATCTTCGACAACGGATTAAATGCTGCCCACCCCAGAAACTGCCGCTCTGCGTCTTGCAATTGGGCAATCGTACCGGGTTCAATTGCTTTGGTCCGGCGATCCAGTACCAATTCATTATCATAAACCCAAGGAAAGCCATGCCGAATTGCTTTGGCGGCGGCTTTGGGTTTTAGGCGAACAATCGGGGCGTCATCAATCTGTGTCATGCCCTGCACATAGGCCCATTCGACATCCTTGAAAAGATATATCTGACCTTTGGCGCCATCTGACACTTGATAAAAGCGGATGAGTATTGTACCAGAAACACAAGTTAGCGCTAACATGCCATTTAGAAACAGGATATCCAATGCCCCTACACCCTGTCATTGACCAAGTCACCCAGCGGATCATCGAACGGTCCCGTGAAACAAGAACCAATTATATTGCGCGCATGCAGCAACAGGCTGACCAAGGTCCAAGACGGGCGCATTTGTCATGCGGAAATCAGGCGCATGCCTATGCCGCAATGGAACAGGACAAAAACACCATGGCCGATACGCGCCATCCCAATATCGGGATTGTAACGGCCTATAATGATATGCTGTCTGCGCATCAGCCCTATGAAACCTATCCTGAAAAAATCCGCCAATTTGCCCGCAAACACGGTGCTACGGCACAGGTGGCTGGTGGTGTGCCTGCCATGTGTGATGGGGTCACGCAGGGGCAACCGGGCATGGAATTGTCGCTGTTTTCGCGTGATGTCATCGCAATGGCCGCCGGTATTTCATTGTCGCACAATACCTTTGACGCCGCCGTTTATTTGGGCATTTGCGATAAAATTGTACCGGGTTTGATCATGGCGGCAGGAACATTCGGGTTTTTGCCGTCGGTCTTTATCCCATCCGGTCCGATGCCATCGGGCATCCCAAATGATGAAAAGGCCCGCGTGCGCAAACAATTCGCCACAGGCGAGGTCAGCCGCGACGAATTGATGAAAGCGGAAATGGCCAGCTATCACGCCCCCGGCACCTGCACGTTTTATGGGACGGCCAACACAAACCAAATGCTGATGGAATTTATGGGGTTGCACCTGCCCGGTGCGTCCTTTGTGGCACCAAACACCGACCTGCGCGAGGCATTGACAGATTACGCCATCCAACGCGCCAGCGCGATCACTGCACTGGGCGATGATTATCGCCCAACCTATAAAATCCTTAGCGAAAAAACATTTGTGAACGGCATTGTGGGGCTGATGGCCACGGGCGGGTCGACCAATTTGGTCCTGCACCTGCCGGCCATGGCGCGTGCGGCCGGTGTGATCCTTGAGCTTGAGGATTTCGATGATCTATCATCCATTGTTCCGCTAATGGCCAAGGTTTATCCAAATGGCTTGGCTGACGTAAACCATTTCCACGCAGCAGGCGGGTTAAGCTATATGATCGGTCAACTGTTGGATGCGGGATTGCTGCACAGCGATGTTACCACCATTATCGGCGACACCCTGCACGATTACGCCCAAGAACCACGATTGCAAGATGGGACACTGTCCTTTGTTGACGGTCCAAGCGACAGCTTGAACGACAAAATATTGCGCCCTATATCGCAGCCGTTCCAGAAATCTGGTGGGTTAAAACAGCTACAAGGCAATCTGGGAACTGGCGTGATCAAAATTTCCGCCGTAGCCGAGGATCGCCATATCATCCGCGCGCCTGCGCGTGTGTTCCACACGCAAGAGGCGGTAAAATCTGCATTCCAAGCAGGTGAATTTACAGGCGACACAATCGTTGTGGTCCGGTTCCAAGGACCATCCGCAAATGGCATGCCAGAATTGCACGGGCTGACACCTGTTTTGTCCGTACTACAAGACCGCGGTTTGCGCGTGGCTTTGGTCACAGATGGGCGCATGTCTGGCGCCTCGGGCAAGGTGCCCGCCGCCATTCATGTCAGCCCCGAGGCCGCAAACGGTGGACCCATCGCCAAAATTCACGATGGCGATATTATCGAATTGGATGCAGTGGCTGGCACATTGACGGTATTGGCCGATGATCTAGACGGGCGTGATTGCGCCGCCTGTGATCTGAGCGATAGCTCTGTCGGATTGGGCCGCGAATTATTCGATGTGTTCCGCAAAAATGTTGGCTTGGCATCAAATGGTGCCGGCGTCGCCGTCTAGAAAGGATATAATATGACACCCCAAGCTGCCTCAGATCGTGCACGCGAAATTTGTTTATTGGCCCCTGTTGTGCCTGTTTTGGTGATCCATGATGTGGCCCATGCCCGCCCCTTAGCTCAGGCCTTGGTCGCTGGTGGCCTGCCCGCGCTTGAGGTGACATTGCGCACCCCCGTAGCACTTGAGGCCATCGCCGAAATGGCACAGGTCGCAGGCGGCGTCGTCGGTGCGGGCACATTATTAACCCCAGCCGACGTCCAAGCCGCCAAAGCGGCCGGGGCAAAATTCGGCGTGTCGCCGGGTGCGACCGACATATTGTTGGATGCCTGCGAATCCGCCGATCTGCCCCTGTTACCGGGCGCTGCGACATCATCCGAGGTGATGCGCCTGCTGGAACGCGGCTATAGCGTTCAGAAATTTTTCCCAGCCGAGGCAAATGGCGGCGCGCCTGCGCTGAAATCCATTGGCGGGCCCTTGCCGCAGGTCAGTTTCTGCCCAACGGGCGGTGTATCATTGACCAATGCGCCCAATTATTTATCGCTGTCAAATACGCTATGCGTGGGTGGCAGCTGGGTCGCACCACAAAACCTGATTGATGCAGGCGATTGGGACGCGATCACAGAATTGGCCCGTCAGGCTGCGGCCCTAGCCCGCTGATCCATCCAACGGGGGGCGCGGACGACTGCGCCACCCACCCCGCCTGCGCGGTTTGTCGGATGCCTCCAGCCCCTCTTGCAAGGTTTGCGTCATGGGGTGATCGGGTGCTGCCGGTTGATATTTATCCAACAAAGCCGTGATCAGTGTTTTGGTATCGCTATCCATGGGAACACTTAGCGCCCAATCCATGAAAATGGTCCGACATTCAGACGCAGAAATCCCGTCAATCCGGTAGGATTCAAAAATCAATCCCTTGGGATCCAAACTATCCCCTTTCATCGGTGTCCTCCTGCGGTTCGGGCAAAGCTGCCTCGATCAAGGTCGCTGCGCGTGCAGCGCATGTGTTCATATTATCTTGCAGATCCTCAAGTGATGCACATTGGGTCAACCTTAGCAAAAATTCGACGCCATGTATGCCCGATCTATCAGGATCCAACCGGTCTTCACTTAGAAGTTTTGACGCCACTTGCAAGCGCCAGAACAACCGATAAGCGTCCAGTAACGACACTTGGTCCTGATCGGTGATCATATTCAATGCGACACAGGCCGATAATCCTGACACAACATCACGTTCATGACGCCCCGCAACCAAAGATCCCATTTGCGAAAATAATTCAATATCTTGCAATCGGCCCCCACCGGTTTTGACATGCCAAGGGTGTGGATCTGTTTTCGCCGCCGCAATGCGCGCGCGCATTTTGGATAGCGCTGCCGCGATATGTCCGGCATCGCGTTCACCCAAAATGGATCGGCGAAACGCCTCGACCTCATCCGCCAAATCCTGGGGTCCGGCAACGACACGAGCCCGGGTCAGGGCCAGATGTTCCCAAACCCAAGCATCGTTCGATTGATAGGATTGGAACGCGTCCCAAGATGTTGCAACGGGCCCCATATTCCCAGAGGGGCGCAAACGCATATCGACTTCGTAAAGGCGCCCCTCGGCCATGGGGGCGGTCATAGCGGTAATCAGCGCCTGCGTTAACCGCGCATAATATGTGCGCGCCGGCAAGGGACGTTTGCCATCTGATGCCTCAACCCCCATCGCGTCATAAATCACAATCACATCCAAATCAGACGTGGCATGCAACCGCCCTGCCCCCAGCGACCCCATTCCCAAAACAACCGCACCCCGACCGGGCGGTGTGCCATGTTTGCGCGAAAATTCATCAATCACTGCGGGCCATAGGCCCTGTAACATCGCCTGCGCCAAATCCGCATATTGGGTCGAGGCATCGGTTGCATCAATGATCCCACGCAACAGATGCACTCCGATGCGGAAATGCCATTCCTTGCCCCAGCGGCGCGCTGTGTCCAATTTGCGTTCATAATCGTGCAAAGCCGCCAATCGTGTCGACAATTCCGCGGCCAAGGCATCGACACCCGGCCAGTCATCCCAAAATGATCCACCGATTACAGCGTCCAAAACCTGCGGATTTTTGGCCAAATGGCGTGATAATGCGGGGGCTGTGCCCAGAATATCAATCAACAGATCAATCAAATGCGTGTTTGCCTGAAACAGGGAAAACAGCTGAACACCTGTTGGCAGGCCTTGCAAAAAATTATCAAAGGCATTCAGGGCTTCGGTCGGATTGGCAACCGTGCGCAGCCGTGACAAAAATTCAGGTTTAAGGCGTTCAAAGATCGCCTCGGCCCGTTCACTGCGAAATGCAGGATATGTGGGCCAACGGGACACGATATCATATTCTTGGTCACTCAGCCTTGTGCTGTCATCGTGTTTTGTCGTTTGTGAGGGGGCAAAAAAACCTTCGGTCAGCTCGTGGACCTGAGCCAATCGATCAAATAAATCATGGCGCAACTGATCTGGCGACAGTCCACACAAAGCCCCCAGTCGCGCAAATCCATCGTCATTTTGCGGCAAGCTGTGCGTTTGAGCATCATTTATCATTTGCAACCGATGTTCGATTTGACGATGGGCCCGATAATGATCCGTTAAGACATCACAGGTGTCTTGGGTAATCCATCCCTTGGCTGCCAAAATGGCCAAGCCTGGCACCGTACCGCGCACCCGCAATTCCGGATCGCGGCCACCTGCAATGATTTGACGGGTCTGGGTGAAAAATTCGATTTCGCGAATGCCGCCGCGTCCCAATTTCATATTGTGGTTTGGCAAGGTGATGGGGCCGCCTGTACCTTTGTGTTCGCGGTATCGTAGGCGCATGTTATGCGCGTCCTCAATCGCGGCGAAATCCAAGTGTTTGCGCCACACAAACGGCGTTAGCGATTTCAAAAAGGCAGCCCCCTGCGCGTGATCGCCGGCACAGACACGCGCTTTGATATAGGCGGCACGTTCCCATGTGCGCCCCAAGCTTTCGTAATAGCGTTCGGCCGCGTCAATGCCCATGCACACGGGGGTCACGGCAGGATCAGGGCGCAACCGCAGGTCCGTGCGGAATACATATCCGTCCTCGGTCAAATCATTTAGGGTGGCCGACATTGCTTTGGTCGCTTTGATCAGCGAACTGCGGGCCTGATAAAAATCCGATGGATCAAATCGGGATTCATCGAACAGACAGATCAGGTCAATGTCAGAGGAATAATTCAGCTCGCCCGCGCCCATTTTGCCCATCGCCAAAATGAAATATCCCAAATCACTGGGATCATGATCTGCGGCAAATCCGGGGATCCGACCCCGCGCCAATTCGCGACCGACAGCTTGCGCCCACGCCTGCTGAACGGCCAAGTCCGCAAAATCGGTCAGGGTTTGGGTGACCTGTTCCAATTCCCAAACGCCCCCCAAATCACACAGCGCCGTGGTCAGCGCGACGCGCCGTTTTCCAATGCGTAATTCGCGCGCCACCTCTGGCCCAGTAACCAGCCGCAACCGCGCAAATTCGTCGGCAATCGCGGATTCTGGGTCGTCCAACATGGCCGGCAACCAATCCATTTCGCGTTGCATCAGCGTTTTCAAATAGGGGCTAGAGCCTGCTACCGCAGCTAAAAAGGCACGCAAATCGCCATCAACCGGAATATGATCTGTGATATCGCGTGCCATCTCTGGATCAAATGGGGCAAGCGTTGTATTACGTCGGGTATCAAATGTCATGGCAGGATCTGGTCTAAGGGGTCAAAATGAGCAAAAGTCTAAACCGCGTCAAAACGGCACTGGCGTCCATGGGACTGGATCATACCCTACACGAAACCGGCGAGGCACGCACAGCACAAATGGCAGCAGACCAAGTAGGATGCCAAGTCGACCAGATTGGCAAGTCGATTTTATTGTCTGGCACCCAAAGCGGCAAAGCCTATCTGTTTTTAACCGCTGGGGGCAATGTCGTAAATATGGACCACGCCACCCAACTGGCCCAAGAACCGTTGGAACGGGCCACGCCGGCACAGGTGCGCGCACAAACCGGATTTGCCATCGGTGGCGTATCGCCCATCGGACATATCACGCAAATCCCCATTTTTATGGACCCCAGATTATTGGAATTTGACGAAATATGGGTTGCGGCAGGCACATCACACCATGTATTTTCTGTTTGCCCACTTAAATTGAGCCAAGAAATATTGGCACAAGTCACTGATTTCATATCATAAAAAATCAATGTAAAATTAATTTACATTTTTCCATTGTATTAGGTGGGCTGACGCACCACATCTGTAATGTGAAAGGCATTCACATTAGATTTAGGAGACAATTAAAATGACAACTGCTGCTGAATATCATCGGTCTTTTGTAAAACCCTCGTGGTTTGCGCGGACCGAACATTGGCTGGACAGCAAAGGCCGTGGCGCATGGGTCGCAGCCAGCCTTGGCACGTTAATTATTGCTTGGCCCATTGGCCTAGCCGTTACTTTTTATGCAATTTGGAGCAATAAAATGTTTATGAAATCTCGCTGCTGCACAAAATCGCGCAACCATGATATGCATCATTCCTCAGGTAATTCGGCCTTTGATGCCTATCGTCAAGAAACACTGGACCGTCTGGCCCAAGAACAAGACGATTTCCAATCCTTTCTGCATCGCCTGCGCGAGGCAAAGGATCGGGCCGAATTTGACCAGTTCATGAAAGATCGCGAATCGACTACACACGATGCATAACCCCTTGGGGGCGGATCACCCTGCCCCCTAGCCCTCTTACCACTTTGGAATTTCATAATGTTACCTGCTGCACAAACACATCCTGAATTTTACGCAGGCGTCGCGCCGAAACGGTTTTTCGCTTGGGTTCTGGATATGCTTATTATTATGATCATCGGTGCAATTTTAACACCGTTGACCGGGTTCACCGCGGTGTTGTTCTTTCCCTATTTTGTTGCTGTGGTTGGATTTATGTACCGCGTCATCACGCTGTCGAATGGATCGGCAACATGGGGTATGCGCATGATGTCAATTGAATTGCGCCAAGCTGATGGCAGCAAGCTGGAATTCATCAGTGCCCTTTTGCATACGGTGGGACTGTATATCTCTTTTGCGCTGCCCATCGTTCAATTCATTTCAATTCTGATGATGGCATCCCAGCCAACGGGTAAGGGCGTGAGCGACTTAATTTTGGGAACAGTCATGATTAACAAAACCAAATCCATGTGATACAGTTACGGTGAATAATTTGTTTTCATTGCAACCATGCCATTGAATTGATACGATCCGGCCATGCGTCATTCGCTGCCCATAGTGCCCCAGTTTTATGTGACGGCCCCCCAACCCTGCCCGTATCTTGAACGTCGGCAGGAACGGAAACTGTTTACGTCGTTACAAGTTGACAACGCACAGCAGCTAAATGATTGCTTGTCCAAACAGGGGTTTCGACGGTCTCAGCATGTGTTGTATCGGCCGTCGTGTACCGATTGTGCAGCCTGCATGTCAGCGCGCGTAAAGGTGACTGAATTCCACGCCAGCACGTCTCAGCGCCGCATCCTGAAAAAAAATTCCGGACTGACGCGTAGCGTAACATCGCCTTGGGCCACCGAAGAGCAGTTCGATCTGTTTCGCAAATATTTAACGACACGCCATAGTGATGGCGGCATGGCGGATATGGATGTGTTCGAATTCGCAGCCATGATAGAAGAGACCCCGATCCGGACGCGTGTGATCGAATACCGCGACGGTGATCAATTGGTCGCAGCCTGTTTGACTGATATTTTGGATGATGGGCTAAGTTTGGTGTATTCGTTTTTCGATCCCGACTATGCCAATCATTCGATTGGAACCCATGTGATTTTGGACCAAATTACATTGGCCGCTGAATATAATTTACCCTATGTGTATTTAGGATATTGGGTCCCCGGCAGTCCCAAGATGGGATACAAGGCGCGGTTTTCAGGGCTTGAGCTGTTTCGCGGTCAGTCATGGCAATCCTATGATGCGAAACAGGATTTCGACACGACCCTGCATCCATTGAATTCAACACCTATCACCGAACAGGTGGCAAACCTATCTTTGCCGGAAAAACATTTGCGCGCTGACTAGCGCGCTCTGGACCTTGGCACAAACATACCCTATATGTTTAGTCAGGTAATAACACGGAACATCGAAAATGTCTGAGGCTCATCACCCAATCGAGGGAACCCCCCTTATCGCGCCTTCTTCGACGGATCATCCTCTGTATGATGCCGTGGTTGAGGCCTGCCGGACGGTCTATGACCCCGAAATTCCAGTTAATATTTATGATCTTGGGCTGATCTATACGATTGATATCAATTCAGAAAACGTAGTTCGTGTAATTATGACCCTGACCGCACCGGGATGCCCAGTGGCAGGTGAAATGCCTGGCTGGGTCGAACAGGCCATCAGCCCGGTCGCGGGTGTGCAGCACGTCGAAATTGAAATGACTTGGGATCCCCCCTGGGGCATGGATATGATGAGCGACGAAGCGCGCCTTGAACTTGGCTTTATGTAGGATTTAACAATGTTTGGAATTCCTGGCACATCCCCAGTCACACTGACACCGGCAGCGGTCCGTCAGATCACAAAGCTGATGGAAAAAGGCGGCCACAAAGGATTGAAATTAGGCGTCAAAAAGGGCGGCTGCGCAGGCATGGAATACACCATGGAATATGTCGATCAGGCTGATCCACATGACGAAGTGGTGGAACAAGATGGGGCCTGCGTGATGATCGCGCCCATGGCGCAGATGTTTTTGTTTGGGACCGAAATTGACTATGAAACGGGCCTGCTAGAAGCCGGTTTCAAATTCAAAAACCCCAATGTTGTTGATGCTTGCGGCTGCGGAGAGTCGATCAAATTTGCAGAGTAAGTTATGCGCCCTTTAGGTGCAGATAGGTCTGTTTAAATCGTTTTTCCAAATGTTCGCCGGCTAATATTTCCTGTTCAGCGCCAATCGGTGCCACATTCGTATCGTAATTTGGGTTGAAAAACAGCGGCACAGAAATGCGTTCTTGGGTGGTGCCGCGCACGCGGTGTGGCGTTGCGCGTACTTGGCCATCTGTCCACATTTGCAACATTTCACCGAAATTTATGATAAATTCCCCAACCTCGGCGCGAACGGGCAGCCATTGGCCCGACATAGTTTGCGCCTCAAGACCATCAACACCATCTGTTCCCAGCAAGGTAACACAGCCATAGTCAGTGTGGGCCGCAATGCCGAAATCCTGCTCGCCTGCCCAAGTGGGACGTTGAGGGTAAAAATTGCCACGCAATAACGCCATTGGCTTGGAAAATTTATCGTCAAAATATTCTTGGTCCAATCCCATGACATGCGCAATTGCACGCAATATATGCAGTGCAACACCCTGTGCTTGGTCATAATAGGCGCTGATCGTTGCCCGAAAATCTTGTGGAACCTCTGGCCACAGGTTTGGGGCATAGACCGACAGTTTGGACAATGGGTCGGTTTTGGGAATTTCAAATCCGCAGTCAAAGACTTCTTTATAGTCAGGATTTGCGTTTGGATCGACCTGTTCCGAACGTGATGCGCCCCACCCGCGGTTTGACCCTGTTTTGGCCATATTAACGCGATGTTTTTCCGCATCAGGTAAGTGGAAAAATTCAGAATATGATTTTAGCACAGCACGCATGGTATCTGGGCTGATCACTGTATTGGACACAATTAGGAATCCGTGTTCTTGAATTGCCAATCGCAACTGATCCATTGCATCCTTGTCGCGCTGGACAATTTTCGCAAAATCAATTCTTGGTATCATTTCACACCCCACCCCAGAACCATTGTTGCTATGCCGATTACTTGTGTTACAACTCAGATTCAAGTGATTATGGTTCAGAAAGGTATATGATGCGCAAGCTCGCTGCAGGAAATTGGAAAATGAACGGAACGCTGGCAGACTTAAACCAGCTTAAACTCCTTGAACAATCGCACCAAGATAGCTCAGTCGATATCTTGATTTGTCCACCCGCGACCTTGATCCATTCAGCCAAATCAACAACGCAAACCATTTCGATTGGGGCGCAGAATTGTCACATGCAAGCCAAGGGCGCGCACACTGGTGAAATTTCAGCGCAACAACTTGCAGATATAGGCGCCAGCTATGTGATCGTCGGTCATTCTGAACGTCGCCAAGATCAAAATGAAACGGATGCAGACATCAACGCCAAGGCACAAGCCGCCTATGACGCTGGGCTGATCGCCGTGATCTGCATTGGGGAAACATTGGACCAACGTGATGCGGGCCAAACTTTGGATGTGCTTGGCACGCAATTGGCCGGTTCGGTTCCAGCCACTGCGAATTCAGAAAACACAGTGATTGCATATGAACCGGTTTGGGCAATTGGCACCGGATTGGTGCCCACGACGGATCAAATTGCACAAGCACATGAATTTATGCGCACCACGCTGTTGGTGTCCCATGGCTCAACCGCGCGCGACATGCGTTTGTTATATGGTGGATCCGTGAAAGGATCGAATGCCAACGATATATTCGCGGTTGCCAATGTCGACGGCGCGTTGGTCGGCGGTGCAAGCCTAACAGCTGCAGATTTCGGCCCAATTGTTACGGCATTAGAACAGGCCTGATATAGGACACAGTTCCAAATGAAAAGGCGCCCAAATTTTGGGCGCCTTTCGTTTATTTTGTGATGATTTCCGGCCCCATAAAGTAGGTGGGCAAGAACGTGGACAAGATCGGGATATAGGTCACCATAATCAAGAACACGAACAGAACCGCCAAGAATGGCAATGCGGCGCGCACGACCTTCATCATGGGCATTCCCGCCACACCGGATGTCACAAACAGGTTCAAACCAACTGGCGGCGTGATCATCCCAATTTCCATGTTCACAACCATGATGATCCCCAAATGGATCGGATCAATGCCCAATTCAATCGCAATCGGGAACACCAAAGGTGCCACAATCACAATCAAACCTGATGGTTCCATAAACTGACCACCGATCAACAAAATCACATTCACAATGACCAAGAACATGATTGGGCCAAAGCCCGCATCCAGCATTGCGGCTGTGATTTGTTGTGGGATCTGTTCATCTGTCAAAACGTGTTTCAGGATCAACGCATTGGCAATAATGAACATCAGCGTGACGGTCATTTTACCTGCTTCGAACAGGGTGTCACGGGTGTCTTTGTGCACAATCGACAATGGCATTTTCGCAATATCAGAGGCGATATGCGCAGGCACAGGCATATTACCTTTGCGCAGGCTTTCCATAACGGCAAGGACAAAGGACACACCGAAACCATAAAGGGTGGCGGTCGACAATTCGACACCAAACATCAGCCAAATTGCAATCCCCCAAGCAACGCCGCCCAGTACGAAAATACTTGCGAAATTGCCGCCTTTGGGGGCCACTTTGGCAAATATGCCCATGTCACGATAGACAAAGTTTGCGATCAAGAACGCATAGACCGCTGCGACGGCTGCGGCTTCGGTTGGGGTAAAGATACCACCATAGATCCCGCCTAGGATAATGATGATCAAAAACAGGCCCCAAATGGCATCACGTCCGGATGACAGGACCTCTCCCCAGCCTTTCCATTCGCCTTTGGGCAGGTTGCGCATCCGCGCAATCACCCAAATGGCCAGCATCAACATGGTGCCTGCCATCAAGCCGGGAATGACCCCTGCCAGAAACATCCGGCCCACAGACACATCCGTGGCCGATGCATAGACCACCATCACGATGGACGGCGGGATCAAAATGCCCAAGGTACCGGCGTTTGCGATTACACCTGCGGCGAAATCCTTGGTATAGCCCACTTGGCGCATGCCCGCGATCACAATGGATCCAATCGCCACAACCGTGGCTGGTGACGACCCTGACAGGGCTGCGAACATCATACAGGCAAACACACCCGCGATCGCCAATCCCCCGCGGAAATGACCGACCAGCGCGATGGAAAACCGAATGATCCGTTTAGCCACGCCGCCTGTCGACATAAAGGTGGATGCCAAAATAAAGAATGGAATGGCCAACAAAGTATAATGACCAGCCATCGCCTGAAAAAACGACTGCGCGATTGAGGCAAGCGATGTATCGCTGAGCACCAATAAAAACACAATCGACGATAGCCCCAAGGCCACGGCGATCGGGACACCGATCAGCAACAGCGCGATGATCATCCCAAATAAAATTGCGACTGACATGGATTAGGCCTCTTGATTTAGGTGTTTTGCGTCTTCCACGGCATCTTCTGCTTCGTGGCTGACAATTATGTTTTCTGCATCGCCTTTGATGATGCGAATGGTGACTTGGATGATCCGAAACAACATCAGACCCACGCCGAATGGCAGCATGGCATAGGGAATAAAGCGCGGCAGTTTTTCGTAATGCTCGCCTTCGTTCATTAGGGGTTCGATCCAGCGCAGAAATTCGGGGAACGGAATATCGATGGTTTCATACCACGCACGGTAGGATGTGCGTTTCATCTCTTCGAAGCCAGTTGGAAACCAGCGCCCTGTCGTTTGCGGCAGGTTGGCAAAATTTGCCCAGTAATCCCATGCCCCTTTGAACAACAAACCCGCATAGATGATACATACAGCACAGGATGCAAGGATCATGATGCGTTTGATGCGCGATGGCGCAATATTCAAAACCGCATCAACGCCTAGATTTGCAGTGATCTTGAACGCATAGGCCACACCAAACAGAACCAGCCAAGCAAACAAAAACAAAACAGATTCAAGCCCCCAAATCAGGCCGGTGTTAAATCCATATCGCAATACAACATTGATAAAAGTGATCAATACCATGCCGCCCAGCAGCAACGCGATAAAGGTTTCTTCTATTTCATTGATAAATTTCGCAAACCCCGTTTGCGATTGATCGTCCACAGACATGGCAATGCCCCCAGATAAGATAAAATTCACCCGGCCAAATCGATAAATGGCCGGGTGATATTCACGATTAGTGCTTCGCGTTGATTGCTTGTGCTGCGTCGATGTTTTCTGTTCCAACATCGCCCGCAAATTGTTCCCAAACCGGTTTCATCGCGGCGACCCAGGCTGCGCGTTGATCTGCATCAAGGGTACGAACCACACCACCAGCATTGATGATCTCTTGCTTGGCTGCTTGGTTCACAGCTGTTGATTCAGCATTTCGGGCCGCGGTCACTTCGGTCACAATTGTTGACAGTTGATCACGCACGTCCGCAGGCAGACCATCCCACCAATCAACCGATGTCACCAGCATATAGTCGATGATGCCATGGTTGGTTTCTGTGATACCATCTTGGACTTCAAAGAATTTCTGGCCATAGATGTTGGACCATGTGTTTTCTTGGCCGTCTACAACACCTGTTTGCAGCGCGCCGTACACTTCGGAAAATGCCATTGGTTGGGGCGAACCACCCAAGGCTGCCATTTGTGCTTTCAAAACTTCAGAATTCTGAACGCGGAATTTCAGGCCGTTCGCATCAGTTGGCAAGTTCAGCGCTTTGTTTGCTGACATTTGCTTCATGCCGTTGTGCCAGAATGCCAGACCCAACAAACCACGACGTGTCATGGATTCTTTCATCGCTTGACCAGTTTCAGAGTTTTGGAATTCGTCAACAGCATTGATGTTTTTGAACATAAATGGCAGGTCAAAAATCCGGAACACTTTGGTAAACTGTTCGAATTTTGACAGAGATGGGGCGGCCATTTGAACGTCGCCCTGCAACAATGCTTCCAGAACTTGGTCATCGTTATATAGGGTTGAGTTCGGGAAAACCTCCATACAGGCTTTGCCGTTCATCTCTTCGTTCACGCGCGACTGCAACAAAGAGGCAGCAATCCCTTTGGGGTGCTTGTCAGTGTTTGTTACGTGGCTTAGTTTGATTACGATTTCGCCGTCATCACAAGCAGCAGAAACCGCACCGGCTGACACAGTCAGGGTCAGGGCTGTCAAAGCAGCGGTAAATAGTTTCATGGAATATCCTCCCGTTTCCATTGGTCCCATTTCGGGCTGGCAACACTAGAAACTTAGACAAGTTCGGTTGCAAACACAGAATTCACAACTCGATAAAAATAAAATAAAATATTGTTTATCAGTAATTTAAACGTCATTCCTAATGTAACCCACAAAGATCCCGATAAACATTGTGCGAAATTTCGCACGCCACAATATCGGGTTTGTGCGGATTTCCACACAGTCTATCGGAAATCTTCCGCGCGAATCCCGTGTTTGTTTAATTTGTCGTAAAATGTCTTGCGTGGAAGCTTTAGGATTTTTATCGCCTCAGCCACACGGCCATTTGATTTACGCAGTGCATCGGCAATCAGCGCCTTTTCGACCTGCGCCATCTGCTGGGCAAGCCCCAAGGTATCATCAATGTCTGTTTGGCTAAAATCCGCAATTCCAAGCACGAATTTCATCGCCACACTCATCAAGGATCGGGCGTTACCCGGCCATTCGCGCGCCATCAACGGACCGATCACCTCGGGGCCGATGCTGGGGATGGGTTTTCCAGACTGTTCAGCGGCTTGGGCGACATAGTGGCGAAACATCACTGGTATATCTTCGGGGCGTTCTGACAACGATGGAATCCGAATTGGCAGCGCGCTAAACCGATAGAACAAATCCTCTACCAATGCGCGCGACTGGTCCAAGTCCGTCACTGATAGATTTGTACCGGCCATTATACGCGGCATGCGATCACCTGTTTCCATATGATCCAGCAACATCAGCTGGGTATCGCGTGGCATTTGCTCGATGGCATCGAAAAACACCCCGCCATGTTCACATTGGGCCAAGACTTCGCCCAATCCGTCCCGCGTCAATTGTTCTGAGGCGCGTTTTTGGAATGCCCCCTTGGATCGCGGCGAACTCAGGTGCAGGACTTCGGCCACTTTGGAAATACCGGTGCCCGGGGCGCCAGTGATCAAAACCTCGGTTTCGACCCCCGCAACGGAACGTATGTTTTTGCGCAACTGTTCTGATGCCTCGGACACGCCAAAAATCAAACGCGCAGCCGGATCCGCCGTTTGTATTTTGTGCATCAGTGCCCTGTTTTCCAGCACCACTGATCGCGCAGAAATCGCACGTTGTAAAACCGAAATCATGTCTGCCGGACTACAAGGTTTTTCCAAAAAATCGAATGCGCCCATGCCAACCGCGCGCACCGCCATGGGAATGTCGCCTTCGCCAGATAAAAACACCACAGGCAATTCGGGATCGACCGATTTGGTGTATTCCAACAAATGAAACCCATCCCGCCCCGGCATACGAATATCGGACAAAATGATACCCGCGAAATTTTTGGTGATTTGATCCTTGGCCTCGACAAAGGATCCGGCCGTTATCACATCGAAATCGGACAGCTCTAGCGTTTGTGCCACCGCATTGCGTACGGCGGCGTCATCATCAACCAACAACACCTGTTTCATTTGTCCTGTGTACCCGTCCATGATTTCAAATCAATCGAAAAAATTGCGCCTTCTTTGGTGTTTTCCCCACGGATGTCACCGCCGAAACTTTGGATTAAACCATAAGAAATGGATAATCCCAGCCCCATGCCATCGCCCTGCCCCACAGATTTTGTGGTGTAGAACGGATCAAAGATTTTCTCTGGCTCGTCAATTCCGGGGCCCGTATCAGCAACAGACAAAACCACAGGCTGATTATCGGCCCCTGAAGGTGTCAGCGTGATCGTAATCGCGCGCGACTTTGACTGCGCCATGGCGTCTGCTGCATTGGAAATCAGGTTCACAATCACCTGCCCCAATCGCACCTCGCCCGCCACAACGAAAACAGGCATGGCCGGCGCCACCCAATGCAGGTTGATGCCATCTTGTTTACAACGCACAGACATCAGTTCGATGGCGCTATCGACAACCGCGACCGCATCGACCTGCCCAACGGGTTCGTGTTCGTTTCGCGCAAAAGCCCGCAAGTTTTTAATAATGCGCGCCATGCGTTGTGACAGGTTCGAAATGTGATCCAGATTATCACCTGCAATCTGCGGATTGTCCTGCGATAAAAACGTGCGTGCATTCGTTGCATATTGTTGAATGGCCATAAGCGGCTGGTTTAATTCGTGACTGATCCCCGCCGACATTTGCCCCAGCGCCGACAGTTTGCCAGCCCGCACCAAATCAGATTGTGCCTGTTTTAGGGCGGCTTCGGCCTCTTGGCGTTCGCGAATTTCGCTGCGTAGGTTTTGGTTTAGAATGGACAGTTCCGCTGTGCGTTCGGATACGCGCTGTTCCAATTCGATGTTTTCTTGGGCCAAAGCAGCGCGGCGATACCACACAAACACAAAAACAACGCCAAACAACACAACTGTGGCCCCAACTCCAAACGATTGCAGCCACGCAACCCGCACCGCAGGTGACAAATCAACCAAAGCTTCGGCGCGCATATCGATGGTGGGCAAATTGCTGGAAATATGCAGCGCACGCTTTGGCACATATGGCCCCCAATTCAGGGACCACACCTCAAACTGTCCGGCCACCAGGTGGGATGCAAAATCGGACCCTGCTGATTTTTGTGGCGGATGCAGCCCAACTTCGTCCTGATCGCGCAGCCAACCCAACAGTTCTGATCGATTGGAAATGAACACATGACCACCTTGGTCCACGAAATACACCGTGGGCCGTGTCCCGCGCCAGCGGGCTTCGATCCGGTCGACATCAACCGTCACGATCAAAACCGCGCGCACACCACGTTTTGCCCCGAAAAAAGGCGAGGCATAGTAAAACACGCGTTTGCCAAACACTGGGTCATCGCCATGCCCAACGCCCAGCGCACCCGTCAAAGCACGCCGATAATGCGGGGCAGCAGCAATCGCGCGCGACACCTGCGGTGTGGCCGAGGCCAGAATGGTACCATCCACTGCGACATAGGTCAGCGTGACCGCCCCGGTTTTATCCGCCGCTGCCCGCAGGACATCGCGCGCGGCCTGTTGATCTTGGGGGGACGCATCAGGATGGGTCAGGCGCGCCAAAACGGGGTGATTGGCCATTAAAACGGCAACCTCTTGGTATCGCTGCAACTGCGCCTGCAATCGATCCGATGCCAAGGCTAGATCAGACTGCGCGCGTGCGTGCGTTTGTTCAACGGCCCGCACATAGCCCAAATGCCAGACAGCCGCCGCAATTGCCAGTGCCGCGGTGATTAATGCCCCATAGGCCCAAATAAACTTAGGTCGTGTGCCAAACATGAATTGCAATCTAACGCGACTTGGTATGAATTGACCATAGCGAAAGGACAGCCCATGCGCAGC
Source organism: uncultured Phaeobacter sp. (assembly GCA_964633145.1). Lineage (GTDB taxonomy): Bacteria > Pseudomonadota > Alphaproteobacteria > Rhodobacterales > Rhodobacteraceae > CAJXSD01. Next base: position 15,469 of record CAZWFE010000009.1, on the reverse strand, counting down.
ATTACACAATCACCCACAGACCCAGAGTTTGTACAAAACCCATACCCATTCTATGCCCGCATGTTGGCCCATGGGGAACCGGTGTTTTGGCACGACTATAACATGGCCGCCGTTTTCGCGCATGATCAGATCGCGGCCTTGCTAAAGGATAAACGCCTAGGCCGCGAAGCAATGCCAGATTTCGCACCCGACATAGCGCCCCATCTGGCCCCGTTTTATGATATCGAAGCACATTCCATGCTGGAATTGGAACCTCCGCGCCATACACGGCTGCGCGGTCTGGTTTTACGCGCCTTTACATCGCGCCGGATTGCAGCATTGGGGCCCGAAATTGCCCAGCTGTGCCATGATCTGATTGATGATATGCCCCGCGACGGCTGTGATTTACTGTCCCATTATGCCACACAAATCCCCGTAATCATCATTGCCCGATTGCTAGGTGTACCAGAACATATGGCCCCTGATTTATTGCGCTGGTCAAATGATATGGTCCTGATGTACCAAGCGCGCCGCACCCGCGCGCTTGAAGATCGTGCCATCGCCGCCTCAATCGCGTTTCGCGATTTCATGCACAGCTATATCGATGAAAAACGCAAATCCCCCCAAGACGACCTGATCACACATCTGATTGCCGCCGAAGAAAACGGCGACAAGCTAAGCACAGATGAATTGATCACCACCTGTATTTTACTGTTGAACGCAGGACATGAGGCAACAGTCCATACCATGGGAAATGGTATAAAAACCCTGTTGGAACACGGCTGCAATCCTGCGTGGTTAAGCCCGGATCACATCGACGGCACCGTCGAAGAAATCCTGCGGTATGACCCGCCGTTGCATATGTTTACGCGCTTTGCCTATGAATCGATCCCCTTGGGCGATACGGTCATCGAACGGGGGCAACAGGTTGCATTGGTTTTTGGCGCAGCAGGCCGCGATCCTGCACGGTGGGATGCACCCGATGTGTTTGATCCCACACGGCGGGTTCAGAAAAACACAGCCTTTGGCGGTGGCATCCATTTTTGCGTGGGCGCGCCATTGGCGCGATTGGAATTGCAAATTGCTATCCCGATTTTGTTTGAACGCTGTCCCAATTTACAAATGGCCGTGGCACCGGAATATGCCGATATCTATCATTTCCACGGGCTAACTGGGTTGCCCGTTACCCTGTGAGCTGAAATCACAGGGGCAGCGCGGTGGTGGATTTAATTTCCTCCATCGATAACAGGGCGGTGACGTTGTGAATTTTCACCTCGGATATCAAGGCTTGGTAAAACACATCATAGGCCCGCGCATTTTGCACGCGTACCTTTAGGATATAATCAATGTCGCCGGCTAGGCGGTGTGCCTCTTGTACCTCGGGGCGTTTGCGTAGGGCGTTCAAAAATGCCTCTTGCCAGGCGGCTTCGTGTTCGCTGGTGCGCACCAATACGAAAAAACACGCATCAAACCCCAAACTTTCGGCATCCAGATGGGCGACCGTATCTTTGATGATCCCTGCCTCGCGCATTTTGCGAATCCTGTTCCAGACGGGCGTCTTGGAACTGCCAATTTTGCGCGCAATTTCATCTAGGGACTGACTGGCATCGCTTTGCAGCTCGGATAATATTTTTCGATCCATATCATTTATTCGGACGGTCATTTCGGTTTCACCTGCGATTTTGGGAAATTTGGATTTATTGACGAATAATTAGAACTATATTCCTTATTTGGCAAGGCATATAGCCAAAATATGGAACATTGTTCTATATTGGCCACACAAAATACACAAGGACGACCGCTATGAACCACTTTCCTGTTTATCTGAATGTTGAAAATCAAAAAATCGTGGTCTGTGGCGGTGGGGAAACGGCCTTGGCCAAATTGCGTTTGTTGCGAAAAACATCTGCGGATATTCATGTGTATCACCCCAACCCTGTGGATGATTTGATCGCACTGGCGCAGGCGAATGTTATTACACTGCATCACCGTCATGTACTGGCCGATGATATTTCTGGCGCGGCATTGTTTTACGCAGCACATGATAATGACGCACTGGACCGTGAACAGGCCGCATTGGCCGCAAAACTGGGTGTATTATCGAATGTGGTTGATAACCTTGCCGCCAGCGCCTTTATCACGCCTGCAATTGTGGATCGTGACCCCGTCACCATCGCAATCGGGACAGAGGGCACAGCCCCCATCTTGGCCCGTCAGATCAAGGCCCACCTTGAGGAACAGCTGGACCCCAATTTAGGCGTTTTGGCCCAAGTCGCCAAACCATTTCGCGCCATTGCAGATCAGATCCCCATGGGCCCAGCGCGGCGCAAATTTTGGGGTGAATATTACCGCACGATCGGCCCACGCGCCCTAACACTGGGCAAAGAGGCGGTGCAAAGCGCATTGGAACAATTATTCAAGCGCCACCAAAACCCTGTTGATGCAGTGGGCCATGTGGCCTTTGTCGGCGCGGGTCCGGGCGATCCGGAATTGCTGACATTGAAAGCGCGCAAAGAATTGGACCGCGCGGATGTGGTGATCTATGACCGTTTGGTCGGCACAGGCATTTTGGAATTGGCCCGCCGCGAAGCGCGCATGATTGATGTGGGCAAAACGGGGTTTGGCCCATCGGTCGATCAGGACACAATCAACAAATTGATCGTAACGCATGCACAGCAGGGCGATTATGTTGTCCGGCTTAAGGGCGGCGATTGCACCGTTTTTGGCCGCCTAGACGAAGAGATTGAGTCACTGGCGCCACATGATATCGGCTGGCACATCGTGCCTGGTATCACTGCGGCCTCGGCATCGGCCGCCGCCATCGGTCAATCACTGACCAAACGGGGGCGCAATACATCAGTACGATTTCTGACGGGCCATGACATGGCAGGGTTTGCCGATCATGATTGGACCAGCCTTGCAGGTCGGGATCAGGTGGCCGCGATTTATATGGGGAAAAAATCGTCCCGCTTTATTCAGGGGCGCATGTTAATGCATGGCGCGCGCGCAGATACGCCCGTGTCCATCATCGAAAATGCATCGCGCGCAGATCAAACCATCACATCCGTCACATTGGACCGTTTGGCCCATATGTTTCAATCCGGTGCGATTGCTGGGCCTGCCCTGATCTTTTTGGGGCTACAGCCGCGCGATGCGGCCAGCCTGCCGCTTACACAAAAGGAAACTGCATAATGTCACGTAAAACGATATTCAAAGTGATCACCGCAAATCACCTGACCTTGGGGGATGTCATATATCTGGATCCATGGGGGGCATGGGTGCGCGATCTGCGATCAGCGCAGGTCTTTGACACCGCAGAACGCGCCCAATCGCGGCTGGATTTGGCGCACAACCAAACGGATGTCGCCGTTGGCGTGTATCTGGCCGATGTGCATTTCATCGATGGCGAAATTCAGCCCGCCCATTTTCGCGAAGCGTTTCGCGCAACTGGCCCCTCCAATTACCACCATGGCAAACAAGAGCTGGCAGAGCATGTATAAATATTCCGATTTCGACACAGAATTTGTTCGTGAACGCAACAGCCAATTTCGCGCCCAAGTGGCCCGCCGCATTTCTGGTGCGCTGAGCGAAGATGAATTCAAACCGCTGCGGTTAATGAACGGCGTCTATCTGCAGCTGCATGCCTATATGCTGCGGGTGGCGATCCCCTATGGCACGTTAAACAGCGACCAAATGGCGATGCTGGCCCATATCGCGGAACGCTGGGACAAAGGGTACGGACATTTCACAACGCGCCAAAACATCCAATTCAACTGGCCAAACCTGTCTGATATCCCCGATATTCTGGACACATTGGCCAGCGAGGAAATGCATGCCATCCAAACCAGCGGCAACACAATTCGCAATGTGACCGCCGATCATTTTGCAGGTGCCGCCGCAGACGAAGTGGCCGACCCCCGCCCCTATGCGGAATGGATCAGACAATGGTCCACCGATCACCCCGAATTTCAGTTCTTGCCGCGCAAATTCAAGATTGCAGTCACAGGATCTGACAATGACCGCGCTGTGATCCGTGCGCATGATATCGGTCTGCAACTGGTCGAACAGGCCGGCAAACTGGGCATGCGTGTGATTATTGGGGGTGGTTTGGGGCGGACCCCCATGATCGGCAAGGTGTTGGATGATTTCGTACCGATCCCAGATTTGTTGGCCTATCTTGAATCTGTTGTCAGTGTTTGGAACCTGATTGGTCGGCGCGACAACAAATACAAAGCGCGGATTAAAATAACGGTCCATGAACATGGATTGGATGACATTCGCGCGCGGGTGACTGAACGATTTAACCAGTTACAGCACCAGTACCAAGATACCGCGCTGGCCCAGTTGGATCAGATCAAATCACACTTTACCCCCCCACAGTATCGCAGCGGATCTGTCGCAGGGTTTGATCGCGATTATCGCGCAAACCCTGTGTTTCAATCCTGGGTCGATACAAACACAGTGGCGCATAAAAACCCCGATTATGCCATTGTCACCATCAGCCTTAAGGCGCATGGCCACACCCCCGGTGATGCGACGGCCGCGCAAATGCGTGTGATTGCAGATCTGGCGCAAACATTTGCCCATGATGAAATTCGCATCAGCCATGAACAAAACGTGATTTTGCCCCATGTCCACAAATCCGATTTATTCGCACTGTGGTCTGCGTTGAAACCCGCAGGTTTGGCCATTGCAAACATTGGTTTGATTTCTGATATCATCGCCTGCCCCGGCATGGATTATTGTGCGCTGGCCACGGCCCGATCCATTCCCGTGGCACAACAAATTGCCCAACGCTTTGACGCGCTGGAATTGGAACGCGATATTGGCCCGATCAAGGTCAAGATTTCGGGCTGCATCAACGCCTGCGGCCACCACCATGTGGGCCACATCGGGATATTGGGATTGGATCGCGCTGGCGTGGAAAATTATCAAATCACGCTAGGGGGGGACGCCACGCAAAACGCCCGCGTGGGCGATCGCACGGGGCCGGGATTTTCAGCAGATGCCATTTTGCCCGCGATCGAACGGATCATCGACGCCTATCTGGCGCTGCGTATTGATCGCAACGAACATTTTATCACGACCTATCAGCGGGTGGGACTGGCCCCATTTCAAGCGGCACTTTACCCGCAAGAAAGGGGGGCACATGCCGCAGAATAACCCAACAGCGCGGGTGCATTGCCAACATCCAGCCCCCCCAACCCCACCAGGAGAATTGGTATGAACATTTTAGTCACCGACCAAGGGTTCAGTCCCCTAACGCATGCCGCATATGGCGTGATAAAAACGTTTGCCGCGGATACCGATCCAGCCACCATTACCGCAGAGGTATTCACAGCAGATCTGATCCGCATTGAATTTGCGTCCTTTGCAGATGGGCGCGGGTTTACACTAGCGCGGTTGTTGCGATTGCGCGGGTTTCGCGGGGCTTTGCACGCCTATGGGCACGTCATTTCAGACCAATACGCCATGGCGCGCAGGTCCGGATTTGACGCAGTCGAAATCACTGACACACTGGCCGCGCGCCAGCCACAACAGGACTGGTTGGCCCGCGCAAATTGGCAGGCCCATGACTATCAGTCGCGGTTGGGCAAATCAGCCTAGCATTCAAAACCAATTCAGCGTATGTACAACAGGATTATCAAAAATGACCGAGCTGACCCCCGTGACCCAAGACCAAATCACCAAAGTACCCACCCTGCCCGACGCCCAAACCGTGACACAGGTTCAACATTGGACCGACCGATTATTTTCATTTCGTGTGACACGTCCCCAATCCCTGCGGTTTCGGTCGGGTGAATTTGTGATGATCGGTCTGATGGGTGACAATGGCAGACCGCTGTTGCGGGCCTATTCCATTGCATCGCCGGCATGGGACGAAGAGTTGGAATTTTATTCGATCAAAGTCCAAGACGGCCCCCTGACCAGTAAATTGCAACATATTCAGGTAGGCGATGAAATCATCCTGCGCCCTAAACCTGTTGGGACTTTGGTTCATGATGCTTTACTGCCGGGCAAACGGTTGTGGTTTTTTGCAACTGGCACTGGGATCGCCCCCTTTGCCTCATTGATCCGTGAACCCCAAACCTATGAAGATTACGATCAAATTATTCTGACCCACACCTGCCGCGAGGTTGCCGAATTAGAATATGGTCGTCGCTTGGTTGATCATGTGAAATCGGACGAAATGTTGGCCGAGCTACTGGGACCGGAAAATTTATCCAAGCTACATTATTATCCCACCACAACCCGCGAAAACAGCGCCAAAATGGGTCGTGTCACCGATTTGCTGAATTCAGGGGAATTATTCGCAGATTTGGGGATCACCGATTTCGGGCCTGAAACCGATCGCGCGATGGTGTGTGGGTCAATGGGATTGAACACAGACATCAAAGAAATACTGGAACGTCACGGCCTAAGCGAAGGGGCAAATTCCGACCCGCGTGAATATGTCGTCGAAAAGGCATTTGTTGGCTAGACCACCGGAATGAAAAAATGGCCGCCCCGATGTACATATCGCGGCGGCCATTTTTGTTAAACCAGCTGTAGCAAACTTATTTTTGCAACGCAGCTTTGATTTGATCCAAGATTGCCTTTAGCTGATCTGGATTATCTTTTGCTTGCTGCAATCCCGTCTTTAACGCCAATTTCGTCATATCATTGGCAGATGACCCATCAATCATGTCAGACACCTTAGCTAGGTCAAAACCAGCAACGCTTAGGGGATCGCTGACTGCGGGTTCCTCTGTTGTCAGTTCGGCCGCAGCATCCTCAACCACGGATTGGGCTGTTTCTTCTACGTCTTGAACAACATCTGTTGCTGTCTCTTGTACATCTGTTACCACGTCTGTTGCAGTCTCTTCTACGTCTGTTACCACGTCGGTCGCAGTCTCAGTGACTGTTTCTACAACATTCTGCGCGGCCTCTTGGGCCGACTCTGTTGCGACATCTTTTACTGCCTCAACCGCAGTCGCGACATCACTCGTGCCTTCGACAACGCTGCTTAATGCTTCTTGGGCGGCCTGTTTGGTTTCGTCTACAACATTTTCTACGGCTTGTTCGGTTGCCTCTTGTACTGTTTCGGTGACCTGTTCAACCGTTGTGGATGTTTCGGTTTCAATGACCTCTTCTACAACTTCCACTGGTTCTACTGGCGCAGGCGGCGTTTGTGCCTCTTGTATGATTTCTGGCTGAGCATTGTTTTGATAAACGAAATATCCAACCCCTGCGACTGCCAAGGCAATCGCTGCAACAACAATATTTTTCATTTTGCATCCCTTTCAATTGCGCGTGCAGATGCTGCACGACGCATGCCCGCGGTTGATACCAAATATCTGGGAACTGCAAAGAATTTCATCAATCATGGCATGTAAAACGGCGGATTCTTGCTTGATGTTCTGCTGTGCCAAGGATAGTGTACGGATATTACTGTTTAAAACAACACAAGGAACAAAACCATAGCTCGCAAACCGCACAATGCGCCACCTTCGCGCGACTCGGGCCCACGGGTCAATGATCGTATCCGTTGCCCTGAAATCCGTCTGATCGGAGCCGATGGCGAAAACGTCGGGGTTGTTACCCCAGAACGTGGCCAAGAAATGGCTGAGGACGCCGGATTAGATTTGGTCGAAATTTCACCAAATGCAAATCCCCCCGTATGTAAAATTATGGATTACGGGAAATACAAATACGAACAGCAAAAACGCGAATCTGAAGCGCGTAAAAAACAAAAAGTGATCGAGGTTAAGGAAATTAAATTCCGCCCCGGCACCGATACGCACGACTACGAAGTGAAAATGCGCAGCGTGCTAAAGTTTTTGCAAAACGGTGACAAAGTTAAGATCACTCTGCGGTTCCGTGGTCGTGAAATGGCCCACCAAGATTTGGGTCGCGAATTGTTGCACCGCGTGGCCGAGGATGTCAAAGAGACCGGCAAGGTGGAAAACATGCCCAAGATGGAAGGTCGTCAAATGACGATGATGATTGGCCCACTGGCCAAAGCATAACATCCGCTTGGACAACTCAGCTTGGACAACATTGGTTGGAAAACAGGGCCCTTAGGTGCCCTGTTTTTTTTGAC
>CAZWFE010000009.1:0-7307 GCA_964633145.1 uncultured Phaeobacter sp. | reverse complement strand
AACATTGGTTGGAAAACAGGGCCCTTAGGTGCCCTGTTTTTTTTGACTAACTGGACACACTGCGCGCTTTGCGCCGTGGTTGTGGACGGGTCGGGATTTCCTTTAACAGACCACCAATGGCCATTTGCGCGAAATCGGTATCATTTGGCGGACAGCCACAGACCACACGCGACAAAACCCAATCAGCCCCGTTTAATGCAATGGATCGCGCACAGCCCGGCAATCCGATAACGGGCCGATCACCAAGTTTGCCGTAAAACAACAGATTGCCAGGATCAACCGGCATGCCAAATCGCGCGACATGCCCGCCCGCCTGCCGCAGGGCTGCTGGCGCAGTATCGTGTTCATCGGATGTGGCCGATCCGGTTAGGATTAGGATCAAATCACTTGTCACACTTGCCAAGGTTTTGGCCAGCGCAACCGTATCATGTGGGCAATGTCGGACCTGTTCCAGTGCAATGCCCAAGGCATCGCACCGGGCCGTGATAGCATCGGCCCCGCCTGCATCCGGATTTGGACCGGTGTGCGTACAAATCAAACAGGCGGTTTTGAATTGAACGGGCAGCAAGGATACTGATGATTGTGCCAGATCCATCGCCTGCGCCAAATCTGATTTAGGGACCGCGTAGCTGATGATTTTGACAGTGGCAATCAATCCGCCCGCGGCCATTTGCTGGTATGGGGGCACGGTGGCCACCGAAACCATTGGATTTACTGCGTTTGCTTGGATCAAACGATCAGCGTCCAACCGCACAACGCCTGCACATTTTGCGATGATATTGACCCGCCCCGTATGCGCGGGTGTCACGGTCACATGGGCCACATCTGGATCAGGGCAAATAGCCTGGGCAAATTGGGTGGCCGCGACATCTTCGTGTATATCATCGGGTTCTAGCTGCGCGGTGACAACCTGCGCGATATTATGCTGTTGCAACAGGTCAATATCATCAGCATTCAAAACACAGCCCTTGCGCAGTCGGCGGCGGCCCAGCGCAATCGAATGCGCCAAAATATGCCCCATCGCATCATCAACCGCTGTCTGCCCAAAAATCATACGGGCGACCTAAGGGTTTGAACGATCTGCCCCAAAATGGATGCGGCAATTTCTGCAGGTGTTGCCGCGCCAATATTTAACCCAATCGGCCCACAGATACGGGCAATGTCGTCGTCCTTAAACCCCATATCGTGCAGGCGATCGATACGTTTGGCATGGGTCCGCTTGGACCCCAAGGCACCGATATAGAACACGTCAGATGCCAGTGCAATTTGCAGGGCTGGATCGTCCAGTTTAGGGTCATGGGTCAACAATACAATCCCTGTGCGCGCATCGGGACGCAATGTGTGCAATGCCTCGTCTGGCCAATCGGGAATAATATCGACACCCCCAAACCGCGCCTGCGATGCAAACCCATCACGCGGGTCAATGATAATGGGATCAATGCCCACCAATCGCAGCATTGGGACCAAGGTCTGTGCAATATGCACTGCGCCCACAATGACCACCCGCACCGGCGGATTGTGCAAGCCTACAAAGGTTTGTGTCCCCTCTTGGATGCCCGAGCGGTCCAAACGGAACAAATCATCATATCCGTCAAACGCCAACCGTCGCTGATAACTGTCCAAATCAACGACATAAGCCACAGGCACCCGATTGGCCCGTGCATCAACCAAATCGCGCAACATCTGCGGCGGTAATCCTGTGTCGCCGATAGGTTCCAGCAAAACACGAATTTTGCCACCACAGGCCAAGCCAACGGCAAAGGCATCGCCATCTGACACGCCATATTCCAAAACACCGGTCTGGCCAGTGTCCAATGCCTCTTGTGCCTCTAGGATCACCGCCCCTTCGACACAGCCGCCCGATACGGATCCCTGCATATCACCATCGGCGTTAATCACCATTTGTCCACCAACGCGCCGCGGTGCAGACCCCCACGTTTCAATAACGGTGGCCAAAACCGCACCCTTGCCGGCCGTGTGCCATGCCAGTGCGGTTTCTGGGATTTGGTCAAAATTCTGATCTGTCTGTTGCATGTAACGATCCTATCAGTTTGCCAACATGGCCATTAACCTAGATTTTTCGCCCGTATCATGTGACACGGATATGACGCGTGCCAGATCCTCGAGCGATGAAATGGAATGGGCCGCGCGGAAACTGTCAACATAGGGCAACATGGCACGAATGCCAGCCGCCTGTGGGGCAAACCCGTCCCATCGCAGCAGGGGATTTAGCCATATCAAACGACGTGCAGACAGTTGCAATCGCTGCATTTCAAGCGCCAGATCATACTGCGGATCCCGATCCAAACCATCCGTGATCAACAACACCACGGCCCCCTGTCCCATCACGCGGCGTGACCAATCGTGATTGAACCGATGCAATGCGCCGGCAATACGGGTGCCGCCCTGCCAATCCTGCGCCTGCGCGCCCGCCCGCGCCAAAGCCGCATCAACATCACGCTGCGCCAAATGGTGGGTAATATTGGTCAACCGTGTTCCAAAGGTAAAGGCATGCAATTTTGCCCACCCCTGCCCCTGATGGTTGGCAACTGCATGCAAAAAATGCAGCACCATGCGACTGTATTGCGACATTGATCCCGAAATATCGCACAAAACAACCAAGTTCGGCCATTTCAATCGTGGCCGGCGATAGGCCAATGCGCCAAAATCACCGCCCCGCCGCAAAACAGTTTGCATCGTACGGCGTGGATCAATCTGTTTTTTGACATGGCTGGCGTGGCTGCGCCGCGATTGCAATGGTTGAACAGGCAGCCGCAGCTGCGCCAGCATACGCTGTGCCATGGCGATTTCGGCCGTGCTCATTTGTTCAAAATCTAATGTCTTTAATTTTTCTTGGGCCGATGTTGTAAACGAAGCATCCACATCAATCCGTGTTTGGTCGGCTTCGTTTTCTTGTTGTGGAACATCAGGGCTGTTGCCATCCAACAGCGCCTCAGCCGCGCGTTTTTCTGCTGCATACGCTTTGCGTTCCTCTTGGACACCGCGCACGGCCGGCAGCATCAGCGACATCATATGTTCCAAAAACCGCGGATCGCGCCAATACAGACGAAAAATCTGGGCAAACACTGTACGATGTTCAGGCCGATCGACGAAACAAGCATGTAGTGTCCAAAAAAAATCGGCTTTGTTTGTAAATCCAATGGCTTGAACCGCCTCAATAGCATTCAAAATACGCCCAGGCCCGATGGCCAAACCAGCCCGCCGTAAGGCACGCCCAAAATGCATGATATTTTGGGCCAATTTGGGGTCATCCGGAATAGTAATGGGTGCGTATTCAGCCATGATGGATCAAGTGTCCGCCAAGGATTGTTTTGCTTTCTCTAACAAACGCGCGGCTTCAGACCCTTGGATTTTGGCAATGTCGTCTTGGTATTTTAACACGGCACCCAAGGTATCTGAAATTACCTCGGGTGTCAGGGACACAACATCCAAGGCCAGCAAACATTTGGCCCAATCAATCGTTTCGGCGACACCTGGTTTTTTGAAAATATCCTCGGTCCGCAGTGCCTGAACAAAGGCCACGATTTCACGGCTAAGATCCAATGCCACATCCCCCGCGCGGGTTTGTAAGATGTCAAGTTCAGTCGCAAAATCAGGGTAATCCACCCAGTGATACAAACAACGTCGCTTTAGGGCATCATGTACCTCACGGGTGCGGTTTGATGTCAATATCACGATGGGTGGTTCAGGCGCGCGGATCGTGCCCAGTTCGGGAATTGTCACCTGAAAATCTGACAATGCTTCTAGCAAAAATGCCTCGAACGGGGCATCCGTGCGATCAAGTTCATCAATCAATAAAATCGGCGCGCCACGTTCATCGGGTTGCATCGCCTGCAACAGCGGGCGTTTGATCAGAAAATCATCTGAAAACAAATCTGATTGCAGCGCGCTGCGGTCTGTTTGACCCGCCGCCTCGGCCGTGCGAATGGCGATCATCTGCGCGGCAAAATTCCATTCATAAACGGCGGTTGACGCATCCAGCCCTTCGTAACATTGCAAACGGATCAATCGCCGATCCAAGACCTGCGCCAACACCTTGGCAATTTCGGTTTTGCCAACGCCCGCCTCACCTTCAAGGAACATGGGGCGCCCCAATTTCAACGATAAAAACAAAACTGTGGTCAACGCGCGATGGCTGACATAGCCCTGCGCGTGCAGTGCCGATTGCATGTCATCAATTGTGCTAAAGTGAACCATTTTGTCCCCCATCGTTTCCCAATATGCTGCACGCCAAACACCTAAGGTCAAGCGAAACAATAAATTTTTATACTTTCGTCCTTTTGACAGGCGATATTCCGCGCTAGGATTGGGGTGGTGTGTCAATCTAGGATCCAAATATGCGACATTCTGTTATAACCTTTGCGCACAACCAGGCGCATCAGATTTTGGAATGGGTCAGCCATTATCAAACGCTGGGCGATATTGATCTGGTCGTGATTTCATATCCTAGCGATGATGACACCCAGCAAATGCTGTCCATTCTGCACCAATATGGGCATATCACACATATCCCGCAAGATGCCTACTCAGATGCATCCACCACGCCAAAACAGGCGATTGCCACTGCAGCAAAAACGCTTGGCATGGTCGAAACGGATTGGGTTTTATGTGTGGATATGGATGATTTTTTGATCATTCATCTAGATGGTGGCACCTTGCCCGAATTGACATCACAAATCCCCGATTCAACGGGCCTGTCCCTATCGCGGCGGTATTTTGGCAACAACGGTTTGGTCGATCCATCCCCAAACCCCGTTTTTCAAACCCATCTTAGAGGCGCGCCCACGATCCTCAATCGCGCGATCACAAACCACCTGCCCGCCTATCTGCACCGTATCTCCGATCCAGAGCCTGCCACATGGCTGGACGGATCGGGCCGCGCGTTGAAATTCCCCCAACGCGCGCGGTTATTAACTGCAGATCGATTTGCATGGGCGCAATTAAACAGCTATCCATTGCGATCGGTCTGCGATTTTTTGATCGATCTGGCCGCGAACGCCCCCAAATCCCAGCATATTCTGGATCCTTTGGCATTTTGGATCGATCACAATTTCAATTTCGAAACAATTGAAACAGATATGGATAAAAAATCACAGATCCAGAAAAATTTGGAACAATTGCGCAGCCTGCCCATGATGCAAGACTGCGAAACCAACAGCCAGCAGTGGCGTAAAAACATCCTGCCCCAAATTATGCAAGACAACCATATGGAAAACCTAGCCAAACGCCTGCTGATGCTCTTGCCAACCCAACCTATGACTGGGTTCCATGTTCAAATGATCAAACGCTTGAAAACATCTTGATACCGGCGACATTTGAATTAACACTGGAACCCATTGCAAACTTTGTGTAACGCAGCCCTATGACACAGACCTTGACCATCCCCCGCCCTGATGACTGGCACCTGCACCTGCGCGACGGCGATATGCTGCGCGCTGTTTTGCCAGAAACGACCCGCCACTTTGACCGCGCAATCATTATGCCCAATTTGGTGCCACCCGTGGTCACAGGTGACCAAGCTGCACACTATCGCGACCGCATTCTAGCCGCCCGCCCCGAGGGCAGCAATTTTACGCCACTTATGACGCTTTATCTAACCGAAACAACGGATCCAGACGACCTTGCCGCAGCCTATACCAGCGGCCTGATCAAAGCCGTGAAACTCTATCCAGCCGGGGCGACAACCAATTCAGCCTCTGGAGTTCGTGCGATTGACGCCGTGCGCCCCGTATTGGAAAAAATGGCAGAAATCGGCTGTCCGTTGTGCGTACATGGCGAAGTGACCACAGTAGACATCGACATTTTCGACCGCGAAGCCGTCTTTATCGACACCGTCCTTGACCCACTGCGTCGCGCCATACCGGACCTGCGCGTTGTGATGGAACATATCACAACCAAAGACGGTGTGGACTATGCACGCTCGGCTGATAAAAACCTTGGCGCAACCATCACCACGCACCACCTGATTATCAATCGCAACCACATCTTAGTTGGTGGTATTAAACCGCATTACTATTGTTTGCCAGTCGCAAAACGTGAAACCCACCGCCTGGCCCTGCGCGCAGCCGCCACCAGTGGTGACGCCCGATTTTTTCTAGGCACTGACAGCGCGCCACATCTCGACAACGATAAACTCTCGGCTTGTGGCTGCGCAGGATGTTTTACTGCGACCAACACCATGCCGCTCCTTGCGCATGTCTTTGAACAGGAAAACGCTCTGCAGAACCTATCAAAATTTGCCTGTGAAAATGGCCCCAACTTTTACGGCTTGCCACAAAACCAAGGAATACTCACACTCACAAAATCTGATACGCCAGTCACTTTCCCAGATAAAATCGACACCAAAAACGGCCCCGTCACGGTCTTTGATCCCGGTTTTGATGTCTATTGGTCCGCGACCTAGCTTTCATTTTTGCAAAAATACTCTCGCCGAAGGCGTCCCAACCACGCCTTCGCCCCAAACCAAAGGAACAGCGCGATGATCCCATCTTCTTACCCAGACTCCACCGAAATTGCGCGCCTGACCGCGCGTATGCTTTTGGAAATCCAGGCCGTGCATTTTAACGCGCGCGAACCGTTCAAACTGGCCTCTGGTCTGCCCAGCCCCACCTATATTGATTGCCGCAAGCTTATCAGCTATCCCCGCATTCGCGCGACTTTGATGGATTTTCTGACCGTCACCGTGATGCGCAACGCAGGGTTCGAGGCATTCGACAACATCGCAGGCGGTGAAACCGCAGGCATCCCATTTGCCGCCTTCGTCGCCGAACGCATGGCGCTGCCCATGACCTATGTACGCAAAAAACCCAAAGGCTACGGCCGAAACGCCCGGATCGAAGGCGCAATGTCCGAAGGACAGCGCGTTTTATTGGTCGAAGACCTGACAACAGACGGCGGATCAAAACTGTCTTTCGTGGATGCCATCCGCGAAACTGGGGCCAGCTGTGCCCACACCGCGGTCATCTTTTATTACGGGATTTTCCCTGAAACCGAAAAAACGCTGGGCGATCATGGTGTCACCCTTCATTCGCTGTGCACATGGTGGGATGTTCTGGCCGAGGCCAAAGCCCAAGGCAGCTTTGACGCCGAAACACTGGCCGAGGTCGAAACCTTCCTAAACGCACCGCGCGACTGGCAAGAGGCCAACAAAGACCGCGTGTAACATATCAGACGGTGTCGCGATAAAATTTCAATCGGGACACCGTTATCCTATGACCTAATGCCGGCGCTGCGACCCCAACATCAGATCCAGACACTTTGAACATGTGTCACGATAGTCTTGGGAT
>CAZWFE010000008.1:0-71033 GCA_964633145.1 uncultured Phaeobacter sp. | reverse complement strand
GGCGTTCACCGCCCGACAGGTTCGCAGGCATCGCATCATCAGGGGGGCAGCGCAGAGCCTCCATTGAAACATCAATCTGGCTGTCCAGATCCCACAGGTTTTCGGCGTCGATCTGGTCCTGTAATGCGGCCATTTCGTCGGCCGTTTCATCGGAATAATTCATCGCCAATTCGTTATAACGATCAAGGATCGCCTTTTTCTCGGCGACGCCCAGCATGACGTTTTCGCGCACGGTTAGGGTTTCATCCAGCTTGGGTTCCTGTGGCAGGTAACCGACCTTGGCGCCCTCGGCGGACCATGCTTCGCCGGTGAAATCCTTGTCCATGCCGGCCATGATTTTCATCAACGTCGATTTACCCGCGCCGTTGACACCGACAACACCGATTTTCACACCGGGTAAGAAGGACAGGTGGATATCTTCGAAACACTTTTTCCCACCGGGATAAGTTTTGGACACGCCCTGCATGTGATAGACGTATTGATAGGCTGCCATGTGAAATGCTCCTGAATTTCTGGTTTGTGCCTAGATAGCGGATGGCGGCGTTCGGGGCAATGGGAGTTTATTTTAGGTATGCTTCATGGCGGTCCGCGTGATGAGCGCTTTGAAAGCAAGTCTTGTAATTCATTGCAAGCAGGTAACGTTTATTGTGCGCAGCGGCACTTCAATGTTCTCAAAAATAGCAAGTTCCTTCATACGTTTTGCGCTAGGGCCTTTAAGCTTAAAAAAGGCTTGTTCAAATCTTTCTATTTCATTCGAATCCAAAACAGACAGAGGATCATCGTGAAAAAAACCGACAATTGATAAAACAAAAAAGCTTAGTTCATCATCTTCAGAAGCTTCGCTGGCTTCTAAATTATTCAGCCCAAGAGTTTCTAAAATTTTTTCGCTGTTGGCTTCAAATTTCATTGCGCTTCGGAATAGACGTGGATCCACAGTCCTCAATATATTGAAAGCCGCAAGCAATTTCAGGTACACCCCAAAACTTGACTTAGCCTGCAATAATAGTGAAGTGTGCGTGCAAATCGTGTTGATATCCCGATAAGAAAGTTTTTGTATTAACCCGGTTCTTGCCAAAATAGTGTGCATTGTGGTCCACATTAAACTTTCTGGATCAAGAGGAAATTCCTTAATCTCATAACCTAAAGATATAAATGCGTTTCTAAAATAACTCTCTATTTTTGTTTTGGGCAAACTGAGGACTTCATATCGCAAGTGGGAAAGATTTGAGAAAGAGGATTCATTTAAATTTTGAGTAAGGTTGTAGAACTTTTTCAAATACCTGCCTGCATCAATTCCTGCGCCATAGCGGGCGTGGACGGAATGTTCCAAGGCGGTCAGGTTAACGCCCAACACAAAGTGGACGTTGGGGACGTGAAACAGGTGTTTTAGGATTTCCAGCATCGACAGCGCGAAATCTGGGCGACAGCGGTCCAGTTCGTCTATGACGATGATCAGTTTTTGATCTTGGGCCAGTTCGGTCAAGGCGTCCTTGAAGTCCTGTAACGACTGTTGTTTCTGGCGTTCTTGTTGCCAAAATTGATCAATTTGTTTGTCTGCTGCACCGCTGATCGTGTTTATAGCGGCATCAACCATAGGTCCTGCAATTTCGGTTGCGCCCGCCGTCGCATAGGCCAGCGCACCCCGAAACCCCGTGCGCGCCAGCCATGGGGCCACTTTTTTCAGTTTTTCCAGATGTTTGTTTTCATCATCCTTTGGCAAGCGGGCATCAATCGCCCCAATCAACGCAATCAGTGGATCATTCATGAAATCATGTTCAAAGGCATCGAAATAGATGGTTTGTGCCTGATGCGTTTTTGTCTTCAAATGTTCCCCGACCCAGCATTTCAGGAATACGGTTTTTCCGCTGCCCCATTCACCATCCAATGCGATGACCATCGGGTCGGAAATATTTTCGACAAGGTTGGACAGTTGTTGCCCTTGGGCTTTGCGGTCAAGCAGGTCGTGGTCGTCAAAGCCGTGTTCGTACAAGGTAATGGCGGGTTCGGGAACGAAAAGTTTCATGGGTCATCCAAATGTCGTGGCTATAATCCCTTAACTATGGGGTGTGCCTGTTTCTATTTCAAGTTGTGTGCGCTGGTGCTGAAAATATCATTTCCATTTTGTTTGATTGGCGGTATCCCTTGGGCAGGGCGCGTAATCGTTGGGACACATGAAACGGCAAACCATTGGCATATTAGGGGGATCGTTTGATCCGGCGCATGGGGGGCATGTGGGGTTGACCCGCGTGGCGTTGCGGCGGTTTGGGTTGGACGGTGTGTGGTGGTTGGTCAGTCCGGGCAATCCGTTGAAACCCAATGGCCCTGCGCCGATGGATCAACGCATCATACAGGCGCGCGCGATTATGGATCACCCCCGTGTCACCATCACCGATATCGAGGCGCGTTTGGGCACGCGGTATACGGCCGATACGTTGCGGGCCTTGATGCAGCGGTATCCGCATGTGAACTTTGTCTGGTTGATGGGGGCGGATAATTTGCATCAGTTTGACCAATGGCGCGATTGGCGTTGGATCATGGAACATGTGCCGATTGGTGTTTTGGCCCGTCCGGGGTCGCGGCTGGCGCCTTTGTCGGCTCGGGCCGCGCGGATTTATTCATGTGCGCGGGTGCCTGCGCGGGCGTCGCAGCATTTGGGTCGGGGCGATGCCCCGCGGTGGTGTTATATCAACATGCCGTTGTCGGATCTGTCGTCCTCTGCGTTGCGCTCTGGGGGTTGAACCACAGCGGTTTGGCCCGTTAGGGTGCGGGTGAGAACTGAGAGAGGCTGTGATTTGATACGCTTGTGTTTTATCGTTTTATCGATGGTGATGCTGACGGGCACCCTGTTTGCGGGTGCCCCGGATCAGTCACTGCGCCCGCAGTATAGGCCCGGTTCGGTCCTGCCCGATGGGGCCGATGCGTTGTTACGGCGTTATGCACGATCGGGGGATTTGGGGTATGTGGTCTATGATCTGACGACTGGCCGCACGATCGAACAGCGCAATGCCGCGCAGGGGTTTGCGCCTGCGTCGGTCACCAAAGCGATCACTGGGCTATACGCGTTGTGGCATCTGGGGCCAGAGTTTCGATATAAAACACGCGTTATGGCCACAGGCCCGATCATAGACGGCACTGTGCAAGGCGATCTGATTTTGGCGGGCCAAGGGGACCCCGTATTAGACACCGATGATTTGTTAACCTTGGCGCGTGCTGTCAAGGCAGCGGGTGTTCGTAACATTACCGGCGATTATTTGTATTATGCGGATGCTTTGCCGTATTTTCGTGAAATTGATCCTGACCAGCCCGTACACGTTGGATACAACCCCGCCATTTCTGGGCTGAACCTGAATTTCAATCGGGTCTATTTCGATTGGAAACGCGCTGGTGCGGGGTATCGCGTGCAAATGGATGCGCGTTCGGATCAGATAAGGCCCGTCGTTTCGCATGTCACTATGCGCGTGGCCGAGCGTGATGCACCGCTGTTTGCATATCGCCAAGACGGCCCCCAAGAAAACTGGAGCGTTGCCAAGCCCGCATTGGGGAAACAGGGTGGCAGGTGGCTGCCTGTCCGTGATCCTGCGTTATATACCGCAACGGTCTTTGCCAGCTTGGCGCGTGACACCGGCATCACACTGCCCAAGCCGAAACGCACAACGACCCAAACCGCACAATCCACCGTGGCTGAAATTACCAGCGCGCCGATGCGCGTTTTGGTTCAGTTGATGTTGAAATATTCAAACAACATGTTGGCGGAAACGCTGGGTCTGACGGTGGCAAAATCAACTGGGCAACCGGTAACATCATTGCGTCAATCAGCGGGTCATATGACGCGCTGGGCCAAGCAAACCTTGGGGATGAAAAATGCCCGTTTTGATGATCATTCCGGGTTGAACGACACGTCGCGTGTGTCCCCCACTGATATGGTGCGTGCCTTGATCCACGGGCGCACCAAGTTTCCAGACTATGCCGCGTTGTTAAAGCCGATTAAACCGCGCACGGCGGCCGGTGATTTGGGTAAATCGGGTCAGGCCAATATTTTGGCGAAAACGGGTACGTTGAATTTTGTGACGGCCTTGGCTGGATATTTGCGCGACAAAAACGGTGCAAATTATGCGTTTGCCATTTTCCAACAGGACATGGCGGCGCGCAACGCAGCAAACACCGCGCAACAGGAAACACCATCGGGTTCACGCAGATGGCGCGCACGTGCGGTCAATATTCAGTCTGGTTTGTTATATCGTTGGGCGCGTTTTACGGCGATGGATTGACACATCACAGGGTCAAATGTCGTACACGCGCGCCGCGTTCAATCGCGGCAGCATGCAGACGATCTATGTTTAATTCGTACCGCATTTCTTCGAGCAGGCGCAATTCTGTTTCACGAATATTTCCATCTGCCGCAGCCACATCACAACACAGCGCATAGGCTGTTTCATACAAACGTTCGGACAACGTGTCGCGGATCAGTCGAAACAACGCATCTAGGCCGTCTTCGTTTTCGAATAAGTCATAGACCAAGTTTGCAACTAAATTAATTCTATCAATATCATATCTTGCAAAAATTGGCAGATGGTTCACTGCCGATTGGATTTTAACCAGTTCAGATGTTGGGACATCCCCATCGGAAACTGTGATGGCAATCATTAAGGCGATCAGGCAATCGGGTTCCGATAAAATGGGCAGTTTATTATGTGACATTACTTAGTCCTTGGTAACTATGATCACAGTGTAAATCGCATTTGCACTTGCGGCAATAGGCCATCGCATCGTCTGCTTGCGGCATTTTGCAAAAGGGGCTAAGTACAGCACGTTAATGCGGATCAGAATCCGTATCCCTGACCAGAGGTGGCACTATGACAGAATTTCGCGACGCAGCGATGACATCCAAAGCTTGGCCGTTCGAAGAGGCGCGCCGTGTGTTAAAGCGTTACGAAAAGGCGCCCCCAGAAAAGGGATATGTTCTGTTTGAAACGGGCTATGGCCCATCCGGTTTGCCACATATCGGCACATTCGGCGAAGTGGCGCGGACCACAATGATTATGCGTGCATTTCGCGTGATTTCGGACATTCCGGCAAAGCTGATCTGTTTTTCCGATGACCTAGATGGCATGCGCAAGGTGCCAGGAAACGTTCCAAACCAAGAAATGTTGCAAGACTATTTGCAAAAACCCCTGACCTCAGTGCCTGATCCCTTTGGCGAATACGAAAGCTTTGGCCATCACAACAATGCGATGTTGCGCCGGTTTTTGGACACATTCGGGTTCGAATACGAATTCTATTCCGCGACCGAATTTTACGGGTCGGGCCAGTTTGATACCATCCTGCGCCGTGCGGCGGAAAAATATGATGACATCATGGCAGTGATGCTGAAATCCCTGCGCGAAGAACGGCGTCAGACCTATTCCATTTTCCTGCCCATCCACCCAGAAACGGGCCGTGTGATGTACGTCCCGATGAAAGAGGTCAACGCCGCCGATGGCACCATCACATTTGATGATGAAACAGGCCGCGAATGGACCCTGCCTGTGACCGGTGGCAATGTGAAATTGCAATGGAAACCCGATTTCGGTGCGCGCTGGGCGGCATTGGGTGTGGATTTCGAAATGTATGGCAAAGACCATTCAACGAATACCCCGATCTATGACCGTATCTGTGAAATTCTGGGAACGAAAAAACCAGAACATTTCACCTATGAACTGTTCTTGGACGACAAGGGGCAAAAGATTTCCAAATCATCCGGCAACGGGATTTCGATTGATGAATGGTTGACCTATGCGTCGACTGAATCCTTGTCCTATTTTATGTATCAAAAGCCGAAAACAGCCAAGCGGATGCATTTTGATGTGATCCCCAAGGCGATGGATGAATATCACCAACAATTGCGCGCCTATGCTGATCAGGACGCCAAGGCCAAGGCAAACAACCCTGTGTTCCATATCCACGGGCACAATGTGCCGGCATCTGACATGGTTGTTCCATTTTCGATGTTATTGAATTTGGCATCCGTCGCCAATGCCGATAACAAAGATCAGCTGTGGGGGTTCATCCAACGCTATGCCCCTGATGCCAGCCCCGCGGCCAACCCCCAGCTGGACCAAGCGGCGGGTTTTGCCGTGCGCTATTACAATGATTTCGTAAAACCAACCAAGGTATTCCGCGCACCCACCGATTTGGAACGCGAGGCGCTGACCGATCTGCACGATCAACTGGCCGCATGGGACGGCGGTCTGGATGCCGAGGCGCTGCAATCTGTGGTCTATGCCTGTGGTCGTGATCGGTTTGATCCGCTGCGGGCGTGGTTTTCTGCACTGTATGAGGTGCTGTTGGGCGCGACCCAAGGCCCACGGTTTGGCGGGTTCATTGCCCTTTACGGCATTGATGAAACCATCGCCCTGATCGACGCCGCCCTGAACGGTGATTTCGTCTAGTTGATTTTTGACCAACGCATTCTAGCTTTGCTACATGCGTTGGTTATTTTCGTTGATACTGTCCCTAGGACTGTTCCTGCAATCCCCTGCACATGCGGGGGACGATGCGGATGTTCGCGAAACCATTACAGCCCAGTTGGATGCATTTCTGCGTGATGATTTTGATCATGCCTTTACCTATGCCAGCCCAAAAATCAGGCGGATTTTCCGCGATCCTGATACCTTTGGTATGATGGTGCGGCAGGGGTATCCGATGGTGTGGCGGCCTGCGGATTTCACATTTCTAAGCGTGGAAAAAACACCGTGGGGCATGTCGCAGATTGTTGAAATCATTGATAAATCTGGCAAGGCGCATTATTTGCGGTACGACATGGTGCCCAGCAACACGGGCTGGAAAATTGATGGGGTTGCAATATTGCAGGGCAACCCAATGGCGGTCTAGCAACAGTCCGCAACAGGGCAGCGTGCGTTGCACAAGACATGCGTTAAACTTGTAAAATTATAGTGGGCGTCGATCTGAAACAGAAAGGCGCAGCTAATGACACTCTCACTGACCCATGGTATTGATTTTTCCCCCAAACCGTTTTCATCGGGCTTGAATTATTGGTCGTCTGGGGATGGGACATCAACCACGGATACATATGATGTGGTCGGCAATGCTGCCTTTGTCCCTGCGGATCAGGATTTTGGCGGATGTTTGGAATTGGTCAAGACCAATACCTTGCAAAAATTGCGCTATACGGAACGTACCGAAATTTTCTCCGAAACCTATCTGTTGGTGAAAACGCGGGTAAAATTGATGGTCGGTGGCCTGCCTGCTGTGCGCATTGCTGGATGGGCGGGTGACCGTGACGGTAATAATGTATCGAATGTCACCCAGATTGGCCCATCCACATCGGTGCAGAACTATGGCCAGGTCTATGAAATTTCTGCCATCGTTGGTCCGGGCCTGCGTGATGGCGTTGATATGGTTTGGGGGGCGGCCCCGACATTTGCGCATTTTGGTTTGGATATCACTGGGCCCACGGGCGTTGTGGTGCGCGTCGATGATTTCACGATCGAGGATATTTCCCACCTGTTCCAACGTGATGCGCTGAACATTGTGGACGTGCGCGATTATGGTGCGATTGGGGATGCGGCCACTGATAACTATGATGCCTTTGTCGCGGCGGATCAGGCCGCGAATGGGCGGCGGTTGGTTGTGCCGTCTGGGGCCTATGTGATTGGCAGCCCCTTGGTGTTGAATTCACATGTCGAATTTCAGGGCCGCGTGATTATGCCCCCCGAGGCCCCATTGGTGCTTACCAAATCCTTTGATTTGCCCACCTATATTGATGCATTCCAAAACGAAGAATTGGCATTTAAGAAAGCGTTCCAAGCCCTGTTGAACAGCGCCGATCATGAAAGTTTGGACATGTGCGGGCGCACGGTAACGGTGACCGAACCCATCGATATGCAGGCAGCGGTCGCGACCCGCGATACATTCGAAATTCGCCGCGTGATCCGCAACGGCCAGTTTTACGCATCTGGTGGCGCTGCGTGGGAAAGTGATGTGACGACGGCCCAGGCCTATTATGCTGCGTCGAACCCCACCACGCTAAGCAACGTGCAAAATGTCCAAGATATTGCAATTGGATCCTTGGTCACTGGTCAGGGTGTGGGGCGCGAAATTTATGTGCGCTCCGTCAATCCCGCAACGCAAACCGTTGAACTGTCCGAGGCGCTGTATGATGCCGAAGGCACGCAGAATTTCACCTTTACTCGGTTCAAATACATGTTGGATTTCAGCGGGTTCCAGAAACTAAGCAAATTCAATTTGGACAACATCGAATTCCAATGTAACGGCAAAGCCAACGGGATCATGATGGCCCAAGAGGGCATGATTTTCCATATTTTGGACTGCTATATCACCAAGCCAAAATTCCGTGGAATTACATCATCAGGACACGCCTGTCAGGGGATGTTGATTGACCGGTGTCATTTCGTAACCAATGAATCCAGCGTTCATGCAGCGGATCGGGTGAGTATCGCGTTCAACATCAATGCAAATGACGCAAAAATTCGCGATAACTGGGCATCGCAGTTTCGTCATTTCTGTGTGTTAAGTGGCGCCAACAACATTGTATCTGGCAACCATTTCTACCAAGGCGATGGGGTGCCAAACGGCGTGCGTTTGGCGGGTATTGTTTTGACACGGTCAAACACGGCGTCCACAATTGTGGGCAATTATGTCGATAACTGCTTTATCGAATGGACCAACGAACATGACGAAACCCCTGATTTTACGGTGGGATTTGGATTTTCTGCGCTAAGCATTTCGGGGAATGTATTTTTGTCGGGGCAGGTTGCGGATTGGTTTTCCTATCTGGTGGTCAAACCGCATGGTACAGGGCATGGTATTGCCAACCTTTCGGTGATGAACAACAGTTTCAAAACCCTAAATGGTCCCATCCAACGGGTCGAACGGGTCGATACCACATTTGCAGACATTGATCGCAACCGCCTGCGCAATCTGCGGTTTGAGGCAAACAGTTTCGAAAACGTGACCCAGAAAACCGAAAATCCCGTTGTTGTGGATCATACCCAATCCAGCGTTGCTGCGACATGGACGGTTGACACCGCTAACGCCCTGCCATTTGGCGGATATGCCCGCGCAGTTCAGGCCTATGTGCCCCAGTCGAAACTAACGGTATCGGGCGGCGGTGCGGTGCATCACATGCCCTATGTCAACACCCAAGCTGGCAGCGCCAAGGATCAGGTCCAGCTGGTCTATCCCGGGGCCACCCAAGGGACGGTCAGTGTCACGGTGCGCTGTGACAACTGATCAAAACTTGGCCTTGCTTTTGCCGCGATAGGCCCGTGTTCCACCGCGACCGGCGGTGGAACGCCCCCGCGTTTTCGTGGCGGCGTTGCTGGCGGCCTCTACGGCTGATTGGCGGGCTAGGGGATCATCGGAAATGGCCAGATCCACGGCTTCTAGGCGTTTGACTTCGTCGCGTAATCTGGCGGCCTCTTCAAATTCAAGGTTTTCGGCGGCTTTGCGCATATCGCTACGCAGACCATCCAAAACAGCCTGCAGGTTCGCACCGCCGGCTGATTTTTTGTCGATTTGGGCCGTGACACGGGATTGGTCTGTGTCGCCATTGTATAGGCCTGCCAAAATATCTTCGACGTTTTTCTTGACGGTTTGGGGCGTGATACCGTGTTTGACGTTATAGGCCATTTGCCGTTCGCGCCGCCGATCCGTTTCAGCCAAGGCGCGTTCCATAGATCCGGTAATGCGATCGGCATACATGATCACGCGGCCATCGGCATTTCGCGCCGCGCGACCGATGGTTTGGATCAGTGATGTCTCAGATCGCAAGAACCCTTCTTTGTCGGCATCCAAAATGGCGACCAATCCACATTCGGGGATGTCCAATCCTTCGCGCAACAGGTTGATCCCGATCAGCACGTCAAAGGCCCCTAACCGCAAATCACGTAGAATTTCGATCCGTTCAATCGTGTCGATGTCGGAATGCATATAGCGCACTTTGATGCCCTGTTCGTGCAGGTATTCGGTCAAATCCTCGGCCATACGCTTGGTCAGGGTCGTGACCAATGTGCGCATTCCATTTTCCGTAACGATGCGGATTTCATCAACCAGATCATCGACCTGCATTTCAACGGGTCGAATTTCAACTTGTGGGTCCAACAACCCTGTGGGGCGAATGATTTGTTCTGTAAATACGCCCCCCGTTTGTTCCATTTCCCACGACCCCGGCGTGGCCGAGACATAGACAGACTGCGGCCGCATTGCGTCCCATTCTTCGAATTTCAGGGGGCGGTTATCCATACACGATGGCAGGCGGAACCCATGTTCAGCCAGTGTAAATTTCCGACGATAGTCGCCGCGATACATGCCGCCAATTTGTGGAATACTGACGTGGCTTTCATCAGCAAAAACAATCGCATGATCGGGAATAAATTCAAACAAAGTGGGGGGCGGTTCGCCGGGCGCGCGCCCCGTCAGATAGCGTGAATAGTTTTCGATACCGTTACACACGCCTGTCGCTTCTAGCATTTCGATGTCAAAGTTGCAGCGCTGCTCTAGGCGCTGGGCCTCTAGCAGTTTGCCCTCGGCAACCAATTGGTCCAATCGCTGGCGCAGCTCTTCTTTGATTTTGATGATGGCTTGCTGGATGGTCGGGCGCGGCGTGACATAGTGCGAATTGGCATAGATCCGGATTTGTTCAAACGTACCCGTTTTCTTACCTGTTAATGGATCAAATTCGGTAATGCTTTCCAGCTCGTCCCCGAAAAATGAAAACCGCCATGCGCTGTCTTCGAGGTGGGCGGGGAACACCTCAAGCACATCACCGCGAACACGAAATGACCCACGTTGAAACGCCTGATCGTTGCGGCGGTATTGTTGGGCCACCAAATCCGCCATGACCTGACGTTGATTGTATTCGCCACCAACCTTTAAATCCT
Organism: uncultured Phaeobacter sp.; assembly: GCA_964633145.1. Taxonomy (GTDB): domain Bacteria; phylum Pseudomonadota; class Alphaproteobacteria; order Rhodobacterales; family Rhodobacteraceae; genus CAJXSD01. The sequence continues at coordinate 60,132 of CAZWFE010000008.1, read as the reverse complement.
GGGTCATCGCACCATAGGTTTCGACGGATCCGATACCATAAATACAACTGACCGATGCCACGATAATCACATCATCACGTTCCAACAGCGCCCGCGTCGCCGAATGGCGCATTCGGTCAATTTGTTCGTTGATCTGGCTTTCTTTTTCGATGAACGTATCGGTGCGCGCGACATAGGCTTCGGGCTGGTAATAATCGTAATAGCTGACAAAATATTCCACGGCATTATCTGGGAAAAACCCCTTGAATTCGCCATATAACTGCGCTGCCAAGGTTTTATTCGGCGCTAGAATGATTGCAGGCCTTTGTGTTTCTTCGATCACCTTGGCCATGGTAAATGTCTTACCCGTGCCTGTTGCCCCCAACAAAACTTGGTCTCGATCCCCGGACAGAATATTTTCTGCAATCTCTTTTATGGCTTTCGGCTGATCACCCGCTGGGTCAAAATCAGTTGCCATGACGAACTGTTTGCCGCCCTCAAGTTTGGGGCGTGACCTGACATCGCCTGTCATATGGCCCAGTTCTTTGGAATCGGTCATTGAAAGCTCCTTTATCAGCATAACCTAAGTGTTTTTAGGGGAATATCAAACGACTTGTCCCGTATGAAAAAATGTCGCATAAATGCCCCAAGATACAGGAGTTTGAAATGCGCGCACGAATCTATAAACCTGCAAAAACTGCGATGTCGTCTGGCACTGCAAAAACCCGCCAATGGGTTTTGGAATTTGCCCAAGGATCTTCGCGTGAAATTGATCCATTGATGGGCTGGACGTCGACAGATGAAACGCAAACGCAGATAAAACTGCGCTTTGACACCAAAGACGCCGCAATTGCCTATGCGACGGAAAACGGTATTGAATATCAGGTGACTGAACCCAAACCGCGCAAAGCAAACATTCGCGCCCGTGGCTATGGCGAAAATTTCGCAACAGACCGCCGCGCCCCTTGGACACACTGAACCAATTTATGAAATGACCCAAGGCCGTATCATCGTGATGCGGCCTTTCGTGTTTACAAAGGATACCCCATGCGGCACGGCGGACAAATTCTGGTGGATCAACTGAAAATCCAAGGCGTGGATCGCGTGTTCTGCGTCCCTGGCGAAAGCTATCTTGCCGCATTGGACGGGCTGTTTGACAGTGGCATCGACACCATCGTTGGCCGCAACGAAGGTGGTGTATCCATGATGGCCGAGGCTTATGGCAAACTAACGGGCCGTCCCGGTGTGGCCATGGTCACGCGTGGGCCGGGTGCCACCAATGCCTCAGGCGGTGTGCATGTCGCATTCCAAGATAGCACCCCCATGATCCTGTTTGTGGGCCAAGTTGCCAGCGATCAACGCGACCGCGAAGCGTTCCAAGAGGTCGATTATCGCCAAATGTTCGGCCCCCTTGCCAAATGGGTGGCCGAAATCGATCGCACGGATCGCATCCCCGAATATATCAGCCGCGCGTTTCATGTGGCCGTGTCGGGCCGCCCGGGTCCCGTTGTTCTGGCCCTGCCCGAGGATATGCTATCCGCCACTGCCGATGTGGCCGATGCCCCCCGTGCCAACCCCGCCCGACAACAAATCTCACAATCCGCTATTGATGACGTCGTGGCCGCAATGAACCATGCGAAAAATCCCCTGATGCTGATTGGCGGGCCACTTTGGTCTGCGCAGGCCGCCGCCGATGTGGCGCGTTTGGCCGAACAAACGGGCTGGCCTGTTGCCACGACGTTCCGGTGTCAGGACTACATGGATAATCGCCATCCCAACTATATCGGTGATCTTGGCATTGGCCCAAATCCTGCGCTGGCCGAACGTGTGGCTGCGGCAGATACCTTGCTGGTCTTGGGCGCGCGCTTGGGTGAAATGACATCGGGCGGTTATAGCCTGTTTCAGATCCCCAAACCCAGCCAAAGCTTGATCCATATCCATCCCAATGCCGATGAACTGGGCCGCGTCTATCATGCCGATCTGGCAATCAACTGTCACAGCTGCGATTTCCTGACCCAAGCGGTCGCAGCGACCCGCGGCCAGTCTGTACCAACGCCCGAAACCGAACGCGCCGCATATGAACATTGGCAAACACCAACCGCGACTCCTGGGGCAGTGAAAATGGAACAGATCATATCACATCTGACCCAAACCCTGCCCGACAGCGCGATCATCACAAACGGGGCGGGCAACTACGCGGCATGGCTGCACCGCTACTACCGCTATAAATCCTACCGCACCCAATTGGCACCGACATCGGGTACCATGGGCTATGGCCTGCCTGCCGCCATCAGCGCGAAATTGATGCACCCCGACCGCGATGTTATCTGCCTTGCGGGGGACGGGTGTTTCCAGATGAATGGCCAAGAATTCGGAACAGCCGTGCAATACGGCGCAAACATTATCGTCATCATCGCCAATAATGGCGTCTATGGTACAATTCGAATGCATCAGGCGCGCCAATATCCCAATCGCCCCTCGGGCACCGATATGGTCAATCCCGATTTCGCGGCCCTTGCGCGCGCCTATGGGGCCCACGGTGAAACCGTCACACAAACCGAACAATTCGCTGCCGCATTGGCCCGCGCCCGCGCAGCAAACAAACCCGCGATTATCGACCTAAAAACCGATCCAGCTGCGGTATCGCACAGAACACCGCAATAACACTTTCATTTTTGTAAAAATACTCGCGCCGCAGGCGGGCAGGCGCAGCCTGCCACCCCCGATCAGAAATCTGCCGATACGTTCGGCAGATTTAGCGTCTTGATCAAATCGCGCAGCTCTTGGCGTGCGGCAACGTTTGAAATGTTCAACTGTTTGACGCCCACATCTTTCAAATCCAACAACGTCAAACCGCGCGGAAACAATTCGCGAAAAATCACGCGTTCTGTAAACCCTGGGCCCACGCGGAACCCAATGCGCTTGGACAGTTTTTCCAAGGCGCGTTCCATCTTGACCTTGTTGACCATCTGCTGCGCGCCCAACCGGTTGCGAATGACGACCCAATTGATCGGCTTTAACCCAGCCTGCGCGCGCAATTGGCGGGCATGCCAGACCATTTCGGAATAAACCGATGGTCCCTCAATCGTTTCACCATCGCTTGCGATATGGGCCAACAGGTCAAAATCGACGAAACTGTCATTTAACGGGGTAATCAGCGTATCGGCCAAGGAATGTGCCACTTGGCTCAGGCGTGTGTGCGAACCGGGGCAATCGATGATGATAAAATCACTCTCGGCCTCGGCCGCGGCAACGGCGGCGGACAGGCGATGATCAAAAATGTTTTCGCCTTCTGGAACGGCAGATTTGTCAATTTCTGGCAGATCATAGAATACAGGGGTTGGCAGGCCCAAACCACTGTCTTGGGCATGACGCAAACGGTTGACCAGATAGCGACCAAAGGTTTGCTGTCGTAAATCCAGATCAATCGCGCCGACGCGATGACCCATGCGTGCCAATGCGGTGGCCACATGCATTGTGACGGTTGATTTACCGGCACCGCCCTTTTCATTGCCTACTACGATAATATGCGCCATTGCCGCATTCCCCCATGAAACCTTGCGTTTCTATATCTAATGCGTCGCCCCTGTAAAAGCGTTTTTTGACTAAGCCTTGGGATCATTGCCAACCAGCGCTGGTGTATCCGGTGCCAGTTCTTCGAAATCAAAGTTGTCCAATCGCCGCGCACGTTTGCCCGCCTTGTCCGAGCTGATTTTAATTTCACTGATATCTTTCGCAGCCTGATTGAAATGACGGTCCAAATTTTCCACGCGCGTGCCCAAACGATCAATATCTTGGTACAGCAACCCCAGTTCACGGCGAATGGCACCGGCTTGTTCACGCATGCGCGCATCCTTTAATATCGCGCGCATGGTGTTTAGGGTGGCCATACATGTGGTGGGCGATACGATCCAAACACGCGCAGCAAACCCTTCGCGCACAATTTCGGGGAAATTCGCATGCAGCTCTGCATAGACAGCCTCGGACGGTAAAAACAGCAACGCGCCGTCGGCGGTTTCACCTTCGATGATGTATTTGTCACTGATGTCTTTGATATGTTTTCGCACGGTTGCGCGCAGGAATTTGGCCGCCTCGTTCAGGTCCCAATCGGTTTTCGCACGGCGCAGGGCTTCGTATGCTTCTAACGGGAATTTACTGTCCACGACGATGGGGCCCGGGGGATTTGGCAAATGGATCAAACAGTCCGCACGACGTCCATTCGACAGCGTGGCCTGCAATGTATAGCTGTCGGATGGCAATGCCTTGGTGACGATATCATTTAACTGAATTTCACCAAAGGCCCCGCGCGTTTGTTTGTTGGATAAAATGTCCTGCAATGACAAAACATCACCGGACAATTTGGTGATGTTATCCTGTGCCTTGTCAATCGCGGTCAGGCGTTGTTGCAATTCGCCCAGTGATTGGGCGGTGCGCCGCGCCGATCCTTGCAGGTTTTCGGTCATATTGTTTTGCACTTGGGCCAGACGATGTTCCATCAGCTGCAACATATGCGCCTGTGCCTTGGCTTGGGCGTCTGACACATGGGTCAGGCCACCGGATAAACGTTCTTGGCCCTCACCCAATGATTGGACGCGCTGGCCCAAAGCATTCAGTTGATAGGCCAGCGGTTCCGCCAATCGCGCCGATTTCAATGCGGCCCGGACCGTGATCAGCAGCAATATTGCCACCAGTGCGGCCAGCCCCAAGGCCCCCAAAACCATCGGATTATTCAGATCAATCTGTGTCATGTGCGTCCAAATAACCTTTCGATATCGGATAGTTTTAATTCAACATAGGTGGGGCGGCCGTGGTTGCATTGGCCCGAATGGGGCGTGCGTTCCATGTCGCGCAGCAGGGCATTCATTTCCTCGGCCCGCATTTGGCGACCCGATCGGATGGATCCGTGACAGGCCACGCGCGATAGGATCGCCTCGATCTTGGATTGGACCAGCTGGCTGTCGCCCCAATCGGCCAATTCGTCCAACACATCGCGGATCAGGGCCGTGGCATTGACGCTGCCCAAAATCGCAGGGGTTTCGCGCACAGCAATGGCCGACCCGCCAAAGGGTTCGATGCCCAATCCCAATGCGGCCAATTCATCGGCCAGCCCCAAAATCAACGCCGCCTTGTGCGATGATAATTCGATGATTTCAGGGATCAGCAGCGCCTGCGCCGCCACCCCATTTTCGCGCATTTGCGATTTCAGTTTTTCGTAAACCAACCGTTCGTGCGCGGCATGTTGATCGACGATCACGATCCCCGTTTCGGTTTGCGCAATGATATAGTTTTCATGCACCTGCGCGCGCGCCGCACCCAAGGGGTGGCTGGGGTCCGGCGTTTGCGTTTCAATCACCTGCTCCACGCGCGCCGACACCGCTGGCGTTTCGGCAAAGCCGAAGGATGCAGTTGACGCAGCCTCGGCGCTGGGCGCTTGGTATGTATAGCTGGCGCTGCGTGCGGATTGGGATGGGCGGTCCATTTGGTATATGGGCTGATGCGGTTTTTCGGGCTGCATCGCGCCCAAGGTTGCCCCTGCCACGGTGGTGGATGATCGGTGCCCTGCATTGGCCAAAGCGTGGCGCAGGGATGACACGACCAAACCGCGCACGGATCCTGCGTCTTGGAACCGGACCTCGGATTTGGCGGGGTGGACGTTGACGTCGACCAAATGTGGGTCGCAATCAATGAACAATGCCACCGCCGGATGCCTGTCGCGCGATAAAAAATCGGCATAGGCCCCGCGCAGCGCCCCCAACAGCAATTTATCGCGCACGGGCCGCCCGTTGACAAAGAAAAACTGCATCACCGCCGCCCCGCGTGAATAGGTAGGCAGCGCCGCATAGCCCGTCAGACGCACGCCATCGCGGGTGGCGTCAATGGGCAGGGCGTTTTCGGCAAATTCTGCGCCCAATACCTGACGCAAACGCCCATGCAGCGCATCAAACAGATCACCGCTTTCAGGATCGACGCGAAATAAAATGCGGTCTTTGCCATCGGATACATCGCGCAGGCTGAACCCAATTGCAGGTTCGGCCATGGCCAGACGTTTGATGATATCGACCACTGCACCCAATTCGGCCCGATCAGTGCGCATGAATTTCAACCGCGCAGGCGTGGCATAAAACAGATCGCGCAATTCCACCACTGTGCCACGGTTTAACGCGGCGGGTTTTACAGGTGTCTCTGCGCTGCCAGATACGGAAATTTGTACGCCATCGTGTCCCTGCGCGCGCGATGTGATCGTCAATCGCCCCACCGCCCCCAAGGATGGCAAGGCTTCGCCGCGAAATCCAAAACTGTGAATATTCAGCAAATCCGTTCCGTCAATTTTCGATGTGGCATGGCGCGACAGGGCCAATGGCAAATCATCCCCCGTCATGCCGCAGCCATCGTCTGTGACACGGATCAATGTTTTGCCCCCATCGGCGATATCCACCGAAATGCGTCGCGCACCAGCGTCTATGGCGTTTTCGACCAATTCCTTGACGGCGGATGCAGGGCGTTCGACCACCTCGCCCGCGGCAATGCGGTTGATTGCGGCGTCATCCAGTTGACGAATTTGGGGGCGATTTTCGCCTATGTTGGGTATTGCTGAACTCATACCACAATGACTAGCATAGATTGTGACGATTCTGCTATGCAGGGATAGATAAAATTTTTCGTTGTGCTAGCTTTGGCAAAACAACAAAGGAAAACCACATGTATACTGTTATCGGTGCCCGCAACACCCGTGCCTTTCGCGTCATTTGGACGTTAGAGGAATTGGGCCAACCCTATGACCTGATTGATGCCGCTGCGGGGTCAGATTTGGCAAAATCCCATAATCCCAGCGGCAAAGTGCCCGCATTGAATGTGGATGGCACCGTCATTACCGACAGCTGTGCGATCATGACCTATCTGGCGGATAAACACGGTGGGCTGACATATGCGGCCGGCACCCTTGAACGCGCCCGCCAAGATGCGTTTTTGCATCAGATCAATGATGAAATTGATGCCCTGTTGTGGACGGCGGCGCGCCATTCCTTTGTGTTGCCTGCTGACAAACGCGTGCCTGATGTCAAAGACAGCTTGAAATGGGAATTTGCCCGCAATCTGGATCGCATCACAGATCAAATCAGCGGGCCGTTTTTGATGGGTGATACCCTGACCATTGCTGATCTGTTGTTGGTGCATTGTGGGGGCTGGGCGATTTCGGCGAAATTTCCCATGGAAAACGCAGCGTTCAAGGAATATTCGAAATCCATCCGATCCCGCGCAGGTTTTGTGCGTGCAATGGGGCAATGATCACGCTGTATATCAGCCCCACATCACCCTATGCACGGATCACACGGATTATTGCGCGCGATTGTGGGGCGATTGATGACCTAGACGAAGTTATTGCAACCAAGCGCGTCGTGGACAGTGATTTTTTTGAAATTTCGCCTGTGGCGCGTGTGCCGGCCTTGGTGGTGCGGGGGCGGTTGATTGCTGATACGCGCGATATTGTGGGCTATTTCGAGGACACCTATGGCGGGGGATGGTTGGGCCGTGAAACGCCGTTGCAGCAAACCTATCGCCATGTGGTGATGGGGCTGCTGGATGGATTGGCCGTCTGGGCGCGCGAATTGAAACGTGATGTCCGCCTGCGCGATGCCAACGTAATTGAATACGAATGCCACCGCGCAGAACAGGCATTGCGGTGGCTGGATGCGAATGCCTTGGTCTGTCAGGCATGGAATTTCGCGGGTGTGACCCTAGCCGTTGCGATTGAAATGGCCCAGCATCGCGGGTTGATGCCAGCGGACCGTTTGGGCAAATTGTCCCCCGATGTCATGGCATGGGTCGGGGCGCAATCCACACGCGACAGCGTTATTGCGACCCGCCCGTGATGGCATAACGTGCCGCATGGGCCCCCGCCCATTTCCCCGTGGCAAAGCAGGCCGTCAGTAAATAGCCGCCCGTTGGCGCATCCCAGTCAATCATTTCACCGGCCGCAAAAACGCCGGGCAGGGCGCGGATCATCAGCCCATCATCTAGCGCATCCCATGTGACGCCGCCAGCCGTCGAAATCGCTTCGTCCATGGGGCGCGGGGCTAGGGGGGGCAGGGTCAGCCCCTTGATGACTTGGGCCAGAATTTCGGGCGAATGGGGCAGTGGTCCCCAAAATTCGCGGATAATTGCCAATTTGGCAGGGTCCAGTTTCAGGGTTTTGCGAATGTGGTTCGACAGGCTGTTTTTCCCCCTTGGGCGTGCCAAGGCGGTCGTGATTTTATCGGCCTTCCAATCGGGCATCAGGTCGATGATCAATCGTTCCCCGTGTCGCAATGCGGGGGACAGGGGGTATATGCCGCCGCCCTCAATCCCTTTGGCGGACAGGATGATTTCGCCACGACTGGCCAGCGCGCCTGCGCGCATCGCAATGGATTTGATGGGCTGTCCCAGAAATTTCTGCATATGGTCCGACCAGTCGATGGCAAAGGCACAGTTTGATGGGACAAAGGGTTCGGTGGCCACATTTGGCAATATCGCAGGCCATGTGCCGTCTGATCCCAGCCGTGCCCAACTGGCCCCGCCTAGGGCCAGTATGGTGACATCGGGCGTGATGGTTTGCATGCCATTCGGTGTTTCAAATGCAAATGACCGACCGTCAGTATTGGTCAATCGCCATTTCGTGCGAATGTCCAGACCTTGGGACACCAGCTGTGCAATCCATGCGCGCAGCAGCGGGGACGCTTTGCCAACCTTGGGGAACACACGGCCGGTTGATCCGGTATAAACATCCGCACCCAGTGCGTTGGCCCAATCCATCACATCGCGCGGGCCAAAGTCGTGGATCATCGGCGACAGGCGATCGGTGTCATAGTGGCTCAGGCACAGTGGGGGTGTTTCATCCTTGGTCAGGTTCAGTCCCGATTTCCCCGCCATCAGAAATTTGCGCCCCAGTGTCGGCATGGCATCGGTCAGTTGGACAGACAGGCCATGGGCCAGCAATTCTTGGGCCGCCATTAAACCCGCGGGGCCGCCGCCAATCACCAGTGCTGTTTTTGCCATGTCGTTTCCCCGTGTCTTTGGAGCAATCTATGCGATATCGGGTGCGATGGCCACTGCTTGATTTTTTGTGAAATCCGACCAGATTTAGGGAATGAGCGATCCGATCTGCCCCCTATGCACGCGGCCCATTCCCGCCGACGTGCCGCAAAGCCTGCACCACCTGATCCCCAAGCTAAAGGGCGGCAAGGGTGGGCCAACGGTGTTGTTGCACCATATCTGTCACAAAGAAATTCACGCCACCCTGACCGAGGCCGAATTGGCCCGTGATTACGCCACCATTGATGCATTGCGCGCCCATCCTAGGTTGGCCAAGTTCGCGGCATGGGTCGCCAAGCGTCCGCCTGCGTTTTTGTCGAAAACCACAGGCGGCATGCGCAAGCGGCGCGGATGAATCCAGCGCCGAACGGGTTTTAGGCGTTTTCGATCATCTGTTGGATTGCCGTGACCAAGCTGGGGTCAGCGGCTGCGCTGTCAGCGATCAGTTCATGCGCATGGTCGATCAGCGCATCTGCATCGACAATCCGATCGATCAGGCCATAGTTAAACGCCTCATCCGTGGTGATTTTTTGACCGGCCATCAGGATCATTTTGGTACGCGCCGGTCCGATCAGCGCGGCCATGCGGCGCGGGTCTGACGGTTGGGGCATGTATCCCAGTTTCATCACGGGATAGAACACCTTGGCCCCCTGAACCGCGATGCGGATATCACAGGCCAGTGCCATACCATTCGCACCGCCCGCGAGGGTCCCGTTCAGGGCGGCCACAGACAGACAGGGCAGGGCGGCGATGGCGGATGATAGCTCCTCCCACAGGGGTGACGTGGCCAACCCTGCGCGCGCGGCGTCCAAATCGGCCCCTGCGGAAAATACGCGGCCCGCGCCTGTGATGATAAATCCGCGCGCTGATTGGGCATCGCGGGCAATATCGCGCAGGTCGGTCAACATGTCGGGTGTCAGACTGTTGGCTTTGTCTGGGCGGTTGATGGTGACGGTCCAGACGCCCGTTTCGGATTTTGTCAAATCAATCATCGCGGTTTCCTATGTCTGTGCCTTTATATCAATCCAATGGCGCGGCGGATGTTTTCATCGCGCAGGGAAATTTCCATGCCGGCCAAATCATCGCGCACATTGCCACACATCCACGCCATGGCGCGGGCGGGCCATTCGGGTGGGATGTGGTCGGACCATTCCAATTCGCTGACAGGGTTTATGCCCGATGCTTTGATATCGCGCTGCATTTGTGTGGCGACCGTTCCGGGCGACAGGCCCATGGCACGGATGCCTTGGGCGTGATATTCGGCATGCAGCGAAAGGGTGATCATGGCGGCCGCTGCTTTGGATGCGCAATAGGCAGACCAGCCCTCAAGTGCGCTATGGGCGGCCCCTGATGAAACGGTTAGGATCGTGCCGCCGCCTTGGGCGATCATATGGGGCAACACGGCGCGATTGGCGTAAAACACGCCCTTAACATTTGTATCAATCAGCGCGGACCATTGGGCAACATCTGCCTCGGCCATCCGCGCAATCGGGTGCAGTGCGGCGGCATTGTTGATCAAAATATCAATACGTCCAAAGGTGTCCATGGCGCGGGCCACCAACTGTGGGGCAAAGTCAGGATCGCCAATATCCCCCGCAATCGCCATGGCTTGCGGTCCAATATCGGCGGCCAATGCGCCAATATCATCACCGCTGCGTGCGGTGACGACAACATTTGCCCCCAGTGCCGCAAATTCGCGGGCTGTGGCGGCGCCGATGCCGCGACTGGCCCCGGTGATGATCACTGTGTGTTGTTTGAAATCGCCCATGATCTGTCCGTTTTTTAATGTTGGTGCCAAATGTATGCGGCACATAGTCCGGTGGTGCAACCCGTGTTGTGGGTTGACGTGGTCGGAATTAGTCCCCACCTTAGTATCAGATTTAATTAGGTAGGGTGGCCACTATGGGATTTAAGGTACAAGCATCAATTATAGCAATCTGCGCGGTTTTCAGTGGCCCCGCCTATGCCGATATTACAAATACCCAAGTCTGGGGTGATATGCGCACCCAGTTACAGGAATATGGCTATAACGTTCAGGCCACCGTATCCCAAGTATCGGGCACATTAGCTGTTGAGGATATGATTTTAACGCAATCCCTGCCCGAAGGGGATATCGCGATTTCCCTGCGTGGCAGTGCGATTGATTTTGTGCAATCTGGGCCAAATCGCGTGGATATCCAATTCCCCGAACGTATGAAAATGCAGCTAGAGATCATGGATGGAGCACAACGAAATTCCATCACATTTGAACAGCGCGTGCAGGGTAATGGCACCTATGTCCAAGACCGTGGCCAAGAATTGCATTACGTCTATGATATCGACAACTATGGCATGTCGATTGTCGATACAAACCTTACCGACCCTGATATGCAGGACTTGGATATAGGTGGGTTTGTCACGATCAAAGGGTTGCAGGGAACCATGGTGGTGAAATCTGGTGACACCACGCAGCGGACCACCAATGCGACGATGGAACGGGCTGATTTTGCATTGACCTTTGATGATCCGTCCGAAAATGCCGAATTTGATGCTTTGATCCGTTTGGATGGAATGACCTATGCGGAACAATCCAACGTACCCTATGGGGCAAATCGCGCCGATGTGGGCCCAGCCTTGGCAGCAGGAATGTCTTTGACATCGGCGGTGACCCATCAGGGGTTGGACGTGTCCGTGCGGTTCAATGACACGCAATCCAATGGACAATTTGCATTCCGCCAAGGATCGGGCGAATGGACATCCGCCATTTCGCCGAAAACCGCTGTGGTGCAGGGGGGATCCAAGGGGATCGAATTTGATTTGGTGGTCCCCGAAACACCTGTGCCGGTCAGCGGTCGGATCGCGGGGATCACCTATAACATGGACATCCCCATCGGGGCGGCACAGGATGAACAATCCTTTGATCTGGCTTGGGCCATGCAGGGATTGACGCTGCCTGAAACGGTGTGGTCCATGTTCGATCCGATGGGCGCATTGGATCGTAGCCCGCTGGATTTGGCGCTGAACCTGTCGGGGGCTGGGGTGTTGGGGGTCAACCTGTTTGATTTGGAACAGATGGGCGAGGAAATCGATCCCGCTGACATTGGGCAGCTAAACAGTCTGGCATTGAACAATTTGACAATTGCTGGCCTGGGCGCGCGTTTGTTGGGGCAGGGGGAATTCACCCTTGATAACAATGATCTGCGCACCTTTGACGGGTTTCCCCGCCCCGAGGGGCGCGTGACATTTACCGTCACAGGATTGAACAAGGCGCTGGACGATTTGGTCAGTTCTGGGTTGGTGCCATCGGATCAGGTGTTCATGGGCCGCATGATGATGGGTGCGTTTTTGACCCCAACAGGCGACGATGAACTGACATCCGATCTTGAGGTCAAGCCAGACGGGTCCTTGTATGCCAATGGACAACGCTTGCGCTAGGCTTACACTTGCCTTTTGTCGGGGGACTGACTAGGTCATAGGGGGATATCAACGCGCGAGGCAGACATGCAGCATTCATTGCAAACGATCACCCAATCCCTTTTGGATATGGCCCGCAAAGCGGGGGCAGATCATGCAGATGCCGTCGCCATCCAAGGCACGTCAATTTCCATCGAGGTGCGTCAGGCAGAATTGGAACATGCCGAACGCTCCGAAGGGGTCGACATCGGCCTGCGCGTGTTCAAGGATGGGAAAACCGCGATTGTGTCGGGGTCTGATGTGCGCGACGATACTCTGCGCATTATGGCCGACCGTGCGATTGCCATGGCACATGAGGCACCAACAGATGCCTATGCAGGTCTGGCCGATCCCGCGCAATTGGCCACATCGTGGGATGCGGCGGCGTTGGATTTATGCGATCCATCTGATGAACCTGATCCCGCAGCCCTAGAACGCGATGCCCGCGAGGCCGAGCAAGCGGCATTGGACCATGCCGGCATTTCCCAAGTGGAAGCCGGTGCAGGTTATAGTGCATCCAACATTTATCTGGCGGCGACCAATGGTTTTTCCGGTGGGTATAAACGGACCACGCGGTCCGTATCCTGTATGGCCATCGCAGGCCAAGGTGCGGGTATGGAACGTGACTATGACGGTGACAGCCGTGTCTATGGCAGCGAACTGCGCGCCAGTATGGACATTGGCCGATCCGCTGCCGAGCGTGCGCTAGCGCGATTGGATGCCCGCAGGCCGTCAACTGGAACCTATCCCGTGGTGTTTGATGAACGCATTTCGTCCAGTCTGATCGGGCATTTGTTGTCCGCGGTGAATGGTGCAGCGATTGCGCGTGGATCATCATGGTTGATCGATGATTTGGGCAAACAGGTGTTGCCATCGCATCTGTCCGTGGTCGAAGACCCGCACAGACCGCGCATTTCCGGATCGCGTCTGTTTGATGCCGAAGGTTTGGCCACCCAGCGCCGTGATATTGTGCGTGATGGCGTATTGCAGGGCTGGACATTGGATTTGGCCAATGCGCGTAAATTGGGGATGGCCTCGACCGCGAATGCTGCGCGTGGGGTCTCCAGTGGGCCAAGCCCATCGAATTGGAACGTTGCCCTGACGCCAGGCACTGTCACGCGTGATGAATTATTGCGTGATATGGGTACGGGGTTACTGGTCACGTCCATGATCGGATCGACGATCAATCCCAACACGGGCGATTATTCGCGCGGTGCATCCGGATTTTGGGTGGAAAACGGCGAAATCGCCTATCCTGTGAACGAATTAACCATTGCAGGCAATCTGCGCGATATGTTGCGATCCATCGTACCCGCCAATGATGCGCGCCAGCATTTGTCGGGCGTTGTGCCGTCCCTGCTGGTTGAGGGGATGAAGATTGCCGGAAACTGACCTGTCCCTGTTGATCCAAGCTGCCCGCGCGGCCGGCGATATTGCCACCGGATTCTGGGGCCAAAGTTATGAGGTTTGGGACAAAGACGATAATGCTGGCCCTGTAACGCAGGCGGATTTGCAAATCGATAAGATGTTGAAATCGACCCTGATGGCGCAGCGTCCCGACTATGGCTGGCTGTCCGAGGAAACGCCAGATACGTCCGATCGGCTGACCTGTGATTATTGTTTCATCATTGATCCCTTGGATGGGACGCGATCCTTTGTGGCGGGTGAACGCACTTGGGCGCATTCGTTGGCGATTGCAAAACACGGGCGCATTCAAACGGCTGTGGTTTATGTTCCGTTATTGGATTTAATGTATACGGCGGATCGTGATGTAGGGGCGTTTGTGAACAACGACGCTTTGCGGGTCAGTGCGGCTGAAACCATCACCGGCGCCCGCGTTATCACAACACGTCCAGCAATGTCAGCTGAGCATTGGAAAAACCAAAAGTGCCCTGAATTTTCCCGGCATTTCCGTCCCTCATTGGCCTATCGCATGGCATTGGTTGCGCAGGGTCGCTATGATGCCATGCTAACCCTGCGCGATAGCTGGGAATGGGATATTGCTGCTGGTGCGTTGTTGATTGAAATGGCAGGGGGTGCTGTGTCCGACAAATATGGGACAGCAATTCAGTTCAATGCAAAATGGCCCAAAACGCGCGGTATCGTGGCGGGCGCACCCGCCCCACACCGCGACTTGATTGCCGCCTTAGATCCGCAATAGCGGTTGTACCAAACGGTGCAGAATTCCTGAAAACCGCAATGGCGCATCGGTGACGGCCAGACAGATACAGGCATCACCCGCCGCAGCCGTGGGCGTGTGTTCGACAGTCGGATCCGCAATTTCGATGTCGCCGGGTCCGAAATGGCCGGTTTCATCGAAAAATGCACCTTGTAATACCAATGTCCATTCCCGCCCCTTGTGTCCGTGATCAGGCACAGCCGTTCCCGCAGGAATATACAGCATACGCGCCGTTCCGGTGTCACCTGTGTGCAGGATTTTTTGTTTCACACCCATGCCGATGGGTGTCCATTTAATGTCATCCAACGATTTGCCAATATAGCCGGCCAAGGCATCTGGCAGGTTTGATGGTTCTTTGCGCGTAACCTTGGTCGATGGTAGCGCGCTGATCAGAGCCATTGTTTTATCAAAGGATCCCTGCGACATTTCTTGATGCGATGAATTTTCAAGAACGGTGCCGCCGATTGCGTCAAAACTGTCCAAAGTTGCACGACATTGATCACATACGGATACATGGACCGCTGCTGCCAAAGCAAACGACTCTTCTAGTTTGCCGGTCGAGTAATCCAGCAAATCTTGGTCCGTTAGGTGATGCGATATGGGTTTGTTCATCTTCATCTTATTTGTTCTAGCTCATACTATGGCGCAGTTTATCTAATGCCAATCTAATGCGCGATTTGATCGTGCCCAGTGGTAAACCGGTATCTTGTGCAATTTCACTGTGCGATTTTTCATGAAAAAAGGCTTGTTCCAATAAATCCCGTTGTTTTTGGGGCAGCTCTGATAGTGCTGCGCCAAGGCGCTGGGTTTCTTGTTGCAGGCTGATCACGTCCTCTTGGTCAGGTTCGTGTTCTGCGCCCCAGCTTAATTCATCAGGCTCGGGACGCTTTAATTTCCGCAGTGCGTCAATTTTTTTGTTACGTGCGATGGTGAAAATCCATGTCGATGCACTGGCGCGTGTTGGATCAAACAGGTGTGATTTTTGCCAAACGGTTGCCATTACTTCTTGGGCGCATTCTTCGGCCATTGTGTTGTCAGCGCCAGATTTCATCAAAAATGATTTCACGCGCGGCGCAAAATGATCGAACAACACTTCAAAGGCCGACACGTCTTTGTCACGGTTAATACGTCGGATCAAAGCGACCCATTTATCATTTGGCGTTTTATCCAAGACGCCGTCCTCTTTATGCGCTACAGATATACCACGGCTATCACAAACCTGCCCGCAGGGCGAGGCTTCAATTCGTCTTAATCTGGTGTCTAATAGCGTCATAACCAAAATACGTCACAAGGGGCAGTCTGGATCACAATTATTCAAATTATTTTCATCCAATTGCGCCGTATCGGCGTATTCCTAAGATAACGACTAACCAAAGGCGTCCAGATGACATTTGCCAAACCACTATACGAAAAACGCAACATTGCCGTGATCGGCGCAGGGATAACAGGGCTGGGTGCCGCGTATGAGCTGTCAAAGCATCACAGTGTTACCCTGTTTGAAGCCGAAAACCGCTTGGGCGGGCACGCGCGCACTGTGGTTGCCGGCAAACGGTCTGACCAGCCTGTTGATACCGGATTTATCGTGTTTAACTATGTCAATTATCCCAACATGGTTAAGCTGTTCGAAGAATTGGATGTACCCGTCACGCTTAGCAACATGAGCTTTGGTGCGTCGGTGGACGGGGGGCGCATTGAATATGCCCTGCGCAGTTTGGATGCGATGTTTGCACAGCGCAAAAATGCGTTTAACCCCAAATTTCTGCGCATGATCGCGGATATTTTGAAATTCAATTCCCAAGGTCTGTCCGTGGCCCAAGACCGCAGTTTGACGATTGGTGGATTTTTAGACCGACTGGGAACGGGCGAATGGTTCCGCGATTATTATCTGTTGCCATTGTCCGGCGCGATTTGGTCGACACCCACGGAAAAAATCATGGAATTTCCAGCCTATGCAATGTTGCAGTTTTTCGAAAACCACGCCTTGTTGCGCAGCACTGGGCAACATCAGTGGTATACGGTTAACGGGGGATCGCGCGAATATGTGTCGCGTGTGGAACAAGCGTTGCACAAGCAGGATGTAACCATCCGTTTAGGGGCCGCGATTGAATGGATTAAACGCACGGAAACCGGCGTTTTGGTCAAATCGCCCGGCCATGTGCCGCAGCCCTTTGATGATGTCGTGCTGGCCACCCATTCGGATGACAGTTTGAAAATGCTGGCCGATCCCACCCCTGCAGAAACCGCCGCGCTGGGCGCGATCCGTTATCAGCCAAATGATATCATATTGCACTGTGATGAAACTGTGATGCCAGCGCGCAAAAAATGTTGGGCCAGCTGGGTCTATACCGAACGCGCTGACAAGGTAAACGACCGCATTGATTTGACGTATTGGATGAACTCACTTCAACCGATTCCGATGGATGATCCGATGTTTGTGACCCTGAACACAACCCATCCGATCAAACAGGAATTGATCTATGACCAAGTGACCCTGCGCCACCCCGTCTATGACCTAGAGGCGCTGGATGGTCAGGCTGCGGTTGCGGCATTGAACGGACAAAACAACACGTGGTTCTGTGGCGCATGGATGAAAAACGGTTTCCACGAAGACGGCCTATCCAGTGGACTGGACGTCGCGTCGGGTATCATGGCGCGTGAATCATTGGCGACAGCTGCTGAATGATCGCCCCCGTTCAACATATCCGCGCCACAACGTGGCATGGGCGCAAGGGCGCGTTGAAAAACGCGTTTCGCTATAGCGTTGATTACGTTTTGCTGGATGCAGAACGCGATGGACCAGCGCCCGGGTTATTTTCACGCAAATCGGGCCTGTTTTGCGGGTTGCTGGATCGTGACCATGGCGGCCCACAAAAACGCGGTATTGGGGCACCTTGGGTGCGCCAGGTCATCCGTGATCGCGGTTTGGATTTGGACGGCCCAATTTTGTTGCTGGCCCAGCCACGCATTTGGGGGCATGTGTTTAACCCTGTCAGTTTTTGGCTGCTGCACAACCGCGACAATGAATTATGCGCCGTGATTGCCGAGGTCAACAATACCTTTGGCGATCGTCATTCGTACCTGTGTTATCATCCCGATCTGCGTCCCATCACACGAACGGATCGGATGCATGCGGAAAAAATATTCCATGTCTCGCCCTTTCAGCCGGTTGAAGGAAACTATGAATTCCGGTTTGATATTCAACCGGACAAAGTGTTCGTTTGGATCAATCTGGATCATCCCGACGGTGGTTTGATGGCCAATCTGGTTGGATCGCGGCGTGTGATGCGGACGCGCGATATCCTGTGGTCCATGCTGCGCCGCCCTTTTGGATCGCGGCGGGTGTTGGGGTTGATTTATTTTCAGGCGTTCAAGCTGAAATTCAAAGGTGCAAAGTATCGCGACCGCAGCACGCCGCCCAAAGCCGAGGTTTCATAATATGACCAACCGCCCCCCTATGTGGCGATTTGTCATTTTGGGCATGATGCTGGGCATGGCGGGTTTGCCGATATATTTGCATGCCCCGAAATTTTATTCCGATACCTATTCATTATCACTGACATCGCTGGGCTTGGTGTTGTTTGCCTTGCGTGGTCTTGATGTGATCCAAGATCCGATTTTGGGGATGATCGCTGCGCGCACTGCACGTTTTGGGGCGCTGCCGCTATGGGGTGCGGTCGTCATCATGGGGTTGGGAATGCTGGCCCTGTTTTCACCTGTCATCGTGCTGCCGCCGCTGATTTGGTTTTGCCTATCATTGGCGGCAGTGTTTTCGGGGTTCAGTTTTCTGTATATCCGCATCTATGCGTTGGGGGTGCAGTATTACAGTGACCACGCATCCATGATGCGCCTGTCACAAATGCGCGAAGGCGGTAATTTGTTGGGCGTCTGTCTGGCTGCTATGGCCCCAACGGTATTGCTGCCTGTTACATCCATACCGTTTTTCGGATTTGCGGTTGGTTTTGTCGTGGTCTGTGTGATTGCTGTTGCGGGTGTTTCCGGTTTTTCTGGGGCGAAGACATCTGCTGACATAATCACGCCACCGACGATAGATCCAAGGCCGATTTTGCAAGATCACAGTTTGCGGCAGTTGTTGATACTGGGGGGGATCAACGCCTTGCCAGTGGCCGTCACATCAACGTTGTTTTTGTTTTTTGTCGAATACAGATTGGGCGCGGGGCAATTGGCCGGGCCACTGCTGATTGGATTTTTCCTGTCTGCTGCGGTGTCTGCGCCGGTTTGGTCCGCATTGGCCCGCCGATTTGATGCGTTTTCCGTCCTAATGGGGGCGATGGTGTTATCGGTTGTTTGTTTTGTGGGCGCCTATACATTGACAACGGGTGACAGCGGATACTTTGCGCTGATCTGTGTATTGTCTGGGGCCACGCTGGGGGCCGACATGGTGATTTTGCCGGCTGTGTTTTCTGTGCAACTTGGGCAGACACGCGATGCGTCGCAAGATGTGGCCTTTGGGCTGTGGACCTTTGTGTCCAAGCTTAGCCTCGCGATTGCGGCAATTACGGTGTTGCCCGCCGTGGCCATGTTTGGTTTTGATCCAAATACCACCCCATCCGTACAAGGATTAAATGCGTTGTCGGTAGCCTATGCGTTGGTGCCCTGCCTGTTGAAACTGGCAGCACTTGCTATGGTGTGGCACATCAAAAGGAGTAAGAGCGTTGCTTAGCGTATCAGGTAAAACATACTGGATCGTTGGCGCAAGCGAGGGGTTGGGTCAGGATCTGGCGCGCCAAATGGTCGCCAAAGGGGCACAGGTCATCCTGTCGGCCCGCAATCAGGCCCGATTGGATGACCTGGCAGCGGAATTGGGGCCATCGGCGCGTGCGGTTGCAATGGACATCGCAGACCCCCAGTCCGTGGCACAAGCATGGGCGCAGATTGCCCCCATCGACGGGTTGGTGTTTCTGGCGGCTGTTTATTGGCCGCAGCGGGCCCAGGATTGGAACGCCCAGCAAGTTGTCGACATGCTGGATATTAATTTAACCGGAGCGGCGCGTGTTTTGGGGCATGTCGTGCCAGACATGGTCGCGCGTGATGCGGGGCATATCGTTTTGACATCCAGCCTGTCAGGGTTTCGCGGATTGCCCGGCGCCGTAGGCTATGGCGCATCCAAGGCCGGCATCATGAGCCTGGCAGAATCCATGCACTATGACTTGCGCAAAACTGGTGTTCGGGTGCAGGTTGTCAATCCGGGTTTCATCAAGACCCGTTTGACAGATAAAAACGAATTCAAAATGCCGTTTATTATGACGCCCGAACAAGCAGCGCGCCACACCTTGAACCACATGGAAACGACCCGATTTAAGGTATCGTTTCCACGCATGTTTAGCTGGGTATTTCGCGCCAGTCAGTTTTTCCCTGACTGGTTATATTATCGAATGTTCTAAGAATTCATCGATTTATAGACACCAGACACAAGGGTTTCCAAATCTTGGATTTGGTCCTCAATCCCTGTTTTAACGGTGCCCATCCGATTGCTCATATCGCGTGTTGCAGAACTTTGTTGATGAACAGCCGTTGCGATTTTGTCTGATGCTGACAGCACGTGTTGGAAACTTTCTTGTACGCTTTCGATGGTGCGGCGCAGTCCTGAAACGGCGCGTTGAATTTCTTCGACCTTGTTCGCAACGTCTTTTGCGCCGGCCTCGGTGCCTTCGGCCAGTTGGCGGACCTCATCTGCGACGACTGTGAACCCTTTGCCTGCTTCACCGGCCCGGGCCGCTTCGATGGCGGCGTTCACGGCCAACAGTTTGGTTTTGTCGGCGATTTCGGTAATGATCGACAAAAATGAACCGATTTCTTCTGATGCGGTGGTCACAGCGCGCATGGAATCCGCGGCTGAATCAGCGCGGTCTGATGCATCACGCGCAAAGGTTGATGTTTCATCCACGTTCAGGGTGATATTGGAAATTGACGCATCCATCTGATCGACGCCAGATGCGATGGATTGAACCTCGCCCGCCAATTGCTGCATTCGGCTGGCGAATTCGTCAGAATGGTTTAATACGTCTTGGCCGGCTGCGCGTTTTCCGTCTTGCAAGACATCGTAATACACTTTGATCCCGACGGACAGATCTTGGAAAATAATGTCGATTATTTCCTTTAAAACCTGCTGTGCTGCATCAGACCTGTTGGTCATTTTACGCCGCAGGCGCAACATTAACGCCTCCATCAAGACCCCATATCCGCGGACAAAGAAATGTGGCGGCAGGCTGACATTGGCGTGCGCTTTGCCGATCCGGCCCAGCCGTTCATAGTAGCTGCTGTTGAAGCCACTGGTAAAGGTTGCTTGCCAATGGTCGCGCTGCATTTGCTTTAACCGCTGGGTATTGCGGCCAACCATGAATGGGGACAATTCTTCGTCGTCGTGGACTATTTTGTAGAATTGATCCAAAGCATCATCAATGACCGTTTCGACCACTTCCCATGTCCCAATCGGACGTTTTGAAAAAAACATATGTCACCTTTGCACAGTTAAGAACGTTTCATCCCCTAACGTTCAAGAACCGTGCAAATTTAGATGTGACTATCCTAATGGTTTGAATGGCTATACTGAATCATGCGGTTTTGTCGACAATTTCCATATGCTGGGCGATGTTGTCGATTTTTGCCAACCAAGAGGCCACCAATTTCGGATCGCTTGGCGCGGCGTGAACACCCGCGGGGATTTCACCGGCCAAGACCGACTGGATCGCAAAGGATACGGGGAATGATACCAAACGCGCCATTGCAGTTGATGTGGCGTCACCCCATGCGTCCATGACCCATGTTTTGTCCCAAACGGTCTGGCCGTCGCGTTCAGCCTTTAGGCCCACGCATAATACAACGCGGTCAGGTTCGCCCGCGTCATAGGCATTTTCCGCCCAGAACTGGTCTGACATTTCTTTCAGGCGGGCTTCGCCTGTGGGGCCAGATAGGGTTTCGATTTCGCGAAATACACCGTCCCAGGCTTGCGCCCAACCGTTCAGACGTAATGTGCCGCGCACGAATTCCTTGACGCGCCAGCTTGGGTCAAAATGGTATTGGCCCATGAATGGAATGCTGTCACGGTTTGGATAGACCTCAAAGCTTTCAGGTGATGGCAGGGGGGCATCATAGGACGAAATGGCATCCCAAGGCCGCGCCACATCCAGCGTTTCAAAATTGCGGATGGATTTTGATGGGGATTTCAACGCCCGCAACACGCCCAGTGGCGACCAGCTGAATTTATAGCGGAATGGATTTGGGATTTTGGGGATCCCGCCGCAATATGAAATAAACGTCAGTTCATTATCGGCATCACAGGCGTCAGATGCGCGATACTGTTCGACCAGATCATGGGCCATCAAATGGTCGATACCTGGGTCCAGACCCACTTCGTTCACCAATGCAACACCCGCATCGCGCGCCGCCTGATCCAATGCGCGCATTTCTGGCGCGATATAGGATGAGCTGACAAAATGTGCGCCCTTGGAAATGGCCAGTTCCGCCAGACCGACGTGTTGATCGCCTGGCAACATGGACACCACCAAGTCGCCCGACTGCAAAACATTGGCCAAGGCCGCTTTGTCAAAGGCCGAGATGTTTTGCGTCAGATCGCCAACAGCGGCCTGCGCTTTGTCGGTCGTACGGTTCCAAACATGCACATCGAATTTTTGTTCAATCAGATGTCTTAGGCCGGGAATAGCGGACAGACCTGTGCCGCACCAATGGATGGTCATTTTGATACCTCGTTTACATGTAAATCGAATGTTGATTTTGCCCCTGTCCAAACTGCGTTTTCATTGATTTGGGGCAGATTTTGCAATGTGGGCAACAGCTGGGCTGCATAGTCTTGCGAACTTTCTAGCGGCAGCAGGGATGGCAGGTTGTCAATGGCCATGACGTCCAAAACAGGGTCAGTCGCCACACGATTTACGGGTTCTGCCCATGTGGTGGCGCGGTCATAGACGGGAATGGGGTTGTAATCACTGTCGGGGTCACAGGCGATATCCCCGATCGCAGTTAATTTGCGCGGCGCGTTTGTGGCATCGCGCGGCACAAAAACCGGTGTGCCGGGGCGGGCCAAGATACAGTTGAAAAACAAATCATGGTTCAGAATTTCGGGAAACGGTCCGCCGCTGGCGGTTTCGGCCATATCCCATTTTGTAACCGCTATCCCCATGGCTTGGCACAGGTCCGCGGCGCCTGTGCCCACGCGGCCCAATGCGCCAATGACAATGGCACTGGGGCGTTCGGTGGTAACGGCGTCCAGCGATTGCGCCAGATCATCCAGCAACAGCGTTTTGTTGGCATAGGCTGAAACAGGCCCGCAGGGCGCCGCGCCACGCTGCTGTGCAATCCATGCCATCAGCGTCACAGCCGCGCCAGCAAAGCCCGCCCAATATCCAAATGCCGCAACGCGCCTGCCCGTATCATCCAGCAGATATTCCAGATCATACAGGGTGCCACCGCCGGCCTTGAACCGCTGCAACAGGATCTGGCCAGAATGTTGACCTTTAAACGCATGGCCAAACATGATGTGGCGGTGGGTCAGGGGCGTGCCATCCTCGGGCAGTTCTTTGAGCCCGAAAATAATGGCATCCGCTGGCGCGCTGGGCCATGAATTTTCGGCGACAATTTTGCAGCCTACGGCGGCATATTCTGCGATGGGAATGATGCGGTTTTTGCTGTCCTCAACGCTGACGCGCAGTCCTGCATCTAGCAAAGATTTGGCGCCCTGCGGGGTCAGTCCGACGCGGTCTTCGTTTGCGCGTTGTTCAGCGCGAACCCAAAGGTGTGTTTGTGTGTTGTTTTCTGTCATGTGGTGTTCTGATCCTGTCGCACCCCAAAGGGTGGCCCGATTAATAATATGTCCGCTTGTCCAAACGCTCTAGCATTTCCAAATGCGGCACTGAATTGAATTGTTTGACGTGGAATTCACCATGCAAATAATGCAGCTGTGTGATGCCGGTGTTCACGCCCTCTAGCAGGAATTTCACCAGCGGCAAGCGCCCCACGCCCAATGCCTGCGCCAGCGCCATTGCAACAATGCCACCCGATGTCACAGCCAACACATTTTGACCCGAATGGCGCAGATCATTTAACAATGCGCGCACACGGGTTTCATAGTTGTTCCATGTCTCTGGCGGGGATTGAATTTCGCCCTGTTCCCATTTTTCAAAGGTGGTGTGGAAATGGTCGATAAATCCCGTCCCCTCGGTTGGTGGGGACATGTTGAATTGTTGTTCCATGCAGGCCACCAAATTGTGGTACTGAATTTCATTCAAACGCGCATCACGCTGTGCCGCAGGGGCGCGTTTGACATTTAGCAATTCCAAGGTATCAATCTGGCGCGTCAATGTGCCCGAAAACACGGCGTCAAAGGACATTTGATTATCATCCCACAACTGACCCAGCCATTTTGCCTGTTGCCGCCCCAGATCGGATAGGCGGTCATAGTCTTCCTCGGTTGTGGCGTTGGAATTGGCTTGACCGTGGCGAACGAACGTGATGACAGACATGGGACCTCGTGCTGATTGTTGGCGCGACCATTTCAGAAAATGGGTGCATTGACAAGGTGCGCGAACGGGTGCGCGATCAATATCCTGCTGTGCGGTTCACCAGATGTAAAAACGGCAATCCAGACTGTCCGCGTCGGATGTTTTCCACGATCACTTGGGCGGCTGTGTGGGGCCGTGTTTCTGATGCTTTGTGCGGGACCACGGTAACGTTCGGATGCGCCCAATAGGGATCGTTCGCGGGCAGGGGTTCCACGCGGAACACGTCCAATGTGGCATGGCCCACCTGTCCGCTGTCCAATGCCGCCAACAATGCGGCATCGTCAATCAACGGCCCCCGTCCTGGATTTATGATGCAGGCCCCCCGCGCCAGATAGGACAGGGTTTCCGCGTTCAACGTGTTTTCCGTCTGCGGTGTGGCGGGCAACAGTAATATGACGATTTCCGCCCCGCGCAGCGCATCGGCCAGCTGATCTGATCCGTGATAACATGTGACACCATCGATGGTTTTGGGCGAATTTGACCAACCGGATACATTAAACCCCAAACCAACCAACGCCTTGGCACAGGCCGCGCCCAGTGCGCCCAGACCCAAAATTGTGACCGACCGTTCCGCGGCCAAGGGTGGCGCGGGAATGGCGCTGCGCCAATGGCCATCTTGGCCGTGAATGTGAATGTCCATGCCCAAATGATGGCGCAGGGTGTGGCCGGTGACCCATTCGACCATGCCTTGGGTCAGGCCATGATCAACCATACGCGCCAAAGGTTGGGTCAGCGTGTCATTCCCAACAATACCTTCGACCCCGGCCCACAGGTTTAAAACCGCCTTGCACCGCGTATAGGGCGTAAAATCGCGCAGGGCGGAATCGGGGGCATAGACGATATAATCAACCTGATCCGGTGCTGCATCGGTGGTCAGATTGGCGACAATACCAGCATCGGCCAACCCCTGTTCCAAATGTGGGCGATACAGGTCAAACCGTTCGCTACCAGCGGCGAATAATACATTGATTGTCATTTTGATACTCCTCTCGGGCGATGAATATGGGCAGACTGTACCAGACCGAACGCGCCCAATAACACCAGCATCGCGGACCCGCCATAACTGACCAAGGGCAGGGGAACCCCAACCACAGGGGCCAGCCCCATGACCATGGACATATTCACCGCAAAGAACAGGAAAAACGTCATGGCAATCCCGATGATCAGGATCGATGAAAACCGGTCCCGCGTTTTCATCGCTGAGGCCAAGCAAAACAGAACGATCAGCACATAGATCACCAGCAAGGATATGCCGCCGACGAACCCGAATTCTTCGGCGATGGTGGTGAAAATGAAATCCGTGTGTTTTTCGGGCAGGAAATTCAGGCGCGTTTGTGTGCCCTGCATAAACCCGCGGCCTGCCCAGCCGCCAGATCCAAGCGCAATTTTTGATTGGGTGATGTGGTAACCTGCGCCCAATGGGTCACTGGCGGGATCCAGAAATGTGTCGATGCGGCGGTATTGGTAATCCTTTAACAATTGCCAGTCTGCTCCACGGCTTTGGAATACGGCGAAAATGGTCCCAACCCCTGCCGCAATCACGGTCGCAAAGTATGCCCAGTGCAGGCCAGCCACGAACATCACAGTCGCCCCCGCAATCAACAACAACAGCGAAGTTCCCAAATCGGGTTGTTTCAAAACCAGCGCCACGGGGACCAAGATTAAAATCACTGGAATAATAACCCAAAGCGGTTTTGACACGCGGTCAGCAGGCAGCCAGTCGTAATATGCTGCCATCACCATAACCAAGGTAATTTTGGCAAATTCCGATGGCTGCAACCGCATAAAGCCCAAGTCGATCCAACGCTGCGCGCCCATCCCCGTTGTCCCAAACAGTTCCACAAACACCAGCAGCCCCAACGACATCAGATAGGCCACGCCAGAT
The DNA here is from genome assembly GCA_964633145.1 of uncultured Phaeobacter sp. Taxonomy (GTDB): domain Bacteria; phylum Pseudomonadota; class Alphaproteobacteria; order Rhodobacterales; family Rhodobacteraceae; genus CAJXSD01. The sequence continues at coordinate 34,055 of CAZWFE010000008.1, read as the reverse complement.
ACATTTCGCCAAAACCAAATTGGCACCATGGCGATGATAAACATGCCAATCAGGCCAATCAAAAATCGTTTGATTTGGGGGTCCGCCCACGGTGTCATGGTCCCGCCTGCGACCGAAAACAGCATGATAAACCCAACTGCCGCGGCTGCCAAAATCAGCAGCAATAAACCCCAGTTGAAATACAGAATTTTGCGAAACCCTGTGGGAACGGTTTGGACGCGATACTCAAGATAGCTCATGCGCGGTCCTGCGTATCAATTTCGATTTTGGGCAGGATGGCAGCGATTTCTTGTTGTTGTCTGGCAATGCGTGCGCGGTCTTTGGCGGGATAGGCGGACAGTGGTGGTGTTCCACCATACAATGCCTGCAATGTAATATCGCGCCCGATGGGGGCCGCCGCCGCGGATCCACCACCGCCATGTTCGACCACGGTGGCCACGGCAATTTTGGGGTTGTCATAGGGGGCATAGTTCACAAACAACGCGTGATCGCGACGCTCCCACGGCAGATCTGCGTTTGATGTGACACCTTGGCGGCGTTCTGCTTCGGTGATGTTGCGGACCTGACTGGTTCCTGTTTTACCCGCCAAACGAAACGCATCATTTATAATGCGTGATCCATAGGCGGTGCCTTTGCGGTCATTGCTGACTGCAAACATCGCGCGGCGTACAAAACGCAGGCTGTTTTCATTGATGCCTAGGTCGGCAAATCCGGTATCTGTGTTTTGTGCTAGGCCGTCGATTGATTTAATAAGCCTTGGGTTGATCATTTTGCCGCTGGCCAATCGTGCGGTCATCACGGCCAATTGCAAGGGTGAGGATGACACATAACCCTGCCCAATGGATGCGTTCACGGTGTCGCCAACGACCCAATCTGTACCGCGCACGCGTTCTTTCCATTCACGGGTGGGGACCAGGCCAGACGTTACGGCGGACATTGGAATGTTATGGTCCACGCCCAATCCCAAACGAAACGCCATATCCGAAATCGCGTCGATCCCCGCTTTCAGCGCCAATTCGTAATAATAAACATCACAGCTTTCGCGCAGGGATGCTTCTAGGTTCACATTCCCATGGCCGCCTGATTTCCAGCAATGGAATTTGCGGCCCGATACCTCTAGGTGTCCAGGGCAATAAAATGTTTCGTTCGGTGTGATTAATCCCGCCTCAAGCGCGGCAAGAACGGTCACCATCTTGAATGTTGATCCGGGCGGATAGGCATCTTGTACTGTTTTCGATGCCAGCGGGCGGTGATCGTTATCGCGCAGTTCGCCATAGTCTTTATAGGATATTCCGCGAACAAATTTATTCGGATCATATCCGGGAACGGATGCGATTGATAAAATATCGCCCGTTGTACAGTCCATGACCACAACGGACGCGCTTTCTGTTCCCAGCCGTGCTGTGGTATAGGCTTGCAGCTTTGCGTCAACGGTTAGCTGCAAATTGGCCCCAGCGGTACCTTCGCGGCGGTCCAATTCGCGCATGACGCGTCCAAGGGCATTGACCTCAACACGTTTGGCGCCTGCGCGGCCGCGCAGTGTTGTTTCGTATTTCGCCTCGACGCCGACTTTGCCGATTTGAAACCGTGGTATGCGCAGCAATGGATCGGAATCCTCAGATCGTTGTAAATCACGTTCACTAACGGGTCCGACATATCCCACAACATGGGCAAAGTTTTTTTCCAATGGGTATTGTCGCGACAGGCCCACTTCGGTTGCGATGCCGGGCAGGGCGGGGGAATTTACGGCCACACGGGAAATGTCGTCCCAGCTGACGCGGTTCAAAACGGTCACTGGCAAAAAGGGTGCCGAACGCTTGGCCTCGGCTTTGATACGTTTGATATCGTCTGGACTGATGTACACCAGATAGCTTAATTTACGCAGCACCATATCGATATCACCGGCATCCTCGGGCAGGATTGTGATCCGATAGCTGGGTTCATTTTTCGCCAAGACGACACCGTTTCGGTCATAGATTTCGCCCCGTGCTGGTGGGATTAAACGGACGTTGATGCGGTTTTCGTCGGCCAGCAAACGATATTGATCGGCTTGATCAACTTGCAAATTTTTCATCCGCCACGCCAAAACGCCGGCAAATCCAACCTGCAGCCCGCCGATCAGCAAACCGCGACGGGTTAATTTGCGCCAGCTTATGGCAGTATCTGCGGGGCTTCGCTTCACGACATTCCTCAGTATTTATCACGATCAAGGGCAGTTTCAGGGCGGATTTGTAATACATAATACGCGACAAATGCCACGATTGGAAACACTAGGATTGTTGACAGCAGCTGTGTGTAGTGCAGCAGCGCAGGCGGCCGCGGCACCAAAGCCAAGGTCAGCACAATGCGCATGATAACCGTTGTGGCAATCATCGCCAGTGCAGACATCCACCAATCTTTGAACCAGTTGCGATCTTGGGTTTGGGATGCGGTCAGTTTCAACCAGGCTGATGCCAATATGATCAAGGCGGCCATTAATCCAGGTGGGCGTTGTAAAAACATATCCTCAATCAGGATAATTGCGCCAATCAACACGGATGGAACCGCATCGGGGCGTTGCAGACTAAGATAAAATATCACCGCCATAATGATATCGGGGCCACTGATCGTGCTGGGTGTTGTTTGCAATGGCAGCAAGCGCACAAACAACAATGCCATGGTCACCCCGACAAAGGTGACGCGCAGTTTCCAGACGCCGGATGTCCGAGGCTCAGCCATCTGATGCCTCTTGGGGGGTGGGTATAGCCTCGGGCGGTGGGGCCGGCGGGTTGGCAAACAGCGTTTCGGGTATGATCAAATCGCCCGTGTCATCAATGCGCACCGTTCCATAATCGCGTAGGACGCGCAAAAATTCCAGGCGTTCGTAATCGGCAGATAGCCGTGTGCGCAGGCGTCCGTTGGGGTCAATGGCCAGTTGGCCCACGACCAAACCGGCGGGTAAAATGCCCCCATCACCCGATGTCACAATGCGGTCGCCCGCGCGTACTTGGTCCGGGTCCTCGATGAAATCGACTGGGGGTGCGGCGGTGTTGTCCCCAATGACAAAGGCCCGCTGCCCAGACGGCTGGATGACAACTGGAATTTGGCTGTAGGTATCGGTCAGCAAAATCACACGGGACGTTTTTTCGCCAACCCCCGAAATGCGCCCGACCAGCCCCAAGCCGTCCATCGCGGCCCAGCCGTCCTGAATGCCATCGCGTTTGCCAACATTCAGCAACACAGATTGGCGAAACGGCGACCCGCTGTCGGCAATGACAATACCGCTGACGTGGGTCAATTTGGGATCCAGCCGCAGTTTGTTCAAATCCAACAGGCGCGCGTTTTCTTGTTCTAACTGCAATGCGGCTTCGCGCCAGCTCTTCATTTGTTGTAATTCGCGGCGCAATTCTTGGTTTTGTTCGTACAATGCCTGATAGCTGCGAAAATCGCGAACCAGATTGATCGTACCGGTCACGGGTGCCATGGCCCATTCGAAACTGGGGACGAATTGATCAACCATCTGTGCGCGAAACCGTTCAACGCGGGGGCTGTCGATGCGCCAAATGACGAAAATGGCCAATAAGACCAAAACCAAAACAGCAGTCACCAATCGTTTGATTGGCGTGACATAATCATCCTGCTGGCTGCTTGTTCTGGCCAAAACTCGTCCTTTTAGCTTTCATAGTCAATCGCGTGACGCAGTTGTTTTTCATACTCTAACGCTTTGCCGGTGCCCAAGGCCACACAGTTCAAGCTTTCATCTGCGATGGAAACGGCCAATCCGGTTTGTTCGCGCAAGGCCAAATCCAGATCGCCCAACAATGCGCCGCCACCGGTCAACATAACGCCGCGGTCGACAATATCGGCGGCCAAGTCGGGTGGCGTGACCTCTAGTGCGGTCATTACGGCTTCGCAGATTTGCTGCACGGGTTCGGCCAAGGCTTCGGCAACTTGGGCTTGGGTGATTTCCAGTTCTTTGGGGATACCGTTCAGCAAATCGCGCCCGCGGATAATCATGGATGCACCACGGCCATCGGCTGGCATACGCGCTGTGCCGATCGATGTTTTAATCCGCTCGGCGGTGCTTTCACCGACCAGCAGGTTTTGCTGACGGCGCAGATAGTTAATGATGGCTTCGTCCATGCGGTCGCCACCGACACGCACCGAACGGGCATACACAATGTCGCCCAATGACAAAACCGCAACCTCGGTCGTACCGCCGCCGATATCGACAACCATGTTGCCGGTTGGGTCGGTGATGGGCATACCGGCACCAATGGCCGCGGCAATCGGTTCGGCGATTAACCCCGCCTTGCGTGCGCCAGCGGACAACACAGACTGACGGATCGCGCGTTTTTCAACAGGGGTTGCGCCGTGGGGGACACAGACGATGATTTTTGGTTTGCTGAATGTGGACCGTTTGTGAACTTTGCGAATGAAATGTTTGATCATTTCCTCGGCCACGTCGAAATCGGCAATCACACCTTCGCGCATGGGGCGGATCGCCTCAATGGAACCGGGGGTGCGGCCCAGCATCAGCTTGGCATCTTCTCCGACAGCTAACACTTTCTTAACGCCATCTTTGACGTGATAGGCCACAACCGATGGTTCGGACAGGATGATACCTTTGCCTTTGACATACACCAAAGTGTTCGCAGTCCCCAAATCAATCGCCATGTCTTGCGAAAACATGCCCGTCAAAGATGAAAATCCAACCATTCCCGTTGCCTTTTGTTTGATAGGATCCGTGTGCGACTCGCACAGGGGTCCGTCGCCGCCTTTTGTTTCTTATAGGTAGCAATATGCCAACATGAAAGGGGATTTCCGTGGCATTTACCCCGTTCACATCGAAATTTTGAACGCATCGGCACAAGTTTGCCGACCAAACTTGCCGGAATATTGGTTGATTTTGTCGCTGTAGGGGCAGATTTTTCGGTGCTGTTTCACAAATAGGTCGCAAATATGCGCTAGGTGGTCGACTGGGGTCTGTGAATTTTTGCAATCGTGTTAAATATCCCACGAATTCTGGATTAGGGAGTCGTCCGAAAATGAAAACGCATGTGAAAGCTCTGGTCGTTGGTGGCGGTGCAATCGGTACATCAATCGCCTATCATTTGGCCAAGGCAGGTTGGCAAGATGTCATGCTGCTAGAGCGCGATGAATTAACATCGGGGTCCACATGGCACGCCGCTGGTTTGTTGCCACTGTTCAACATGTCCTATGCAACAACGCATATCCACAAATATTCGGTCGATTTTTATAAAACGCTGGAAGAGGAAACCGGCCTGAACGCTGGATTTTACATCGTGGGCAACCTGCGGATGGCGCAAACGGACGAACGCATGGACGAATATCGCCTATATTCATCTGTTGCGGAAACGGCGGATGTGTATCACGAATTTATGACACCCAAGGAAATCAAGGAACGTTGGCCGCTGGTCCGGACCGAGGATCTGAAAGGTGCGTTGTTCCACCCCCAAGACGGTTATATCAATCCCGCCGACGTGACCATGGCAATGGCCAAAGGCGCGCGCCAACGCGGTGTTATTATCGAACGCAAATGGCAGGTTGATGGATACGAATGGACTGGGTCCGAATGGAAAGTGACCTGTACCAAAATGGTTGAACGCGGTGGCAATTTGGTGCCATCCGACGAACAGACGGTTATCACCGCAGAACATGTTGTAACCGCAACAGGCAACCACGCGCAGCGCACTGCGAAACTGTTGGGCATCAAAATGCCTGCAATTCCGGTGGAACACCAATTCATCGTGACAGAACCCGACCCCATGTTGCAAGAATACCGTGCAAACGGCGGTCTGGAACATCCCGTTTTGCGCGATGCTGATGCAAAATGGTATGTCCGCGAAGAACGCGGTGGTTGGATTTTGGGCCCATACGAACGCAATGCACCTGCACGTTTTGAATATGGTGTGCCTGACAGTTTCCGCGCCGATTTGTTCCCGCTTGATCTGGAACGTATCGAAGAAGAATACATGTCCATGATCCACCGCATTCCGTCATCAGAAACCGTTGGTTTGAAAGACGACTTTAACGGACCAATCTGTTACACACCTGATGGCAACCCCTTGGTGGGTCCAGCCCCCGGTTTGCGCAACATGTGGCTGGCCGAAGGGTTCAGTTTCGGCATCACAGCCGCAGGCGGCACAGGGTATTATCTGGCGCAAATGATGGTCGAGGGCGAAGCCGAAATCGACATGGCATCGCTGGATCCAAAACGCTATGGCAGCTGGATGACCACCGAATATGGTGCGCGCAAAAACGAAGAAGCCTATGAGCACGTCTATATCCTGCACCACCCAGACGAAGAACGCGAAGCATGCCGCCCATTGCGCACAGCGCCCGCCTATGATCGTCAAAAATCACGTGGCGCACAGTTTGGTCAGGTCAACGGATGGGAACGCCCCAATTATTACGGCCCCGTCGATGCACCTGCCGATTACGATCACAACACCCGCAGTTTCCGCCGCGGTGGTTGGTGGCAACACGCCGTGGACGAGGCAACCGCCGTACGCGAAACGGCCGGTCTGATCGACGCAACAGCGTTTACCAAACATATGGTCAAAGGCCCGGGCGCCACCCAGTTCTTGGATTGGTTTACTTGTAACAAACTGCCCAAAGTGGGTCGCATCAACCTGACCTATGCGCTGACACCTGCGGGCACCACGCGCACAGAATACACAATCGTGCGTTTGGCCGAGGATGAATACTATCTGGTCTCTGCCGGTGCATGGACGGATTACGACGCCGATTACCTGCGCAAATGCGCCGAGGATATGGCGCCAGAATTTGGGTATATCGAAATTCAAAACGTGACCACACAGTGGGGTGTATTCGCCATCGCAGGACCAAAATCGCGCGATGTGTTGAAAGAAATCATCAAAGACGCCGATCCTGAAACCGCATTGTCCAACAAACGTTTCCCATGGTTGTCAGCCCGCCAGATCGAATTGGGCATGTGCCCCGTCAACGCGATCCGCGTGGCCTATACTGGTGAATTGGGATGGGAATTGCATCACCCGATTGAAATGCAAAATTACTTGTGGGATCAACTGGTTCCTGCCTTGGAAAAACATGGCGGTAAATTGGTGGGCGCACGCGCACAAAACTGGCTGCGTCAGGAAAAATCATACCGTGCCTTTGGCAACGAACTGGGCCGCGATGCGACCCCGCTTGAGGCGGATTTACCACGCTTTGTCGATCTGGGCAAAGAATTCCAAGGCAAAGAGGCCATGGAAAATCTGGGTGTGCGGTTCAAATGCGTCACCGTATTGATTGATGGTCCTGCTGATGCAGATCCTTGGGGTCGCGAAGTGTTGGTTGACGAAAACGGCACCAAAGTGGGTCGTTTGACATCTGGCGGATATTCCGTGGCCTTTGGCAAAGCGATTGGTATGGGCTATGTGTCACCTGATTTGGCCGTCGAAGGCACCAAGCTGCGCGTGAAAATCATGGGTGAATTGTGGGATGCCGTTGTCACCTGCGACAGCCCCTTTGATCCGAAAAACGAAAAAATCCGCATCGACGGATAAGGATCATACCGACAAAATGCAAAAAACCCCGCTTAAGGCGGGGTTTTTTATGGGGGCCGAAATAATTGGGCAAGGTGATATCAGATCACGTTTGCCCAATTCTGTTCATGCGCGCCCTGTTTTATATTTTACGCTTTGTGCGCAGTGGTGCGCAGGTACGGCAATTTGATGTCGATTTCACCAAACTTTTCGCGCGCTTCGTCATCATTCAATGACAATGCAACGATTACGTCTTGGCCTACGGTCCAGTTTGCAGGTGTCGCCAAGGGGGCGCCAAATGTTGCCTGCAACCCGTCAAGTGCGCGTAATACCTCGGCAAAGTTACGGCCAACAGACATTGGGTATGTCATGATCAGCTGTACTTTCTTGTCTGGGCTGATGATGAAAACCGAACGTACAGATGCGCTGTCTGCCGCTGTACGGCCATCGGGCAGATAGGCATCTGCGGGCAGCATGTCGAATTGCTTGGATACTGCCAAATCTTGGTCGCCAATGATTGGGAATGTGGCGGCAGCGCCCCCAAATGACTCGATGTCTTTTTTCCAGCCGGCGTGTTCTTCGACGCTGTCAACGGACAGGCCGATGACCTTGGTGTTGCGCTTGGCCCATTCGTCAGCCAATTGGGCAACTGCGCCAAATTCTGTTGTACAAACAGGGGTATAGTCTTTGGGGTGGGAAAATAGAATTGCCCAGCTGTCACCAATCCAATCATGGAACGTGATGGTTCCGTGGTCAGTTTCAGCAGTGAAATTAGGAACGATGTCGTTAATACGTAAACCCATAGTTTAGAATCCTTCTCATATTCGATAATTTGTATATATTGCTTTGCGACGAATAAATGCAAGTGGATAGTTGTAAATTTAGCCAAGGGGTGACACTCTGCCCCAGCCCCGTGCTATGCGGTCAACAAAATAACCTAAAATGGGAAAGCAATATGATAGAAAGACGCCAATTTTATATCAATGGGACATGGGTCAATCCAATCGACGGGCAGGATCACCATGTTATAAACCCCACCACCGAAGAGCCCTGCGCTGTCATTTCATTAGGTGGGACCGCGGATACAAACGCAGCCGTTGCCGCAGCCAAGGCGGCGTGGCCCGCATGGTCATCGCGTCCTGCAAACGAACGCATCGAATTGGTTGAAAAATTGCTGGCCGCGTACCAAGACCGTGCCGAAGATATGGCCCAAGCGATTTCAATGGAAATGGGCGCGCCGATTGATATGTCGCGTCAACAACAAATTGGCGTAGGTCCATTTCACATCGATGGGTTTTTGCGCGCAGCAAAAAATTTCAAATTTGAACGTCCCTTGGGCGATCATGCCCCAACAGATATGATTTTATGGGAATCGGTCGGTGTTTGTGCGTTGATTACGCCGTGGAACTGGCCAATGAACCAGATCATCCTAAAGGTCGCGGCCGCGGCAATTGCTGGCTGCACCATGGTGTTAAAACCATCCGAAGAAAGCCCAATCAGCGGCATGATTTTCGCTGAAATCATGGATGCGGCCGGTTTCCCGGCAGGTGTTTTCAACCTGATCAATGGCAATGGCCCAGGCGTTGGAACGGATCTTAGCGGGCATCCTGATGTGGATATGGTGTCCTTTACCGGATCAACCCGCGCAGGCATCGCCATTTCCAAAAACGCAGCTGACACATTGAAACGGGTGCATTTGGAATTGGGTGGCAAAGGCGCGAACCTGATTTTCGCGGATGCTGATGAAAAAGCGGTATCGCGCGGCGTGTTGCGTGTGATGAACAATTCGGGCCAATCCTGTAATGCGCCCACCCGTATGTTGGTCGAACGCAGCATTTATGACCAAGCGGTTGAAATTGCGGCCGCCACCGCGAACAAAGTCACTGTGGGCCCCGCCAACGAACCAGGCCGTCATATTGGCCCCGTTGTGAACGAAACCCAGTTCAACAAAATTCAGGATCTGATCCAACAGGGCATCGACGAAGGTGCGCGCCTGATCGCCGGTGGCGTTGGCCGTCCCGAAGGGTTGAACCGCGGGTTTTATGTCAAACCAACGATTTTTGCCGATGCGCATAATGATATGGTTATTTCACGTCAGGAAATCTTTGGCCCTGTGATGTGCATGATCCCATTCGACACAGAGGAAGAAGCCATCGCAATCGCCAATGATACGCCCTATGGCCTGACCAACTATGTCCAAACCCAAGACGGCGAACGCGCAAATCGCGTGGCGCGTCAACTGCGGTCGGGCATGGTGGAAATGAATGGCAATGGCCGCGCGGCGGGGTCGCCCTTTGGTGGGATGAAACAATCCGGCAATGGCCGCGAAGGCGGCACATGGGGGATCGAAGATTTCCTAGAGGTCAAATCAACCGCTGGCTGGCATATCGGTTAAATTAGGTTTGGCGGCCCAAATAAGGGCCGCCAATTCATATTATTTTTTCGGACCAAAATCGGCCGTGGTGATCGCATTGTCACCGTCACGGTCAACCAATTCCATCCAACGATCGACTGCGCCTAAAAATTCGTCGCGCGACACCTGACCGTCGTTGTCGGCGTCATTAAATGCCAATGTCATGCCTTCGGACATGTTTTTCATAGCACCTTTGCCGTGACCATTTGCGCCGCCTTGGCCCTTCATGTCTTCGGCGCGGGCTTCGTCGAATGCAACATATTCGTCTGCATCGATGAACCCATTTTCGTCCGCATCAAAGGTCAGGAAAATGTCGCCACGACGTTCGATCACTTCGGCCAGTGAAACGATGCCATCACCTGACAGATCCCAATTTTCGATGAAATGTTGGCCCGGCACACCAGCAGCGTGAACAGGGGCGGTTGCCAATGTGATTGCTGCTGCAAAAATTGTGGCGGTTGCTGTAAAACGGGTCATAGGAGGTCCTTTCAAATTGCGTTTTCTGAATATGATACGCGGCACAATCCAAGTTCCGTCGCGAAAGATTGAAAAAATTTTGAAAAATCACCAAATGGATTTTTGCAATGGCATTGGGGGCACATTTCATTGGATAGGTGCGCTTTGTGTTTCCCTTTTATTCGGGTGTTTTGTTACTATATGTGTGCAGGCAGAACAGGATTGGGCAGCACATGAATTTTGATTTACTGGTGGATTTTCACAAACCCAACCCGCGCCAAGGGCCGGGATCAAATGCGGCAACGCGCCGCGCCTTGGATTTAACGGGTCTGACCACATCAAATGACACCCTAGCCGTGGCGGATTTGGGATGTGGTACGGGGGCGTCCACATTGGTTTTGGCAGATACCTTGAATGCCAAAATAACGGCGGTTGATCTGTTCGATGATTTTTTGGCCGTTCTGGCCGATCGTGCGGCCACTGCGGGTGTGTCTGACAAAATCGAATGCCTTGCGGGATCTATGGATGATCTGCCCTTTGCGCCGCAATCACTGGATCTAATATGGTCCGAGGGGGCGATTTATAACATCGGCTTTGCCAAAGGGATTGATCTGTGGCGGCCCCTGTTGAAAACAGGTGGCGTGTTGGCGGTGTCAGAAATCACTTGGTTGGGACACGAGCGGCCCCAAGAATTGACCGATTACTGGACCAGTCAGTACCCTGAAATTGCAAAGGCTAGCGAAAAAATAGCCCTGCTGGAACAACAGGGATTTCAGATGTTGGGGTATTTCCCATTGGATATTGCGTGTTGGATGGATGAATATTATTCCCCGATGCAGGCAAATTTCGACGCTTTTCTAAACAAACATTCGTCCCAAGATGCCCATGACATCGTGGCGGCCGAACGGTCTGAAATCGATCTGTATACCCGCAACAGTGCCCATTTTAGTTACGGTTTTTATATCGCCCAGCGGGTTGATTAAACTGCTAATCCATCAACACTGGGCGCAAGACCTCGGCCACTTGGTCCCATGTGTCTTGCGATGCAGCCGTCAGTAAATATCCGGTTTTTTGGCGTGCATTATAGGGGGATCCATCCAGAAACTGTGCAACACCCCCCGCCATTTGACAGGCCAACACACCCGCCGCATGATCCCATGGGTTCAGCGTGGCGGACAGGCAAAAATCAGCATGCCCTGATGCGAGCAGCCGATATTCGTGACACGAACAGCGCAACACAGTTGTGCGACGGAAATTCGGCAAAACGGGGGCCAGGGCGAATTGCACATCCTTGGGCATCAGCCCCAGATGAACATAGCCATCCAATTCCCCCATCGGTTTCGGGGGGGCGGTTGCAATGGCGCGTGCTGCGCCGCGTGCGGGCACAAAACGTGCCGATTGTGTTGCATGATCAGCAATAACATAATCATCCTGCATTGGGTCATACAAGATCCCGAATACGGGTACACCAAATCGTAAAACCGACAAAATCACCCCGAACACGGCCACCCCCTTGGAATAATTCCAAGTGCCATCAATCGGATCAATGACAAAGGTGAATTCATGATCTGACAGAGTGTCGCGCAATTCTGGGGTCTTGGCGATGGCTTCTTCTCCGACGACTTGGGCGTGGGGAAACAGGCGCAGCAGGCCGCGGGTGATCCTGGCCTCGGCATCTAGGTCGGCTTGGGTCACCAAATCATCGTCGCGCGATTTTGCCGTGATTTCGAAATTTGCCAGATTCTGATAGCGCGGCATGATTTCTGACTGCGCCGCGCGTCGAACCAAATTTATGACCTGCGCCTGTTGTGCAGGGGTCAGGGTGGTGATCGGGCTGGGTAAATCAGATGTCATGTCAATTCCTAATGGGTCAAATCCGCAACAGTATAACAACCCCAGGATGATTTGGCTATTCCCGCGACCGTAATATGCGGGCAGGGGACGCATTCAACGCCCGCAGGGCAAAGCCAAGGTTGGCCAAAACATTGGCCAATATGCCGCCTGCGACAACGCCCAAAGCGTTGGACCAAATGACATTGAAATCCGCATCCATGATGAAATAATTGATGGCCCAACCCGCAGCGATACCAACGAAAATGGCCACAAATCCTGCCGTGGCCCCCATAACACCGGACCGCAGCGCAAAGCTGAACAAAATGTCACGGCGACTGGCGCCTAGTGTTTTCAGGATTGCTGATTCAAAGTTTCGGGCATGTTGCGCAGAAATTGCCGATCCGATCAGCACCAAAAACCCAGTTAACAACGTTGCCGCAGCACCATAGGAAACAGCCGCCGCAATTGAGTTCAATACAGATGACACACGGTCAATTGCATCCTTGATCCGAATGGCGGTGATATTGGGAAAGGGTTCGGCCAGATCGCGCAGTAACTGTGCCTCGTACTCTGCATCGGCGTAAACGGTGGCAATGAATGTGTGGGGCGCGCCGCGCAAGGCGGCGGGGTTCATGGTCATGACAAAGCCAATTCCGGCCGTTGAAAAATCGACATCGCGGAAACTGGTGATCGTGCCCGTAATATCACGACCCAGAATATTGACCGTGACTGTGTCGCCTAGGACCAAACCGATTTCCTCGGCTTCTTCTTTGGCAAAACTGATTTGGGGTGGTCCGTCATAATCTGCGGGCCACCATTCGCCGTCTGTAATCGCATAGCGATCGGGCAGTTTTTCAGCATAGGTGATGCCGCGATCGCCACGGACAACCCAATGATCTGGTGCCACGTCAAGCGCGGGTTTGCCGTTGATTTGGGTGACCACCGCACGCAACATCGGCGCCGCATCATAGCGTGATACCTGCGGGGTATCGGCCATCATTTGACGAAATTCCGGCATTTGTGATTTCTGAATATCGACAAAGAAGTACGACGGCGCGACCTCGGGCAGGTCATTTTTGATCGCTTGGCGCAGGTTGCCATCAATTTGGCCCATGGCTGCCAAAACGGACAGGCCCAAGCCAATGGCCAGAATGATGGCGGCCGCCCCTTCGTTTTTGCCGCTGATGGCGGAAATGGCCCAGCGTGTGCGGGCATAATTATAGCTGCGTCGGCGCAGTGCGCGGGCCAACCAACGGATGCCCGCGGCCGTCAATGCCAACAGGATCAGCGCACCAATCACACCACCCGCTGTCCATAGTGTAAGTTGGGCAGAGCCCGTAAACCAACTGGCGCTGGCCAACAATGTTGCCACCAAAACCACAATGGCAATGACATAAGGCACACGTGGTCGGGTATAGGCATTTTCCGCCGCATCACGAAACAATGCAGCCGCGCGAATATTTTCGGCCTGCGCCAGTGGCCACAGGGTAAACAGCGCGGCGGTTAATCCGCCATATATCACCGCCTCGATCACGGGTTGGGGATAGATTGAAATGGATACAGGGAACGGCAATGATGCCGTAATCAGGGGCGCCGCCAGCAGGGGCGCACCAATACCAATGACCAACCCCAATAAAATGCCCAGACCCGACAGGATGCCAATTTGCATGAAATAGGTTTGAAAAATGACTGAATTTTCCGCGCCCAGCGACCGCAGGGTGGCAATCACGCTAACCTTGCGCTGCAAATAGGCCCGAACGGCGGTGGATACACCTATGCCGCCTGTTGCCAAACCCGACAGGCCAACCAATATCAAGAACGCACCCAAACGGTCGACAAACCGTTGGATCCCCGGTGCCGCATTGTTTGAATCGCGCCAGCGTACACCCGCGCCCTGAAATACCGTATCGGCGGCGGTTTCCAGCTGCGCCAAATCGGTGCCGGGTGGTGTTTTCATGCGGTACTTGGATTCGTATAGCGTGCCTTGGGTAATCAGACCTGATCCCTCTAGATCGCGGCTAAGCACCAGTGTGCGGGGCCCCAATCCGAACCCATCGCCCGCGCTGTCAGGAATGTATTCGATCAAATCGCGCAGTTCATAGGTTTGGGTGCCCAATTTCACGCGATCCCCGACGGCCAGACCCAGTTGATCGGCCAACAGGGGTTCAACCACGATACCGGGAACATCGCCAGCAGCGGACAAAACAGACTGAATATCCTGACCGCTGGTCAGGCGCGGATTTCCGTATAGCGGATAATTTTCATCGATGGCCTTGACCTGCGTCAGTCCACGTTCCGATTGCCCGTCGACCGTGGCGGTCAGCATGGATCGAAAATCGATGATTTCAGAATATTGCAGGCTGTTTTCGGCTATCCATTGCAATTCTTTGTCTGTTGCGCGGCGATAGGTAAATTCCGCCTCGGCATCGCCGCCAAGGATGGTGGCGCCTTCGCGGGTCAGGCCGGCCTCAATTCCGCTGCGCACGGTGCCCACGGCGGCAATCGCGGCCACACCTAGGGCCAGACAGGCAATCAGGATCCGAAATCCGCCCAAGCCTGCGCGCAATTCGCGCAGTGCAAACCGCAATGCTGTCGATGATGTCATGCTGCATCCTCTTGCATCAGGGTGCCATCAGACAGGCGGATCGTGCGGTCGCATCGGTCAGCCAGTGCGGGATCATGGGTGACCAATACCATGGTGACCCCAAATTTTGCCTGCAGATCAAACATCAAATCCATAACTGCCGCACCGTTTTTACCATCCAAGTTTCCGGTTGGTTCGTCGGCCAGCAACAATTTGGGCCGTCCAACGATGGCACGCGCCAAGGCCACGCGTTGTTGTTCGCCCCCTGACATCTGTGCAGGATAATGGTCGGCACGGTGCGACAGGCCCACCTGATCCAATGCGTCGCGCGCGCGATCAAACGCATCGCGATGGCCGGCCAGTTCAAGCGGCGTTGCGACATTTTCCATGGCGGTCATCGTCGGGATCAAATGGAATGATTGAAACACAATTCCCATGGTGTCGCGCCGGAAACGTGCCAGTTGGTCTTCGCTCATATCGCCCAAAGTGGCGCCGTTTATGGCCAATGTGCCACCTGTCGCGCGCTCTAACCCACCCATTAACATCAACAGGGATGATTTTCCCGAACCAGACGGTCCGATCAGCCCAACACTTTCGCCGGTATTGATTGCTAGACTGATATTTTTCAAAATTTCGACGGGTCCAGCATTGCTTTGCAAAGATAAGGACACATCTGTAAGAGAGATAAGAGGAGATGCCATGTTTCAAAGAACTTTGTTATTGTTGCGACAGGTCACATATGGGGCCTTTACCCGTCTGAGCAAGGTTTTTGGCCTACTATTTTTAGGCGCGTCAATATCATGGGCACAACCCACAGCCACCATTTTGGCGTTGGGCGATAGTTTGACCCAAGGATATGGGCTGCCCGATCACGAAGGATTGGTGCCGCAACTACAGGCGTGGTTGGGCGAAAATGGTCGCGACGTACGCGTTTTGAATGGCGGTGTATCGGGCGATACCACGGCTGGTGGGCTGGACCGTGTTGAATGGCTGTTAATGAATGACGTTGATGGCGTGATCGTGGCGCTGGGTGGAAACGACGTGTTGCGGGGCCTGCCGCCTGCCATGTCACGCGACAATTTGCATGGTATTTTATCCATTCTGCGCGATCGCGGTCTGCCTGCATTGATCGTTGGGATGTATGCACCCGGCAATTTCGGGCCTGACTACAAGGCGGAATTTGATGCCATTTATCCCGATTTGGCACAGGAATTTTCGGCCCTTTATGTCCCCAGTTTCTTTGATGCCCTGCTAGACGGCGATGAAAACCTGCAAGCGATCCAAGAGTTTATGCAAGACGACGGTATTCACCCAAATCGCGATGGCGTTCGCAAAATCGTAGCCTATATCGGGCCGCGTGTGATCGAACTGATTGATCAAAAAACAGACTGATCCCAAAGTCAGGGGTTTCATCCCGAGGGACTGATATCGCTGTGATTGATTTACAATTTTGATACGAAATTCCTGTTAGTATTCTAATGCGTGTCTGTTTCGGGCGATAGGCCTGTGGCACACTGCACCTGTAGTTTGGTAACGAGTATACTGTTGTGTCTATCGATCATTTGATCAAATTGCTGCAACACGGCACCTCTCATGTTTCGGGGTCTTGGATCTTGGTCATGGGGGGTGACGATGGCAGCTGGCAATCCCTGAAACGGGGGCTTAGCTTTCTGGAAATCGGGGTCGCGCAGGCGGCATCGTTTCAACAGGCGCGTGACTTGATTGATGCGGCCCAAGAACCGCCATTGCTGGCCTATCTGTTTGCAGATGAATTGGGTGGTTTGGATGTGACCATTTCCCTGCATGCCCGCCTGCAAAAAGAGGCGCACATCAGCAAATGTTTGATCGTATCCGCCGAGGTGTCAGACGACATGGATATGTTTGCCACATCAGGATCCACATCCCCGATGATATTATCGGCACCCAAGCGAAAAAACCTGAATTAATCGTTCCCCATCTGTACAAGGGTGGTCTGCCTGTTCCATAGTTGCCGCATCAACCATTGTTCGCGCACAGGACAGATTTATGAAAATTGCAACTTCAGCCTATCCCATCAGTTGGCATGATAATTGGGACAGTTATCGCGATAAAATCGACACTTGGGTGGCGACAGCTGCCGAAAATGGGGCTGATCTATGTGTGTTCCCCGAATATGCGATGAACGAAATCAGTTCAATCGCGGGGGCGGATGTGGCTGCAGATCGCGCGGCATCCTTGGGGTTTATTGCCGATCACTTTGACCAGGTTTTGGATATCCACCAAACCTGTGCCACCCGATATGATACGACGATTCTAATGGGATCAGGGCCGGCGCGTTTGGGTGGTGATATGGTCAACCGTTGCGCGCTGGTTGTGCCAAATGTGGGGTCAGTGTGCCAAGATAAACAGATTATGACCCGCTTTGAACGCGAGGAATGGTTTGTCAGTTCTGGTGGCCCGTTGCAGATATTTGACACCCATCTGGGCCGCATCGGGGTGTTGATTTGTTATGACAGCGAATTTCCGATGCTGGGGCGGGCCTTGGCCGATGTTGATATTCTGTTGGTCCCATCCTGTACCGAAGCCGCATCGGGATATTGGCGGGTACGTATTGGATCCATGGCGCGTGCGCTGGAAAATCAATGCGTTACGGTGATGGCATCCTTGCTATCAGACGATACCCGATTCTACGGCGTCGACGAAGCAACGGGCGCAGGCGGCGTGTTTTGTCCCCCTGATACTGGGTTTCCGCCCACGGGTATTATGGCCTTGGGTCAGATGGGGCGGCCAGGCTGGGTCTATGCCGATGTGGGTCTAGATCAGATCGCCCATGTCCGGCGCGATGGCGTTGTGCTTAATCGTACCCATTGGGATGACCAATTCCCGCGGTGCGATCAAGTAACAGTTTGCAAGCTTGGGTAAATGGGTACTTGAATTTTTATCGATTTAGGTACATAGGCCTAGAAGTCCCCCCGATGGGACAGTCTTTAGAGAAGGAGAAACCATGGCCAAGGAAGAATTGCTCGAATTTCCCGGTGTCGTAAAGGAACTCCTGCCTAATGCGACGTTTCGGGTCGAGCTTGAGAACGGCCATGAGATCATCGCACATACGGCAGGTAAAATGCGCAAGAACCGCATCCGCGTTCTGGCCGGCGACAAAGTGCAAGTTGAAATGACACCTTATGACCTGACCAAAGGTCGGATCAACTATCGTTTCAAATAGTGAAGCTGGTTCTAGGATCAGGCAGTCCCCGCCGCAAAGAATTGTTGGCGCAACTTGGCGTGCGTGTTGATGACGTGCGTCCGCCGGATGTGGACGAAACACCGCTGCGCGGTGAAACCCCCCGTGATTATTGTAATCGCGTGACGCGCGACAAAATCAATGCTTTGGCTTTGAACGACGGCGAAGTGGGCCTGTGTGGCGATACCACCGTGGCCCTTGGTCGTCGGATTATGGGCAAACCTGATGACGCGGATCAGGCGGCTGCGTTTTTACGCCTGCTGTCGGGTCGGCGCCACCGCGTGATTACGGCGGTTGCTGTGCGCGCGGGTGATCGGGTTTGGCAGCGTGATGTCGTCAGCCAAGTCAAGGTCAAACCCCTGTCGGACGCGGAAATCACAGCCGTTCTGGCGACCAATGATTGGCAGGGCAAAGCCGGTGGTTATGGGATTCAGGGGCCATTTGCGGCCTATATCCCATGGATCAGCGGATCATACAGCGCGATTATGGGCTTGCCTGTTGCTGAAACCGCAGGGCTGCTACGTGCGGCAGGGTTTGAATTATTCAAGGATATGTCATGAAGGGTCGTCAGATATTATTGGGCCAATACCAAGGCCGCGAAGCCGCCGCATTGATCGAAGATGGCAAGATGCAGGATTTCGTCATTGACCATGACGCCCCCGGTGTCGGGTCAATTTATCGCGCCGTTGTCGATCGCCCGATCAAGGGGCAGGGTGGCGTTTTCGTCAAAACCCCCGATGGCAACGGTTTTTTGCGCCAAGTCAAAGGGTTGTCCCCCGGTCAAACCCTGTTGGTTCAGGTCACAGGCATGGCCGAAGATGGCAAAGCGACCCCTGTCACCGACCGCATTTTATTCAAAAGCCGGTATGTCATTGTCACCCCCAATGCGCCTGGTTTGAACGTATCACGGTCGATCAAAGATGATGACCGCCGCGATGAAATCATTGGCATCATCCGCGAAGGTATCGGCGACATCGCCCACGGTATGATCATGCGATCATCCTGTGCAGATGGCGATGACGCTGCGATTTTGGACGATGCAACGACCATGTTGGATCTGGCCGATCAAGTTTTGGCCGACCAAGAGGGCGCACCAGAATTGTTGCTGTCAGCTGATGGTCCATATGATTACGCGTGGCGCGAATGGTCCGATCCGGCGGATGTGGTCCAAGACGATGATTGTTTCGAAACCCATGATATTTTGGACCAGATCGAAGCCTTGGCCGAACCGCGCGTTGCGATGGCCGAGGGTCATTATTACATCGAACCCACCCGCGCCTGTATTACGATTGATGTAAACACCGGTGCCGATACATCCCCCGCCGCCGCGTTAAAGGCGAACATCGCCATGGCACGCGATTTGGGCCGGCAACTGCGGATGCGCGGGCTGGGCGGGCAAATTGTCATTGACCCCGCGCCAATTCCGAAAAAAGACCGCAAAATATTGGAAAGCGCGATCAAAGCGGCCCTGCGTCGCGATATTGTGGAAACTAATTTTGTGGGCTTTACCCAGATGGGGTTAATCGAATTGCAGCGGGCCCGTGTGCGGCCGCGGTTTAATGGCTAAATGGCCAATAAATGACGTAATATGAAAAAGGGGCCAAGCGGCCCCTTTCTTATTTGCGATCAAGACTTGGATCAGCTTTGATCTTTCCAATTCACTTCGCGCTTGTCCTCGCCGCTGCGGGCGCGGCGGACGTACAGACGGTTTAACGCGTTCAAATATGCCTTGGCGCTGGCAACCACGGTATCTGTGTCTGCGGATTGGCCGGTTGCGATGTTTCCATCATCCTCCATGCGGACGGTTACGGTGGCTTGGGCATCGGTGCCTTGGGTGACTGCATGCACCTGATACAGCTGCAATTTTGCTGTGTGGCCATACAATTCCTTGACTGCGTTGAATGTCGCGTCAACGGGGCCGTCACCGGTGGCGGTTGTGCTGACCTCTTGCCCGCCAATGGTCAGCGTCATATCCGCCGATTGTGGGCCGTCTGTTCCGCAAACAACGCGCAGTGATTTCAGCACCAAATGATCCTTGGCGGCATCTTCGCCAGCGCGCATCAATGCGATCAGGTCTTCGTCATAGACCTCTTTTTTGCGGTCAGCCAATTCCTTGAACCGGACAAAGACGTCCTTTAACTGGTTATCGGCCAGTTTATATCCCAGATCCTCTAATTTGGACCGCAGCGCAGCACGTCCGGAATGTTTGCCCATCACCAAATTGGTTTCAGCCAAACCCACATCCGAGGGGCGCATAATTTCAAAGGTTTCGGCATTTTTCAGCATGCCATCTTGGTGGATGCCACTTTCATGGGCAAAGGCGTTTTTGCCAACAATTGCTTTGTTGAATTGCACGGGGAAACCGGACACGGTCGAAACCCTGCGCGAAATGTTCATAATCTTGGTCGTGTCGATTTCAGTGTAATAGGGCATGATATCACCGCGCACTTTCAACGCCATCACGACCTCTTCTAATGCGGTGTTGCCGGCGCGTTCGCCCAGACCGTTGATCGTACATTCGATCTGACGCGCTCCACCGGCCACGGCGGCCAATGAATTCGCAGTGGCCATGCCCAAATCGTTGTGACAATGGGTGGCAAAGATGATGTCATCGGCGCCGGGAACCTTGTCGATCAACATGCGGATCAGATCAGCGGACTCGACAGGCGCGGTATATCCTACGGTATCGGGGATATTGATGGTTGTGGCACCCGCTTTGATCGCGATTTCGACAACACGGCACAGGTAATCATGTTCGGTGCGTGTGGCATCCATGGGCGACCATTGCACATTATCACACAGATTGCGCGCATGGCTGACCGTATCGTGAATGCGTTCGGCCATTTCGTCTTGGGTCAAATTGGGTATCGCGCGGTGCAGCGGTGATGTACCAATAAATGTGTGAATACGCGGTTTGGCTGCATGTTTCACCGCGTCCCAGCACCGGTCGATATCGCCAAAATTCGCGCGCGACAGGCCGCAGATCACCGAATTTTTGCTGCGCTTGGCGATTTCGCTGACGGCGCGGAAATCACCTTCGGATGCGATTGGAAAACCGGCCTCGATAATGTCGACGCCCATATCGTCCAGCAGTTCGGCGATTTCCAATTTTTCTTCGTGGGTCATTGTTGCGCCGGGGGATTGTTCGCCATCGCGCAGGGTCGTGTCAAAAATAACGACACGGTCTTTGGTGTTGGTGGTTGTCATGTGATGTCTCTTTCTTGATCTACTAAGCTGTGATTGGTGCGAAGCCTGTCCCCTCTGAGCGGTCGCACCGGGTCACGGCACGCTCAGAGGCTGCTTAGTAGTAACAGTCCCAATGCCAAGCTGCCGCGGGCTGCGGCGCATTGCTGTGATATCGGTGTAAATCCAGTCATAGGGCCGACTATACTCGCAAATTTTCAAATGAAAAGCGTCAAAACGCAGAAAAATACATCTTTTGCTTACGAAAGTTGGCTGGTAAATTTTCGCTAAAATACCTAATTAAAGACCGTTAAACAGTGGTAATTCAAACGTTGCGCTTTATAACGAGCGAAACGAAAGGTTGTGGTATGACTGAATCTGAGACTGAGCGCCGTTTGACGGCCAGTGAAATCGCCATCGCGCATTTGACACGGGTCAATGATGATCTGTCCGATATTGTGGCACAGCAACAAACAAAAATCGCCCGTCTGGAAAAGCGCGTCGATCTGTTAATGGCCCGCGAGGCCGAACGCGAAGCGCAGGGCGGTGAATATGTGGCGGACCAACGCCCACCCCATTGGTAAGGCTAGCATCAGTGTTGTTTTGACGCTAAGACTAGGTTCAACGGAACGGGATGCTGTAGGAAATGGAATTGATATGATCAAAGGAATGCTCCTTTCGACAGTGATTGCTATCACCCTGCTGCCTGGGGCTGTGTTTGCACAGGGCACCACCTTGGGGTCCAAGCAGTTTGACAATGGCGGCGTCTATGAAGGGGCGTTTCGCAATGGTCTGCAACATGGCCAAGGTACGTTTCGGATGCCCAATGGGTATGAATATACCGGCGATTGGATTGATGGTGAAATCGTTGGCCAAGGTGTTGCGCGTTTTGCAAATGGATCAGTCTATGAGGGCAGCTTTGCCAAGGGCAAACCCGAAGGGCTTGGCAAAATCACCTATGCCGATGGCGGCACCTACGAAGGCAGCTGGCTGGCGGGCAAAATCACTGGGCAAGGTGTTGCAATCTATGCAAATGGCGCCCGATACGAAGGCGGATTCCGCGAAGCGTTGCATCATGGTCGCGGTGTGTTGGTCAACCCCGATGGATACGTCTATGACGGCGATTGGATCAATGGCGTCAAAGAAGGCAACGCCAAAATCACATATCCCGATGGTACGGTCTATACAGGCTATGTCCTGCGCGGTTCGCGCGAGGGGCGTGGCCGATTGGAAATGCCAGAAGGATTGATTTTTGACGGTGTTTGGAAAAACGGCAAAATCAATGGAACAGCCAAATTAATCCAGCCCAACGGCGACGTCTACGAAGGTGATCTGTTAGACGGCCGTCGCCATGGTCAGGGCAAAGTGACCTATGCAAATGGTGACACATACACTGGCGAATTTTATGACGATCAGCGTGCAGGCCAAGGCACGTTCATTGGAATTGATGGCTATAAATATGCCGGTGAATGGATCAAAGGTCAGATCCAAGGCAAGGGCGAAGTGACATACCCTGACGGATCGATCTATGTTGGTGATTTTGTAAACGGTCTGTCCGACGGGCGCGGGGAAATTACCTATCCTGATGGTTCGTCATATGCAGGTGAATGGGTCGCTGGCGTAATCGAAGGAAACGGTATCGCCAAATATTCCAACGGGGTCGTATACGAGGGCGGGTTTAAAAACGCACGCAATCACGGGACTGGAACCATGCGGTACGCGGATGGTTATGTGTATTCTGGTGAATGGAAAGACGGCAATCGGCATGGGAAAGGGAAAGCAACCTTTCCCGATGGTATGGTCTATGAGGGTGAATACCTAGATGGCCGTCGTCATGGCGTTGGCACCATCACATTGGCTGATGGCTTTACCTATACCGGCGATTGGATGAATGGCGAAATGACTGGCCAAGGCGTGGCAACATATGCCAATGGCGATGTATATGAGGGATCATTCATAAACGGCAAACGCCAAGGCCAAGGTGCCATTCGGTTCGCCACAGGCGAAGCCGCGCAGGGCAATTGGGTCAATGGCGCATTGGTCGATCCAACCCCTGTTGAAGCACCTGCCGAGGATTCAGAGCCCGTTGATGAAACCCCTGCGGATCAGACGGCGCCCGCGGATGATGCGGCCACCAATTCACAATAAATTCGACGCCTTACAGCGTGTCGCCCGCATCCAGCACGGCCCAGATTTTTTGGGCCTGCTCTAACGTGTCTTGCTGGGCCTGATCTGACATCTTGGCAAAGGTGCGATACATCTGCGCCATGCGCGGGTTGTTTGCAAATTTATCGCGGTGGCGATCCAGAAACCCCCAATACAGCGCATTAAACGGGCAGGCGCGGTCGCCGGTGCGGTCCTTGACCCGATAATGACAGGATTTACAGTAATCTGACATCCGGTTGATATAGGCACCACTGCTGACATAGGGTTTTGACGCGATCACACCGCCATCGGCAAATTGGGACATGCCGATGGTGTTTGGTGCCTCGACCCATTCGAATGCATCTGTGTAGACTGATAAATACCATTCATGCACTTGGTGCGGGTCAATGCCTGCGAGCAGGGCGAAATTGCCGGTCACCATCAGACGTTGGATGTGATGGGCATAGGCATCATCGCGCGTTTGCTGGATGGATTTCGCCATGCAGTTCATCCGCGTGGGCGCGCCCCAATACATCGCAGGCAAATCGCGGCTGTGGCCCAAATGATTTGACGCGGTGTAGTCGCGCCCTTTCAGGAAATAAATGCCGCGCACATATTCGCGCCACCCGATGATTTGGCGAATGAACCCTTCGACGGCGTTGATGGGCGCATGACCGCGTTGCCATTCCGCTTGGGCGGCATCGCAAACTTCGCGCGGGGACAGCAGACCAATGTTGATATAGGGGGCCAAAAACGAATGATACAAAAATGCATTGTCATTCAGCATGGCATCTTGGTAATCGCCAAAATTGGGCAGCGCATAGCGCATGAAATGATCCATCGCCTCTAACGCTTGGGTGCGGTCGGTGGCAAACCAAAACGGTGTTGCGCGGCCAAAGTTATCGCCAAATCGATCCTGAACCAATTGGATCACGGATTGCGTGACCGTATCGGTGGTGAATTGGCGCGGACCGGCAAAGGCCACGGATTTTGGCGGTGCTTTGCGGTTGTCGTGGTCGAAATTCCATTGGCCGCCCTCGGGCGTATCGCCCTGCATCAACAGCCCCGTTTTGCGCCGCATATCGCGATAGAAATATTCCATACGCAGGGCTTTGCGCCCCTGTGCCCATGTTTCAAACTCGGCATGCGAGGCGATGAACCGCGTGTCGGGGCGCATATCAACCCGCAGCGGCAGATCCGCCAACGCATCAATCACCCGCCATTCGGTGGGTTCGGTGACGCAGATATCGGTGAACCCCGTTTCGGCCGCCCGCCGCAGGATTTCACCCGTCAGCGTATGGCTGCTGTCGGGGTCGTCCAATTCTGTATATAACACCCGCCACCCCTGATCGCGCAGCTGGGCCGCGAATTTACGCATGGCAGACAGGATCAGGATAATTTTCTTGGGGTGGTGGGGGACATAGGTGGCCTCGCCCATCACTTCGGCCATGACGATGACATCGCGGTCAGGGTCAGCACCCTGCAGGGATGATATGTCATGGGACAATTGATCGCCAAGGATCGCGATAATGCGGCCTACCACTGGACTGTGTCCCCGCGCCAATCAAAAAATTGGCCGTTGTGTTCAGGGCCACGCGATTCGATCACGCGCATCAAATTCGCAGCTGCCTCGTTGGCGGGTACGGTTGGATGGCGTCCGGCGTATTTCGCGGTGAAATCGGTGGCCACCGTTCCAGGATGCAGCGCGATACAACACGACATGGGGCGCATGCGCCCCAGCTCAATCGCGCTGGTGTGGATGATTTGGTTCAACGCCGCTTTGGCCGCGCGATAGGACACCCATCCGCCCAAACGGTTGTCCCCAATGGACCCCACGCGCGCGGATAGGGCCGCAATGACACATGCGCGATCACGCGGAATCAACGGGCGGATATGTTTCATCACCAATGCGGGCCCGATGGCATTGACCGCAAATTGGTCGGCCATGCCCTGCGCAGTCACGGATGAAACGGATTTTTCAGGGGCGTAACCATCAATTTCCAAGGCCCCCGTTGCGATCACAATTCGATCAAACGGGCCGGTTAATTGCCCCATATGATGGGCAACCGCCGCGGGGTCGGTGATGTCAAACCCATCATTTTGCCGTGACAGCCCCGTCACGGCAAATCCCGCAGTGTCATAGGCCTGCGCCAATGCGCGGCCAATGCCACCCGAATGTCCAAGAATTAGCACATGTTTCATACTCGGCTAGCTAGACCATGCCCCTGAATGGTCAAGGTTGCTTGCTCATTCAGTGATGGTGCGGTACATGGGCGGTAAGTAAACCCCACACAGGGACGCGATTATGGCCAAAGAGAAAAAACAACCCCGCCCCAAGGCGCAAACGCCCAAAGGGTTTCGTGATTATTTCGGGACAGAAGTGACCGAGCGCAGCGAAATGCTGCAAAAAATTGCTGGGGTCTATCACCATTATGGCTTTGACGCATTAGAAAGCAGCGCAGTCGAAACGGTCGAAGCCTTGGGCAAATTTCTGCCCGATGTGGATCGCCCAAACGAAGGTGTGTTCGCTTGGCAAGAAGAGGACAGCGATTGGCTGGCCTTGCGCTATGATCTGACGGCACCTTTGGCGCGGGTTTATGCGCAATATCGCAATGATCTGCCCACGCCCTATCGCCGCTATGCGATGGGTCCCGTGTGGCGCAACGAAAAACCGGGGCCAGGGCGGTTTCGCCAGTTTTATCAGTGCGATGCCGATACTGTTGGCGCGCCATCTGTGGCGGCAGATGCCGAAATTTGTGCCATGCTGTCGGATACATTGGAAACCGTTGGCATCCCTCGTGGGGATTATCTGGTCCGCATCAATAACCGCAAGGTTTTGAATGGCGTGTTGGAATGCATGGGCCTGTCTGACGATGCCCAACGCGATGATGTGTTACGCACCATCGATAAATTCGACAAAGTGGGCGCCGCCGGCGTGCGCGAATTGCTGGGCAAGGGGCGGTTGGATGCCTCGGGTGCTTATATCGATGGCGTGGGGTTGTCTGACGATCAGGCCGCGCCTGTTTTGGCATTTTTGACATCGCGTGGTGATACGGCGACAAAAACCCTGTCCAACCTGCGCGATGCCGTGGGCACATCCGCCATCGGCGCCGAGGGCGTGGGCGAATTGGAAACCATGGCCGAATTGCTGGATGCTGGTGGCTACGGCGCAGATCGCATCATTTTGGACCCATCGGTCGTGCGTGGTCTGGGATATTACACCGGTCCTGTCTTCGAGGCCGAGCTGACATTCGAAATTTTTGACGAAAAAGGCCGCAAGCGGCAGTTTGGGTCCGTATCAGGCGGCGGGCGTTACGACGATTTGGTCAAGCGGTTTACCGGGCAATCGGTGCCTGCGACCGGTGTGTCCATTGGGGTTGATCGCCTGTTGGCCGCCCTGCGCGAAAAGGGACGGATTGGATCACATTCCCGCGGCCCCGTTGTGGTGACAGTTATGGATCGCGACCGCATGGCCGATTATCAGGCGATGGTCACAGAATTGCGCAATGCCGGCATTCGGGCCGAGGTGTATTTGGGCAACCCCAAGAATTTCGGCAACCAGTTGAAATATGCCGATACCCGCAATTCCCCCATCGCAATCATCGAGGGCGGTGACGAAAAAGCCCAAGGCATCATCCAAATCAAAGATTTGATCCTAGGCGCACAGATCGCCCAAAACGCCACGCTTGAGGAATGGAAAGAACGGCCCAGCCAGTTCACCGTTGATCGCGCCGAATTGGTTGCCAAGGTGCGCGAGATTTTGGCGACCCAAGCCCCATGACCCGTAATTTGGACATATTGGCCCAAGCCGCCAAATACCAAGCTGTGTTCCTAGAACAGGGGGCAACGGTCGTCGAGGCGGATGTTTTGCAATCAGCAGGCACCTTGCTGGATCTGTACGGAGAGGACATTCGCGCGCGCGCCTATGTCACGTCCGATCCGTTGCGGGGCGAACAAATGTTGCGGCCTGATTTTACCGTACCTGTTGTTCAGATGCACATGGAACACGGGGCAGAACCGGCGCGCTATACATATAACGGGGTCGTCTTTCGCCGCCAAGAAGATGATACAAATCGTGCCAACGAATATATCCAAGTGGGCTATGAGGTCTTTGACCGTTCCAATTCCGCTGAAACCGATGCCGAGGTATTTGCCGTCATTCATCGCGCGCTGGGCGATGCGCCGGTCCGTGCAGCAACGGGTGACATCGGCATTTTAACGGCGGCCGTCATGGGGTTGCAGACAACAGATCGCCGTAAACAGGCGTTGATGCGTCATATTTGGCGCCCACGCCGGTTTCGCGCCCTGATGAACCGATTTTCTGGGCGTGCCCCAGAGGTCGAAAGCCGTGTTGCATTGTTGGCGCAGGACGATCCGATGGCTTTGGCTGGTCCAGCTTTGGGGCTGCGCACGCGTGCTGAAATCATGGATCGGATTGACGCCTTGCACCAAGATGCCAAAACGGACCCAATTTCAGGACAAGAGGTTCAGCTGATCGACGCGATTTTGCGGGTGTCAGAAACCTGTCCATACGCCATTGGGCGTTTGCGTGATATCGCGGTGGATATGCCGGCGCTGTCTGGCGCAGTTGATTTGTTGTGCCGCCGGACGGATGCGATTGCGGCACAGGGGATCGACGTTGATAATTTGATGTTTGAAGCAAGCTATGGTCGCACATCAATGGAATATTACGATGGGTTTGTGTTTGGGTTCCATGCAACAGATCGTGCGGATTTATCCCCTATCGCGACCGGTGGTCGTTATGATGCGCTGACGCGCCGCTTGGGCAATGGTCAGGAAATTCCGGCAGTCGGGGGTGTGATTCGCCCTGACTTGGTGTTGGAAATCACGGAGGGTCCCAAATGACGATTAAACTGGGTGTCCCGTCCAAGGGCCGTTTGATGGAAAAAACCTTTGATTGGTTTTCCGCGCGCGGGATCTCTTTGTCGCGCAGCGGATCTGATCGGGAATACGCGGGCCGCGTTGACGGGATTGACGGTGTCGAATTGGTGCTGTTATCGGCGGGTGAAATTCCACGCGAATTGGCGGCAGGGCGTATCCATTTGGGCGTTACCGGTACAGATTTGATTCGCGAAAAGCTAAGCCAGTGGGACCAGCGCGTGCAAATGCTGGTCGAACTTGGGTTTGGTCATGCGGATTTGATCATCGCGGTGCCAAATTATTGGGTCGATGTCGACACGCTGGACGATTTGGATGCAGCGGCGGCCGCGTTTCGCGCCAATCATGGGTTCCGCATGCGCATTGCGACCAAATATCATCGACTGGTTCGGGAACATCTGAAAACTGTTGGTGTCGCGGATTATCAAATCGTCGACAGCCAAGGTGCAACCGAAGGCACCGTTAAAAATGAAACCGCCGAGGCGATTGCCGACATTACGTCATCGGGGGAAACATTGCGTGCGAACCATTTGAAAATTTTGTCGGATGGATTGATTCTGAAATCGCAAGCATCGTTGTTCAAATCGCGCACCACTGAGATGGACGGACATGATCAAGCAACTATGCAAAAACTGTTGCAGATGCTGTCGTTATAACACCCCGATATCGGCCAACGCGCCTGCAAGGGACGCGGGCAAAACATCATCTTGTTCGCGACCCTCTTTCATATCCAGTGGGGCATCTTGGGGTTTTAGGTATCGCCAACCTTGAAACGCCCGCTTTGGCGCGTGGGTGGTTCGGATAAGCCCGGGCTTTAAAACAATCGCACATCTGCGAATACCATCAGCGCCGATGACTTCGTCCAAACGTAGAATCGGTTGCCGACATAAAATAATTCCCTTGATGACCCAATATATTGATCCACCATTCAGGATCTCGGATTCGCGCTTGGGCCACATGCGGGTGACATGGCATGGCAGACCGTCAGGTCCTTGACACATAGGGCTTTTTTGCCAGTTTTCTAGGTCTTCTATCGTCTGTGTTCCAACACTTAGTTTTACTAGATGTATGTGTTTTGTCATTTGTCTACCCCAAGGTTTAGTAATTTTTAGACTTTTTTTGCGGTTTGGCAAGTTGACCCAAACACAGTTTCGCTCTACATTGTGGCCTCAATTATCATGTAAAACCGATCAACGCCAAGGGAAGAGTATGACACGTTTCGCTGCACCAATCGCTGAACAAATCTGGGATATGAAATATCGTTTCAAGGATGCCGAAGGCAAGCCATTGGACGCAACCGTCGAAGACAGCTGGCGCCGTATCGCCCGCGCCTTGGCATCGGTTGAAAAGAAAGCAGACCACTGGGAAGACAAATTCTATTCTGCCCTAGAGGATTTTAAATTTTTGCCGGCAGGCCGCATCACCGCAGGTGCAGGCACCGCGCGCAAAGTGACGCTGTTTAACTGCTTTGTTATGGGGACAATTCCCGACAGCATGGGCGGCATTTTCGAAATGCTGAAAGAGGCTGCGTTGACCATGCAGCAAGGTGGCGGAATCGGGTATGATTTTTCAACCGTGCGTCCCAAAGGTGCGTTGGTCAAAGGCGTTGCAGCAGATGCGTCCGGTCCATTGTCGTTTATGGATGTTTGGGATGCGATGTGCCGTACCATCATGTCCGCCGGTTCACGCCGCGGTGCGATGATGGCGACAATGCGTTGCGATCACCCCGATATCGAAGATTTCATCACAGCCAAATCAGACGCCGCACGTTTGCGGATGTTTAACGTATCTGTGTTGGTGACCGATCCATTCATGGAGGCTGTAAAGGCCGATAAATCATGGGATTTGGTATTCGAAGGTAAAGTGTTCAAAACCGTTCAGGCCCGTGATCTGTGGAACAAGATCATGAAATCAACCTATGATTTTGCTGAGCCCGGTGTGATTTTTATCGACCGCATCAACAAAGCCAACAACCTGCATTATTGTGAAAGCATTGCAGCAACAAACCCTTGTGGTGAACAGCCGCTGCCACCCTATGGTGCCTGTTTGTTGGGGTCCATCAACCTGGCGCGTTTGGTCAAAGATCCGTTTGACAAAAATGCCAAACTAGATGTTGATGCGCTGAATGATCTGGTCGCGACAGCCGTTCGGATGATGGATAATGTGGTCGATGCGTCGAATTTCCCATTGCCACAACAAGCACAAGAGGCACAAAACAAACGCCGTATTGGTTTGGGTGTGACGGGTTTGGCCGATGCGCTGTTGATGACAGGCCAGCGCTATGGATCAGACGAAGCCGCGGCAAAAACCGACGAATGGCTGCACGCGATTGCGCGCGCATCCTATCTGGCCTCTGTCGAGCTGGCCAAAGAAAAAGGCGCGTTCCCCTTGTTCGACGCGGATCCTTATTTGGAATCTGAGGCGATGAAGGTGATGGACGATGATGTTCGTGACGCCATTCGCAAACATGGCATCCGCAACGCATTGCTGACATCCATTGCGCCAACAGGTACGATCAGCCTGTATGCGGGCAACGTATCATCCGGTATCGAACCTGTGTTTGCCTATGCCTATACGCGCAAAGTATTGCAAAAAGACGGATCGCGCACCGAAGAAGAAGTGGTCGATTACGCCGTGCAAATGTGGCGCGACAAATTCGGCGACAAAGAGCTGCCCGATTATTTCGTGAACGCCCAAACATTGGCACCGCTTGATCACGTAAAAATGCAAGCGGCGGCACAAAAATGGATCGACAGTTCGATTTCTAAAACGATCAACTGCCCAGAAGACATTGATTTCGACGCGTTCAAAGATGTTTATATGCAGGCCTATGAAACCGGCTGTAAAGGGTGCACAACCTATCGTCCAAACGATGTAACCGGTTCGGTCCTAAGCGTTTCAGAAACCACCGAAAAAGCCCCAGAAGTCGAGACCGGTGCAGAAGTGATTTATATGGCTGAGCCATTGGATCGCCCACAGACATTGGAAGGCAACACATACAAACTGAAGTGGCCTGACAGTGAGCATGCAATTTATGTGACCGTCAATGATGTGATCGTCAATGGCCATCGCCGTCCGTTTGAGGTGTTCATCAATTCCAAAAACATGGAACATTTCGCGTGGACTGTTGCGTTGACACGGATGATTTCCGCTGTGTTCCGTCGTGGTGGTGATGTGTCCTTTGTTGTTGAAGAGCTGAAGGCAGTCTTTGATCCGCGCGGTGGTGCTTGGGTCCAAGGTAAATACATCCCGTCTATCTTGGCAGCAATTGGTAGCGTGCTAGAGCAGCATATGGTCAATATCGGGTTCCTAGCTGGCGAAGGCATGGGCCTGAAAGAGGATCCGCATTACAACAAAGAAGTTGTGAATTTGACCGAGAGCCGTGGCAAGGCATGTCCAAGTTGCGGTCAGTATGACCTGCAGATGGTTGAGGGTTGCATGACCTGTCGCAGCTGCGGCCATTCTAAGTGCGGCTAAGATCGTAAGGCTGGGGGCGGCTGCCCCCAGACCCCCGCGAGTATTTTTGCAAAAATGAAAGAACGGCTTGTTATTGCGGGCCGTTTTTTATTTGGATTGGCTATGGGTGTTTTTGAGGAATTGTCGGTTTGTGAAATATGTACGGAACGATTTTCGGCCACGGTGACACGCCATCGTCCGCGCCCGATTGTGCAGGGACTGCCGTCCGCGCGTATTTTGATTGCTGGGCAGGCGCCTGGTTTGCGTGTGTATCATTCAGGTGTTGCGTTTGATGATCGTTCTGGTGATCGGCTAAGATGTTGGTTGGGGGTAAATCGTGCGCAATTTTATGATCCCGCATTGTTTGCCATTGTCCCGATGGCATTTTGTTTTCCGGGGTATGATGTAAAGGGGTCTGATCTGGCCCCACCTGCAATTTGTGCGCGCGTTTGGCGACAGCGCGTATTGGCGCAGTTTGAGAATATTCAATTAACGGTGTTGGTTGGGAAATATGCGCATGACTGGCATTTGGGCCATAAGATGTCGGTTTGGTCCCGTGTGGCGGAGTGGGAAAGCTATGCGCCGAGTGTTTTCCCCTTGCCACACCCGTCGTGGCGCAATACCGCTTGGATGCGAAAACATGAGTGGTTCGAAAATACGGTTTTGCCGGAATTACGCGGCCGTGTGCAAGAGGTGATAGGATAATGGAAACTATTTTAGATCGTGCCTATTCTGTTATGGCATCTGATCCTGATCGTGATGAGCTGCGGTTGCGGTTTTATGAGCGTTTGGCAGATATCGAAGTGTTCATGATTTTGGACGAAGAGGCGCAGGGTGATCAGATTAATCCGCGTGTGATTGAGCATGATGGACTGTCCTATGTTTTGGTTTTTGACACCGAAGATCGATTGGCTGATTTTACCGGTGAAATTACCCCCTATATCGGCGTGTCAGGGCGCGTTTTGGTCACGATGTTGGCGCAGGTCGAATTGGGGATGGGGGTGAATTTAGATGTTGCGCCATCCAGCATTTTACTGCCCCATGATGTCATGGTTTGGCTTGCCGAAATGTTGTCAGAAACGCCAGACGAAATTGAGGCACGCCCGGTTGAGTTTACGGCCCCGCGTGCCATTCCAGAAGCGGTTTTACAGGGGTTGGATGCCAAGCTTGCGTCAGCGGCTGGGTTGGCGGATGAGGTTTGGTTGACAGCCGTCAAGTATGAAGGTGGCGCACAGGGGCATTTGTTGGCATTTATCGGGGCAGAGGGCGCTGTACATGATGCCCTGGCCAAGGCCGCGCATGAGGCGTTGCGGTTTTGCGGTGTTGAGGCAGCTGAAATTGATGTTGCATTTTTTGATCCGACAGAAGGCGCAGCCATCGCCGTGCGGCGTGTGGGAATGCGGTTTGAATTACCTGAACCCGTCGCGCCAGAGCCCTATCAACCTGCCGCACCTGGGATGGACCCTGATAAACCGCCACGTTTGAAGTAGATCGGGACACTGCGTCTGCTGTGCCCCGATTGTGTGCGTTATGCTTTGGTACGTTCACCGCTTGGGTCGTACATTGGTTTTAACGATGCCTCGGCACGCACGCGTGTGCCGGCCACGTCGATTTCATAGGTTGATGCCAGCACATCGGCCGCCGTTTCACCCGCGCAGGGAACATATCCCATCCCGATGGCTGCACCCAGCGCGTGACCATAGCTGCCCGAGCTGAGATACCCCACGATTTGACCATCCCGCAGGATCGGTTCATTGTGATAGAGCAGCGGTTCCGGATCGGTCAGTTTGAATTGGACCATGCGGGTATTCAGGCCGTCGTCGCGTTTTTTGTTCACCGCGTCACGCCCAATGAAATCGGATTTTGTTTTGCTGACGGCAAAGCCTAGGCCAGCCTCAAGCACGTGATCCTCGGGCGTGATGTCGTGGCCGAAATGGCGGAACGCTTTTTCAATGCGACAGCTGTCCATCATGTGCATACCGCACAGCTTCAATTCGTGATCTTGGCCCGCCTGCCATAGGGTTTCAAATGCATGTCCCGCCATATCTGCGCTGACATAAATTTCCCATCCCAGTTCCCCGACATAGGACACGCGATGCGCGCGCGCCAATCCCATGCCCAATTCAATATCCTGCGCTGTGCCGAATGGGTTGGTGTCGTTGGAAAAATCATTGGGTGATACGGCTTGCAGGACATCGCGTGCCTTTGGCCCCATGATCGCCAAGACGCCTTCGCCGGATGTTACGTCCGTAATCACTACGTTGAAATTGCCCAAATGACGGCGCATCCATGTTTGGTCGGCCAATCGTGTCGCGGCGGGGGTGACGACCAGATAAGCCGTTTCAGACAGGCGTG
>CAZWFE010000007.1:0-73905 GCA_964633145.1 uncultured Phaeobacter sp. | reverse complement strand
TTTTGATTTTATTCGGACTTATCCTTTGCGCAGTGGGCCTGCGCGAAGTGTCGCGATCACAGACATGGCAAATCATGGGCGATCTTATTCATCACGGCGATCGCAGCCAAAAGGTCATTGCCCTGACCTTTGATGATGGCCCAACCGCGAAATTCACTGGCGAAATCCTGGAAATCTTAGACCACCACCAAACCCCCGCCACCTTTTTCCTGATTGGTAAATTCGTGGATGAACATCCGCAAACCGTTGCCCAAATCGCCCAACACGGCCACGAAATTGGCAACCATTCCTATTCTCACAAACGCATGATGCTGCGAACGCCTGCTTGGATCCGCACTGAATTAATCAAAACAGACCAAGCGATCCGAAATGCCGGCTACACTGGCCCGATTCAGTTCCGTCCACCCTTTGGGCGTAAACTTTTGATGCTGCCCTATGTCCTATCCTCAGACAATCGCACCACTTTCATGTGGTCAATTGCCCCCGAGTCTGATCTTGGACAGGATGCAACCGCAGCCCAAATTGCAAACTACACAGTCAATAATACCGCCGCAGGGGACATCATCTTGCTCCACCCAATGTACAGCCACCGTGACCAAGTGCGCGCGGCTCTTCCCAAAATCATCACAGATCTAAAATCCCAAGGCTTCACATTCGTTACCCTCAGCAACCTACGCCTGTAAGGCTTTTCAATTTTGTCCAAATACTCTGGGGGTGTGGGGGCAACGCCCCCACTGTTTTGCGCAAATGTCTCGCCTTCGCCATCCATCGCAATGTTCACACAGTTTGTGCGCTATTGCTCGGCATTATCTAAAATTTCGACTTTTAACTTGGATGCCGAATTTCCCATTTGATCGCTAAGTTCGCGGACCTCACGCACAATCTGTTTGAAACCAGCCCCATCGTTCCCCAATCTCGAGGCTTCAATCGACGCATTAAGTGAGATCATATAAACCATTCGCGCAGATTTCTCTAATTCTTCGACAGACCTAGAAATAACAGCATGCTTGCGGTTTGCTTCGACCTCTTCATGTTGCGAAATCTTTGCGATTTGGCCGGTAATACCTTCTAAAATGTGGTTTATAGCTGCCAATAAATCACTTGCAACAAATTGCGAAAACGGGACGATTTCGTCGACGTCAATCTTTTGTCCTGTTACAACCTTTTTGAAAAGCGCCTCAATCGTCTTTCGAAAGAAAATAACGGACTCAACGGCACTTTTATCAAAGCATTGTTTTTTTCTAAAAATATGGCGCATGCCTGTAATTCGCCTTTCACGGCGTCCGGTTCAATAAATGGTTCCGAAAATTCACGGAACGTGGAAATTGTCTTTTCCAATTCTTGTTGATGTATCTCAGCGCGTTTTGGGTCAAATTGCTCTAAGAGCAACATCATAACGGCACGGTGCGAAAGCATCCGCAGCTTGCCGCTTTGATTAAGTAGACTGACCAATTCATGCTGAATTGCCGGTGCAGTTTGCATTGGGAATTATATGCCTTTTCTAAGCAGCTTTCATTGATCCGGAAATCATAACATTTGCAACTGTACCCAACACGGCGTTAAAGCTTTCGGCCGCGCGTTCATCAAATGCGTCACCTAGGTCGCTGGAAATTGTTTCAATCAAAGCCGCAGCAACTAATCCATAATGGTCTGGTGTTACGCCATATGTTGCATGTTTTGCCCCCATATCCTCTAGGGTGGGCACGAGGCTGTCAACTTGATCCAGGTTTTCAAACGCCACTTGTAAAATCGCTGCCAGTTTTTTCGCTTGATCGCTCATATCCTCACCAAACATTTTGCGCAGTTCAGGTGATTTTGCGAAAAGCCGTTCATAGAATTTTTCGGCGATGTCGTTTAGGTCGGAAATATGGGAAACGGCTTGTTTTGCAGTGTTAATATGATCTTGAGTAAGCATCGGGACCTCGCGTATAAAATTGCATTGCACAAAAACATATCTGACCTGTGCTTGTTATCTAAACGGTCAGAGTACTCATTTTTTTAAAAATTTAATCATAGTGACTATTGTTGGCCTGAGCTTTTGAAAAAGTCTGGCGTTATCAATTGCGTAATTCAAAATTATATTTCGGTGTATGATGTCGCGCACTTGACGCGGAAAAACATCTTTCATTTTGCCGAAATACTTTGTGCAGGGGGGACAGATACCAGCGATGGTCGCGACAATAACAATGCTTTCAATTTGCATCGATCTGGGCTATACGCCCACAATCTGAGATCAGGCGCCCGGACCCAGCGCCCGAAATACAAGATACCGGGTCAGGGGGAATCCGCCCCCTACGTTAATGGCCATTTATGCCGATATAGGAAACGTTGATGTTTGAAGTAACTAAAAAATCAATCCAGTGGGGCGAAGAGACCCTGACACTGGAAACTGGGAAAGTCGCCCGCCAAGCTGATGGCACAGTGATTGCCACATTGGGTGAAACCTCAGTCATGGCGAACGTGACATTTGCCAAAGAAATGAGAGAAGGTCAGGATTTTTTCCCGCTGACTGTTCATTACCAAGAAAAATACTATGCCGCAGGTAAAATTCCTGGCGGTTTTTTTAAGCGTGAAGCACGCCCAACTGAAAAAGAAACCCTAACAGCGCGTTTGATCGACCGTCCGATGCGCCCGTTGTTTATCGAAGGTTTCAAACACGAAGTATTGGTTATGTGTACCGTGTTGTCACATGACTTGGTCAACGACCCAGATGTGGTTGCCATGATTGCTGCCTCTGCGGCATTGACGATTTCTGGCGTTCCATTCATGGGTCCTGTTGCGGGCTGTCGTGTCGGTTACGTTGATGGTGAATATATCCTGAACCCCGAAGTTGAGGATATGGATAACCTGCGCTCTAACCCTGAACAGCGTTTGGACTTGGTTGTTGCCGGTACCAAAGATGCTGTGATGATGGTCGAATCCGAAGCGTATGAGCTGACCGAAGACGAAATGCTGGGTGCGGTGACATTTGCACATGAACAAATCCAGCCTGTCATCGATTTGATCATTGATCTGGCCGAAGCCGCAGCAAAAGAGCCGTTCAATTTCCAAGCGCCTGACTACTCTGATCTTTATGCTGCGATCAAAGCAGCTGGCGAAGATCAAATGCGCGCAGCCTTTGCCCTGACAGACAAACAGGCACGCGTTGCAGCCGTGTCTGCAGCCCGTGAAGCGATCAAAGCGGCATTGACCGAAGAGCAGCTGGCCGACGCGAACCTTGGGTCCGCGATGAAGAAGCTAGAGGCGTCTATCCTGCGTGGTGACGTTGTCAAAACTGGCAAGCGTATCGACGGTCGTTCGACGACCCAAGTGCGTCCAATCGTTTGCGAAACAGGTTTGCTGCCACGTACGCACGGATCGGCGCTGTTTACACGCGGTGAAACGCAAGGCTTGGTTGTGACCACATTGGGCACAGGCGATGATGAACAGATCATAGACGCATTGCATGGCAATTCACGTTCGAACTTTATGCTGCACTATAACTTCCCACCCTATTCCGTGGGCGAAGTTGGCCGCGTTGGTTCCCCTGGTCGCCGTGAAATTGGACACGGTAAACTGGCATGGCGCGCGTTGCAGGCTGTTTTGCCTGCTGCAACGGATTTCCCGTATACAGTTCGTGTTGTGTCAGAAATCACTGAATCGAACGGTTCGTCATCCATGGCGTCTGTTTGTGGTGGATCACTGTCGATGATGGATGCGGGCGTTCCGCTAAAGGCACCTGTTGCCGGCGTTGCGATGGGTCTGATCCTAGAGGATGATGGATCCTATGCGATTTTGACTGATATCTTGGGTGACGAAGATCACCTAGGCGACATGGATTTCAAAGTGGCCGGTACCGAAAACGGTATCACATCGCTGCAAATGGATATCAAAGTTGCCGGTATCACACCTGAAATCATGAAAAACGCTTTGGCACAGGCCAAAGAGGGTCGCATGCATATCTTGGGTGAAATGTCGAAGTCTTTGACAGAAGCTTCTGAATTCAGCGTTCACGCCCCACGTATCGAAACGATGCAGGTTCCGACCGACAAAATCCGCGAGGTGATTGGTTCAGGCGGTAAAGTCATCCGTGAAATCGTGGAAACATCTGGTGCGAAAGTTGACATCAGCGATGATGGCACCATCAAAATTGCGTCACCTGATGGGGAATCCATCAAAAAGGCATATGAAATGATCTATGCCATCGTGGCCGAGCCTGAAGTTGGCAGCATCTATACCGGTAAGGTTGTCAAAGTTGTTGATTTCGGTGCCTTTGTCAATTTCTTTGGCAAGCGCGACGGTTTGGTGCACGTCAGCCAGATCATGAACAAACGTCTAAATCACCCATCTGATGCCTTGAAAGAGGGTCAAGAGGTCAAGGTGAAATTGCTAGGGTTCGATGACCGTGGCAAAGTACGTCTGTCCATGAAGGTCGTCGACCAAGAAACCGGCGAAGAAATCGTCGAAGAGAAAAAAGAAGCAGCGGAAGAATAAGTTCCCCTGTACATCTGAAAAAATACCCTTAGCGTGCTAAGGGTATTTTTGTTTTAGGAGTTTGTAAT
Source organism: uncultured Phaeobacter sp. (assembly GCA_964633145.1). Lineage (GTDB taxonomy): Bacteria > Pseudomonadota > Alphaproteobacteria > Rhodobacterales > Rhodobacteraceae > CAJXSD01. The sequence goes on along the minus strand of CAZWFE010000007.1, from coordinate 69,364 downwards.
GAGTATCATGTTAAAAATTGTCCCTCTTGTTCTGGCTGCCGCACCATTTGCGGCACAGGCGCAGGATGCAAAATTGGGCGTCGGTTTGGGTGCATCCACCATGGGTGCAGAATTGGAACTGGTCTATCCCTATTCTCAATCAATGTCATTTCGCGGGTTTTATGCGGGCGGGCTATCGCAGGATTTCAACGAAACCCAAGGCGACGTTGATTACGACATCAAGGCAAAGCTAGGTGGTTTTGGCGCATTGATTGATTATCATCCGTTTGCTAGCGGCTGGCGGTTTAGCGGTGGTGTTTTTGCATCTGATACCTCGATCACCGCAACTTCAACCATCACATCCGCAACAACCATCGGTGACAATGACTATGTAACAGGTACCATTGATGGCTCTGTTAAATTCAAACGCAAAGTTGCCCCTATGTTATCGGTTGGATATGATTGGCAATTCGCAAATGGTTGGTCCGTAAATGCAGATTTGGGCGCGATTGTCAGTGGGCTTAAGGCGACGGCCAGCGGCAGTGAGGGGATCGACCAAGTCGACCTGAACAAAGAAATCGCCGACGTTCAGGATGAATTGGATAAAATTCCAGCTATTCCCTATATTGCATTTGGCGTGAACTATCGTTTCTAATCAGTATTAATCGTTATTAAAAACCCGCTGTCAGGCGGGTTTTTATTATATGGAATATACCATTCGAACAGGCATACTATCCAGCCTGATAGGGCACTGTCCTTTATTTCTTGGTCAATTTCACACAGCCCCCTAACCTGCCTTGGCAATGTGCCGATCCCTATAGGTAACACCGTGTGGCACACGCTTGGTGTTTGAACCCTGTATGTTTACCAGATTGCTGCCAGCGAACCGAGGTAGCAAGGAGGATCTATGAATATTATTAAGTCAACCGTTTTTGGTGCGGTTATTGCGGCAACTTCTGGTGTGACAGCAATGGCTGAAACCATCAAAGTTGGTATTTTGCATTCGTTGTCGGGAACGATGGCAATTTCAGAAACAACATTGAAAGACACAATGTTGATGCTGATCGAAGAGCAGAACGCCAAAGGTGGTGTTTTGGGCAAGCAGCTTGAAGCTGTGGTTGTGGACCCTGCTTCTGATTGGCCGACATTTGGAACCAAAGCACGCGAATTGCTGACACAGCATGATGTTGCTGCAATGTTTGGATGCTGGACATCTGTTTCGCGTAAAAATGTATTGCCAGTCGTAGAAGAACTGAACGGCCTGCTGTTTTACCCTGTTCAGTACGAAGGCGAAGAAAGTTCGAAAAACGTATTTTACACCGGTGCTGCGCCAAACCAACAGGCGATTCCTGCGACGGATTATTTCCTAAATGATTTGGGCGTTGAAAAATTCGCGCTGTTGGGAACAGACTATATCTATCCCCAAACAACAAACGCGATCCTTGAATCTTATCTGAAATCCAAAGGTATTTCTGACGATTCAATCTTGGTGAACTATACGCCCTTTGGTAACAGTGACTGGGCTGACATCGTGCAGCAGGTTGTTGATCTGGGTGCGGATGGGTCCAAGGTTGGTGTTATTTCCACCATCAACGGCGATGCAAATATCGGTTTTTACGAAGAATTGGCCAATGCGGGCGTGATGCCATTTGACATTCCCGTCGTTGCCTTTTCTGTGGGCGAAGAAGAGCTGTCCACATTGGATACCGCCGATTTGGTGGGCCACTTGGCGGCGTGGAACTATTTCCAGTCAGCTGATACCCCTGCCAACACCGAATGGGTGAAAAAATGGAAAGACCGTATGGGTCTGGAACGCGTCACAAACGACCCGATGGAGGCCCACTATATCGGTTTCAACATGTGGGTAAACGCGGTTGAGCAAGCCGGTACAACAGACGTCGACGCTGTGCGTCAGGCGATGTATGGTCAAACCTTCCCCAACCTGACAGGCGGCACCTCGGTTATGTTGCCAAACCACCACCTTGCGAAACCTGTTTTGATTGGTGAAATCAACGACATGGGTCAGTTTGATATCGTTTCACAAACATCCGAAGTGAACGGTGATGCATGGACCGATTTCTTGCCCGCATCGGCAAAACTGAAATCAGATTGGAAAAATCTGCAGTGCGGTAAATACGACACCACAACAAACACCTGTGTTCAGATCAAATCTGATTACTAATGTGAACTAGAATTTTGGGAAACGGCGGCCTTGGTCGCCGTTTTTTATTATATTGTAAAATTTGAAAAACCTACAGCTCTGTCAAACTTTTCATATAAATTATCTTTCGCTACTGTTTTGTCATACTGCTGAGATCAGTTGGTTTCATCACAATGTCAGGGAAATGCTATGTCAGAATTGGTTGTCATGTGGGATTGGTTGGCGTTTGCCGTGCGGTGGTTGCACGTCATTACAGCCATTGCTTGGATCGGATCCTCATTTTATTTTATCGCGCTTGATTTGGGCCTGCGCAAGGTTCCCGATCTGCCAGTGGGTGCGCATGGCGAAGAATGGCAGGTCCATGGCGGTGGGTTTTACCACATTCGCAAATATCTGGTGGCCCCCGAACAGATGCCCGAACATCTGACGTGGTTCAAATGGGAAAGCTATGCCACATGGCTATCAGGTGCGGCGCTCTTGGCGGTTGTGTACTGGGCAGGCGGTGAATTGTATCTGATCGACCAGAACAAGGCGGAATTGGCCCTGTGGCAGGGGATTTTGATTTCCGCTGGATCGCTGGCAATTGGCTGGATTGTTTATGACATGCTGTGCAAACACGGTCCCAAAGATCACCCAACGGTGCTGATGGTTATCCTGTTTGTTTTGTTGGTGGTGATGGGCTGGGGATATAACCAGATTTTCACAGGTCGCGCGACGCTGCTGCATTTGGGTGCATTTACAGCAACGATTATGTCGGCCAATGTGTTCTTTATCATCATTCCCAACCAAAAAATTGTTGTGGCCGATTTGATGGCTGGGCGCGCGCCTGATCCCAAATACGGCAAAATCGCGAAACTGCGGTCAACGCATAACAATTACCTGACCTTGCCGGTGATTTTCCTGATGCTGTCCAATCACTATCCTTTGGCCTTTGCATCGGAATATAACTGGGTGATTGCGGGGCTGGTGTTTTTGATGGGCGTGACCATCCGTCATTATTTCAACACGAAACATGCGCGTGCGGGCAATCCGACATGGACCTGGGCGGTCACAGCGATTTTGTTCCTCTTGATTATGTGGATTTCTACGAACCCCTTGCAAAATCATAATACCGAGGATGCAAGCCTAAGCGAGCGGCAACAAATTTTTGCCGCCGCCCAAGGATTTGAAGATGCCCAAGACATCATTTTGGGCCGCTGTTCGATGTGCCATATGTCTGAACCCGTCTACGACGGGATCCGTCGCGCGCCCAAAAACGTGCATTTGGAAAATACCTATGACATCACCGCCTATGCGAAACAGATATACCTGCAATCGGGCGTAACCCATGCCATGCCACCCGCAAATGTGACATGGATGGAGGATGAAGAACGTCAAATCATCGTGGATTGGTACCGCAATGCAATGGATGACATGCCACTTAGTTTGGCGCTGAAATAAAAAAACCGCGACGCATAGGTCGCGGTTTTTCATTTAATGGATCACAAATTCTTACAACAGGCCGGCGTGGCGCATTGCTGCCTGAATTTTGTCTTTGGTCGGCTCGGTCAGTGGCGTCAGGGGCAGGCGCACGTCAGGGGCACATAGACCCAGCAGCGACATTGCATATTTGACACCCACCAAACCTGGTTCAGTGAAAATGGCCTGATGCAGGGGCATCAACCGATCCTGAATGTCCAGCGCGGTTTTGTAATCACCCGCCAGCGTCGCAGATTGCATTTGTGACAACAGCGCCGGTGCCACATTCGCAGTCACTGAAATGCAGCCAATGCCGCCTTGGGCGTTAAACCCATGCGCTGTCGCATCTTCGCCAGAAATTTGCAGGAAATCGGGGCCGCATGTGATCCGCTGTGCGCAGACGCGGGCCAAATCCCCTGTTGCATCCTTGACCCCGATAATACGGGGCAGTTTTGCCAATTCGCCCATGGTGTCGGGCGTCATATCGACCACAGAACGACCGGGGATATTATAAATCACGATGGGCAAATCAACCGCATCATGCAGCGCGGTGAAATGGGCAATCAAACCGGCTTGGGTCGGTTTGTTGTAATAGGGGGTCACAACCAAGGCCGCCGTTGCGCCAACAGATTTGGCGTGTTGCATGAAATGCAGGGATTCGGATGTATTATTCGATCCAGCACCCGCCACAACAGGAATGCGACCGGCGGCCGCCTTGACCACTTCGGACACGACCAATTCGTGTTCTTCATAGCTTAGCGTCGGGCTTTCGCCTGTGGTGCCAACGGGAACCAACCCATGGCTGCCTTGGTCGATGTGCCATTCGACCAACTTCTTCAATGTGTCCAGATCCATAGCGCCGTCTTTGAACGGCGTGACCAAAGCTGGCATAGAGCCTTTTAACATGACACGTCCTTTCTAATTTTGGCGGGCAGGGGCCCGGATGATCACCATTTCGCCGATCACCATAATGTTGGTTTCCGATCGCGCGCAGCTGGTCTAAGCTGTCCACACCCTATCACGCGTTGAAAGCAAAATTGCAAGCCATGTTACGTTTATTTAGTACAATTCTTATTTTTATTTGTTCGACTGTTGCCGCCCAAGACGCACGTCGACCATTGGCGATGGCGTTTGATGAAATGCGCGCAAAAAACTGGGCCGTGGCGCAAGATCTGGCTATCCAAGATGGGCAGCCCGCCTTGGATGTTGTCGTTTGGACTAAACTGCGCGCAGGCCAAGGCACCCCAGCCGAGGCGATCAATTTTCTGGCGCGTAACGGTGACTGGCCCGGTTTGCCCTATCTGCGTAAACGCAGCGAACCGACCTTTGATCAGGCGACTGCGGAACAAATCCTAACATTTTTTGCAAATGACCTGCCCCAAACCGCCGAGGGGGCATATCACTATGCGCGGGTATTAAAGCAACGCGGCCAAACAGACAAAGCGCGTCTGATTGTGCAAAATATCTGGGTCGACGCTGTGATGTCACAAGAGCTGCAGGATCGCTATGTTGCCGAGTTTGGTCCATGGATCAAAGAACTGCATGTGCCGCGCGCGATGGCATTGATGTGGCGCGATGAACACGGCGCAGTTGAACAGATGTACCCTTTGTTGGATGCCGGTCATCTCGCCTTGGCCAAAGCGCGGGTCGGCCTGCGCACCAAATCCGAAGGTGTTGATCCATTGATCGCGGCAGTCCCCGCGAATTTACGCAGCGAACCGGTTTTGGCGCATGCGCGATTTGAATGGCGATTGCGCGCTGGGTTGCGTGATAGCGCCGTTGCGCTGCTGGGCGAACAATCCAAATCTGCAATCAAATTGGGCACGCCGCAGGCATGGGCAAATTCGCGTGAACGGATCGTTCGGGATATGATTTGGGATGGTAAATTCAGCAATGCCTATGATCTTATTCGTAGTCATCATTTGTCCCAAGGGGATGATTTCGCGACCTTTGAATGGTTGGCTGGGTTTATCGCGTTACGCAAGCTGAATAAACCCAAGGTTGCGCTTGATCATTTTTCCCGGTTTTTGACCGCAGTTGATACGCCTATTTCCTTGGGTCGTGGATATTATTGGCAGGGCCGCGCATTAGAGGCATTAAATCGTACCAGTGAGGCGCGCGACGCCTATGCACGCGGAGCACAGCATCAAACAAGTTACTATGGCATTTTGGCCGCCGAGCGGGTCGGCCAAACCTTTGGCCCTGAATTTACGGAATGGTCGGATTTGCCCGATTGGCGTCAGGCTGAATTTTTGGATGGATCAGTGTTCCAAGCGGCCGTATTGCTGTTTGCAGCCGATCAATTGCCATTGGGTGAACGGTTTTTAACCCATCTGGCCGAAACGCTGGATGAAACCGACACACTGCGCCTGACCGATTTTTTAGAAGAGGCACAGCGCCCCCATGTCTTGGTGATGTTGGGTAAACGGGCCGCCAGTATGGGTACCAATATCCCGCGCCCCTATTTTGCGTTGCATCCCATGATTAAACAAAAAACGAATGTGCCGCCTGAATTGTCATTGGCCATCGCACGCCGCGAAAGCGAATTTGATCATCTGGTGGTCTCGCCCGTGGGGGCGATGGGGTTGATGCAACTGATGCCCAAAACGGCCCAAGAAATGGCGGGCAAGGTGGGTGTTTCCTATTCCGCCGAACAACTGCGCCAAGACTGGGTGTATAACGCGCGTCTTGGCAATGCCTATCTGGCGGAACTGGGTGAACGGTTCGGGGGTAATCCTGTACTGATGTCGATTGCCTATAACGCGGGTCCGACGCGGGCCGAACGGTGGTCGGCCAAATTGGGTGATCCGCGCGGGCGCAACATCGATATCATAGATTGGGTGGAAATGATCCCGTTCACCGAAACGCGCAACTATGTGATGCGCGTCACTGAAAGCTTGCCGATTTACCGCGCACGTCTGGGGTTGGACCCCTTGCCCAAACCCTTTAGTCAGATGTTGCAGGGTTCAAGCCTGAAGCCGTTCGCGCCATAGGGTAAACAGCCCTGCGGCAACAACAATACTGGCGCCAATAATGACATTTGCCTCTAGTGTTTCACCGAACACAATCAGCCCGATGCCAGATGCAAAAACCAACTGCAAATAGGCAAAGGGTTGCACGGCGCTGGCTTCGGCCACTTCGTAACATTTGATCAGCAAAAAATGCCCCAAGGCACCGGAGAGGCACAGCAGCCCCATCATCATCCAATCAGGCTGGGTCATGTTGGTAAAGTTCGGCAATCCCACCACCGTCATGATGATTGCCCCTGTCACACCGGTCCAGAAAAACGATGTGGCACTGCTGTCTTTGCGCGCCGCATAGCGTGTCAGCAATCCATAGATGGCAAACAGCAACGCCGCGATCAATGGTACAATGGCCGCAGGGGCAAAGACGCCAAAGCCAGGTTCCAGAATGATCAGCACGCCGATGAAACCGACAATAATCGCAATCCAGCGTTTCCATCCGACGGCTTCGCCCAAAATCGGACCAGATAGCGCGGCAATCAGCAGGGGATAGCTGGCAAATACCGCATGGCTTTCGATCAGGCCTAGCAATGTAAACCCTGTGACCATCACACAGATTTCAGTGGCCAGCAGCGACCCGCGGATGATTTGAACCACAGGTTGCGATGTTTTCGCCGCCGCGCGCAACCCGCCCGCTTTGCGCGCTGCCACTGTCATCACAAAAGCCGCAAAAAACCAATAACGCACCATTACAACCATCAACACGCTGTAATGTTCGGCCAAATGGCGCGACAGCCCGTCTTGGGCGGCAAATACGATGGTGGTGGCAATCATGTAATAAATGCCCAGTTTCGAATTGCTTTGCATGGTTATTCTTTCACTGCGGTGGTCATATGGCGTTTGCGTCCAAATCCTGATGTGCGGGTGACGCGAAATCCTGCTTGTTCTAGGTTGCGGCGGACAAATCCCGCGGCGGTATAGGTGGCGGCGGTGCCGCCCTGTTTTGTTTTGCAACCAACGGCGGACATTAAATCAGCATCCCACAGTTCGGGGTTTTTGGCGGGCGAAAATCCGTCCAAAAACCAGCAATCCGCCAGTCCATCCCATTGTGCGACGGTATCGCGTGCATCGCCTGTGATCAATGAAATGCGCGCCTGTTCGATTTCGGCGTAACCCTTGGCGATCAAGTCAGCCCACAGATCGCGCAGATCATCGGCGATCGCGGCCAGCTGTGGAAATTCCTGCTGGGCGCGGATCATATCGGTGGGCGCCATGGGATAGGCCTCGAATGTGGTGAAATGGAATTTACCCTGCTGCTGCGTGGCGCGCCATTCCAGCAGCGTGGTCAGAAAATTTAACCCCGTGCCAAACCCCAGTTCCGCAATATGCAGCCCATCGCAAAATCGGTCAGGCAACTGATTGCCTGCCAAAAACACATGGCGCGTTTCCTCTAACCCATTATCCAGCGAATAATAGGGATCATCAAAACGCGTTGATACAGGCACGCGATCGTCGCGCCATTCCAGATCTGCGGTTGTGGTGGGCATGAATAACCTTGTGAAACATGGGATTACACTCTAGACCACATTACCACTGAAATGGGGCTTGGCAATGGTTGAAATTACGGTACGCGGTGCAGGAATTTTTGGGCTGTCTATTGCATGGGCCTGCGTTCAGCGTGGCGCACGCGTGCAGGTCATTGACCCGTATGGGCCAGCCGCAGGGGCCAGTGGCGGCGTTGTGGGTGCATTGGCCCCCCATGTGCCCGAAAACTGGAACACCAAAAAACAATTTCAACGTGACAGTTTGGTTGCCGCGCGTGAATTTTGGCCGATGGTTGATGCAATTTCCGGCATTGATAGCGGATATTCACGGCTGGGCCGGTTGCAGCCGATCGCGGACGAAAAATCGTTGGATTTGGCGCAAAAAAGGATTGCAGGCGCACAAGAACATTGGGGCACATTGGCCCAGTGGGTGATTGTTGATCAGGTCCCAGATTGGGTGCCGCCCTGTCCGATGCGGCGGTGGATTTGGGATGATATGACCGCGCGGATTAATCCGCAAATGGCGTGCCTATCACTGGCCAAAGCCCTGCGGCACAAAGGATGCCCCATTATTGTGGATGGTGATGACAGGGGACAGGTCGTTTGGGCCACGGGTGCGCATGATTTATCCTATATTTCGCAACAAATTGGACAAGATGTCGGTCGCGGAGAGAAAGGCCAGGCGGCCGTCTTTGATCTGGATCTTCGCGATAGTCCGCAATTATACATCGACAGTTTGCATGTTACCCCGCATCGCGACGGTACGACGGCAATTGGATCCACCAGTGAACGCCATTACAATGATCCTGCGGAAACGGATCAGCTGTTGGATGCCCTGATTGCCAAAGCGCGCGCTTTGGTTCCTGTTTTGGCGAATGCGCCGGTATTGCGCGTTTGGGCGGGTGCGCGGCCGCGTGCCAAAACACGCGCACCAGTGTTGGGGTCGCATCCCGTTTATCGCGATGCGTTTATCGCCAATGGTGGGTTTAAAATTGGGTTTGGAATGGCCCTAGGGGTGGCTGAAGTTATGGCGGATTTGGTGGTTGACGGCATTGATCGCATCCCGGATGATTTCAGAACAGAACACTGGATCAAGGGATAGCCATGCCACAAATATCTGCCTTGGATCACATCGTTTTAACCGTTTCCGATATGGATCAAGCCATCGCGTTTTATCAAACGGTTTTGGGTATGAGCCATCATTGTTTTACCGGGACTGATGGAACAAAACGCCATGCCGTGTCATTTGGGTCGCAAAAAATAAATTTGCATCTGGCGGGGCAGGAATTTGCCCCCCATGCACAGGCCCCCACCGTTGGGTCGGGGGATGTGTGTTTGCTGTCTTTGGATCCGATTGACGCATGGTGCGCGCATTTGGCCGCCCATGATGTTGCCATTGAACAGGGGCCAATTAAGCGCACCGGTGCCACGGGGCCAATTGTGTCGGTCTATGTCCGTGATCCCGATGGCACCCTTATTGAAATTTCCAATCCGTTGTAACCCAGCGCTGCGCTATTGCGCCAAACAGGTCCGGTAGGCCTGCACCAAATCCGCCATCAGATCCAGATATGGGTTCGCATAGGTATTTGATGTTGCAAAAATCGGCGATACGATAATTGCAGGGATGCCATTGCGTTCAGCCAAACCCTGCGCAGTTTTCGCCTGTTCTGCGGGATCGATGATAAAGCATGCCACGGATTTTTGATCCAGTTCAGATAGGGTTTGTGCCATGCTGCGCGGCGTTAATTCTGTGGCCGCGGCGTCGGTCAGTGTAATGGTTTCAATATCACCCAAGCCAGATTGGAAATATCCATAGGCATCATGTGAAACGGCGATGTTGGTGTGCGTCATGACGCGCGGGGCATCCACTAGGATTTGGGACAGCGTCTGTTCAAATTGTGCGAAATTGCTGGCAAAGTGATCGGCATTTTCGGGATCGATTTGGCGCAATTCATCGCGCATCGCGGCGGCGATGGTGATGGCATTTGTCGGCGACAGCCAGACATGGGGATCCATCATGGTATCCGCTGCTGATGTATCATCCGCCGTTTCGGTACGGCCATGGTCGTCGTCGTGGTTATCGTCATGGGCATGATCGTGGTCGTGATCATGGTCTGCGTCTAAGGTGCGCCGATCCAGTGTGGGCAGGGCCGCAATATTATGGATCCGATCCCCCGCAACAGCCACCATGCGATCAAACAGACCTGGTGTCAGATCGGGGCCAACCACCCAGATCATATCCGCTTGGGCCACTGATTTGGCCTGACTGGGACGCAGTGTGACATGGTGTGGCGATTGATTGGGCCCCAACAGGGGGGACACGGTGACATGATCGCGACCGATTGCCTGTGCGATGCCAGCAATAGGTGGGATGTCAGTGGACACATGAATTTGATCGGCCAGCGTAGCAAAGGGAATGCAGCATGTCATTGCGCCAATAACCAGATATTTCATTCAATGATTTCCTGTTTTGATTGTTGCAGCTCACCTAATTGTTATGTTATAACATGTCAACATTACCGGAGAAGAAAATGCAATCGACCGCGTTTCAAGCCCACGACCACAGTAAATGTGTGACAACAGCCTTGCGGCGTGCCCAAGATACCTGCGCTGCGCGTCAGGTGCGTTTGACCCCCATTCGTCAACGGGTTTTGGAAATATTGTTGGAAAGCCATCGCGCCATGGGGGCCTATGATGTTTTGGGACGGCTCAGCGCCGAAGGGCTAGCTGATAAGCCGCCTGTTGCATATCGTGCGCTGAATTTTTTGCTGGAACAGGGGTTGGTGCATCGCATCGAAAAATTAAACGCCTATGTTGCTTGTGATTGCCCGATCGAAGATCACGCGCCGACATTTTTGATCTGTATGGCCTGCCATAAAGTGGCAGAAAGCCATAATTTTTCGCTAGACGATGTCCAAGACAGTTTGGCGACAGATGGCTTTACCGTTAGCCGTATCGTTGTCGAAGCCGAGGGCCTGTGCGCCCATTGCCACGAAGGTGAGAACGCGTGAGCGGGTTGTTATCATTACAAGATGTCGCTGTGCATTATGGGCAAGGCCCTGTTTTGCAATCGGTTGATTTAACCGTACGTGCGGGTGAAATTATTACCATCGTTGGGCCGAATGGATCGGGGAAATCATCGCTGCTGCGGGTGATGACCGGCGCGGTGCGGCCCAAACAGGGCCGTGTCCTGCGTCAGGCGGGGTTGCAGATTGGATATGTTCCGCAAAAATTGCGTTTGGACCCGACCTTTCCTATGACATTGCGGCGGTTTCTGGATCTGCCCCAACCCGTGGGGGATATCGATGCAGCGCAGGTCGCCGAACGGACAGGTATAACGGGGCATATGCACAAACAAATCGCGTCTTTGTCTGGGGGGCTGTTGCAACGGGGTATGTTGGCGCGTGCCATATTGCGCCGTCCTGATGTGTTGTTATTGGATGAACCCACCCAAGGATTGGACCAAGCTGGGTCTGCTGGGTTTTACGAATTGATAGAAGATTTGCGAAATGAATTGAATTGTGCCGTAGTCATGGTCAGTCATGATTTGCACGTTGTCATGAGTGCGTCAGATCGTGTCATTTGTTTGAATGGTCATATTTGTTGCCAAGGCGCGCCTGATGTCGTGTCAACAGCCCCAGAATATCGCGCGTTGTTTGGGCGTGGGACGCGTGGCACCATGGCGTTATATCGCCATGATCATGATCATCACCACGACCACGATCACAGTCACGACCATCAACATCACGCCGAACCGTCGCCAAAGTAGGAGCCCCCATGTATTTGGAATTTATGTGGATTGCGGCCTGCGCCGCTGTTGGTATGGCGATTATGGCTGGTATTTTGGGCTGTTTCGTCGTCTGGCGGCGCATGGCCTATTTCGGGGATGCGTTGTCGCATGCCTCGGTTTTGGGGGTGGCGGTATCCTTGGGATTTGGATTTTCGGTCTATCTTGGGGTGGCTGGGATTGCCTGTTTGGTTGCCATTTTGTTGTGGGGATTTGTGGGCAGCAAACATAGTGCCGACAGTTTGTTGGGGGTGATATCGCATGGAGCCTTGGCTATCGGTCTGATCGCCGCTGCGTTATGGGGAAATGGCATGTCATTAGAGGCCGTGTTGTTCGGTGATATTCTGGTGCTGGAATGGCGTGATGCGCTGTATATATGGGCTGGGGTTGGCGTCGTTGGCGGGTATGTTTTGTGGCGATGGCGGGCACTGATTTTATCAACCTTGGGGGATGATTTAGCCGCCTCGGAAGGGGTAGACGCGCAGCGAGAGCAGTTTTTTTTAGCGCTTGCTTTGGCGTTATTGGTGGGATTGGCGTTGCAGGTTGTTGGCGCGATTTTGATCACGGCATTTTTAATCATTCCTGCGGCCGCTGCGCGAACTGTGACACGCACACCCGAGGCTATGGGCATGGTTGCGGTGTTGATTGGGGTCATGGCGGTATTGGCGGGGCTGGTTGGGTCGTATTATTGGGACACGCCCGCGGGGCCGTCTATGGTTGTGGCGGCTGCGGTGATTTTCGTGGTTTTGCAAGGTGTGTCTGCAAAAGTTCAAGGATGAGTGCGACGCTGGTGCCCTGCGGGCACGCCGCCCCGCCCACCATCCCTTAGTTTGGCGACAGGGTTATATATTGCCCATCCGAACCGCGCAGGCGCAATTCAGTCTGAACAATCGACCATTTGTTCATCCGGGACAAATCGTTCAAGATTGCGGTTTCTATGGAAATTTCTGGACAGGTCATTCGTGTTACAGCCAAAGGCCCGATTTGGATATTTTCCGAATGAGTGGCGGTGAATTTGCCGGAAAATCGATTGCAGGGTGCGCGCCCGTAGAGTGCATCGGTCGAAATGGTGACGGTCATGTTCGGTGGTGGGCCGCCGGACCAGCCCGTAACGGCCCATTCTTGATCAACAGGAATATGTGCCGAAGGCGCGGCAGTATTTGGGCCGCATCCCAGCATCCCAGTCGCCATTGCTAAGATTATCACCAAACGCCGCATGCAATGTCCCCTATGTACCCGCATGCGGCAGTTTATGTGATTGTCCCGTCTTAGTCCAGCAGGCGACGCGCGATGACCTGTGCCTGAATTTCTGCGGCACCCTCGAAAATATTTAGGATACGGGCATCACACAGGACGCGGCTGATGGCATATTCAAGCGCAAAACCATTTCCGCCGTGGATTTGTAATCCGTTGTCGGCCGCGGCCCATGCCACGCGCGCGCCCAAGAGTTTGGCCATGCCGGCCTCAAGATCGCAGCGGCGGTCATTGTCTTTTTCATAGGCGCTGAAATATGTCAGTTGGCGGGCAATCATGATTTCCACGGCCATCATTGCCAGTTTATTGGCGACACGTGGGAATTCGATCAGGGATTTGCCGAACTGTTTACGATCGATGGCGTATTGCATTGAAATATCCAGCGCGTTTTGGGCAACACCCACAGCGCGGGCTGCGGTTTGGATGCGTGCGCTTTCAAATGTTTGCATCAGCTGTTTGAAGCCTTTGCCTTCTTCTCCGCCGAGCAGGTTGTCGCCCTTGACGTGAAATTGGTCAAAGCCCAGTTCGTATTCCTTCATTCCGCGATAGCCCAGAACCTCAATTTCGCCACCGGTCATACCGGGGGTGGGGAAGGGATCTGCATCTGTACCGGGCGTTTTTTCGGCGATAAACATGGATAGACCGCGGTGATCCGTGCTGTCGGGATCGGTGCGTGCCAGCAATGTCATGATATGCGTGCGTGCTGCATGGGTGATCCATGTTTTGTTGCCTGTGACTTGGTAATCACCGTTTTCATCGCGGACCGCACGGGTGCGCAGCGCGCCCAAATCGGACCCAGTGTTTGGTTCGGTAAAGACCGCTGTTGGCAAAATTTCTGCACTGGCGATTTTGGGCAGCCAGTGGGATTTTTGGTCATCAGTGCCGCCGCATAAAATCAATTCTGCCGCGATTTCGGACCGTGTGCCCAAGGACCCAACGCCGATATAGCCGCGCGATAATTCTTCGGATACGACGGCCATGGATGCCTTGGACAGGCCTAGGCCGCCTAGGTTTTCAGGAATCGTCAGGCCAAAGACGCCCAGTTCGGCCAGTTCGTTGATCAAATCCATCGGGATCAGTTCATCGTTTAGGTGCCATTCGTGTGCGTGGGGCAGCACACGATCAACAGTGAATTTTCGGAATTGTTCACGGATCATTTCCAATTCTTCGTCTAGCCCGCTGTGGCCCACGGTGACGTTGGCGCTGTGGTCTTGCATCAAGGCGACCAAGCGCGTGCGTGCGTCCTGTGTGTTGCCGCGTTGCAGCAATGTGGTCACTGCATCGGTCTGAGCTGCTGCGATATCAGTGGGTGTCAGTCCGAAATCATGGGGGCGCACGACCTCGCCTTGATTCATCGCAATACCGCCGAAAATCTGGGCCAGATATTCACCAAAAGCGATCTGCAGGATCAGTTTTTCCGTTTCCCCAAAGGTGCCATTTTGCGACAGGTTCGTGCCCCAGATATGCATTTGACGCAGGGATTCAACATAGGTGGCCAACCAAGCAACGCCATGGGCAAAGGTTTGATTTTCCTCAATCTTGCGGGCAGAGATGCGGCCATTTTCTGACACAGTATCGCGCAGTTTTTCCTTGGTCTGGGTCAGCAAACCATCCAATGTTGGCAATACCGCCTGTGTCAGTGAAAGCAAATTCAAAGTGTCAATGCTGTGGGTCATTGATAAATCCTGTCCGTCATGTGCCATGAATCAATTCCTTTCTTCGCTTGGGCCTTTGATAATCACTTTGCAGGTGCAGCGCAACTTAAATACCAAAGATGCGTCAAAATTGTTCGAAAATTACCCTGCGGATTTTTGCGGCCATGGTCTGATGGCTGTGTTAAATGCAGGGTTATGGCAGATTTGATTCTAATGTTGTCCCCATATCAATGGGCATTGGCGGTGCTGGTTGCGCTGTGCGCGGGCCTGATCAAAGGCCTGATTGGCTTTGCCTTGCCGACAATTTTTATTATGGGGCTAAGTTTCGTCGTGACGCCCAGCTTGGCCTTGGCTGCGATGATATTACCGACAGTTGTGACGAATCTGTATCAGGCATTTCGCACCGGAATTCCTGCGGCCGTAGCCTCGACCATTCAATTTAAGTATTTTCTAGGCATAGGATTTCTATGCCTGATGCTGAGCGCGCAATTGTCTGCCATTTTGCCAAGCCAGATATTTTTGGGCGCACTTGGTGGCGTGGTGACATTTTTTTCACTGTTACAGCTTGTGGGATGGCAGTTGCCGATCCAAGGACCATCGCTGCGCGCGGAAATCACAATGGGGGCAGTTGCGGGGTTTTTGGGCGGTATGTCTGGGGTCTGGGGGCCGCCGACGGTGGCCTATCTGACGGCGTTGAATACGCCCAAACGTGATCAGATGCGTGTGCAGGGGGTTGTGTACGGATTGGGGGCTATGGCGCTGGTATTTGCCCATGTGATATCGGGGATATTGACGCTGAAAACCGCGGCATTTTCCGCAACATTGCTGATTCCTGCGATGGTTGGGATGGCCATTGGCACCGCAGTACAGGATCGGATTGATCAACGTCTGTTCAAACGGATTACTTTGATTGTGCTGTTGGCCGCAGGCGCAAATTTATTGCGCCGTGCGGTGATGGGCTGACAGTAGCTCTGGTCGGTTGATTACGGAATCGGCGGCAACAGCGCGTCATCTAGTGTGCAATCACGCACCACATCGCGGCCACAGGGCACAGGTTCCAATGATTTAGAAAGACAGATGCGCGCCTCTTGGATCATGTTTTGTTTGCAGGTGATCGTGATCATATCCGGTTCTAGGGCTGGGTTTGATTTTAAAAATGCCTCTTCAATGACCTGTGCAGGGACGCGAACTGTTTCGGACAGTTTGCGAAACACGGGTGGGCGCGTAATGCTGTCATAGGCTTGGCGCGACAGGTCTAGATAGGTTTGTCCATCAAGGCCACTGCAAACACCGTGTTTTTTCCACTGATGCCAGGCAAGCCCCGAACTGCCCATAATGTCCACCATGTCATTTGTCATGGTGCGCGATGGGGGGCGTTTGGCCGTTTGGCAATAAGAGGGGTAGCCACGATGGTATTGCGGCCAAAGGCCGTGCAAGCTCCAGCCATAGTCGGCATCGGGGTCGCATTGATCAGAATTTCGTTCGTTGCCTTCCAAAGTGCACCAAGACGGTGACCACGATAGGGATAAGACATAATAATCGAACTGCTGTGCCATCACCGCAAACGGTGCACAGGCAACAATAGCAGAAATGAATAGGCGCCGCATTCGCTCTTTCCTTTCTTGTTTTATGACGGTATATAGTCATCCAAGTTCCCCTACAACGGTAACCTGCCTTGGAAAAGGCCGCCTGCGTGTCAGGCATTGGGAAAGCTTTGTATTCGGGAAAGTTTTGTATAAGGAGTAGCACAATGGCTAAACCAATTATGGCGCGCGCAACAGCTGTTTGGCTGGTTGATAATACGACACTGACATTTAAGCAGATTGCTGATTTTGTCGGGATGCATGAACTGGAAATCCAAGGCATTGCTGATGGTGATGTTGCTGTTGGGGTCAAGGGATTTGACCCTGTGGCAAATAATCAATTGGATGCGGCTGATATCGAAAAAGCCGAGGCGGATCCACTGCACAAACTGAAGCTGAAATTTAACCCCGCCGCAGTAGGCGAGGAAAAGCGTCGCGGTCCACGGTATACACCGTTGTCAAAGCGCCAAGACCGCCCTGCATCAATTTTGTGGTTGGTCAAATTTCACCCCGAGTTGTCAGACGCGCAAGTGTCAAAATTGATTGGTACAACAAAGCCTACCATTCAAGCCATTCGTGAACGCACGCACTGGAATATCGCGAATATTACGCCGATTGATCCTGTTGCTTTGGGATTGTGTAAGCAATCCGAGTTGGACCAGGCCGTCCAAAAAGCAGTGGCTAAGAAATCCGGTGACGGTACAGTAATGACCGATGATGAGCGCCGTAAATTGGTAAGCACGGAACAATCCTTGGAGATGCCGGCAGAGCCTAAAATTGAGGATGGTATGTCCGGATTGGACGCATTTGGTATCGCTGATGATGATGAAAAATCAGATCAGGATTATCTGGATGCGGATAGTTTCTTTAACTTGCCTGATTCTGACGATCAGCCTGATTTGGACGATCGTTAAATGATATTGTGGGGCTAAGAGGGCTTTGCCCTCTTGGCCTGCGGCCAATTCACCCAGAGTATTTATCAAAAGTGAAAGAAACTTTCATTTTATTTCAATATGTTGTTTGAAATATTTGGGTGATGAAAAATAGGTCTTGCTAAAATAATAAATGCTCATATGTTGCGGCGCATAGACGCCAACGCACGCGCCTCTGGCCGGGTCTGGGACCCAGTGTTTACGTAGCGACGGTAACGTCTCCGAAATGGACTTTGCCGACTTAAATGTCGGGGTAAATTATGGAGATGACCATGAACGTAGCCGTGTTGCCAGAAGGGCGTTGCCCTTCTTTTACACAATTTTTGTTTGACGAAATCCGTGCACGGGATTTTTCTAAACCCACTTTGGTGATGAGTTTGGATGCTGTGCGGTTTCAGTACCGCACCCTTGCGCAAGGTTTGGGTCGGGCGCATATTCATTATGCGGTCAAAGCGAACCCGCATGAGGCAGTGCTGCGCACGCTGTTAGATGAAGGCGCGCGTTTTGATGCGGCTTCGCGTGGCGAGATTGAACAATGTTTGGCGTTGGGGGCTGATCCTGCGCATATTTCATTTGGCAACACCATCAAACGGCCTGCTGATATTGCATTTGCTTATGCGGCGGGATTGCGGTTGTTCGCCTTTGATGCAGAGCAAGAGCTGGAAAAAATTGCCGAAAATGCGCCTGGTGCACAGGTTTATTTGCGGCTGTTGGTTGGCGCAACAGGGGCGGATTGGCCGTTGTCACGCAAGTTTGGGTGCGCACCTGTGGCGGCCTTGGGATTGTTTCAGCGCGCAGTTGAATTGGGATTGCGGCCTGTTGGCATGTCGTTTCATGTTGGATCACAGACGCGACATGCAGCGATGTGGCAGCAAACCCTGGACCAAGTGGCCGCTGTTTGGCGCGATGCCCAAGATGCTGGATTTGGCTTGCACCTTATCAATATTGGGGGTGGGTTTCCTGCTGCTTATGATTATGACGTAGAGGCCCCCAATGCCTATGCAGCAGAAGTGATGGGCATGGTAAATGCACGCTTTCCTGATGCGACATATGTTATGGCAGAACCTGGACGCGGAATGGTGGCCGAGGCCGGCGTTATCGCAGCAGAGGTTCTGTTGGTGTCTCGGAAGTCTGCGGATGATTTGCACCGCTGGGTTTATTTGGACATTGGCAAGTTTTCTGGTTTGGCCGAAACTATGGACGAAGCGATCCGGTATCAGTTTGTCACCGACAAAGATCAGGGTGACATGGGGCCGTGTATTGTGGCTGGACCAAGTTGTGACAGCGCGGATGTTTTATATGAAAAACGTCCCATGATGTTACCGATGGCATTAACCGCGGGCGATAAAATCATGATTAAATCCTGTGGTGCCTATACAACGACATATTCATCCGTTTGCTTTAACGGTTTTCCGCCATTGGATGTGTTAATCGTCTAAAGTTTACGGCGTGCATTTAGGGCGGCGGTGATCGTGCCGTCGTCCAAATAATCCAATTCGCCACCGATTGGTACGCCTTGGGCCAATGAGGTCACATTGCAACGGTTTTCAAGTTGGTCTGCGATATAGTGGGCGGTTGTTTGGCCATCTATTGTTGCATTCAGTGCTAAAATCACTTCGCCTACGTTTTCTGTTACAACGCGGTCTTGCAACTTTGGAATGCGCAGATCATCTGGGCCGACGCCGTCCAAAGCAGAAAGTGTGCCGCCCAAGACATGATATCGCCCCTTAAAAACGCTGGCGCGTTCCATTGCCCACAGATCTGCAACATCCTCTACGACGCATATAATGCCGTTTTGCCGTTCTGGTGTTTGGCAGATTTTGCAAATCTCTGCGGTGCCAATATTCCCGCAGTTCAGGCATTCGCAGGCGGTATCTGCAACACGCTGCATTTGGGTCGCAAGTGGGCCAAGTAGCTGACCGCGCTTGCGGATCAGGTGCAATACGGCGCGACGGGCTGACCTGGGGCCAAGCCCAGGCAGCTTGGCCATTAAATCAATCAGATCATCAATATCGCGATTTTGCGCCATTGTTTAAAACGGCAGGTTCATGCCCGCGGGCAGGCCCATATCTTGGGTCATTTTTTGCATTTCTTCTTGGGCGCGCTGGGCGGCACGGTCTTGTGCATCTTTGACAGCGGCCACGATCAGGTCTTCTACGACTTCTTTGTCATCTTTGGAAAAAATGCTGGGATCAATGTCTAGTGATTTCAGGTCACCTTTGGCAGAGCATGTCGCTTTGACCAAACCTGCGCCGGCTTCGCCAGTCACCATAATGTTGTGCATTTCTTCTTGCATTTGGGCCATTTTGCCCTGCATTTCCTGGGCGGCTTTCATCATTTTTGCCATGTCGCCCATTGCGCCTAAACCTTTGAACATCGTGTTCTCCTACTCTTCTTCGAAAGGGTCCCATTCATCTTCGACTTCGGGCAGGGCGTCGGCCTGCGCGGATGCGGTGATGTCTTGGATCGTTTTAATTTTTGTGATCTCAGCCTTTGGAAACGCACCAAGAACGGCCTGTACCAGCGGGTGTTCTTGGGCCTTGGCGCGCAGTGCCAATTCTGCGGCATCGCGTTTTTCTGCGATGGTTTCTGCGCCCCCTTGGGCGACGATGCTGACGACCCAGCGTTTGCCTGTCCAACTTTGTAGTCGGCTGCCCAACCTTTGGGCCAAATCCGGGGCGGCGGCATGTGTGGGTTCAAATTCTATCCGACCTGGCTGATATGCTGCAAGGCGCAGTGTTGTTTCAACCTCGACCAACAATTTAACATCGCGTTGGGATCGTATCAGATCGATCACGTGATCAAAGCTGGCATAATAAGACAACGCAGCATCGCCCGCGACGGCCAATACGGTGTTTCCTGACCCGTGCATCGTTGTCCCGCCGCTGGTATGATTGGACATCCCATGTGTGCCGTGGCTTGTGTGACTAGCAGGGCTTTGCGGGCTATGTGTTTGCGCTGGACGTGATCCGCCGCCACCTGGACCCGCGGGTGGGGGTGTGGGCATATCATTTAGCTTGCGTACCAATTCCTCGGGCGTGGGCAGGTCTGCCACATGGGTCAGGCGGATAACGGCCATTTCCGCGGCCATCATAGCATTGGGCGCTGTGGCAACTTCGTCCAGTGCCTTAAGCAGCATTTGCCACATCCGTGTCAGAACACGCATTGGCAAAGCGTCAGCCATCGTGCGTCCACGCATACGTTCATCGGGCGAAACTGTAGGATCTTCGGCTGCGTCGGGCGTGATTTTGACCACAGACACCCAGTGGGTGATTTCAGCCAAATCGCGTAAAATTGCCATCGGATCCGCGCCGTCCGAATATTGCTGACCGATTTCTGCCAAGGCCGCTGTCGCATCACCGCGCAGGATCATGTCAAACAAATCCATAACGCGGCCACGATCGGCCAGACCCAACATGGCGCGCACTTGGTCGGCTGTGGTTTCGCCGGCGCCATGGCTGATCGCCTGATCCAGTAACGACGTTGCATCACGTGCAGACCCTTCGGCGGCGCGGGTGATCAATGCCAGCGCATCGTCTGAAATCTCGGCATTTTCGGCTGTTGCAATTTTGCGCAACAAACCAATCATAACTTCGGGTTCGATCCGGCGCAGGTCAAATCGTTGACAGCGTGACAGAACCGTTACGGGCACCTTGCGAATTTCGGTGGTCGCGAAAATGAATTTCACATGCGCTGGGGGTTCTTCTAGCGTTTTCAGCAACGCGTTAAAGGCGTTCGTCGACAGCATGTGAACTTCGTCGATGATATAGATTTTATATCGCGCCGATGCGGCACGATAATGCACACTATCGATGATTTCGCGGATATCGTCGACACCTGTGCGGCTGGCGGCGTCCATTTCCATTACATCGACATGGCGTCCCTGCATGATGGCGGTGCAATGTTCACAGCTGCCACAGGGGTCGGTGGTTGGGCCACCCTGTCCATCGGGGCCGATACAATTCATGCCCTTGGCGATAATGCGTGCCGTCGTGGTTTTACCGGTTCCACGAATACCAGTCATAACAAATGCTTGTGCAATGCGGTCCGCTGCGAAAGCATTTTTTAATGTTCGCACCATCGCATCTTGACCGACAAGATCAGCAAAGGTCTCGGGGCGATATTTTCGCGCTAAAACCTGATAACTGTCTGTGTGTGTTTCGGACATGGTGCCTCGCCGTTTGTTTTGTATAAGCTAAGGCCTTGTGGCGCTAAGGTCCAGTGTTCATACTGTTCCCAGATGGCAAAATTGGTGATTTATGACAGAATTCAAAATTTATGACTTGCCCATGGGGGCCGGTCGCATTGGGATTTCGCAAATGCCCGGGCGCACGGGGGATTTGGCGGCTGACATTGAAACGATTACGCAATGGCCCGCAGAATTGGTTGTGTCTATGACCACGCTGCCCGAATTGCGCGACAAGGGTGCCGGCGATCTTGCGGACCAACTGCTAGAAAACGGCATAAAATGGCTGTCCGTCCCTGTCAGCGATTTTGGCGCGCCCGATATCGCTGTGCAAACCGTTTGGAATGCAATGTCGCCATTTTTCCATCAGGTGTTGGCGCAAGGTGGGCACATTTTGTTTCATTGTTATGGGGGGTGTGGTCGTTCCGGCATGGCGGCACTGCGGGTGATGGTCGAATCAGGTATGGACCCTGATGCCGCACTGGCGGCACTGCGCGCTGTCCGACCCTGTGCTGTGGAAACGCCAAAACAACGCGATTGGGCCAGTCAATATCCCTGATCCATTGTATTTGGCACTGTATGTGATGGAAAAGTGAGAGGCTGGACAGCGACCCAAGCTGGGTTCGTTGCGGCTGCTTCCTTCCGGACCTGACCGGGTTGGCGAACGGCTTGCCCACGCCAACCTCTCACCGATCAAATAAGATGTCTTTGTAAAAAATGCAACCCATCTGGTGCGCGACATTGAACTGCCCAAGATTGCATGACAAAAGATAAGAAACGCAAAAGGAAATGACATATGGCGGCCAATGGATTTTTAGCATTTTCTGGTTCTAATTTGGATCGGATGGCACATTTGCGTGGAACGCCAGACGCTACGCCGCGTGCGCAGGATGTGTCGATTGTATTGTGGCGTGGCAAGATACTGGTCGATCTTGCAGCCGATCATTCAGTTGTGCGATTGGATTCGCTGCATCCGGAATTGGCGGGTCAGCCCTATATATTTTTGGGCCAAGATGTGGGTGGGCGCTGTTTCGCGACGGATCTATCGTCGTGGGAACCTGAAACGGGCACTGACCCCGATACTAATGTTTTTTTTGATCCCACGCAGCAGCGGCATCCAAGTTTTCCAGAAAACTTTGTTTTTGTAGAAATGCGTTCAGTTTTGACACAGATGTCTGCGCGCGATGCAGAGTTGGCTGCCAGCGCCAAGGCGTTACTAGAATGGCATCGATCCCATAAGTTTTGTGCAAAATGTGGTCACCCAAGTCAGATGGTGCAATCTGGGTGGCAGCGCAGCTGTTCCAGCTGTGGCGCGCAACATTTCCCACGAACAGATCCGGTTGTGATTATGTTGATCACGCAGGGAACCGATATTTTATTGGGGCGCTCACCGCAATGGCCAGACGGCATGTATTCCTGTTTGGCGGGCTTTGTCGAACCCGGCGAAACAATCGAAGCAGCCGTTCGTCGCGAAGTTTATGAGGAAACACAGGTCCAAGTTGGCGATGTAAGGTATATAACGTCGCAACCTTGGCCGTTTCCCAATTCGCTGATGTTTGGATGTCACGGACATGCGACAAGTCGCGATATTGTTATTGATCCAAATGAAATCGATGATGCAAAGTGGGTTTCACGATCACAGATGATGGATGTTTTTTCGGGCCATGATACGACGATCATGCCCGCACGGCCGGGGTCCATTGCGCATTATCTAATTCGCAGCTGGATGTCGGATACGCTTTGATAAATGAATAACGCTAATTAATTACGAGGTACCCATGCAATTTTCAGCGACACATGATTTGAAACTGGCGCAGGACGATCTGTTCAAGCGGTTGTCAGATTTTGAATATTTCGAAAAATTGGCCCAGGAAAAAGGCTTGAACCTAGAATGTACGGCTGGCAATTCTGGGTCCCCCGCCGTTGGAATGTCCTGGCATGCAAATTTTAGGTTGGCAGGCAAGGACCGCCAAATTTCGACAACACTGGTCGAAATGGCAAGCCCTGACAAAATGCAGTTTGAATTTTCTAGCCCCAACATCAATGGACGCAGCACCGTTACATTGGATCCCTTGTCGCAAACGCAAACGCGCATGTCAGTGGACATTGAATTGGAGCCCCAAACGCTTTCTGCGCGGCTGTTTGTTCAGTCATTAAAATTGGCCCGCGCGCAGGCCAATAAAAGATTTCAGGAACGTATTTCGCGCTTGGCGAGTTATTTGGAAAATCAAGCGGTCTAAGGATTAAACCCGGTCTTTTGCGGCCGGGTATATTCCCAAAATCGTGATCGAATCAGTAAAGTATTCCAATTCTTCCATCGCGCGTTTTACGTTTTCGTCGTTGGGATGGCCTTCTATGTCGGCATAAAACTGCGTTGCGGTAAAGGATCCGCCGACCATGTAACTTTCGATTTTTGTCATGTTCACGCCATTTGTCGCGAATCCGCCTAACGCTTTGTAAAGCGCGGCAGGAATATTGCGCACTTGAAAAACGAATGTGGTCATGACTGTGTCGGCTTGTGATAAATCATAGTCAGGATTGGGCGACATGACCAGAAAACGGGTGGTGTTGTGGTGGTAATCTTCGATGTCTTTGGCCAGAATATTCAGCCCATAGGATTTGGCCGCCAGTTCGGATGCCAAAACGCCACTGTCGCGCGCGCCGCTTTGCGCCAGTTCCGCGGCTGCGCCCGCGCTGTCAGCGGCTGCTTCTGCTAAGATGTTGTGTTTTTTCAAAAATCCATCTGCTTGGGGCAACAAAACCAGATGCGCGCGTACCTTTTGGATTTCGTCGATGGTCACGCCAGGATTGGCCATCAGGCAGATGCGCACCCGCGTAAACGTTTCCCCGATGATGTGCAGGCCTGATTGTGGCAGCAAACGATGCATGTCAGCGACCCGGCCATAGGTTGAATTTTCAACCGGCAAAACAGCCAAATCAGCCGCTTTGCTACGCACCGCGTCGATCACGTCATCAAAGGTTTTGCAGGGCAGCGGCGCCATATCTGGACGCGCGGCATAGGCGGCTTCGTGGCTGTAGGCACCCAATTCACCTTGAAAAGCAATTCGTTTTGTCATTTTTTTTCCATTTTTTCGTGATCTCGGTCGTTTCGTCGCAATACTACACCTTGCATAAAGGGGATGGAACACGATACATAGCATCCAAACTTTAGCAGATGGAAGACAAGCTATGGACACAATGACATTCACCAAGGTTGTAGGCGGCTTCTGTGGTGCGCTTTTGATTTTCTTGCTAGGAAATTGGGCGGCAGAAATTTTGTTTCACGTAGGACCAGCAGGCCACGGTGAAGATCACGCAGCAGGCTATGAAATCGTAGTAGAAGAGGCCGGCGATGACGCCGCACCAGCCGAAGTGTTGGATTTCGCCGCAGTTTACGCGGCAGCTGATGCTGCAAAGGGCGAAAAAGTATACGGCAAATGCCGCGCGTGTCACAAATTGGATGACGGCGCAAACGGCACAGGTCCATACCTGTTCGGCGTTGTTGATCGTGCGGTCGGATCCGCTGCAGGTTATGGGTATTCAGGCGCATTGGTCGCCGTGGCCGATGTTTGGTCACCCGAAAACCTGAATGGTTTCCTAGAAAACCCAAAATCGTATGCACCAGGCACAAAAATGGGTTTCAGCGGCCTGCCCAAGGTCGAAGATCGTGCAAACTTGATCGCATATTTGGCGACAATCAAGTAATCGCAGGTTGATTTGCATTCAAGCCGCGCTTTTGCGCGGCTTTTTGCGTTTTAGGGATCACATCTGCTTGAATGTGCTTGAATATGGCTTAGTGTTACCCCTAGCTTAAAATAACAAAGCG
Source organism: uncultured Phaeobacter sp. (assembly GCA_964633145.1). Taxonomy (GTDB): domain Bacteria; phylum Pseudomonadota; class Alphaproteobacteria; order Rhodobacterales; family Rhodobacteraceae; genus CAJXSD01. The sequence continues at coordinate 44,036 of CAZWFE010000007.1, read as the reverse complement.
GAGGTAATCATGAGAAAGTCATCCAAGGCCGTTGCAATTCCCGTTGATTTTTCCAAACCACGTTTGTGGCTATCAATGTTTGTTTTGCTTGTTGTGATGTTCTATCCCGCCTTGTCCAAGGCGCAGGACCTGACCCAGGCGCATGGCTTTAATTTCTTTGGTGAACTGAAATATCCCGCTGATTTTGAACATCTCGATTATGTGAACCCCAATGCCCCCAAGGGTGGTGAAATTTCGATCTGGGCTCCGGGTACATTTGATTCGATGAACCCCTATTCCCGCAAAGGGCGCGCCGGCGCATTGGCGTCCGCCCCCTTTGAAAGTCTGCTGACAGGAACCAGCGACGAAGCAGGATCGGCCTATGGGTTGTTGGCCGAATCCATCGAATATCCCGCGGATCAATCCTATGTCATTTTCAACATGCGCCCCGAGGCACGGTTTTCCGATGGCACGCCTGTCACGGCTGAGGATGCAAAATTTACCTATGAATTATTCTTGACCGAAGGTCTGGCCAGCTATCGCGCCGTTTTGGCCCAAGTGGTCCAATCGGTTGAGGTATTGGACACACACCGCATTAAATACACATTTACGTCTGAGGCATCCAATCGTGATGCCATCCCTATGGTGGGTGGATTGCCCGTGAAATCCAAAGCATGGTTTGAAACCACGGGCGCGAAACTGGACGAATCACGCATGGAACCTGCGATTGGATCGGGGCCCTATGTGTTGGACAGCTATGACATCAACAGTCGAATCGTTTACAAACGAAACCCCGATTATTGGGGGGCGGATTTACCGATTAATCGGGGACGATCAAATTTCGACACGATCCGTATTGAATATTTCGCCGACAGCAATGCCGCATTTGAGGCATTCAAATCCGGTGCCTATACGTTCCGCATTGAAAATACGTCGAAAAATTGGGCGACAGCCTATGATTTCCCTGCGTTGGAACAGGGCCATGTGGTCAAGGCGGAATTGCCTGACGGCAGTTTGGCCACTGGGCAAAGTTTTGTAATCAACCTGCGTCGTGATAAATTTGCGGATGTGCGGGTGCGTCAGGCGTTGGGGCATTTGTTCAATTTCGAATGGTCCAATGAATCACTGTTTTATGGGGCCTATGCGCGCATTACATCGTTTTGGGAAAACTCGGACCTAGCGGCCACAGGTCTGCCCAGTGCGGATGAATTGGCGTTGTTGGAACCATTGGCGGCGGATCTGCCCGCGGGTGTTTTGACCGATCCTGCTGTGATGCCACCTGTTTCGGGTACACGTCCCACAGATCGCAAAAACCTGCGTGCGGCGAACGAATTGCTAGAGGCCGCTGGCTGGATCGTGGGCGACGATGGTCTGCGCCGCAATGCCGCCGGTGAAACCCTGAAAATTGAAGTGATCGAGGATAGCCCAACCTTTGACCGGATTATCCTGCCGTTCGTTGATAACCTAAAGGCTGCGGGCATTGATGCGGTCTATAACCGGATCGATTCGGCACAATTCACGGATCGGACCCGCAATTTCGATTTTGATTTGGTCACCGACAGTTTCCCAATGTCGTTTGAACCCAGTTCAGGACTGAAACAGTATTTCGGATCTGAAACGGCGGACGAATCTGTGTTTAACGCGATGGGCCTGAAATCTAAGGCGGTGGATGCACTGATCGAAAATGTGTTGCAGGTCCAGACCAAGGACGAACTGCGCACGGCCGTCCGCGCATTAGACCGCGTGTTGCGGGCCGAATATTTCTGGATCCCGCAGTGGTACAACGATACGTATCGCGTCGCCTATTGGGATATGTATGAACATCCCGAAACCATCGCCCCTTATGATCTGGGATATCTGGATTATTGGTGGTTCAATGCTGACAAAGCACAGTCCCTGTCGGACCAAGGCGTTCTGAGGTAAATTTATGGGCGCCTATATCGCGCGGCGACTGATGTTGGTGATCCCCACGTTGTTGGGGATCATGATTATCAACTTTGCCCTTGTACAATTTGTCCCCGGTGGTCCCATCGAACAAATCATCGCCGAGCTTGAGGGCCAAGGCGATGTATTTGAATCCATCGCAGGCACCGGTTCAGATACCATATCCGTGGGTGAAAATGATGCATACGCCGGCGCTCGGGGGCTGCCCCCCGAATTTATCGCCGAATTGGAACGCGAATTTGGGTTTGACAAACCGCCGTTGGAACGGTTTCTAAATATGATCTGGAACTACCTGCGTCTTGATTTCGGCGAAAGTTATTTCCGATCCATCAGTGTGGTTGATTTGGTGTTGGAAAAAATGCCCGTTTCCATTTCGTTGGGTCTGTGGTCAACGCTGATTGCCTATATCGTGTCGATCCCGTTGGGCATCCGCAAGGCGGTGCATGATGGCACATCCTTTGACACATGGACCAGTGGGATCATTATTTTGGCCTATGCGATCCCTGGGTTTTTGTTTGCTATCATTTTGCTGGTTTTGTTTGCGGGCGGATCCTATTTTCAGATTTTCCCGCTGCGGGGGCTGACATCGGATAACTTTGACGATCTGTCCCTGCTGGGCAAGGTGCTGGATTATTTCTGGCATATCGCTTTGCCGATCATTGCATCAACGATTTCGGGATTTGCCACGCTGACGTTGCTGACCAAAAACAGCTTTATGGATGAAATACAAAAACAATATGTGATCACTGCCCGCGCCAAGGGATTGGCGGATCGGCAGGTGTTGTATGGGCATGTGTTTCGCAATGCGATGCTGATTGTAATTGCGGGGTTCCCATCGGTGTTTATCGGTGTGTTTTTCGGATCCAGCCTGATCATTGAAACCATTTTTTCATTGGATGGTTTGGGCCGACTGGGGTTTGAGGCCGCGGTTGCGCGCGATTATCCCGTGATCTTTGGCACACTGTTTATCTTTGGCCTGATGGGTTTGGTCGTGGGGATTTTTTCAGATCTGATGTATGTCTTGGTCGATCCCCGCATCGATTTCGAAAAGCGTGAGGGTTAGGCATGGCATTGTCCGCACTTAATCAACGCCGCTGGGCGAATTTCAAAGCCAACCGCCGTGCCTATTGGTCGTTGATCATTTTTTCTGTGATCTTTGGTCTGTCCCTGTTTGCTGAATTCATTGCAAACGACAAACCGATTTTGGTCAAATATCGCGGTGAATTTTACACGCCGATTTTCAATTTCTATCCCGAAACCCAATTCGGTGGCGATTTCAAAACCGAAGCCGTCTATCGCGACCCCGAGGTGAAATGCCTGATTCAATCCGGCGGCGTTTTGGATTGTTTTGATGATCCCGACGGTATTTTGGCGCAAATTGAAACGGGCGAATTTCAGCATGCCGACTTTGTTCAGGGCTGGCTGATCTGGCCGATTATCCCCTATTCCTATGACACGCCGGTGGATCGGCCCGGTGCGGCGCCATTGGCCCCCAATGCGCAAAACTGGTTGGGGACGGATGACACGAAACGCGATGTGATGGCACGCATTATTTATGGGTTCCGGTTGTCGATCTTGTTCACAATCATTGTGACGGGACTGTCCAGCATCATCGGCATTATCGCGGGCGCGGTGCAGGGGTTTTTTGGTGGCCTGACCGATTTGATTGTGCAGCGATTGATTGAGATTTGGTCGGCCGTGCCGTCGCTGTATGTGATTATCATCATGTTCGCCATTTTGGGGCGCAGTTTTTGGTTGCTGGTGTTTTTGATGGTGCTGTTTGGCTGGGTCGGTCTGGTCGGCATTGTGCGCGCCGAATTTTTGCGGGCGCGGAATTTAGAATATGTGCGTGCGGCGCGTGCGCTGGGGGTGAGCAATTGGAAAATCATGTTCCGCCATATGCTGCCCAATGCCATGGTTGCCACACTGACAATGCTGCCCTTTATCGTGACAGGCACGATTGCGGGTTTGGCCAGTCTTGATTTTCTGGGTTTTGGCCTGCCGTCATCGGCGCCATCCTTGGGCGAACTGACATTACAGGCGAAACAGAACCTTCAGGCGCCTTGGCTGGGCTTTACTGCCTTTTTTACCTTTGCCTTTATGCTTGCGCTGTTGGTTTTTATCTTCGAAGGGTTGCGCGACGCCTTTGATCCAAGAAAGACATTCCAATGACACCGGTGTTACAGGCACAAGACGTTTGTATTGCGTTCCAGCAATCTGGCCAGCAAACCCAAGTGGTTCATGGCGTGTCCTATCACATCAATCCGGGCGAGGTCGTGGCCATTGTCGGCGAAAGCGGATCGGGCAAATCGGTGACAGCGCTTAGCACTGTGTCACTGCTGGGGCAAAATGCGCATGTGACCGGATCAATTAAATATCAGGGCCGCGAAATGGTGGGCGCCACGGCCCAAGAACTGCATCGCACCCGCGGCAATGACATCAGTTTCATTTTCCAAGAACCGATGACATCACTAAACCCGCTGCATACGATCGAAAAACAACTGCGTGAAAGTTTACGGTTGCACCAATCCCTTGCGGGGGACCAAGCACGTGATCGGGTGATTGAATTGCTGACTATGGTTGGTATTCGCGATCCAGAAACCCGTCTATCTGCCTATCCACATCAGCTGTCAGGGGGGCAACGTCAACGTGTTATGATTGCGATGGCGCTAGCGAATAATCCCAATTTATTGATTGCTGATGAACCGACAACCGCGCTTGATGTGACAATCCAGGCGCAAATATTGGATTTGCTGGTTGATTTGAAAAAATCCATCGGCATGTCGATGCTGTTTATCACCCACGATTTGGGCATTGTGCGGCGTATTGCTGATCGTGTTTATGTGATGAAGGATGGTCACATCGTTGAAACAGGCAATACTGCCGACGTTTTTGATGCCCCGCAGCATGATTATACGCGCCAGCTGTTGTCGACACATGCGATTGGGACACCTGAACCAATTTCTGACGATGCCCCCACGGTGCTTGCGGCACAGGACGTGCGTGTATGGTTCCCGATCCAACGTGGGTTTCTGAAACGCACTGTGGGCCATGTTAAGGCCGTAAACAGCGCTGATTTTCAAGTGCGCCAGGGCGAAACGCTTGGCATTGTTGGTGAAAGTGGATCAGGTAAGACGACCATTGCCTTGGCCATGATGCGGCTGACCGCATATAAAGGGAATGCTGTGTTTTGTGGGCAAGACATTTCAAAGATGTCCACCAAGGCCCTGCGTGCCATGCGCGCTGATATGCAGATCGTGTTCCAAGACCCCTTTGGATCCTTATCCCCGCGTATGACCTGTGCCCAAATCATCGCCGAAGGGCTAGAGGTACATGCCAAAGCATCGCCCAGTCAGCACCGCGCCCAAGTGGCCGAAATCATGGCCGAAGTGGGCCTGAACCCGAACATGATGGATCGTTATCCGCATGAATTTTCAGGTGGTCAGCGTCAAAGGATTGCCATTGCCCGTGCCATGATTTTGCGCCCAAAATTGATCGTTTTAGACGAACCTACATCCGCGCTGGACATGACGGTGCAGGTTCAGATTGTCGATCTGCTGCGGGATCTGCAGAAAAAATATGGTCTGGCCTATATCTTTATCAGTCACGATTTGAACGTGGTGCGTGCCATGTCGCATCGGGTTTTGGTAATGAAACAGGGCGATATCGTGGAATCGGGTACCGCGGCCGATATTTTTGATACCCCGCAACACGAATATACCCAAACCCTGCTAGCAGCAGCACTAGTGCGCGAAGAATAGGGCCCTAGATTGCGGATGAATGTTTTGCCGCATTCGGGTCATAGGCGTCGAATTTTTGGGCAATCATACGCGTCAGTGGCCGCGCCCGTTCTGGGATAAACAGTCCTTGGTCGGTTACATCCAGCATGAATTCGAACTGCTGGTTGATCTGACCGAACAACGCATAAATTTGCGCACGGCTAATGTCGAAATTGTCCAGAATTTCGGCTGTTTGAACATTAAAATGACACATGATCGATTCTATGATCTTGGCGCGCATTTTGTCGTCGCTGGTCATTGCATGTCCCCGCGATGTTGCAAATTGGCCGGCCTCGATCGCTTGGGCATAGTGCGATGTCGCCCCCGCATTTTGTGCAAATCCTTGTGGAAATTTCGAAATACTGGACGCGCCTAATCCAATCAGCACATCGGCAGGATCAACGGTATAGCCCTGAAAATTGCGCTTTAACGTGCGGTTGTTTGCGGCGGTGCTCATGCTGTCGTGGGGCAGGGCGAAATGGTCAATGCCGATGTCCTGGTAATTGTCCCATTTCAACAAATCCCGTGCGGTTTCAAACAATTTCAAACGTTGCTGCGCGCTGGGCAGGCTGTCGCTGTCGATCAGGTTTTGGCGCCGTGCCATCCACGGCACATGCGCATAACCATACAGCGCGATGCGATCAGGCAACATGGCCATCAATTTTTGCACCGTATTGGTCAATTTCTGAGGCGTTTGGTGGGGCAGGCCATAGACCAAATCGGCATTGATGGATGTAATTCCATGGTCGCGCAACATGTCAAAGGCCCGTTTTGTGTCCTCGAACCCTTGGGGGCGGCCGATGGCCTGTTGGATTTCTGGATCGAAATCCTGGATTCCAAGGGACGCACGATTCATGCCTGCTGCAACCAATGCGCTGACACGGGCTGCGTCGATTTCGTTTGGATCAATTTCAACCGAAAAACTGTAGTCGGGGGAAAATGGCGCCACTTGGGCAATCGTTTGGGCCAGACGTGTGATGGCATTGGGGGACAAAATCGTTGGTGTTCCGCCGCCCCAGTGCAGCTGGGACAATGTAACGCCCTGTGGCAGGTGCTGGGCCAACAGCTGCAATTCCTTTTCCAGCCGTTCGATGTAATTCAGAATAGGATCGTCCGTTTGGACGCCCTGCGTGCGGCAGGCACAAAACCAACACAACCGCCGACAAAAAGGGATATGCACATACAGGGATATGCGGTCACCTTGTGGGATTGCTTGGATCCAGTTGGCAAAGTCATCTGGCCCTACGCCCGTATTGAAATGGGGCGCGGTGGGATAACTGGTATAGCGTGGCGCCTTTGCGTCAAATAGACCCAAGCGATTGAGTTGTTTTATCTGTGTCATAAAGTTATGGTAATTCAGTCCGATAGATCTGTTCTTTGATTCAGATCAAACATGATTGAGTATTTTATGGTCGCTTACAAAAAAACTTTGGTTTCATGCAGTGAATGTCAGATTCGCAATCGTGCCGTGTGTTCGCAGTGCAATGACAATGAATTATCAAATTTAGAAAAAATTAAGTTTTATCGCACCTATTCCGCGGGGCAAACAATTGCGTTGACCGGCAGTGAAATGGATTTTGTGGCCTCGGTTGTGACGGGTGTTGCGTCCCTGTCCCAAACGATGGAGGACGGGCGAACACAGATGGTTGGGCTTATGTTGCCATCAGATTTTTTGGGCCGTCCCGGACGCGAAGGTGTGATGTATGATGTTGTGGCCACAACGGATGTCACACTGTGCTGTTTTCGTCGTAAGCCTTTCGAAGAATTGATGGTCATGACGCCACATCTGACCCAGCGTTTGCTGGAAATCACGCTTGATGAATTGGATGCGGCACGTGAATGGATGTTGGTATTAGGACGCAAAACAGCACGCGAGAAAATTGCATCCCTATTCGCAATCGTGGCACGTCGTTATGCGAAATTGCACAAAACACCACCAAACAAAGAAATCGATTTTGAATTGCCGCTGACCCGCGATGCAATGTCTGACTATCTAGGGCTGACATTGGAAACCGTTTCCCGCCAGATTTCGGCGCTGAAAAAAGACGGTATCATTAAACTAGAGGGCAAGCGCCATATCGTGGTTCCAGATATGGAACGATTGATTGCCGAAGCGGGTGATGACGCAGATGGCGGATTTTTATCATAATTTGCGGATGCCTGTCCGAAATTTCTAAAGAACAATCCTGTTTCTTGACATAGATCAAAGAACGAAATCACGAAAACACGCATTTCCTTTTTCCAAGGCGCAAGCCTCCGTAGGTGATTCTGCGGGGAAACAAAGGGAAATAAAATGGCAAATTACTTTAAGCTGATCGCATTTGGTATGATCGCGCTTTTGGCGTTGATCGCCACCAATTACGCGCGTGACATAGCATATCAGGGCCAAGCTTTGATCGTTATGGTGGCTGCTGTCGTCGCATTCTTGGTGACGTTACGCAATACCGATGAACCTGTTCCAGTCGTGGTTCGTGAACAATCCTATTTTGATGGCGTCGTGCGATACGGTGTCGTGGCTACTGCCTTTTGGGGTGTGGTTGGATTTCTAGCTGGGACATTTATCGCATTCCAGCTGGCTTTCCCGGCGTTGAATTTCGAATGGGCCCAAGGCATGGCCAATTTTGGTCGTTTGCGTCCTTTGCACACCTCGGCGGTGATTTTTGCGTTTGGGGGTAATGCCCTGATGGCAACATCATTCTATGTGGTTCAGCGGACATCAGCTGCACGCCTTTGGGGTGGTAACGCTGCATGGTGGGTGTTCTGGGGGTATCAGTTGTTCATTGTAATGACGGCCGTTGGATACCTGCTGGGCGCCACCCAGTCGAAAGAATACGCCGAACCAGAATGGGTTGCCGATTGGCTGTTGACCGTTGTTTGGTTGCTATATCTGGCCATTTTCCTAGGCACGATCATGCGCCGCAAGGAAAAACATATCTATGTGGCAAACTGGTTCTATCTGTCGTTCATCGTCACAGTGGCCATGTTGCATGTGTTTAATAACCTGTCGATCCCTGTGTCCCTGTTTGGGTCCAAATCGGTGCAGGTGTTTGCAGGTGTCCAAGATGCGATGACGCAGTGGTGGTATGGCCACAACGCGGTTGGATTTTTCCTGACCGCCGGTTTCTTGGGGATGATGTACTATTTCATTCCCAAACAGGCTGAGCGCCCTGTTTATTCCTATAAATTGTCAATAATCCACTTTTGGGCATTGATTTTCATCTATATCTGGGCAGGCCCACACCATTTGCATTACACCGCACTGCCGGATTGGGCGGCGACCTTGGGTATGGTGTTTTCCATCGTGCTGTGGATGCCATCATGGGGTGGTATGATCAACGGTCTGATGACGCTGTCTGGTGCTTGGGATAAACTGCGCACTGACCCGATTTTGCGGATGCTGGTTATTTCTGTGGGCTTCTACGGTATGTCCACATTCGAAGGCCCGATGATGTCGATCCGCGCGGTCAATTCCCTGTCGCATTACACAGACTGGACCATCGGTCACGTGCATTCCGGTGCGCTGGGCTGGAACGGTATGATCACCTTTGGTTCGCTATATTTCTTGGTCCCACGTTTGTGGAACCGTGAACGCCTGTACAGCATGAGCGCAGTCAGCTGGCATTTCTGGTTGGCCACAATTGGTATCGTTCTATACGCCGCATCAATGTGGGTCACTGGCATCATGGAGGGCCTGATGTGGCGCGAAGTCGATGCAAACGGGTTCTTGGTGAATTCCTTTGCCGATACGGTCGCCGCGAAATTCCCGATGTACGTTGTGCGTGGCATGGGTGGCGTGATGTATCTGACCGGTGCGCTGATCATGTGTTGGAACCTGTGGATGACCGTCAAACGGTCACCCGCAACCCAATCCGCAGTCGTTGCACAACCCGCTGAATAAAGAGAGGCAGAAAATGGCAATTCTTGATAAACATAAAATTATCGAAACCAACGCCACATTGTTGCTGATCCTCAGCTTCCTTGTGGTGACAATCGGCGGTTTGGTTCAAATCGTACCGCTGTTCTATCTGGACAACACCATCGAAAAGGTCGAAGGCGTGCGCCCCTATTCCCCGTTGGAATTGACAGGTCGTGATGTCTATGTCCGCGAAGGGTGCTATGTCTGTCACAGCCAGATGATCCGCCCCATGCGCGACGAAGTGGAACGCTATGGCCATTATTCACTGGCGGCCGAATCCATGTATGATCACCCGTTCCAGTGGGGTTCAAAACGCACTGGCCCAGATTTGGCCCGTGTCGGTGGCCGGTATTCCGATGAATGGCATGTGGACCACCTGCGCGATCCGCAATCGGTTGTGCCCGAATCCGTGATGCCAAAATACGGGTTCTTGGAACGCAAAATGATCGATGGTGAATATATCCGCGATCTGTTGGAAACCCACCGCATGGTTGGTGTGCCATATACAGACGAAATGATTGACGCCGCGCAAGACGACTTTGCCCTGCAGGTTGACCCCTTTGGCGATACGGATGGATTGCTTGAACGCTATCCCGGTGCGCAGGTGCGCAATTTTGACGGCCAGCCCGGTATTTCCGAGGCAGACGCCTTGATTGCGTATCTACAAGTTTTGGGAACAATGGTCGATTTTTCAACCTTTGAACCTGATGCCAGCCGATAGGAGGATAAGATGGAAGAATATACCTTTCTACGTCAATTCGCAGACAGTTGGATGTTGATGTTTCTGTTTGCCTTTTTCATCGGTGTGATTTTTTGGGCCTTTCGCCCAGGCGGACAGACCCAATACCAAGATACGGCTGCGATCCCATTTCGCCATGACGATAAACCAGCCCCAAGAGGGGAGCATAAGCAATGAGCGTTAAAGACAAAAAAGACCAAAACAATCAGGTGCCAACCACTGGCCACAGCTGGGACGGGATCGAAGAATTCGACAACCCGATGCCGCGCTGGTGGTTGTGGACATTTTATGCCTGTATCGTGTGGGCCATCGGATATTCGATCGCCTATCCTGCTTGGCCAATGATTTCCAAGGCAACACCTGGGTTGCTAGGGTTTTCCACCCGCGCCGAGGTTGCCAAGGATATTGACGCTGTTGAACAATCTTTGGCCCAGATCAATGCGACCTTGGCCAATGCCGAATTGACCGAAATTTCAGCTGATCCCGAATTGCTGGGCTATGCCAAAAACAAAGGTGCGGCCGTGTTTCGCACATGGTGCGCGCAATGTCACGGATCGGGCGCTGCGGGTGTTCAGGCCAATGGTTATCCGAACCTGCTGGATAACGACTGGCTGTGGGGCGGCACGATGGAGGATATCCACCTGACCATCACCCACGGTATCCGCAACACATCCGACGATGACGCACGTTTTTCTGAAATGCCAAGTTTTGGCGAAATCTTGGAAAAAGAGGAAATTTCCCAAGTGGCCAATTACGTCATGTCCCTGACCGGCGATCCGCAGGATATCGATCAGGTGGCTGCGGGCGAAACCGTTTATTTGGACAACTGTGCGGCCTGTCACGCGGATGACGGTACGGGCGATCGGTTTCAGGGCGCGCCAAATTTGACGGATGCCATCTGGCTTTATGGCGATGGTTATGACAACATCGTGGCCCAAGTTTCCAAGGCCCGCAATGGCGTTATGCCGAATTGGAACACCCGTCTGGACGAAGCTGAAATTCGCGCGGTTGCCGCCTATGTTCACAGTTTGGGTGGTGGCGAATAAGTTTTTGTTTGCGTTATAACATTTAGATTGTTTTGGGCGTTCTATGATTAGGACGCCCTTTCATTGTCTGACATGTGATTAAGTCAAAGGATCATTGATGGATTTTTTCAATCTACCCGCTCTGTCTATGCTGCAAGCTGTGGCGTATTTTGCTAAATCAGGTTCGGTATCGCAAGCATCACAGGCCATGGGAATTAGCAACGCCCATTTGCAGCAACATTTTCACGCACTTGAGGCCCAACTGGGTCAACAGCTGTTTGAACGGCGCGACAAACATTTGGTTTTTACTGAAACTGGGAAAGTGTTGGCAGAAGATTTGGTTTCTGGATTTTCCACCATCACGAATGGTTTACGCAAAAGTGCGGGAATTGTGCGTCCTGCAAGCGTTTGCATTACGACTCCGCCCTGTATGTCATTTAATTTTCTGATGGGGCTCTTACCCAAGTTTCGTCAAAAATTCCCTGATATTAAAGTGACCTTAAATCCACTCGCAATCGGTGAAGACCTTGTGAGTTGGGATAGTGATTTATTGATTTCTGCTGTCGGTGTGGGGGAACGGCCAGATCGCTGTGATTATTTGTTCAGCAGCGAACTTAGTCTTGTCGCTACGAAAAATTTGATTCGCCAATATGTGAAACAGGGGGTGACCAAGTTACCTTTGGTGATAGATGAACGCCAAGCCGAGGCGGGGCACGGCATAGAATTGCAGTCATTCTTAGAGGTGCACAATGGGTCAGTCGAAACGCTGTCGGAATATGAATGTTTGCCAATGATTTTATCAGGGCGTGCAGCTGGTGTGATTGATAGCTATTTGGTGCGCGAACAGCTTGCAAACCACAGTTTAACGCGCTTGAAAGTGTTGGGACCACGCCGTGATTATGTAATCATGCATAAAACCCAATTCCCGGATATTCCTGTCACATCATTGGTGACATGGCTGGCAAACGAACTGAACCCAGATCCCGAACCGGTATAGGCGCGCATCATATTTCGGCTCGGTTTTGATCCAGATCAAGGCATCAGTCATCGACTTTGTTAGATACAGGTCAACGATCTGATCAGAAAGAGCAAAACGTGGCTAACGATTCCCAAAATACTCCGCCCGATTTATACATGTCGCGTGAACCGATTTTCCCTCGGCGTGTGTCAGGACAATTTCGAAATCTGAAATGGTTTCTGATGGCTTTCACCTTGGGGATTTATTATTTAACGCCCTGGATCCGCTGGGATCGCGGCGCATCTATGCCCGATCAGGCGGTATTGGTTGATCTTGCATCGCGGCGCTTTTATTTCTTTTGGATCGAAATCTGGCCGCATGAATTTTATTTCATCGCGGGTTTGCTGATTATGGCTGGATTGGGGTTGTTTTTGTTTACCTCGGCCTTGGGGCGGGTTTGGTGTGGATATGCCTGTCCGCAAACGGTTTGGACCGATTTGTTTATCTTGGTCGAACGCTGGGTCGAAGGCGACCGCAACGCCCGTCTGCGGCTGCATCGTCAGGAAAAATTGGACCTGCGCAAAATTCGTCTGCGGGTCACAAAATGGATCCTATGGCTCTTGATTGGTGTGGCCACCGGCGGTGCATGGGTGTTTTATTTTGCCGATGCGCCAACTTTGTTGGCGGACTTGTGGGCGTTTCAGGCCAGCCCCGTTGTTTATACCACCATTGCAATTTTGACGCTGACCACCTTTGTGTTTGGCGGATTTATGCGCGAACAGATTTGCATCTATGCCTGCCCATGGCCCCGTATTCAGGCCGCCATGATGGACGAAGAAACCCTGACAGTTGGATATCGCGACTGGCGCGGTGAACCACGCGGCAAACACCGCAAATCCGAGGATGCGGATCAATTGGGTGATTGTATCGATTGTATGGCCTGTGTGAATGTGTGCCCCATGGGGATTGATATTCGCGATGGTCAGCAATTGGCTTGTATCACCTGTGCGCTGTGTATCGATGCCTGTGACGATGTGATGGACAAAATCGGCAAGCCGCGCGGTTTGATTGATTATCTGGCCCTGTCTGATGAAACACGCGAACGGGCAGGTCATGCGCCGCGGCCGATCTGGCGCCATGTGTTCCGTCTGCGTACAATGATCTATACCGCGCTGTGGTCGGCAGTGGGTATTGCCCTAGTCGTGGCCCTGTTCGTGCGCCAAGACATCGAATTGACCGTCGCACCGGTGCGCAACCCGACCTTTGTCACCCTGTCCGACGGTACCATCCGCAACACATACGAAGTCCGCCTGCGCAACAAAAACAGCGTGGACAGTGTGTTCAATATTACCGTGCGCGGCGATGTCAGTTATTATGTCGAACTAGAGGGCAGCGCCTATCAATCCATCGATGTTCCCGCCGACAGCACCTATTTGCAGCGTGTCTATGTTCTGGCCCCCAAGGGATCGGCGCCTGCGACAAACGAAGTCACCGATCTGCGGATCTGGGTTGAGGATCTGTCATCTGGCGAACGCGCCTACAAAGATACGGTATTCAATGGAAAGGCAAACAAATGACAATGGAAAAACGCTTTACAGGAAAACACATGCTGGCGGTGTTCGCACTGTCCTTTGGTGTGATCATCGCGGTGAATTTGACCCTGGCATTCAAGGCGGTCAGCACCTTTCCCGGGCTTGAGGTGAAAAATTCCTATGTCGCCAGTCAGGATTTTGATGCCCGCCGTCAGGCACAACAGGCGCTGGGCTGGACCAGTGCGGTGACATATGACGCAGGCCAAGTGGCATTAAACATCACAGACGCCGCAGGTCAGCCTGTGCAGGCCGCGGATATCGGTGTGTTGATTGGGCGCAAAACCACTGTCGAATACGACAGCTATCCGGTGATGACATTCGATGGAACGACCTATCGCGCGGCTGCTGATTTGGGGCCAGGTGTTTGGATCGTCAAGGTGACCGCACAGTCTGAGTCTGGCGTAACCTTTGAACAGCGGTTGGATTTATGGGTTTCTGAATAAAGGCGATTGATTATGACACATGCCCCCATTTCTGCCTGTCCCGCCTGCAATGCGGCGCCCATGGCGCAAAACCTAGCAGACACGGACCATATGGCAGGGCATATTTTGCTAAATGTGCCAACTGTGCATTGTGCGGTATGTATTTCGTCGATCGAAAAAACGCTAAATACCATTGATGGCGTGAAAGAGGCGCGGGTTAATTTGACCCTGCGCCGTGCAACAATTGATACGACCCGTCCCATTGATGTGCAGGTGTTTATTCAGGCCTTGGACCAGATCGGATATCCAGCGCACGAATTGGATGCATCCCTGTTGGGGCAATCTGCCATGGAACAGGCCGCGCGGCGGTTGCTGACCCGTTTGGCCGTGTCTGGATTTGCCATGATGAATGTCATGCTGTTGTCTATCGCAGTCTGGTCTGGGGCCGAAGGCATCACACGCGACATGTTCCATTGGATTTCTGCGCTGATTGCGGTGCCGGCCACGCTTTATGCAGCCTATCCGTTTTTTGCAAATGCCTGGGGCGCGTTGCGGGGACGTGTGTTGAATATGGATGTGCCTATATCCTTGGCGATCCTATTGGCGCTGGGGACATCGATTTATGAAACATCCCTGTCTGGGGAACATGCTTATTTTGATGCGGCAATTTCGTTGACGTTTTTTTTGTTGGCTGGCCGTTATCTGGATCATCGCACCCGATCCATTGCACGATCCGCCGCGCAAGAATTGTCAGCCCTAGAGGTCACCAAAGCCGTTATTCGCAAAGACGGTCAGGACACAACCGTGCCCATATCACAGGTGCAGGTGGGCGATACGGTCATCCTGCGTCCGGGGGCCAGAATGCCGTTGGACGGTGTTGTGATCCAAGGGCAGTCAGAAATTGACCGATCCATTTTAACCGGTGAAACCCGCCCTGAATTTGTGACCATTGGATCCGAATTGCGCGCGGGCGAAGTGAATTTAACCGGCCCCTTGGAATTGCGCGCAACTGCGGTGGGCCAAGACACGTCATTGGCGAAAATTTCGCAGCTGGTTGCCATCGCCGAAAGTGGGCGTTCTAAATATACCTCAATCGCGGATAAGGCAGCGCAGCTTTATGCGCCGGGCGTGCATATCCTGTCTGCGCTTAGCTTTGTTGGGTGGTATCTGTATTCACAGGACCTGCGCATGGCATTGAACATCGCGGCGGCGGTATTGATTATCACCTGTCCCTGTGCGCTGGGTTTGGCCGTACCAGCGGTGACAACGGCCGTGTCAGGCCGTCTGTTCAAAAAGGGTTTGTTGATCAAAAGCGCAACAGCCATCGAACGTTTGGCGCAGGTGGATACGGTCGTTTTCGACAAAACGGGCACCCTGACCGATGGGAATCTGACCCTGATCGATTTGCCTGCCGCCACCGCAGAACAATTGCAGATTTCGCATGCTTTGGCGCGGGCCTCGGCGCATCCCTTGGCGCAGGCCATGGCGGCCGCGCTGTCGGAGCAGGGGGTCGCAGAAATCCGGTTGGATCAGGTCCAAGAACACCCAGGCTATGGTGTATCGGCGCTATATGGGGGGCAGCAGGTGCGCATGGGGCGCGCAGAATGGGTCGGTGCAACCGCGCGCGATCATACGGCCACATGGGTGCAAATTGGTGGGGAAATTCTGGAATTTGCCTTTGCCGACCAAATGCGGGGTGGTGCGGCGGATCTGATTGCAGATTTGCAACAGGCTGGCATTGACGTGCAAATCCTATCTGGCGATGGTTTGGCACCTGTATCGCGCGTTGCTGCGGCGTTGGGGGTGACAGCCTATCGCGCCAATCAAACGCCCGAATCCAAGGCCGCCCATATCACGCAGTTGCAGGCCCAAGGCCGCCATGTCTTGATGATCGGAGATGGATTAAACGACACAGCCGCACTGACATCGGCACATGTGTCGATTTCGCCTGCCACCGCA
Organism: uncultured Phaeobacter sp.; assembly: GCA_964633145.1. Classification (GTDB taxonomy): domain Bacteria; phylum Pseudomonadota; class Alphaproteobacteria; order Rhodobacterales; family Rhodobacteraceae; genus CAJXSD01. The sequence continues at coordinate 27,723 of CAZWFE010000007.1, read as the reverse complement.
CTAGACGCGGCGCGTGTTGCGTCTGATGTTGTTTTTCTGGGACAGCGGTTGGACAGTTTGATTGGGGTAATCGCCCTGTCCAAAACTGCGCAGCGCCGCATACGGGAAAATTTCCAATTGGCGAGCCTGTACAATGTGTTGGCGGTCCCAATTGCGATTGCGGGGTTTGCGACGCCTTTGATTGCGGCCTTGGCAATGTCACTGTCGTCCATTACGGTCACCCTAAACGCATTACGGATGAAATAATGGATGTTCTGATTTATCTGATCCCGATTTCAATTTTTCTGGGCGGTGTCGGGTTGATAGGGTTTTTATATACACTGCGCTCGCGCCAATATGACGACCCGGAAGGGGACGCACAGCGCATATTAACCGGTGAATGGGATGATCGCCCGAAACCAGACTAATGGATCGGACGATGCTTTGCGTTTAGCTGGGCGACAGGGTGGAACAGTTGATATCGCGCGATTGCAGTCGCCGACAGGCTTGATCCGCATTTGTCTGCGATAGCCCTTGGAATGTTGCCTCAAACCCGCGGGAATTCTGACGCACTTTGCGCAGCGATCCCTGCAGCATATCAATTTCCGCAAGTGCCGTTTTCAACAACATTTTTTCGGCGGCATAGCGGCTGGGATATTTGCCGATGGAAATGCCCCAGTTTTGTGCATTTGATGCGGATGCGCGGCTGACCACTTTGGTCTGGGATGCAGTGCTGGTTCCATTGGTCACAGTCGCGGGCTTGAATGCGGCTGGACGCAATTTAGGTGCGGGCACGGATGCAATCTTGGCCGTTTTGGGCTGCGCCTGTTCTGGCGCCGCGGGAACATCAAGACGGACATTTTTCGCCATTTTCAGCGCCTGTTCGATATCCTCTTTCAGGTCTACGTTGACCACCAGTGTGGGGGCCGACGTCTCAGGGCGCAGTTTGGGGCGTAAACTCTTTTCCGGTGTGGTATCCAGACGCACGGTGCGCCCATAGGCCCCGCCGGTGTTGGCCGGATCATGTTTGGCCAGTGCGGTGGCCTGGTAACTGGGGCGTTTCGGTTTTTGTAATGCGACACGGCTGGGGGCCTTGGAAAATCCCAAATCCATCAATTTCGCCACTTGGCGGTTGCGCGATGCCGTGGATTTGCCGCCGAATACCGTGGTAATGATCCGTTCGCGGCCCCGTTCTGCTGATGCCGTCAGGTTATATCCTGCCGCGCGGGTGAACCCCGTTTTGATCCCATCTGCCCCGCGGTAATTCGACAAAAACCGGCTATTGGTGTGATTGACATTGCGCACACCTGCGTAATCGCTGCGGCGCGAAAACAGGTTGTAGTAGGCCGGATAATCGTAAAACAAATGCCGACCCAAGACGGTCATATCCCGCGCAGTCGACAGATGGCCCGATTGCGTTAATCCGTGGGCGTTTTTGAATGTGGTGCGTGTCATGCCCAGGGCCTGCGCCGTGCGGTTCATGCGGCGCGCGAATGCGGCTTCGGATCCCTCGATCGCTTCGCCAATGGCCGTTGCAGCATCATTGGCCGATTTGATGGCCGCCGCGCGGATCAGATAGCGCAGTTTGATTTTTTGACCTGTTTTCAGCCCCAAACGCGATGGGGGTTCGGATGCTGCATTGCGCGACACGCGCACCATGGTGTCCAAACTAATTTCGCCATTTTCCACGGCCTGAAATGCGACATACAATGTCATCATCTTGGTTAAGGATGCAGGATGTAATCGCGTATCAGCATTTTCTGAGTGCAACACTTTGCCGTTGCGGGCGTCCATCACCAACGCAGCATAGGGCGCACTGTACGAAGCAGACGCGAATACCGTAATAATCAAAAGAAATGCTATACCCACGCGCCAAAGGTAAGCCGGCGCAAACTGCCGTCTAAACAAGGTTCCGTTCCTTTTACTGCCTCATGTCGGATTCCCGACTTATATTTATTTTTTACAATCCTAGCACATTTATTTCCCTGAATAAAGTATTCATTTGCAATGATTTTTTGGGAAATTGGGATAGGATTTAATACATATTGGGGTTTTTGTGGTCCGACCTACTAAACCGTGATTTTAATGAAAAAGGCGGCAGAATATTGGGCGCATGCCTTTTCATCGGGCGCAGATCAATTATATAAACACCTACCAACGAAAACCCATGCAACCCACTGACACAGTACGGATACAGTAGCGATGTCGCAAAACCACGACGACGATACAGACCAGAGCATTTTGACCAAACCAAAATCAAAGACGCGGCGGGCGCCTTTGTACAAGGTTATGTTATTAAATGACGACTATACGCCGATGGAATTCGTTGTTGCAGTTCTGGAACGGTTTTTCGGTATGTCGCATGCGCAGGCCTTTGAAATTATGTTGACTGTCCACAAAAAGGGCGTGGCCGTTGTGGGTGTGTTCAGTCACGAGATCGCCGAAACAAAGGTGGCCCAAGTCATGGATTTCGCGCGTCGTCATCAACACCCTTTGCAATGTACGATGGAAAAAGAGTAAAGGGATCAAAGCAACCACGATAAGGTGACTTTGAGCGATGTTTTCTGACAGATATTCCTTTGCCATGCGCGATGGCGCTGACTTGATCCCAAGTGGGGCAAGCTGTGTTGTGTTTAACGCAACAGATACCAGTGAATTGGTCGGTGTGTCCGGCGACATCACGGTTGTGCAGGGTTTTGCCCCCTTTGTGGATCGGCTCAGCACAGCAGGCGTTCGTGTGATCCAGCAGGCCCAAGGCGCGTTTGATTTTGCAGTTGTGTTGTTGCCCAAATCCAAAAAACAGGCGCGGGATTTGATTTATCAGGCGACCCAAGTCGTGCCGCAGGGCGTTGTATTGGTCGATGGCCAGAAAACCGACGGCATTGATAGCATCTTGAAAGATGTGAAAAAATACGTCGACCTTAGCGCGCCGATATCCAAGGCACATGGTAAACTGGCGTGGTTTTCAACCCCAGCACAGTTCCCCGATTATGCAGACACGGGCACCCAATTGCCCCAAGGTTTTACCACCGCTGCGGGCGTATTTTCCGCCGATGGTATCGACCCCGCGTCGCAGTTGCTGGCCAAGTCATTGCCGCCTTTGCGCGGTGTTGTGGCCGATTTAGGGGCGGGTTGGGGATATTTGACCCACGCCGTATGTGACAGCCCTGCGATTGCCCAAATTTTCGCGGTCGAGGCTGATTTCGCATCACAGCAGCTGATTTCAAAAAATGTCTCGGATGATCGCGTTGTGCCCGTTTGGGCCGATGCCACGCAATGGCGCGCGCCCAAGCTGCTTGATGCTGTGGTGATGAACCCCCCGTTTCATGTCGCAGGGCGGGCGGATCCGGCCTTGGGGCAGGCGTTTATCCGCAATGCTGCCGCGAATTTATCACCACAAGGGCAATTATTTATGGTGGCCAATCGGCATTTGCCCTATGAATCGGTCCTAGAGGCCAGTTTTCAATCGGTCCAAGAGCTGTCGGGCACGCCCCAGTTCAAGGTTTATCATGCGGCGCGCCCAAAACGCACGAAACGCTAAGACGCACCGCATAATAGGAGAGATGGGATGAGTTTTTCGATCGAGGGCAAAACCGCGATTGTGACGGGTGGGGCCAATGGTATCGGTTTGGCCATTGGGCGTCATTTTGCGGATCATGGGGCGAATGTTATGTTTGCCGACATGGATGAAAAACGCCTAAAGAAAGAGTTAGAGGATTTCCCAGATGACGGCAATGTGCGGTTTTTTGCGGGCGATTTGCGCGAACGGCTGACGGTTGCCAATTTGTTGTCGGCAACGATTGATGCCTTTGAAAATATTGATATTTTGGTAAATGCATCGCGTCAGGTGTTGCAGACAGATCCATTGGATGTCAACGACACATCGCTGGAAACCTTGATCGATCAAAACCTGATGACCAGTTATCGTATTACCCAGTCAGTGGCCAAGCGGATGATAAAACAGGCCGTGGATGATCCATCTGATCGTCCTGCGGGATCGATCATTAACCTGTCATCTATCGCGGCGAACTCGGTACAAAGAAATATGTTGGCCTATTCGGTATCAACCGCTGCATTGAACCAAATGACCCGCGCGATGGCCATTGAATTGTCGCAGCATAATATTCGTGTAAATGCCGTGGCCTTTGGGTCGTTGATGTCGGCCAGCCTGCAATCCGCGCTTAAGGAAAATCCAGAGTATCGCCAAGAGATTGAGGACAAAACCCCACTGGGTTGGATCGCCTCGGCAAACGAAGTGGTCGAGGCCACACAATATTTGGCGTCAGACGCATCGCGATTTATGACAGGTCACATAATGACACTAGACGGCGGGCGCAGTTTAGTCGACAGTGTCAAGGCATCTGCACACTAGAAAGGATGGTTTATGACCGACATGTTTGACACTCAAAAACAAACCGCAAGTGCGTGGTTCAGAACGCTGCGTGATGAAATTGTCGCCGCATTTGAAGGGCTTGAACAGTCGCATAGCACAGGTCCCTTTGCGGATATGGATCCCGGTTCCTTTGAGGTTACAGAAACATCGCGCCACAGCGATGATGGATCAGACGCAGGCGGCGGATTGATGAGTGTCATGCGCGGTGGACGCGTGTTTGAAAAGGTCGGCGTGAATATTTCCACGGTCTATGGTGTTTTGGGTGAACAGGCACAGCATGCCATGGCCGCCCGTAAAGGCATACCCGGGATGAAGGATGATCCCCGTTTTTGGGCCAGTGGCATTTCATTGGTGGCCCATATGCGCAACCCGCACTGCCCAGCGGTGCATATGAATACGCGGATGTTTTGGACACCGCATGCGTGGTGGTTTGGCGGCGGGTCCGATTTGAACCCCTGTTTGGAATATGAACAAGATACCCAACATTTCCACGACACCCAAAAACAGCATTTGGCGCGCCATGGCGATGGCCTGTACCAAGAGCTAAAGGAATGGGCCGACGAATATTTCTATATCCCCCATCGGGGCCGCGCACGCGGTGTGGGTGGTGTGTTTATGGATGATCGCTGCACGGGCGATTGGCAGGCCGATTTTGAACTGACCCAAGATTTGGGACGCGCGTTTTTGCCGGCCTATGTGCCGTTGATCGAAAAACGCCGTGTGCAGGATTTCACCGATGCGGATAAAGATGCGCAGTTGGTGCATCGTGGGCTCTATGCTGAATATAACTTGGTGTACGATCGTGGCACAAAATTTGGGTTGCTGACCGGGCATGATGCGAATGCTGTGTTGATGAGTCTGCCACCGCTTGCCAAATGGGTCTAAGAACGAGGCGATAGATGGCATTACCCCAAGACTTGGCAGATATTGTCGGCCCATCACATGTTTTGACAGGTGATGACACGGCCCCCTATGCCATGGATTGGATCAGGGTTTATCCTTCGTCCCCTTTGGCCGTGGTCCGACCACAAAATACCCAGCAGGTGGCGCAGATCGTGCGCTATGCCAATGACCATGGCGTGGCCTTGGTTCCGATGGGGGGCAACACGGGGCTCAGTGGGGCAACACAGGCCAATGGGGCCGTGATCGTCAGTTTGGAACGTATGAACGCCATTCACGACATTCGCCCCGCCGCGCGGATTGCGGTTGTTCAGGCGGGGGCTGTGTTATCACAGGTGCATGCCGCGGTTGATGACCATGATATGGTATTTCCCGTCACCTTTGGTGCGCGTGGGTCGGCCACCATTGGTGGGATACTGTCCACCAATGCAGGCGGATCAAATGTGTTGCGCTATGGCAATACCCGCGACCGTGTGATGGGGATCGAGGCGGTGTTGCCTGATGGGCGCGTGTTAAACGCGATGTCGCAGCTGCACAAAGATAACTCAGGCTATGATCTGCGCCATCTGTTGATGGGGGCCGAGGGGACATTGGGCATTATCACCGCGGCCGTGTTGAAATTGGCACCCAAGCCCAAGGCCTATGCCACCGCGATGATTGCGGCACGGTCACTTTCCGATGCCTTGGACGTATTGAACGACCTACAGGATGCCACCGGTGGCGGGGTTGAGGCGTTTGAATACATGCCGCGTGATTATGTTCAGGCGCATTTGGATCACAAACCCAACGCGCGCGCACCATTCGATGAAATGTATGACGTCAACATCATGGTGGAAATCGCAACCACCGTTGACGATATGGCACGGCCCAATTCTGCGGGGCAAATTTCATTGGTATCTTTGTTGGAACACACCTTGGCCCAGTTTTTGGACCGTGGCGCAATATTGGATGCGGTTGTTGCGCAAAATTCGGCACAGCGGGCCGAAATGTGGGACCGACGCGAAGCGGCCGCTGAATTGACCCTGCGCCTGCCCAATCTGGTCAACAATGATGTGGCTGTCCCGTTGGATCAGGTGCCTGTGTTTTTGGACCGTGCCGATGTGGCGTTACGCCAAGTCGACCCGGGCCTGCGCCTGATGGTCGTTTCGCATTTGGGCGATGGCAATATTCATTATGCGGTGTCGGCCAGCACAGCTGATCCCGCGATCAAGGACGCGATCATGCAGTGCGTCGAAGATATCGTATTGGATCTGGGCGGCAGTTTTTCGGCAGAACACGGCATAGGTCAGGCCAAATTACCATCTATGCGCCGCCGCAAAGACCCCGTTGCCCTATCGGTGATGGGGCAGATTAAACGGGCCTTGGATCCCAATAACATCATGAACCCCGGCAAATTATTGCCCGATTTGGATTAGGTCAGGCGCGTCCTATCCGCGCCAGCCAAAACGTGCGGCAGACAAAACTAGTTCAGTCAAAACTAGCGCCAGTCAAAGAAATTGGGACCACCCTGTTCCAATAATTTTCGCGCCATGGCACGGCCCATTTCTGCACCGTCCTCGATCGCGCCAGTTTGATCGTCGGCAACTGATTCGGATCCGTCAGGGCGAATAACTTCGCCGCGCAAACGCAGCGTTGTGCCGTCCAATTCGGCCAGCCCGGCAATCGGCGTTTCACACGACCCGTCAAGAGCCGCCAAAAACGCACGTTCAGCGGCCAAGCGCTGTCCCGTCGGGGTGTGGTGGATTGCAGCTAACATATCTGCCGTGGCGGAATCATTACTGCGGCGTTCGATGCCGATGGCCCCTTGGGCGACAGCCGGCAGCATAATGTCCGTGTCGATAAAGCTCTTGGCGATATGCGCCATGTCCAAACGCTTTAGCCCAGCCGCGGCCAAAAATGTGGCATCTGCCACCCCGTCTTCTAACTTTTTCAGACGGGTTTGCACGTTTCCACGAAATTCAACCACCTCAAGATCAGGGCGTTTCAGCATCAACTGCGCGCGGCGGCGCAGGCTGGATGATCCCAGTTTTGCGCCCTCGGGCAGATCGGCCAATCCATCGTGCGACAGTGACACAAATGCATCACGTACGTCTTCGCGCGGCAGATAGGTATCCAGTATCAGCCCATCAGGCTGCAACGTTGGCATATCCTTCATCGAATGAACGGCTATGTCAATTTTTCCTGACAGTAGGTCCTCTTCGATTTCTTTGGTAAATAATCCCTTGCCGCCAATTTCTTTTAGGGGGCGATCTAGGATGCGATCCCCTGTTGTTTTGATGACAATAATTTCAAAGCAATCTTCTGATAAATCAAAGGCTTGTGATAGCCGCGATCTGGTTTCATAAGCCTGTGCCAATGCCAAAGGAGAGCCACGGGTTCCGATTTTCAAAGGCGATGCGGGGGTTGGATATACATTGTTCATATGTTTTATTTACTCGGGCAGTTAAGGTTAGACAAGCACACTTTACTTGACATCTGATCGATTTGGCGTGACGAAAGCAATAAAAAAGGAAATCCAATGGCGAATAATAAAACGATTTTGCGGGCTTTGGCGGGGGAAACACTGGATACACCGCCCATTTGGATGATGCGCCAAGCGGGCCGTTATTTGCCTGAATATCGTGCGACACGGGCGCAGGCGGGCGATTTTTTGTCCCTGTGCTATAACAGTGATCTGGCCGCCGAGGTCACATTGCAGCCCATTCGCCGTTATGGATTTGATGCGGCGATTTTGTTTGCTGATATTTTACTGCTGCCCCAAGCCTTGGGCGCTGATTTGTGGTTCGTAACGGGCGAAGGCCCGCGTATGTCAACCACAACAACACAGGCCGAATTTGATCAGCTGCGGTCCGTTGGTGATATTCACGAAACCCTAAATCCCGTTTATGAAACGGTGCGCATTTTGGCACGTGAACTGCCCAAGGAAACGACATTGATCGGATTTGCAGGCGCGCCATGGACGGTTGCCACCTATATGATCGCAGGCCGCGGATCCAAGGATCAGGGCGCAGCACATGCGCTGAAATCGGAAAATCGCGCAGTGTTTGAACAGATCATTGATCGTTTGACAGATGCGACCATCGAATATCTGGCCGCCCAAATCGATGCGGGCGCCGAGGTTGTGAAACTGTTCGACAGCTGGGCCGGATCGCTGAAAGGGCAGGATTTCGATGATTTCGCGCTAAAGCCCGCGCAAAAAATTATTGCGGCGTTGAAAGCCCGCTATCCAAATACGCCAATCATCGCGTTTCCCCGCGAAGGGGGCGACCGTTACATCGGGTTTGCCAAGGCAACGGGCGCAGATTGCGTTGCGGTTGATAATTCTGTGTCTGCGGAATGGGTTGCCGAACATGTGCAGCCTGATGGCTGTGTGCAGGGTAACCTAGCATCGCATCATATGGTGACAGGCGGTCAGGACTTGGTGGATGAAACCCGCCGCATTGTGCAGGCCCTGTCCAAGGGACCACATATTTTCAACCTTGGCCATGGTATTACACCGGATGCAAACCCGGACAATGTTCAGTTGATGATTGATACGGTGCGCGGGGCCTGACCTGCGCATTACGCCCGATGTTGTAAAAATAATTTGTACATATGTGGCACGGGTCCTTGTTTCGCGGGGAAAGGGTATCTAAATCATGAAACATGATGAAATTACCCTTTTTGCCCAAAAAACCGACTGTTGCCACCGTGCGTCTGTCTGGCATGATTTCCGCGTCGGGCCGCGGCAGTTTGAATGACCGTGCAATTGGCCCGGTGTTAGAGCGCGCCTTTAAGAAAGGCAAACCATCTGCCGTGGCGCTGTTGATCAATTCGCCGGGCGGATCGCCTGTGCAATCGTCGCTGATTGGGTCGCGCATTCGGCGGTTGGCCGATGAAACCAATGTGCCTGTTTATGCCTTTGTCGAAGATGTCGCAGCATCAGGTGGGTATTGGATTGCTGTGGCAGCAGACGAGATCTATGCCGATGCCACATCAATCGTTGGATCAATCGGGGTCATTTCCGCAGGTTTCGGGTTCCAAGATTTCATCACCCGCCACGGCGTGGAACGGCGCGTTCATACAGCGGGCAAATCAAAATCCACGTTGGACCCATTCCAACCACAAAAACCAGAAGATATCGAGCGTCTGCACCGTATATTGAACGAAATGCACACCGCGTTCCAAGACCACATCACCGCCCGCCGCGGCACGCGGTTGGTCGGGGATCAGGATTTGTTTACAGGTGAATTTTGGACAGGACAAAGCGCGGTCGATTTGGGTTTGATTGACGGGTTGGGCCATATGGATGACGTGCTGCGCAAACGGTTTGGCGAAAAACTGCGCTATCGTCACTATGGTGTGAAAAAATCAATTGGCCAACGCATTGGCATGGCGGTTGCGGATGGCGTGACAACCTATGTTCAGGAACGCGCTGCCTTTGCTCAGTTTGGATTGTAATCATGATTATCAAAGCAGTCGTTTTATTTTTAATCCTCATCGGTGTTTTGGCGATGTTTGGTAAACTGCACGTGATTGCGCCCAAATCCATTCGCACCCGAAAATGCCGCAAATGTGGGAAATTTCAAATCGGACGAACCAAGTGTTCGTGCAACCAACGGTAAATAATCATGGCATGGGTTTTGACAGCTTTCGGGTTCGTTTTATTGGTCGTTGCGGGCGATTTTTTGGTGCGCGGTGCTGTGAACCTTAGCCTGCGGTTGGGCATACCTGCGTTGATCGTGTCGCTAACGATTGTGGCATTTGGCACCTCGGCGCCTGAATTATTGGTGGCCATTCAGGCTGCGCTGCAGGGTGTGTCTGGCATTGCGATGGGGAATGTGGTCGGTTCAAACATCGCGAATGTCCTGTTGGTTCTAGGGGTGCCCGCGTTAATTTCGACCATGGACACGAATGGATCAGATTCCCGCAAAAGCTTGGTCTTTATGCTTGGCATATCAGTTTTGTTTATTGCGCTGGCATTTACGGGACAATTTGGCATGTGGCAGGGCTTGGTTCTTTTGGCGGCGCTGGCGCTGGTTCTGGGCGAAAATATATATGACGCACGACGCCAGATGCAGCCCGAGGATGACTTGCTAGACGACCTTGAGGGCGCAGACCCCGCATTGCCGATGTGGAAAATCCTACTGTTTTTGCTGCTGGGATTGATTGGTCTGCCCTTGGGGGCCAATATTTTGGTCGATGCGGCCAGTGAAATTGCGCGCAATTTTGGTGTGTCAGACACGGTCATCGGGCTGACATTGGTTGCGATTGGAACGTCCTTACCCGAACTGGCGACAACCGTCATGGCGGCTATTCGTAAACAGGCTGACGTTGCCTTGGGCAATGTGATTGGATCGAATTTATTCAATCTTGCGGGGATCATCGGTGTTGCATCTTTGGTCGCGCCGATCAGCGTTGCGTCCGAATTTTTGACCTATGATTTGTGGGTTATGTTGGCTGTGTCGGTTCTGATGACCCCGTTTGTATTTCTGGGATGGCGATTGGGTCGCAGATGGGGCATTGTCCTGCTAGCGCTTTACGCTAGTTATGTGGTCACACTGTTATAATAAAAACAAGGATCCAAACATGCGCGCACTTGTAACGGGCGGGGCGAAACGATTGGGCCGTGCTATGGCACTGTATTTGGCAAATCGTGGCTATGATGTTGCCATCCATTACAATGGATCTGCCCAAGCGGCCCAAGACACCGTCGCAGAAATCCAAGCGCTGGGGCGCGTTGCTGTCGCGGTTCAGGCCGATATTTTGGACGAAGCCCAAGTGACACCGCTAATCGCCCAAGCCGTCGATGCGCTGGGTGGACCGCTGAATGTTTTGATCAATAACGCGTCAGTGTTTGAATACGACAATCTGGACACAGCATCGCGCCAGTCGTGGGATCGCCATATGGAAAGCAATCTGCGCGCGCCATTCGTCTTGACCCAAGAATTTGCGCGTCAGGTGCCCAAGGGTGCAATCGACAGCTGCAATGAACCCGTTGCCAGCGGATTGATCATCAACATGCTGGACCAGCGGGTGCGAAAGCTGACGCCTGAATTTATGTCGTATACCATCGCGAAAATGGGGCTGTGGGCGATGACCCAAACCACCGCACGCGCTTTGGCACCTGATGTGCGGGTAAATGCCATTGGCCCGGGCCCCACATTAATTGGCGCACGCCAAAGCAATGAGCATTTCGAAAATCAGCGCAAAAACACGGTGTTGGGGCGCGGATCTAACCCCCAAGATATCTGTGCCGCTTTGGGGTATTTTTTGGATGCTCCGGCCGTCACAGGGCAATTAATTTGCGTAGATGGCGGCCAACATTTGGCTTGGCAAACGCCAGATGTCCTTGGCGTGGAATAGTTCGCGCCAAGGTGGTGCGCCAAAAGTTGTCCCCTCTGTCAAATAACCGTCACAAAAGTTTACAAAAATGTATAAAATTCAAGGTGTTGGTGCTAACAATAAAAAAATAACATTTTGAATCAAATGCTTACAGTATTGCCTAATTTTTGTGCAAATTAACGAAATCACCAAAAAATAAGGAAAAATCCTGCGTTTCCAAAAGTTATCATCAGACTTATCCACAGGTTCCGTGGAAAGGTTTACCCTTGAATTTGGGTATGGAAAATTGCAGCGACACATAGAATCGCTGTATCACTGAAAAATCACAGGGTATCGGGCAGCATGACGGATAAAACGGGCCATCACTTAATCCAAGACTATGTGCGACAACTGGATCATTCCCCAGGCGTGTATCGCATGTTGGATGCCCAAGCGCGGGTGTTATACGTTGGCAAAGCCCGCAATCTGAAAGCACGCGTTTCAAATTATGCCCGTCCACACGGCCATTCAGGTCGCATCGCGCGGATGATTTCGGAAACCGCGCAAATGATGTTTTTGACTACAAAAACCGAAACCGAGGCTTTGCTGCTGGAACAAAACCTGATCAAGCAGCTAAAGCCGCGCTATAACGTGTTGCTGCGTGATGACAAAAGTTTTCCAAACATTCTGGTCACAGATCACGATTTCCCCCAAATCAAAAAACACCGCGGCGCTAAAAAAGAAAAGGGCACCTATTATGGCCCCTTTGCCTCGGCGGGTGCGGTGAATTATACCTTGGCGCAATTACAGCGGGTGTTTTTGCTGCGTAATTGTTCGGACAGTATGTTTGACACGCGCACGCGGCCCTGTTTGCAATATCAAATCAAACGCTGCACCGCGCCCTGTGTGGGTCGCATATCGAAATCGGACTATGCCGAGGCGGTGCGCGATGCCCAGCGGTTTTTGTCGGGGAAATCCACGCAAATTCAGGAAACACTGGCCAAACAAATGGCGGCAGCGTCCGACGCGATGGAGTTTGAGAAAGCCGCCAGCCTGCGCGACCGTATTCGCGCCATGACGCAGGTGCAAACCGCCCAAGGCATCAACCCGCGCACTGTCCCCGAGGCCGATATCATCGCCCTGCATATCGAAGGGGGGCAGGCCTGTGTTCAGGTGTTTTTTATTCGCGCCAATCAAAACTGGGGTAACCGCGATTTTTACCCCCGTATCGCCCCCGATAATTCCCATGCCGAGGTATTAGAGGCATTCGTATCGCAGTTCTACGACACCAAAGAACCGCCCAAGCAGTTGATTTTGTCCCACGACATCGAAAACGCGGATTTGGTGCAGGATTTGCTGTCCGACCGCGCAGGCCGCAAGGTGGATTTGGTCGTGCCGCAGCGGGGCGAAAAATTGGAATTGGTCTCAGGTGCCTTGCGCAATGCCAAAGAAAGCTTGGCCCGTCGCATGTCCGAAAGTGCAACCCAAGCCAAATTGCTGCGCGGGGTTGCGGATGCCTTTGATCTGGAACAGCCGCCAGAGCGGATTGAAATCTATGATAACTCGCATATTCAGGGGGCGCATGCGGTGGGGGCCATGGTGGTGGCAGGTCCCGATGGATTGATGAAAAACCAATATCGCAAATTTAATATTCAGGGCACCGATCTGACCCCCGGCGACGATTTTGGCATGATGAAAGAGGTGCTGCGCCGCCGCTTTGAACGCCTGTTGAAAGAGGATCCGCAACGCCAATCGGACACTTGGCCGGATTTGTTGTTGATCGACGGGGGTGCTGGACAGGTATCAGCCGTGCGCGAAATTATGGACGATTTGGGTGTGCAGGATGTGGCCATGGTCGGCGTGGCCAAAGGCGTTGATCGCGACCACGGCAAAGAGGAATTTCACGTCACAGGAAAACCCGTCTTTGCGCTGCAACGCAATGATCCCGTGCTGTACTATATCCAACGCCTGCGCGACGAAGCGCACCGTTTCGCCATTGGCACCCATAGGGCCAAGCGATCCAAGGCCTTTGTTGCCAATCCATTGGATGAAATCGATGGGGTAGGTGCCGCACGGAAAAAGGCATTGTTGGCCCATTTCGGATCGGCCAAGGCCGTCAGTCGCGCGAACCTGTCCGACCTAAAAGCCGTCGATGGGGTATCGGACGCCTTGGCCGAAAAAATCTATGATTTTTTCCATGACAAAGGGTCGCCATAGGCCGCGGCCCAACTGGGTTTCACATCTGTCGGATGGGCTGTTGCATGATAAACACCGCGCGCCACAGATCGCGCAACGCAGGCGGCTGCGAAATGGCATAGTTCGGCCATGGCATGCGGGGTTGCGGGCGCGGGCCGTTTGGCCGTGGATATGGCAAAAATCAAATCGCCGTCAAATGGCAAATGTGCGGGGCTGATTGCACGCGCGATCCCGTCATGGGCCGCGGTCGCCAGCCGCGCCAGCTGTGCCTTGTCCAATGTGATATCAGTGGCGATAATCCCGATTGTGGTGTTTTGGTTGGGGTGCAAGGCCCCCAATTTTGTAAGGGCTAGGTCATATATCTGTCCGTCCGTTTTGGGACTGCCCATTCCCCCATATTCACCGTTTAATTCATAGGGGGCCGCCCAAAATCGCCCCGCGCCATCGCAGGGGTTGCCAACGGGATTGGCAGCGATCATTGCCCCGATCATACCGCCCCCAGACAGGTGCAGCGATGCAGACCCCAGTCCGCCCTTGATCGTGCCACATAATGCGCCATAGCCTGCGCCGATTGTGCCCAGATCAAATTGGTCGCCCCGCGCCGCATAGGCGCGCCGCCCCAAATCGGGATAGGGTGATGTGTCCCAATCCTTGGTCCCACCATTCGCCAGATCAAACAAAATTGCGGCGGGAACGATGGGAACGGTCATATCACCCACGGCAAACCCGCGCCCCTGTTGGCGCAGTGCATCCGATACACCCGATGCCGCATCCAGACCAAAGGCCGATCCGCCAGACAGCACAATCGTATCAATGTCTGACACGGTTTTATCAGGGGCCAGCAAATCGGTGTCGCGCGTCCCCGGTGCGCCCCCCATCACGTGATAGGACGCAACAAAGGGCCGATCAGACGTGATCACGCTGACCCCTGTGCAAATGTTTGGATCACTGGCGTGCCCCACCAGAACACCATCAACATCGGTGATCAAATTTCGGGGACCGGTCTGGGGTGGGTGCTGTGTCATGTCATGATCCCTGACCGGATTGGTATGCGGCCGATCCCATCAATGTTGCAACCCATGCCAGCAGCGCGTCCATGTCCGCCGACTGCGGCACAGGCCCAGACAGGGTGCGTGTCATTGCGTCCAGGATTAGGTTGGACAGGGTTTCATCGGGCGTGACCACGGTGACATCGGTTTTGCCCCATCCAGATAGACCAGGCAAAACGGATGTCAGCGAACTGGGGTCGATGGTTTCAGGCAGTGTCACATCGGCTGTGATCTGAATGGGCGTGGCCAGGGTCGTGCCGTTCAGCGTCGCTGCATCAAGTGCGACATAGAGTTTATATTGCCCCAGTCCTACGTCAGGGATCATGGAAATTTGCCCATGCGCCGCACGCAGACCTTGGGGCAGGGTGATGTCGCGCCCTTCGATAGTGATGCGGGCAAAATCCCCATCGCGCACGACCGATGCGCGAAATCCTGTGCCCGAAACAGGTTGGCCCATCAGGGTGAATTCATCGGGCAACACGATAATGCGATGGTCCGCGTTATAAACCACGCGCAAAATTTGCACAAATTCTGCCGTAAACCCAATTGCCGGTATCGCCACATCGTCCAAGGTCACGTCATAGCGACTGGGAAATCCGCGTTGGGATACGTCGCCCACCTGCGCTGCGGGGGCATCAAACCAAGCACGTGTATCATCCATATTACGCGAATATCCCCACCCCCAATTGATGGACCACAGGATCGCTAAGCCAACTGTAAATAAAATAATGCGCTGCATGGGTCTCGCCTCTTTGCCTTTGGTGCAGATTGGCGTTAAACAGGCGGGAAAACAACCAAGAAAGAAACTGCAATGTGGGTTTTTGGCTATGGGTCGCTGTTGTGGAACCCCGGCTTTGAATATGTCGAAACGCAACTGGCGCATTTGCCGGATTATCATCGCTCTTTCTGTATGCGGTCCATTCACCACAGGGGGACGCTGGCCGACCCCGGATTGGTGCTGGCATTGGATTATACCCAAGGGGCGCGGTGTGACGGCATGGCATTTCGTGTCGCGGATGCCTGTGTCGACGAAACATTGGCATATCTGCGCGAACGCGAATTGGTGTCCTCTGCATATTTGGAAAAAGAATTGGACATCACCCTGGCAGATGGCCGTGTTTTGGCGGCCGTCACATATGTGATCGACCCCGACCATGATCAATATTGTGGTGATTTGCCACTAGACGAACAGGCCCGTATCATTGCGCATGCTGTTGGCGGGCGGGGGCCAAATTGGGAATACCTGTGCAACACAGCATCACATTTGGACGGTTTAGGGATAAACGATGCAGATTTACAATGGTTGGTGGACCAAGTTCATGCCATACGCAGCGAATAGACTTGGATTAACAGGCTAGGTCGTTTTATGGTCAACAAAGATAGAGCAACCCCCGAGGCACAAATGGATCAGCCGATACCAGCAAAGCTGCATTTTTCCCAACCGATCCGTCAAATTCTGATGATGCTGGTCGCCATGGGTCTGACAGGGGCAGGTGTGTTTATGGCACTGCCACAGTTTGTGGGCATTATGACCGCGAACATTTACCTGAACGGATTTATTTTTCTGGTCTTTGCGATTGGTGTCCTAAGCTGCATTTATCAGGTTGCACAGTTGATTTATTCGGTGCGTTGGATCGAAAATTTCGCCCAAGATTCCAGCAATCAATCATCGCGCGCCCCACAGATTTTGGCGCCTTTGGCAACCCTGTTGCGCACGCGCGGAACGCGGATGCAAATTGCGGCATCGTCAACCCGATCCATTCTGGACTCTGTTGCCACTCGCATCGAAGAGGCGCGTGAATTTACACGATATGTGGTCAACCTGCTGATTTTTCTGGGGCTGTTGGGCACATTTTATGGCTTGGCCACAACGGTGCCTGCCTTGGTCGAAACCATCCGATCGCTGGCCCCCCAAGATGGCGAAACCGGGTTCGAGGTGTTTTCCCGTTTGATGAGCGGGCTTGAGGGCCAGCTGGGCGGCATGGGCGTTGCATTTTCGTCGTCGCTGATGGGCTTGGCAGGATCGTTGATCGTGGGCCTGTTGGAATTGTTTGCAGGCCACGGTCAAAACCGATTTTACCGCGAGCTTGAGGAATGGTTATCATCCATGACGCGGCTGGGGTTTTCGTCAGGCGATGGCGAAATGTCGGGCGACAGCGCCATGTTCACGGCTGTACTGGATCAAATGTCCGAACAGATGGAGGCGATGCGCGTCATGTTCGCCCAATCTGACCAAACCCGCGGTATGGTGGACGAAAAAATATCTGATCTATCCAGCAAACTGGAACGTTTGACGGACCGCTTGGAACAAAGCGCGCCGGCCAACAGCGCCTTGGAACGTGTGGCCGAGGGGCAGGAAAAATTATTGGCCGTGCTATCTGCGATGGAACAAAATGATGCTGTCGATGCCGAAAGCCGTATGCGTCTGCGGTCAATCGACGTCCAGATGTTGCACCTGATGGAGGATGTGGCCGCAGGGCGTCAGGAAACATTGACCGCCATTCGCAGTGATATTCAGGCGCTGACCAATGCCTTGGTCCAAGCGCTGACCGAAATCGACGCAGGCAAACGGTCGGATCGGGGCTAGGGGGCCAGCATGGGGTTATCGCGGCGCACAGGACAACGGTTTCAGGCATCCATCTGGCCGGGGTTTGTGGATGCGATGACCGGCCTTTTGCTGGTATTGATGTTTGTTCTGACCATTTTTATGGTCATTCAGTTTGTGTTGCGTGAAACCATTTCAGGGCAGGAAACCGAATTAAATACGCTTAGCTTAGAAATTGCCAGTATGGCACAGGCTTTGGGCATGGAACGCAGCCGCGTGGCAGATTTGGAAACGGAATTGGGCACGCTGAGTTCCAGTTTGGTCAGCGCACAGGATCAGTTGGCAGAGCAATCCGCGTTGATTGCCGCGCTGACGCAGGAACGCGATACGCAAGCCGCTGCGCTGTCTGATGCCACCAACCAGATCACCGCGTATGAGGCACAGGTGGCCGGCCTGTTGGCGCAGCAGTCGCAAAATCAGGCCGCCATTCAGTCGCTAGAGGCGGACAAACAAGCATTGCTATCCGAACAGCAGGCCCTGTCGCTGGCCTTGGCGACCGCGCGTGATGAAATCGACCTTGCCGCAGAAGAGGCCCGCCGCAAAGCCGCCGAGCGTGACGCATTGCAAGCCTTGATCGCCAGCCTTAAGTCTGATGCCGCCGCCGCCCAAGTGCAGCTGCAAAATCAATCAACCCAAATTGCCGATCTAAATGATCAGCTTAGCGCGGCTGAGGCTGCGCAATTGGTATCCGCCGCCGCTGCGCAGGAATTGCGCAAACGTTTGGAAAATGCCGACGCTGAATTGACTGCAATGACATTGGCATTGGAACAGCAGCGTAAACAGGCCGAAGATACCTTGACCCTGTTGGCCGCCGCCGATCAGGCCAAGGCTGATTTGCAGGACAAATTAAACGATGCGATGTTTTCACTGAACGCCACGATAACCACGCAGCAGTCTGAAATAGATCGGTTGCAAACGGAAAATCGCGAAAATGCGCGTTTGATCCAAGACGGGGACTTGGCCCTTGCGGCTGCACTGGCGCGTCAGGTGGCGTTGGAACAGCAGCTACAAGCCCAACAGGCTCAAGCGCAATTGGCCCAAGACCAGTCCAAGGAACAAGAACAACAGCTGACTTCGCTGCAACAGGATCTGGTTCAGGCCTTGGCCGCATTGAAATCGGAACAAACGGCCAATGTGGAATTGGAACGGACCCAAGCGGATTTGCAAAGCCGATTGGATACTTTGCAAAGTGTGGTGGATCAATCTGATACAGCGGTCATACGCACTGCGACCTTGGAACAGAAATTGGCCGAGGCCTTGGCCAATCAGTTGTCGGCGCAAAATCAGGTCACAGATCTGCGCAGTCAGTTGGAAACTGCACTGGCCGCGCGTTTGGCGGCCGATGAATTGGCCCAAACCGAAACATCCGAGAAAGAGCGCATCAACGCGCTGTTGCAAAACGCGCGTCAGCAGCTGGCGGATGCCAGCAGCTTGGCCACCAAACAGGCCCAAGACTTGATCGCGGCAGAAAAACAAACCGCGCTGCTCAACCAACAGGTCGCGACCCTGCGACAAGAAATGCAAAAACTGCAAGGATTGCTGGAACAATCCGAGGTCAAAGATATCGAGAGCCAAGCGCAGTTGGAAAATATGGGCAATCGGTTGAATGCCGCACTGGCCCGTGTCGCATCCGAAGAACGCAAAAACCGCAAATTAGAAGAGGCCGAGCGCTTGCGATTACAGCAAGAGCGTGATCGTCTGGCCAGTCAGGCCGAAGAATTGGCAAAATACCGATCCGAATTTTTTGGCAGAATGCGTGAAATTTTGGCAGGCCAAGATGGCGTGCAGATTGTGGGCGATCGGTTTGTATTTTCGTCCGAGGTTCTGTTTGACCCCGGTCAGGCTGAATTGCAAAGCACCGGAATGGTGGAAATTGAACAGGTCGC
Organism: uncultured Phaeobacter sp.; assembly: GCA_964633145.1. Taxonomy (GTDB): domain Bacteria; phylum Pseudomonadota; class Alphaproteobacteria; order Rhodobacterales; family Rhodobacteraceae; genus CAJXSD01. The sequence goes on along the minus strand of CAZWFE010000007.1, from coordinate 8,412 downwards.
GACCATCCTGAAATCGGTGATGAATGATATCCCCGACGGGGTTGATTGGGTTTTGCGCGTGGATGGACACACTGATAACATCCCGCTGTCGGGAACGGGTGAATTCCGCGATAACTGGGAACTGAGCCAAGCGCGCGCATTGTCTGTGGTGCGCTATATGGTCGATGATTTGGGGATGCCGGCGGACCGCATGGCGGCAAATGGGTTTGGCGAATATCAACCCATTTCCGACGAAAACACGGCCCAAGCGCGTGCCCGCAATCGCCGCATTGAAATCAAGCTGACCGAACGATAACGCGGCCCCGAAAGGCCGCGCTGTCAATCTGTACTAGGGGTGCATCAAAGGTGGATCAATCCGCCGTCAGCAGGGGCGGTTTGTCACCCGAAATCTGCCGGTTTTCTGGTCCACGAATATCCAGTTGCAATTCACCATTGCGCACCGTGACGCGTACCAAACCACCCTTGGCCAATTTGCCAAACAGCAATTCTTCGGCCAGTGGTTTTTTGATATGCTCTTGGATCACGCGGCCCAAGGGGCGTGCGCCCATTTTTTCGTCATACCCTTTGTTGCCCAGCCATTCGGCAGCCGCTTTGGTCAGTTCAAACGAAACATGACGATCCATTAACTGTGCCTCAAGCTGCAGAACGAATTTTTCGACAACCTGCAAAATGATTGATTTCGGCAATGGCGCGAAACTGATCACCGCGTCCAAACGGTTGCGGAATTCGGGGGTAAAGGTGCGTTCAATTGCGGCGGTGTCTTCGCCTTCGCGACGATCACGACCAAATCCAATGGCAGACTTGGCCTGTTCCGCAGCACCGGCGTTGGATGTCATGATCAGGATCACATTGCGGAAATCCACCGAACGTCCGTTATGATCGGTCAATGTGCCGTGATCCATGACTTGCAACAGGACGTTATAGACGTCTGGATGGGCCTTTTCGATTTCGTCCAGCAACAGAACACAATGCGGGTGCTGATCGACCCCATCGGTTAACTGGCCACCCTGATCAAACCCAACATAGCCGGGGGGGGCACCAATCAAACGGCTGACTGCGTGTTTTTCCATGTATTCGGACATGTCAAAGCGCAGCAATTCCACGCCCAGCGTGTCGGCCAACTGTTTTGCAACTTCGGTTTTACCGACACCCGTTGGGCCCGCAAACAGATAGCTGCCAATGGGCTTTTCAGGTTCGCGCAGACCGGCACGCGCCAGCTTGATCGCGGCTGACAGGGCCTCGATCGCGGTATCTTGGCCAAAGACCACGCGTTTGAGGCTGGATTCCAGATCGCGCAGGGTGGCGGCATCGTCCTTGGACACGGTTTTTGGCGGGATCCGTGCGATTTTCGCGACCACTGTTTCGATTTCTTTGACACCGATTGTTTTGCGACGCTTGCTTTCTGGCAACAGACGCTGTGCCGCGCCTGCTTCGTCAATGACGTCGATGGCCTTGTCGGGCAATTTGCGATCGGTGATGTATCGTGCGGCCAATTCGACGGCAGTTTTGATAGCATCTGCGGTATATTTGATCGAATGGTGATCTTCGAAATACCCTTTGATCCCCTTCAGGATTTTGACTGTATCGTCAACCGATGGTTCGGTGACGTCAATTTTCTGGAACCGGCGGCTTAGGGCGCGGTCCTTTTCGAAATGCTGGCGGAACTCTTTGTAGGTGGTTGATCCCATCGTGCGCAATTTGCCACCCTGCAATGCAGGTTTTAACAGGTTTGACGCATCCATCGCGCCGCCTGATGTGGCGCCGGCACCAATGACGGTGTGAATTTCATCGATGAACAAAACGGAATCTGGGTGGTCTTCCAGCTCTTGGACCACGGCCTTTAGGCGTTCTTCGAAATCACCGCGATAGCGTGTGCCTGCAAGCAACGATCCCATATCCAGCGAAAAAATGGTCGTATTTGACAAAATCTCGGGAACATCTTGGGACACGATACGCCGTGCCAATCCTTCGGCAATTGCGGTTTTGCCCACGCCTGGATCGCCAACCAACAGCGGGTTGTTTTTGCGACGCCGGCATAGCACCTGAATGCACCGCTCAACTTCATCGTGGCGGCCGATCAAAGGATCAATATCGCCCTTGGATGCTTTGACGTTCAGGTCAACGCAATATTTGGCCAATGCGCTTTCTTTCTTGGTGTCATCGCTGGTCGATCCGGACATAGATGAAAACGCATCCTCGGTGTTTTCGGCGCCACTGACGGGACGGGATTCACCAAATTGCGGGTTCTTGGCCACACCGTGGGCGATGAAATTGACCGCGTCATAGCGGGTCATGTCTTGGTCTTGTAGGAAATAGGCGGCGTTGGATTCGCGTTCCGCAAACATGGCAACCAATACATTTGCGCCAGTCACCTCTTTGCGGCTAGAGGATTGCACATGGATGAGCGCCCGTTGAATGACACGTTGAAACGCAGCTGTCGGCGCCGCTTCGGACCCTTCTATTTCGGCGATCAAGGATGTCAGGTCATCATCCAAATATTCCAGCAATGTTTGGCGCAGTTGTGGAATTTCGACGTCACAGGCCAATAAAACACGTTCCGCATCCGGTTCATCCAGTAATGCCAAAAGTAAATGTTCTAGGGTTGCGAATTCGTGCGAACGTGCGTTCGCAAGCGCAAGCGCTGCATGAATTGCGGTTTCAAGTGTGGGCGAGAATGAAGGCACGTTAGGTGCTCCTTTCTTTCTAAATGTTTGGGTCGCTCGATTACGACCCGCATATATAATGTTTGGTTCGAACTGTGGCGTGTTCAAGCCCTATTTGCGATTTTCATGCCACAAACTGTAAATTTCGCGTGAATTTCGTCAAAATTTTCAAAAATTATCCTTTCGTCGACGAATTTCAGCGAACACGTCAACATCACTGGCATTGGCCATATTTAGCGTTTCGCGGATGGCGGGGCAGTGCGGGCGCAAAAATGGGTTGGTTTGTTTTTCCAGGCCCAGTTTGACCTGCGCGGTAAAACGGCCAGCCGCACGGTCGGCCTGAATGTCGGCACAGCGTTGCATCAGGTTTGCGTTTGTCGGGTCAATTGTTTTTGCAAAGGCGGCATTGGCTAGCGTATATTCATGCCCAGAACAAATGATTGTGTCATCGCCAAGTGATGCCAGTTTTTGCAAGCTGGCCCACATCTGATCTGGGGTCCCTTCGAATAAACGTCCGCACCCCAATGCCATCAGGCTATCGGCTGTATAGGCATATCCTAGGTTTGGAAAATGGAACGCGATATGGCCCAACGTATGGCCAGAGACATCCATAATGTGACAGTCATGTGCGCCTATGGAAATGATTTGTCCATCCTCAACCGCTTGGTCTAGGGGGGGCAAACGGTGCGCGTCTGCCTTGGCACCGATGACTGTTGCACGATGCTGGGCCAAGATGTCAGGAACGGCTTGGGTGTGGTCGTCGTGATGGTGGGTGATCAAAATGTGCGACAGGTTCAGGCCGCGTTTTTGTAACGTATCTAGAATGGGCGCGGCCTGTGGTGCGTCGATCAGAATACAGCTGCCTGTGTCGGTGTCAGCGATTAGGTACGCATAGTTATCATTCAGGCATGGGATCGTAATATGTTCGAGTGTCATAGTCTTTTCCAATTTGATCAATCATGTTAGCGTCGAGTGTACGCGAATGGATGGGTGGTGCAATGCATCTAGATGTGCAGGACTTAAAAAATTTTTATTACCGCCAAACCTTGGGGCGTGTGGCGCAGCGCGCGATCCGAACGCGGTTGCTGGAATTATGGCCCGATGCAACGGGGCAAACCGTTGTGGGATACGGTTTCGCGGTTCCTTTGCTGCGTCCGTATTTGCCGCATGCCAGACGCGTCATCGGGCTGATGCCCGCGCCACAGGGTGTTATGCCGTGGCCGGCAGGGCAGCCGAATGTATCGGTACTGTGCCATGAACATAATTGGCCGATTGAAACGGGTCACGTTGATCGTTTGGTGATTATGCACGGGCTAGAGGTCAGCGATCATCCAAGTGCCATGCTAGAAGAAACACGCAGGGTCCTGGGGCCAGGGGGGCGTGTGATGTTTATTGTTCCCAATCGTGGTGGACTTTGGTCGCGTAGTGATTTGACGCCCATGGGGTTTGGGCGGCCATATTCGTTGGGTCAGCTGGAAAACATGTTGCGTTTGCATGGGTTTTCGACAGAACGCCATGCCTCGGCATTGTATATCCCGCCATCGCATCGACGCATTTGGCAAAAAATGGGTCCGATGCTGGAAAATGTCGGTCGCAGATCCCCATTTTTTGCAGGCGGTGTTTTGCTGATCGAGGCGACCACACGAGTCAATATCCCCAAAGGGCTGACACAGCGCCAGTCCAGTCGTGCCAGCCTAGCCGTCTTGGGGGGATTTGGAAAACCTGCCCCCAGGCCGGTGCCGCGTTCGTTTCAGGGGCGCGAATTGTCGAATTTGACCAAAATGGGTGGATAAGGAATCAAGAATACCGTCAAAATCAAACTGTTAAAGTCTGAAAAAATTGCGCATTACGTCGCACTTTGGCTAAGTCCACTATTTATAAGGCAATTTAGTAGCCCAAAAAAATGCTAAAGTATGTTGCTTGGAACGAAATGCTCTGTTACACCCCCGCTGGAATTACAGGCTTTGCTTCGGCATTGCATAATCAACGCCCTTGGAATTTGTATACATTTGTGTGCATTTAGCCGGGGCCAAAAACCGGAAGGGTGGACGTGTCCGAACCAGCTTCGATCTCATCCGGCATAGCCGCGCGTTATGCATCGGCCGTCTTTGAATTGGCCAAAGACGCCTCGGATCTGAAAACACTTGAGTCTAATGTTCAAGACTTAGACACTGTTCTTGCGGACAGCTCTGATATTCGTGATCTGATCAACTCTCCAGTTGTCAGCCGTGAAGATCAGGCAAACGCGATAGCAGCTGTTGCCAAAAAAATGAAATTAATGCCCATCGTCAGCAACACGCTGGCGTTGATGGCGTCTAAGCGTCGTTTATTCGTACTGCCAGCTTTGGTTGCGCAACTGCGGGCTTTGATTGCCGAAGAGAAAGGCGAAATCACCGCCGAAGTTATCTCGGCGAAAGCGATGACCAAGACACAAACAGACAAACTGGCCAAGGCGATCAAAGCGCGCATTGGCAAGGATGTAAAGATTGACGCGACTGTTGATGAAGAATTAATCGGCGGTCTTGTTATTAAGGTGGGCTCGCAGATGATCGACACGTCGATCCGCTCCAAGCTCAATTCCCTATCGAATGTAATGAAAGAGGTCGGATAAATGGGTATCCAAGCAGCCGAGATTTCTGCGATCCTAAAAGAGCAGATCACAAACTTTGGCAAAGACGCCGAAGTTGCCGAAGTAGGCCGCGTTCTGTCTGTCGGAGACGGTATCGCACGTGTATATGGCCTGGACAACGTCCAAGCCGGTGAAATGGTCGAATTCCCAGGTGGAATTCAGGGCATGGCATTGAACCTAGAGTCCGACAACGTTGGTGTCGTTATCTTTGGTTCTGACCGCGACATTAAAGAAGGTGACGTTGTTAAGCGCACCAACTCAATCGTGGACGTTCCTGCAGGCATGGGCCTGCTGGGTCGCGTTGTTGACGGTTTGGGCAACCCGCTGGACGGCAAGGGCCCAATCGATGGTTCCGAGCGTCGCGTTGCTGACGTAAAGGCGCCGGGCATTATCCCACGTAAATCAGTTCACGAGCCAATGGCGACTGGTCTGAAATCCGTTGACGCGATGATCCCGATCGGTCGTGGACAGCGTGAATTGATCATTGGTGACCGTCAGACTGGTAAAACAGCTGTGGCACTAGACACCATTTTGAACCAGAAATCGTACAACGATGCAGCTGGCGACGATCAAAGCAAAAAGCTTTACTGCATCTATGTTGCGGTTGGCCAAAAGCGTTCAACAGTTGCACAGCTGGTGAAAAAGTTGGAAGAATCCGGCGCGATCGATTATTCAATCGTTGTGGCTGCGACTGCCTCTGACCCTGCACCAATGCAGTTCTTGGCGCCATATGCGGCAACTGCGATGGCAGAATATTTCCGCGACAACGGCATGCACGCCCTGATCATCTATGATGACTTGTCAAAGCAAGCGGTTGCATATCGTCAGATGTCATTGCTACTTCGTCGTCCTCCAGGACGTGAAGCGTACCCAGGTGACGTTTTCTATCTTCACTCACGTTTGCTAGAACGTTCTGCGAAAATGGGCGACGACCATGGTAACGGTTCTTTGACAGCTCTGCCAATCATCGAAACCCAAGGTGGTGACGTATCAGCCTTTATTCCGACAAACGTGATTTCGATTACAGACGGTCAGATCTTCTTGGAAACAGAATTGTTCTACCAAGGTATCCGCCCAGCGGTGAACACAGGTCTATCTGTTTCTCGTGTTGGTTCGTCTGCGCAAACAAACGCGATGAAATCAGTTGCGGGTCCAGTTAAGCTATCACTTGCTCAGTATCGTGAAATGGCGGCTTTCGCTCAGTTTGGTTCAGACCTAGACGCAGCAACTCAACAGTTGTTGAACCGTGGTGCGCGCCTAACCGAGCTTATGAAGCAGCCACAGTATTCGCCTTTGACAAACGCTGAAATCGTATGTCTGATTTTCGCGGGTACAAACGGATACCTAGACAGTGTTGAAGTAAACCAAGTTGGTCGTTTCGAAGCAGGCCTATTGGCGCACCTACGCGGCAAGCATGCGGACCTATTGGACTACATCACAAACGAAGATCCAAAAATCAAAGGCGAAGCTGAGACAAAAATCCGCGCCGCGTTGGATGAATTCGCAGCAGATTTCGCATAAGGGGACGAGGCTATGCCAAGTCTGAAGGACTTAAAAAACCGGATCGAGAGTGTTAAGAACACTCGTAAGATCACAAAGGCGATGCAAATGGTCGCGGCAGCAAAATTGCGCCGCGCCCAGGATGCAGCCGAGGCGTCGCGCCCGTACACAGAACGGTTTAACGCCGTGATGGGTGCGCTTGCGTCGTCGGTCGGTGGATCCAGCTCTGCGCCTTTGTTGTTGCGCGGAACAGGCAGTGATCAGACCCAGTTATTGGTTGTTATGACAGCCGAACGCGGTCTGTGCGGCGGTTTCAACGCAAACATCGCAAAACTTGCAAAAACACGGGCAGCCGAGCTTAAGGCTGCTGGTAAAACAGTTAAAATCTTGACTGTTGGTAAAAAAGGTCGTGATTCAATGCGCCGTGAATTCGGTGATTTGTTCGTCGGCCATGTGGATCTAAGCGGCGTAAAACGCTTGGGCTACGCAGACGCACAGGGCATTGCCAAAGATGTTCTGTCACGTTTTGACGCTGGCGAATTCGACGTGGCGACAATTTTCTATGCGAAATTTGTCAACGTGGTTAGCCAAATCCCAACTGCACAGCAGATCATTCCAGCTGAATTTGAGGCAAACGACGCCGTAGAATCCACGCTGTATGATTACGAGCCAAGCGAGGAAGCCATTCTGGCTGATTTGTTGCCTCGTGGTGTTGCAACGCAAATCTTTGCGGCGCTGCTGGAAAATGGTGCGTCAGAGCAGGGTGCACGTATGTCCGCTATGGACAACGCGACACGCAACGCGGGCGATATGATCGACAGACTGACGATTCAGTACAACCGTTCGCGTCAGGCTGTGATTACCAACGAATTGATTGAAATTATCTCGGGCGCTGAAGCGCTCTAAGAACCGGAGACGAAAACATGGCAAACGCAAAAGGCAAAATCACGCAGGTGATCGGCGCCGTTGTGGACGTGCAGTTTGATGATCATCTGCCAGAGATCCTCAACGCACTTAACACAGACAACAACGGTAAAAAACTGGTTCTGGAAGTTGCCCAGCACCTAGGTGAAAACACCGTTCGCACAATCGCGATGGACGCAACCGAAGGTTTGGTTCGTGGCCAAGAAGTAACAGACTCGGGTTCCCCGATCTCTATTCCTGTTGGAAACGCTACTTTGGGCCGCATTCTGAACGTTGTTGGCGAACCCGTTGACGAAAAGGGCCCAGTGGTCGCGAAAGAAACACGCGCTATCCACCAACCAGCACCTGAGTTCAGCGAACAATCAACTGAATCAGAAATTCTGGTAACAGGTATCAAGGTTATCGACCTGCTAGCACCATATTCCAAAGGTGGTAAAATTGGTCTGTTCGGTGGTGCCGGTGTTGGTAAAACCGTTTTGATCATGGAACTGATCAACAACATCGCGAAAGTGCACTCAGGCTACTCAGTGTTCGCGGGTGTTGGTGAACGTACGCGTGAAGGTAACGACCTGTACCACGAAATGATCGAATCCAACGTTATCAAACCTGATAACCTAGAGGAATCACAAGTGGCGCTGGTTTACGGTCAGATGAACGAACCTCCCGGTGCGCGTGCGCGTGTTGCCCTGACAGGTT